>JAYVJR010000001.1:0-2299 GCA_043769085.1 Gammaproteobacteria bacterium
GCGGCACTATGTGCTCTGGATTTGAGCATCGAATGAGTGATCGCCCATGATGTTGGTGGCATTGCGGATTTGTAGTTTTTTTCGGCTTCCAGCAAACGCGACAGTGCGTCTTCAAACTGATTTGCAGCGAACGCAACCTCAGCGTGCAGGCATGCTGCAACAACGCTTGATGTTGTCGCCTGCCCGACGTGGCTGGCCGACCGCGCGAGCGTCTGCTTGATAGCCGGCGCATTCGCATTACCGGGATTCGCGCGCACGGCAAACAATGCACCTTGCAGCTCGATGCCTTGCGCTGACACGACATCCCCGGAAGCGCGCGCTCGTTTTTCGATATCCAGAAGCGCGCTTGCTGCACTCGCCGGGTCGCCCAGCAGCGCAGTGGCAACGGCGAATGCATGTTGTGCTCTCCACGGCACATCTGCTCCACTGCTGGCTTCAATGCGGGTTCTGCCCAATTTCGGCTGCCCGCCCTCTATTAGCGTCAGCGCCTCACTGACGCTCGAACTCTTGTAACCCAGCGTACTTTCCCTTCCCATTTCCTGCATGCGCTTGAGCAAGGCTCGAATAACTGTTAACGATTCGGTGTTGTGCCCTACTTCACGCAAGGTAGCCGCGAGCGTATGTGCTGTACTTGTCCAGATGGAATGGTGTGTGATGCCTTCGGCTTCGACACGACGCAGCGCTTCACGCATACGAAGTTCTGCCTGCTGGTAGCGAGCAGTGCGCACGAGCATGTAACTTTCAACAGCAGCACATTCCTTGAACGCACCGGCGGGCGCGTAACGCATCCGCTCAAGCTCGCGGAATCCGCGACCAACCATCGCCAAAGCTTCGTCGAAGGCTCCTGTATCGGCAAGATTGTCGGCCTTCCCGCACAGCAAATCAGCGTTCAACTGAGGGTCATCAATACCTGTGGCAAATATCTCGGCTTCGCGCACGGTTTCTGCGTTACCGGCAGCGTCACCAATGTCTGCATATCGACCGGCAATGCTGAGCAGAAGCCTTGGTTTAATGCGCGGGTCATTAACGCTTTGTTTCGCGACCATTTCGCGTGCCTTTTGCAGTCGTTCGCGTTGTGCGTCCGGCGACAGTTTCACGTCTCCCAGCAGGAAGCTCACCAAATCTGATTGTGCTCGCGAGCGACTCGCTTCGAATCGGGCGGCATCGCGCTGGGCACGTGCCTCCTGCCATTGCATAAAAGTAACGGCGAGCGATAACAGAACCGCGATTGTCACCAGTACGGTTGAGCCTACTGCAAGCTTGTGTCTGCGAATGAATTTTCCGGCTCGGTATAGTCCGGTATCAGGCCGTGCGGTGACTGGTTCTGATTTCATGAATCTACGCAGATCTTCACCAAGTGCTGCAGCGTTGACATAGCGATCCTCGGGTATCTCGCTGACTGCCTTGGCGATGATGCTGTCAATATCACCGCGCACGAGCCTTGAAAGAGTGCTGCGCATCGGCGATTGCGCCAGTCGTTCAGACGGTCGTGTGTAGTTTTTGTCCCGTTCAAACACAGCACCGGTCACGATTTCGTAGAGCGTGACGCCTAGTGAATAGACGTCACTGGCTGTTGTCATGCTGCCGCCGCGAATCTGCTCCGATGGCGCATAACGCGGCGTGTAGCCGATACCAAGCATGCGCGTAACGTCCGCCGCAACAACCAGTTGTGCCTCTTCTTCCACCAGCAGTTTGCCAAGCCCGAAGTCGAGCAACTTCACGACGCCCGCCTGAGTCACCAGGATGTTGCCAGGCTTGATGTCACGATGCAGGATGAGCTGTGCGTGTGAATAGGCCACGGCATCAACCGCCTGGCAGAACAACGCGATAGTCGCCTCGATGCTCAATGAGCGCTTGCCACAATACTCGCTCAAGGTGACACCGTCAACGTATTCGAGCACCAGAAATCTCGCGCCTTCGTCCGAAGTTCCGGCATCAAGCAGTCGGGCAATGTTCGGGTGCGCCAGTCTGGCCAGCAGTTCGCCCTCGCGCGCAAAGCGCTGACGGGCTGACACGTCGCTCAGCACTGGCGCGCTGAGCAGTTTGATGGCAACGCGGCCCTCGTAGAGTCCGTCTGCGCGCTCACTCAGCCAGACACTACCCATGCCACCCCGACCAATCTCGCGGATCAGCGTATATGCGCCTAGTCTATGGCCGACGCTCATTGACTCTATGGGTTCCGCATTCCATTCAATCGGTTGCAGACTGATCGAGTTCTGGTTTTGGAGTTTCTCAACAAGGGCAGCAACTTCGGGCTGCGCATCACGCAACGCCTGCATGCCTGCGTGCGCCTGCACTG
>JAYVJR010000002.1:0-7868 GCA_043769085.1 Gammaproteobacteria bacterium
GGCTACTTACGTGGCGACGCAAGCCGACGGCAAACTCAAGGGCATCAAGCGAGTTGCCATCACCAATATGTGCGTGCAGTTTGTCAACTCGAAGAGCGCGTCAGGCAATTCCGGTGCCGGAACACGTTCTTACACGCGCTCCGCCGAAGGCGGGATTCCCGGTGGCTTGGACGAAGCCAAAATGCAGGCCGTGGCGGATGGCTGGCTGGCACAGATCGAATCCGACTTCCGCGCTGCGGGCATCGACATAGTGCCTTATGAAGAACTCACCGCTAACGAATTGTTCAAAAAGTATTCGGCCAAATACGACCAGGGCATTCGTGTCGGTGAGCGCTCGGACGGCGCGTACGCAAGCTCCTCGAAAGGATTCACGAGTGAGTCAGTGGTCTATGTTAGCCCCAAAGGCCGGCCATTCGCGATTGATTGCGGCACGATCAGCCCAGTTTCCACGTCCACGTTTGTGCGCATGTCCTATCCCATGAATGCGGAATTCCTGACCATCAGCGCTGTCATCGATATGGGTACGGCGAAGGCCAGCGGCGGTTTGCTACGTGGCGCCCGCGCTAACGTCGACTTCATCCAGCATTTGCGTGCCGGCGATTCTCAATTCCAATTTATTGGCAAGATGGGGCCGGGCACGCGCCTATGGCTGAAACAGTCCATCGTCCCACAGAACGATCCTTTCACGGTGGGAACCAAGTCGAAGGGCGAATTCAAGGGATCCGCAGATGACCTAACAAATACGACAACGCTGACGACGACCAGTGCGCAGTCAGTCGCGTTTAATGAAGATCTTTATTACCGGAATGCTGCGGATGCGCTGCGCGCCATGCATCAAATGTTCCTGTTCTATATGACTTCGCGACGTTAGCGCGGGCGACGACTCGCGACCGAGGACCGTAGGTATCGCGTGATCGAACAGCAGGGCTTCTATGGCGTTGGCGTTGACCGACTACGTCGGGGCTGGTCGTGGAACACGCCAAGCATGTATCACGGCTCTCCTTGCGAATGCCCGCTTAGAGGCCGCCAAATCGGAACCATCAATGACGGGTCTGGGCCGATAACGGCCCAAGTGACCGTTCCGAACCAGTCGTCCGCAATCATTCGATCAGGGTCAATTTCGGTCGCGCGTTAGGCCGCTGTCCATTGGCAGCCGCGGGACTCGTAGGCGGCGTGCGATCTCGTTGTGCTAACAAAGGAGCCGGGCGCTGCATCGATAGTAGTTTTCCTTTCATCAATGTGACCGGTGACGCGGGATGCCGCCATCCGCCTACCGTAGTCTCATCGCGGGGTCGAATTCGCTGCCGGCAATGTCCTTGAAGATGAGAATCTGCGGGAGCTTCGCGGAAGCGCCATCGTAGAAACCGCATTCGGCTACGAACTCCTTAGGGTTGCGGAAAGTGCCGAACAGGATGTCGAACAACGGCAGGTCGGAATAGTTGTAGTGATGAACGCCTTGGCCATGATGGACGCTGTGGCTCTCGGGCCGTTGCACGATGTATCCCAGCCACTGCGGCGTGCGCACGTTGATGTGCTGGAAGACGGCCAGGAACATCGTCGCATACAGGAAGTAAGTGACGGCCTGCGCGCTCAAGCCCACTACCGCGGTCATGCTGAGGCTGGTGAGAAACGTAAACCCGACCATGTCCAGGGGGCTGAAGTAGAACGCACCATAACTGTCCACGCGTTCGGCGCTGTGGTGCATCTGGTGGAAGAAGCGCCAGAGCCAGTGGACGCGGTGCATGGCCCGGTGCCACACATAGACGAACAGCTCATAGACAAGTACGCCGATCGCGGCCCCCACGAAGGGGTTGTGCGCAGTCAGGTCGAAGAGCTGGTACTGGAGCAGCGTGTCGCCCCAGAGCAGGGGCAGGTACGACGACAGGTAGAAATAGCAGACGAAAACGATCAGGGCGCGGGTCTTCCAGCCCTTCACCTGCGGCAGTTGGCGCGCGGGAAACAGCGTTTCCAGAAGTATCAGGGCTCCGTACAATCCCAGTACGGTCAGAGAGACAGGGTCCAGCAGGATTTGCAGTGGCGTCGGCATTCGAGTTCTCCTCAGGTGGTAGTGGTTCGAGCGGGTGCCACAATGGCGAGTCGGCCGCGGTGCTGCATGAGGCCTGCATAATCTTTGGGTAATGATTCGATAACTTGAAATACCAGATCGCCGAATACGTCATCGACACGGCACGCTACCGGATCACCAGCGGGGATTCCGCCATCGCGGCGGAACCCAAGGTGTTCGATCTGCTGGTGTACCTCATCGGCCACCGCGACCGGGTCCTCTCCCGCGAAGAGCTGTTCCGCGAAGTCTGGGACGGGCGCGAGGTCTCGGATGCGACGCTGAGCAATCACGTCAAGAGCGCGCGCAAGATCCTCGGTGACAGCGGCGAGCTGCAGAAGACCATTGTGACGATCCGCGGCCGCGGCTACCAGTTCATCGCGCCGGTGACGGTGCTCCCCGAGGGCACGGGCGATTCAGCGAAAGCGAAAGATGAGTCACCCGCGCCGGTATCGCCTCGTGTCTCCCGCCGGCTTTGGCAATGGCCACTGATGACGATCGGCGTGCTGATCGTCGCGTTCCTTAGCTGGCGCGCCTTCGTATCAGTGCAGACGAGCCCGGGCGCAGACTCGCCCGGCGCCGACGCGCCCTATGTCGTCGTCGTGCCATTCGATGTGTCCGCCAATGCGCCTGAGGCCTGGCGGCCGTTCGCGGATCAGGTCACGCGGGAACTGATCCGCAACCTGAGGACGATCTCCGGCCTGAGAGTCGTGCCTACGCCATCAGCGTTCACCTTCAAGGACAACAAGACGCACGATTACATCCGGCGCCAGCTGCCCGACGTGCAGTATGTGCTCGACGGCGTGGTCAGCATTTCCGCGGACAAGACTCTGCGTATCACCGCGGAACTCGAAGATCTGAGCAAGGGCCTCGTCGTCTGGGACAAGGCCTATGACGGCCGTGCCGACGACACGAATCTGTTCGCGCTGCAGTCCGGTATCGCCGCCGCGGTGTCGCAGTCGCTGAAGGTAGCGATCCTCGCGGAGGAGCAGCGGGCGCTGGATGAGTTTCCGACCTCCAATCTCAAGGCCTACGAAGCGTACGTGGCGGGGCGTTATCAGCTGGATCTCGTTAGCCACCAATCCCCCCCGTGTCAGGGTAGTTGTCGCGTGCAACGTTATCCATGAGAGCAGCAGTGTGCTTCCGCCGCCGTAGGCGGCGGAAGCACACTGCTGGCGCCGAAGAGCATGGAGAATAGACAGCGAGGACAATGGCTATGAGACAAAGAAATTATGTGGATGGATTCAAAGAGCAAGCGCTAGCGAAAGTGTTTGCCCGGTCCAGCGAACAGACGGTGGGTTCGGTTGCCGATGAGCTGAACATGAGCAAAGGTACGTTGCGAGGCTGGATGAAAATGATGCTGCGGGAGCAGCGGAAGTCGCTGCCGAGCGCCAAACGCGGCGTTGATTTCACGGCCGCAGAACGATTGCTGGCCTTGCAGGAGAGCCACGGCCTGGGCGAGGAAGGGCTGAACGCCTGGTGTCGTGAACGGGGATTGTTTGCGCACGAGTTGGTGCAATGGCGCAGCGACTTTTGTCAGCTTGCCAGTGCCGCGGGTCAGCGCGAGGAATCCGAGGAGCTGCGTCAGCTCAAGCTCACGAACCTGCAATTGCAGCGTGATTTGAACCGCAAAGACAAGGCACTGGCCGAGGCCGCGGCGTTACTGGTGCTTCAAAAAAAATACCGGGCGCTGTGGGCGGCCGAGGACGCTTGAGCACGCAGCCACAGCGGCTCTCGGTCAGCACCTTGATCGCCGAGGCGCTTCTGGGTGGGGCTCGGTTGGCACGTGCCTGTGCGCTGCTGGGCTTCAGCGAGCGCACCTTTCAGCGTTGGCAATGGGGCGGTGACGAGCGTGCCGATGGCCGCACGCTGCGGCACGAGGCGCCCGCCCACAAGCTCTCGGCCCTGGAGCGGGCGAGCCTGTTGGCGGTCGTCAATTCGGCTGAATTTGGGCATCTGCCGCCGAGCCAGATCGTGCCACGATTGGCCGATCAACAGCGCTATATTGCCTCGGAATCCACTTTTTACCGCGTCCTGCGGGCCGAGAATCAATTGACCCACCGGCGCACCGAGCGCGTGGCCCAAGAGCGCTCCAAGCCCCGCGCCGCGTGCGCGACACAACCGAATCAGCTCTATACGTGGGACATCACGTACTTGCCCACCACGGTTCACGGCGGGTACTTTTATCTCTACCTCTTCGTCGACGTATTCAGTCGCAAAATCGTCGCCTGGCAGATCTATGCCGAGGAAAGTGGCGCCCACGCCAGTGACCTCATGAAGGACCTGTGCCGGCGCGAACAGATCGCGCCCGGTCAACTGCTCCTGCACTCCGACAACGGCAGTTCGATGAAAGGGGCCACGATGCTCGCGACCCTGCAAGCGCTCGGTGTCATGGCTTCGTTGAGTCGCCCCGCCGTTAGCAATGACAATCCGTACTCGGAATCACTGTTCAAAACGCTGAAATATCGTCCCGACTATCCGCTCAAACCCTTTGCCGATATCGTGGCCGCCCGGTCCTGGGCCGCCATGTTGGTGCAGTGGTACAACCACGAGCATCGTCACAGCGCGATCCGCTTCGTCACGCCGGCCCAACGACACGCGGGTCTCGATCGCGCGATACTGACGCAGCGTCATGCCGTCTATGAAATCGCCCGAGCCAGAAACCCGCTACGCTGGAAACGATCCACACGAAATTGGCGGCACATCGACATCGTGCATCTCAATCCCGATCACATCAAAGCAAACGGAGAATCCAAAACTACAGCACCCATCAATCAGCAAGTAGCTGCGTGAGCAAAATCAATTTATGCGACAACTACCTTGACAGCGTCCGAATCCCTGCCGCAGGCCATCAAGCTGTTTGACCAGGCAATCGCGCTCGATCCAAAGTTCTTCGACGCTTACATCGCCAGGAGTGATGCCTACCGACAGTTGTTCGCTTACTTTGAGCCGCCGATCAACATGCTGCAGAAGGTGGTCGATTCAATCTCCGAAGCGCAGGCGTTGCGTCCCGATTCCGCCGAGGCATGGTCTTCTCTCGGTCTGACGTATGTGATGGCCTGGCGCTGGAAGGATGCGTGGATCGCCTTGAACAAGGCGAAGCGTGGCGACACGAGGCTGGCGCAGACGGAACTGGGCTTCGCGCTCTACTACTCGGGGCTCGGAGAAGCGGACAAGGTCAAGCGCGCGCTGGCCGACGCCGACCGCCTCGATCCACTCAACGCGGAAATGGCGGACTGGGGTAACTGGGCGCTGTTCATGGTGGGCGAGAGCAAAGCGGCGCGGGACTGGGTCGATCGAAAGATGCAGCAGCACCCGGACGTCGGGCTGGTGTCTTCTGGCGCCGGTGTCGGCGCTTACATCGCCGGTGATTTTGATCGGGCCGTGAAGCTTGCGGAACGGGGCGCTGAACTGGACGGGTCAGCCGTCGCGCTCATCATGCTGGCTCAGTCCTATGGGTACGCAGGGCAGAAGGAGAAAGCGCTCCCGCTGCTGGAGAAGGCCGCCAACGCGGGTACATATACATGCCCGTATGAATCGGCCGCGGCGTATCTCAGTATCGGCGACAAGGAACGTGCGTTAACCCTGCTCGACGAGGCCGTCGCCAAGCGATCGAACTGTCTCATCTTTATCCGCAACGATCCCCGGCTGCAGCCCATCCGGCAGCATCCGCACTTTTCGGTCCTGCTGAACCGCGTGGGATTGGATGATGTCGCGGTGGCGTCGTACAAGAAATGAATGTCTCGCTCAATCGTTTCGTCCAACACACTTTGACCAGTACCAACATTTTCAACCAAGCCGCTTCGCAATGAACTCCTCCGAACCCGTCGTTCTCCTCAAACACCAGAATTCAACACTGTTAGATTTGGGTGGACCCAGTGCTCTACGATCATGACACCAACCTGCCAGTTGCGACTGTCTGCTGTCGGGCGTCGAGAATTGCTTGTTGCTTGATGTACTACGCTGATCCCTACTGCGAAGGCGTCGCACGCTGGCAATTTCGGCGCGCGCTGCACAGAATCAGGTAAAGCGTAACGCGCTCCACTTCGCGTAAGCCGCGCGTCATCGTGATCTTCTTCCCGTTTTGCAGAACGATGGCCTGCTCGCCCTTGAACAGGGGCTGTAGGCACGAACGTAATCGAGATTCACCAGTGCACTGCGGCTCACCCGCAAAAATCTCCGTGGGTCCAATTGCGATTCCAGCGTGGTCAAGTTGTCGCGCACTAAGTGGCTGGCCGCGCCGGCGTGAGCCAAGATGTAATTACCGGCCGTTTCAAACGCTTCGATATCTGCGGTGCGAACAACTAAGACCCCATCATCGACTCGCACCGTTACTCGCGTTAGGTACCCGGCGCCTGAATTCGCGAAAGAATTGTCAGCCAACAACGCCCGGAGGTCATGGACATGTCTTTGCGTGGTTCGCATTGCGAGGCGGCCGCGCACTTTGTCCATTGCCTGAGCGAAACGAACTGGCAGCAACGGCTTCATCAAATAGTCGACCGCGTGGGTGTCGAAGGCGTGCACTGCGTGCCGGTCAAAGGCCGTCGTAAAAAAAACAGCAGGCATGCACTCGCTGGGTAAACGCTCCAGAACCTGAAAACCATCGAGTTCCAGCATTTGCACATCCAGAAACAACAGGTCTGGGCGCTCTGCACGAACCATGCGTATAGCCGATTCTCCGTCGCAACAGGCGCCCACTCATTCCAGGTCTGAAATGTTGCTGGCGAGTTGCCGCACGCGTTCACGCGCCAATTCTTCATCATCGACAACCAGTGCACGGATCATAATGTCAGCTCTCTTGATACGGAATCGTGAGTCGCACAGCGAAATTAGGGCCTTCATAGCCAGTCGAGAAGCTGTAGGTCTTGCCGAACAATTGTTCAAGACGTGCGCGCGTATTGGCGAGGCCGATGCCTCTACCTTGGGCGGTTGCAGCAACGGCACCGAGCGCGGAGCCGCTGTCGATGATCGCCAGTCGCAATTCGGCGTCGTGGCGCTGACCTTGCAGCCGAATCCAACCGGGATTGCCGTTGGTTTCGATGCCGTGTTTCACGGCGTTTTCAACCAGCGGTTGCAATAATATTGCGGGATCAGCCCGCGCAGGCTGTCGGCATCGAATTCGCGTTCGACTCGCAGACGTGGTCCGAGACGTTGTTGCTCAATGGCCAGATAGTGATCGAGTAGCCCGAGCTCACGCTGTAAGCTGATTTGCAACTCGTCGCTGGTATCGAGCGCGGCGCGCAGCATATGGCTGAGATTGCCCAACATCTCATCGGCCGCCTTGGGGTCCGAATGTATGAGCGTGGCGATACCGTTGAGCGCATTAAAAAGAAAATGCGGATTCAACTGCGATCGCAGCGCATCGAGGCGGGCGCGTGCCAGCGCGGACTCCGTCGCAAGAACTTGCCGTTCGCGGGCGCGCGCGCGCCCGTTCTTCGGTCGTCGCCTCGCCGCTCGCATGCGCGCGCGACTGCGTGTCGCGCCACAGGAACGCGCCGCCCAGAGCTAACAAGAGTGCAATGATCATGAACTCCGAGGCAGACACCTTTTGTTGACCCCGATGGCCGTGGTACCAGGCGATGGTTGCGACTATCGGTGCGCCGAGAAGCAAGACAATGGTAAAGAATCGAATCAGACCGTGCGACCAACCCAAAGAAGAGCCCAACATTTCCGCGCCGTGGAGCAAGGTGTACGCCAGCGCGGCGTAAGCTAACGTCCACTGCACGACCTTGTGCTCTTTGATGCGCATCCACAGCGCGTGGGGCGATGCGACAGACGTAGCGAGCTCAGTAGACTCTGCTGACAG
>JAYVJR010000003.1:0-51638 GCA_043769085.1 Gammaproteobacteria bacterium
TCTCGAGGGAAATACGCCGGTTGAAATCACCTAACAAACCGAAGCGGCGACCCGCGCGGGCCTGCGCATCGATCCATTGCTCGAGAATCGGCAGTTGGCGCGCGAGAACAGCGCAGTCCGGATCACTGCCGCCAGTCATGGGCCCCACCGGGCAGCCCGATTTCAGATGCACCGCCATCAGCGTTATCTCCCGGCGCGTGCCCGGAAAAAGAGTGACCACAACGCCGCGTCGGACCCGGTCGTCGAGCGACAGCGGCACATACTCCGGTTCACAACGCAAAGGGATACCGCGCCGGATCGCGATGCCGTTCTTCTGCACATTCGCCCGCGTCGTGAAGCAATAATCGTAGCCCGTTAGAAACAGGTTGGCAGCACCAGGACCGTCGACCTCTTCCAGAGCTAACACGTCTGCATCCAGCTGTTGCGCGTACCGAGCCAGGGCGGCGAAATCGTCAGGTTTGCGATCCAGCCGGGGCACGATGCCACAGGGAATACTGCGCTGATCGCCCGGCACCCTGCCGCCACTGGCTACACAGCTGCCGCGCAAAGCGGCAAAGGTTGTGGGTTCGATCAGGTATTCGACATTCCAGGTTGCCAGGCGCAGACGGCCTTCGGCCACGCGGGCGGGAACGCCCTGGGTAGGCGCGTAGCCCGCGCAACCTGTCAGCACAAATGCGCAAGACAGCAATGCTGAGAACATCCTTTTTCTAAACACTTGACGTACCCCCGGACAGTCGGCGTCAATGATGCCATGCCAAGACTTCAATCACTTTACATCGCCTGTGCCACGATATTTCTGAGCGCTTGTTCCAGCCTCCATTACCCGATAAACCCGCCACTGCAGAACTACTCAGCTGAACGAAATGAGCGCGCACGGACACTTCGACCGCGGGGCAGTTCCGATCGCCTGTTTGTAGTCGTCTCCTTTTCAGGGGGTGGCACTCGGGCAGCCGCATTTGGCTATGGAGTGCTCGAAGAACTGGCAGCTCATCGCATCGTTGTCGACGGACGCGAGCGTAGTCTCCTCAACGAAGTCGACGTTGTGTCCGGTGTGTCGGGTGGCAGCTTTATTGCGGCCTATTTCGGGCTGCATGGCCAGGAAACGCTGCAGAGTTTCGCTCCCAGGTTTTTGTATCGGGACGTGCAAAAAGCTCTGCGGCGTGCGGTCTTTGCACCCCGCAATTGGGGCAGCCTCTGGTCCGACACTTTCGCTCGCAGCGATCTGGTCGCCGACTGGTTCGATCGTGAGGTGTTCGACAAGGCCACTTTCGCTGATCTGGTTCGCAAACGCGGTGCAGGTGTCATCATCAATGCCACCGATCTAACGCGAGGCGCGCCATTTTCTTTTATTGCCGATCAGTTCGCACTGATCTGCTCGGACCTTGGGAAGGTGCGGCTGGCTCGCGCCGCAGTTGCTTCGGCAGCAGTCCCGGTGCTGTTCTCACCAGTCAGCTTTCGAAACTACGCCGGCCAATGCGGCTATGAAACACCCGACTGGGTCAAGACTGATATGTCCGGACCGTCGGGTAATTCCCGGCGCAGCCAGCGCGCAGAACTCATTTCCTCCTATCTCGCGTCGTCGGAACGACCATACATTCACCTGGTCGACGGCGGCCTCAGTGACAACCTCGGACTGCGAGCGGTTCTTGATGAAGTGATTTTCGCGGGTGGCATTCAACAGGCAATCGAGCGGCAGAAACTGGGGGACACCGATCACATCCTGTTTGTCGTCGTCAATGCGCAAACCGGTCTGAATGAGTCCTGGGACAAACTGGAGGGCGGCCCCAGTGCGGCACAAGTCGTGGACGCCGCTACCACCGTGCAAATTAATCGCTACAACTTTGAAACCATCGAACTGCTGCGCAGCAGCTTCGCCAACTGGGGCCGTGATCTGCGTGCGGCCCGCTGTCGTGAGGATTCGACTGCTAACAAAGAAGTCGCCTGCAACGAGGTGAAACTGCATCTGGTCGAAGTCAATTTTGAAAGCGTGCGCGATGCGGATACGCGACGTGCGTTGCGTCTAATGCCGACGTCGTTTGCACTGCCGCGCGCTGCGGTGGACCAGCTGCGTGGCACGGCGCGTGAGTTGTTGCGCGATTCTCCAGCCTTTCGTCAATTCCTGCAGGCAGCGGCACCAAAACCGTGACACCGGAACAACACGACACGCTGCTGGGCGCTATTCGGACTATTCCAGATTACCCAAAACCGGGAATTCAGTTTCGCGACATCACAACTTTGTTAGGTAATGCGCAGGCGTTGCATCTCGCCGTCGAAGCCCTGGCCAGCCCCTGGAGCAATGCGGGCATCAACCGTGTAGCCGGCATCGAAGCACGCGGCTTCATTCTGGGTGGCGCCGTAGCCTATTTGTTAGGCGCTGCCTTCATACCAGTGCGCAAGAAAGGCAAACTGCCGCACGCCACGGTCAGCGTCGCCTATTCGCTGGAATATGGTGTCGATCATCTGGAAATACATCGCGACGCGGTAACCACCGGCGATCGCGTCCTGTTGATCGACGATCTGATCGCGACCGGCGGCACTGCAATGGCGGCACTCAGTCTGCTGCGCGACCTCGGCGCGGTGGTTACAGGCGCCTCGTTTGTCATTGATTTACCAGCGCTGGCGGGGAGCGCGAAACTTGGGTCGATGGGTCTTGACGTGCGTAGCCTGGTCGCATTTGACGGGCACTAGAGCTAGGGAAGCTCTGCCCAGGTAACGTCGGCGCTCAATTGGCCTGATCGGCGGTCCTGACGATCGGGGCGTCGGCACCCGCGACGGGCGTCTGCGCTGAAGCGGGAATCTGCAAGGTGCGCTGTATCAGCATCTGCGCGCTGCCGCCCATCTGGTACAGAGCTGCCATAAATTGTGCTGTGCGCGCGGCGGGGCCATCAAAGGACCATTGGCAAGCTTCGAAAGTGCAGGCGTCGAGCACTACCGGTGCGGCCCCACAAAAAACAATGGTGCAGTTTTCGAATTTGCAGCCGAGGTATTCGTTGCCGTCGATCACCAGGGCTTTGCCCCGGAAAGCGGTTTTGTTGTATCGCGCCATGCGCCGCTCCGGTTATGTTGAACCTGCCGGACACTCTAACGCTGCGGACTCTGGCGACTTGTGAGCTGGCGCACAGTTTTGCAGCATATTTCAGCTGATTTCGGCTTCCTGCTGTAACGACAGAATCATCGAGGATTTCATCAGGAACGCGCGCGCCTTGACCGGATCGGCGGCGATGGCCATAAGTTCTTTTTGGCGCTTGGACTGGCGCTCTGGATCTTTCTCTTCCATCTGCTGTTTGTTCTGAATCGTCTGCTCCTGCACGTGACGCATGCAGATCTCACGGCGCTGCCGATCATAAAGATCCAGCAAATCGCCGGGCTCGCCGCCGTCGTTAATTCGGATCAGCTTATCGGCCAGATTCCAGGCATCATGAATGCCGCCATTCATGCCCATGCCGCCTAACGGATTATTGATGTGCGCGGCGTCACCGGCAAGCAGCACGCGGCCGCGGCGGTAGGTGCGTGCCACGCGCTGGTGCACGCGATACAAAGTGCGATGCGAGACCGGAAAATCTCCGTCATGCGGTGCCATGCGGTGCAATCGGTCCTGGATAAATTTATCCGACAACACTTCTTCATCAGACATGCCCGGTGCGGTTGGTATCAGCACGCGCCACAGTGTTGGCGTGCGCAGCAGTACGATCCACTCCTCGGGGTCAGAAATGTAATTGACCGAGGAAAGGCGCTCGAATTTGCTTTCCAACGGAAAAGAAGTCGAAGCGACCAGGAATTTTTCCGGCCAAGTAAAGCCTTCATAAGTAATCGCCACAGCTTTGCGCAGCGCGCTGTCTGCGCCGTCAGCGGCAATCGCAAACGAACCGTGAATAAGTTTTTCTTCGCCGTTTGCCCAGACCAGCAGGTCGACGCCATCACCGGTTTGGTGTATGCCCTTCACCGCGTGATCGAACAAGCATTGGGCGTTAGGATAATTGTTGGTTAGCTCTTTCCAGACGAGTTGGGTATAGCGCCACTGCTCGACCTGCAGTCGGTAAGGATGGCTCGTTACGCCGCGCAGCAACTCCATATCGAATTCAGCAATATCGCCGGTGCGCCGATCGCGGTGCTGGTAATAGCGGCAGACGAGCCCCTGGTCGTGCAGTGGCTTTGCCAGACCCAGCTCAGCCATCATGTCCAAGGTCGGTGGATGCCAGGTCGAGGCACGCAAAGTTATGGGCAATTCCGCGTTGGACTCAAGCAACACCACGGGAATACCCGCTTTGGCGAGCCTGATGGCCGCTGTGCAGCCCACCGGGCCGGCTCCCGCAATGATGACCGGATCTTTGATTGCCATAGGTTCCACCAACTTTCCCCGCCGTACGGTCATTCTATCCGGTTGGTGCTTCTCATCTGTGGACACAAACAACGATACTGCAGCCATGACAATTACCAAAACACGTCTATTTCTCGGTGCGCTGCTGGCGCTGATCGTCGGCTTGTTCGTCAGCGGGATTGACTCGGAACGGTTGCCGGCCGCGATCGCCCCACTCGCACCGCACGGCAATTTGCCAGGCCCTGTGCTGGTGGTTGGCGGTACTCGAGGAACCGGATTCGACATCGTCAAACTTCTCCGCCAACGAGGCGATGATGTGACCGTGCTGGCGCGTGCCACCTCGAACACCACGGAGGTAGAGAAGTTGGGCGCCGTCATCGTGCGCGGCAACGCGATGAATGCTGCCGAGCTGAAAGCGGCTTTTGCAGCAGCGAAGTACGCCGCCGTTATCTCTACTCTGGGCACGACGGGCAAAGATAGGCCGCGACCGGATTTCGAAGGCAACAAGAATATTTTTGATGCCGCCAAAGCGGCTGGCGTGCAAAGAGTGCTGCTGGTCACGACGGTTGGTTCCGGCGATTCGAAGGGCGTGGAACCGTGGATCGCCGGGCGCTTCCTCAAGGAAATCATTGCGCTGAAGACCCAGGCGGAAGACTACTTGCGCGGCAGCGGTCTCGACTACACCATTATTCGACCAGGCGGCTTGCTGAAGAGCAATTTGCCGCCAGGCAATGCCTTTCTGACCGAAGACGTGCGCGCGTTTAGTTGGATGGGTCGCAGCGACCTCGCCTCACTCGTAGTCCGCGCACTGGATGATCCTGCGGCCGTGAACAAGGTTTACCACGCCTACGACCCGGGCCGCACGCGGTTCTGGCACATGAAAGATGCTGGCAAAGAGTAGCGATTACTCTGTGGCGGGAGTGAACCGCCACTCACGCCATCGTAAGCCGTCCTTGAATTCATAGATCTCCAGTGAGGTTTTTTCGACCGGACCGTTAGGCGATCCGACCTTGTCGACTTCCACCTGGATCAGCAAATTGCCGACCATGCCGAGTCGATACACCTTGGATTCAAACCACTGCGCATTCTTGAAGAATCCGGACAACATGGCGACCGTGGCGTCGCGACCCTGGATGGCTTTGTTAGGCCCTTGTTCGCCAACGATCCACCAGGAATAATCCTGTGCCAGCGTGGGCCCGAGTGCGGTGGCATCGCGGGCCAGAAATGCCGCCTCGCCCCTTTCGATCATCTGGATGACGTTTTTGGGAATTCGCGTATAGCGACTGGTATCCCGAACCACCTGCGCTCGTACGGCGTTTGCGGACCACGCGGTAGCGGCACATGCGAACCCCAGCAACAGTGCCAGCGCACCCAGTGGACTCCGATCCTTCCTATTCTTGCTCTGTGTCATGATTTGCTCCCAAATGTGCGGACGAGTATGCGCGAGCCGAGTGGCCATTCTCAGCCAGGAGTGATTCATGCGTCCATTTCCTCTGTTACTGGCGGCACTGCTCGCCTCCATTGCCAGCGTAACGATCCTGCCGGCCGGCCCAGCCCAGGCGGCGGCCCCCGCCAAGAAATTGGTCGTGATCGGCGCTACAGCGAAGTCGTCACAGGAGCTAATCTGGCAGGCCCTCGCGGCCGGTTACCAGGTGACAGGAGTGGCGCGCAACCCCACGCAGATTGAACTGCGTCATGAGCGATTGCGGATTCTGCAGGGCGATGTCTACGACGCAAATTCCATGGCCGCAGCGCTGGATGGCGATGAAACGGTGATTTCCATGGTGGGACCACGCGTTGACCCTACGCGAGAAGTGACCAGCATGGATCTATTCACCAAGGGCACGGCTAACATCATTGCGGCGATGAAGAAAAAGGGCAATCGTCGTTTGTTGGTCGCAAGTTCTCTGGGTGTGGAAAATCAGAGCAAGATTCCGCGCGACAAACCGCTAGCCAACGATCCCAGTGTGATGTGGTTATGGAATTCGCGATTGCTCTACGCTGACATGAAGGCCATGGAAGATCTGGTCCGCGCCAGCGGTCTGGAGTACGTCATCTTCCGGCCGGGGTTTATTATCGAACAACCCGCGCGCCGTGATCTGCAGTTCGCAGTGAATCAGGAGTCGCCGAAGGGTCGCATGATCACTTATGCAGACTTTGCCGAGTTCGTCCTCGAACAGGTAGACGGCCGTAAATATATTGGCAAGACTGTCGGCATTTATAGCGATCGCGAACTGAAATTCGGCGTAACTGCGGATTTCGCAGCGCTATCCGCTGGCATGGCTGAAAAAGCGGCTGGCCAAGCGCCGCCGCCCGCTGCCGCCGCCCGCGGCAATGTGGCACGCGGTCGTGGACTGTCAGAAACCTGCGTGCCCTGCCACGGCGAAACAGGTGTCAGCCCGTCAGCGGCGTTTCCGATTATTGCCGGTCAGCAGTACGACTATTTGGTGTCGGCGATGCTGGCCTACCTGTCTGGCACGCGCCAGGACTCGATCATGGGTGGCGCCATTCGGACGCTGTCGCGCAGCGACATCGAAGATCTTGCGGCGTTTTTCGCAGCGCAAAAACCTGCGGGCCAGACCGTGGCCGCTGCACCAGCCAGTACCGGGACCGCTCCACAGGCAGTCGCGCCGCCTGGAGCGCTCGCGGCTGCGATGGCTGCCGCCGAAACAGCACGCATGTTGTCGCCAGTTCAAAACCGCAACAACAAAACTTCCGGCGACGCCAAAGAACGACGAGCCTGCGCAGCAGCAACCGGCGGACTGCCCGGCGGTTTCGCAGTCGATGCGGACAACGACGGCTATGTTGGCATTTGCAATGCCGCCCAACTGAAAGCAATCGCGCAACCTGATCCTGCCAACCTGGATGCCGACGTCAATCCGCGTTGGCAGCGCAACTACGAACTGGTGGCGGACATTGATCTGACCGGAGTCACGGATTTACAGCCGATCGGTAATTGTGGCAGAGCTAACAATTGCATGATCTCGCGCGACAAGTATGGCTACACGGGCCATTTCGATGGCAATGGCCACAGAATTCGCGGCATGCGCATATTCAAGCCGGAGGCTGGCGGTGTGGGCATGTTCGGGACACTCGCGCGCAGCGGCATCGTCAGCGGTGTTCAACTGATCGATGCGCAAGTCACTGGCGCCAACGGCGCCGGTCTGCTGGTGGGCGCCAATTTCGGCCGTATTGTCGACTGTCTGGTTTCAGGTCGTGTTGAAGGCCGCGTCGCAATCGGTGGCGTCACTGGCGGCAACGCCGGTCGGATTGATCGCGTTCGAGCGCAAACGGAGGTCATTGCGATTGCAGCGGTCGGTGGCCTGGTGGGCGACATGAATGGAGTCGTGAGCGACAGCACCGCCGAAGTGCGAGTTCGCGCTACCGGCAAGGGCGTGGGTGGCCTGGTAGGGTTGTCGACTTTTGGCACTGTGGAACGCAGTCGGGTGTCCGGTAGCGTGAACGGCAGTGACAATGTCGGTGGCGCTGTGGGCGTGAATACCGATGCATTGCTGGCGGAAGTCGCGGCGCGGGTCGATGTCATTGCGACGGCCACCAATGCAGGTGGCCTCGTTGGCTACAACTCGCAAAGCCTGATTCGCGACGCGCGCGCGCTTGGCACAGTGCGAGCGGTAAATGCCGCCGGCGCACTGGTGGGGCGCAATGTGGGTGCCGTTGTTAGCTCTTTTGCCACGGGTAAAGTCACTGCAGAAACCAATGGGGGTGGACTCGTGGGCGACAACGCTAACGGAACTTTGCATGCAGCATTTGCCCTGAAACCCGGTGAGCTGCAGTTCAGTCCCGCGTTGAGTGCGCGCTGGGACAGTTCCGTTTGGGAATTGTCGACACAAGTGGGGCGGCTGCCGCGCCTGCGTCGCCTGCCCATAGTGGTCGGTCCGTCAGAAGATGCGGCGGCGCCGCGGATCAATACCGCAACCCCCTTCGTCCGTGGCGATGTGTTCGTCGCAGCCACTGTCATGAACAATCCTGGCGATGACCACGCGGGCGCAGGTCGACTGCTGCAATACGATGCGGATCTCAATTTCAAGGGCGAACTCTGGCTGACAGGTACCGGCCACAAAGTGGGTGGACTGACTTTTGGACCAGACAAAACCTTGTGGGCCATGTCGCAATTGACACCAGCTGTCGTCGAGGTAACGCCCGACGCGCGGCAACGACCCTACAAACTGTGGTCCGAACGCAAACTATCCAGCGTCACGTTCGCGCCCGATGGCACGCTCTACTTCGGCGAACACATGGTCGGCAAAGCGACCGGGCATCCGTCTGTAACCACAAAATTCAAGTTGTTAGCCGGACGGGATGTCATTGGCGATGGGCATGTGTTCCAGTACACCCGCCAGGGTGACATGTTGCGCGAACTCTCGACCGCCACCCAGGGCGGCATGTTTGGTTTTCTCGGCACAACCAGCACGGTCCTGAAAGACAACGGTCAGCGCCTGATCTATGTGTCCGAGACAGGCAGTACAGTCAAACAATATGATCTTGCTAACAACCGGCAGATGCCTGATCTTGTGGTGTTCAACCAGGACCCCACCATGCCCATGGTACTGGTCATGAATGCATTACCCGACGGGCGTCTGGTGATATCGAATGCAGTCGGTTTCATTTTACTGGACCCAGACAGCGGCAAGGTCTTGCGGAATTACAAACTTGAGGGGCTTGGCTGGGCCGCTGTCAATGCCAGCATCGACAACGAGTTCGTGTTCGCTGGCAATTTCTGGAGCGGTGAAGTGGCCAAGGTTCGCTTGTCCGACGGTGCGGTCGTTGCACGCGCGAATGTCGGCCAGCGCGAGTCGCTTTCAGGAATTGCGCAATTTCCAGGGCGTTAGCCATGAGCCAGGTAGGCAATACCAGGCTCAATGCATACTTTGTCCGTGGTAACGCCGCACGACATGCCGCGCCTCGGCGAAAAACAACCAACGTTCGACCAACAAACCCGAAATACAGCTGATCAGCGCCAGCAGCGGTAGTCCTGGCCACCACAACAGCACCACGATGGGCAGCACGAAACCAAGACTCAGCGCCATCAATCGTAGCCAGAGCACGCGCGTGCGTGGAACTTCGTAGCCAAATTCCCGGGTCAGAAATGTGCCGTGCGCATGGCCGACATCCAACAATCGGACGCGCGCATTGATCTGGCCGGTTTGCGCATCGATGCCGAGCTTCAGCGCCTCATTGGCACTGGGAGCACTGTCGCCCATGCGACGATAGGACAGGTAATAGCTGTACTTAAGTGCCAGGCCGGCAATCAACAACGCGATGACGATGATCCTTACCGGGCGCTCGATGAGCAGCATCGGCCAACAGGCCAGCACCAGCAAGCCGCCAGACATCAGCCCGAACAATGGCAGACCGTTGCGGGTATGCCAATTGTTCCAGTGCGGCACTGTTTTCAGGCAGGCGTAGATCATCGCTGTCGACAACAATATGGCAGCGGCTAACAAGATAACGGCTGACGACAGCAACAAGGCCAGCCAGCCGCCGCGCGGCACGGACCAAGCCATCGCCAACGCGACCGGATAGAGCAGAACGGCAAATACGGCTTCACGCGACAGCCACGAGCTGCCGAACCGACGAAACGATTGCCAGGCATTGCGTGGATTCGCCAGGTGCAAAGTCGAGGACAACAAGCCGACAGTAATCAGCGCAGCGGCAATCATCAGCGCGCGTGTGAAAGCACGCGAATCCAGCGGCGCGGCGATGACTATCATCAACGCCAGCCAGATCAATAGCCCGAGTCCAGCGCCACTCGCCACCGTAAACAGGATTACTGACAAAGCCGGCTTCATTCAGATCGGAATCAGCTTGTTGATCCAGCTGCGCACTCGCTCGCGGACCGGTTTCGCTGCTGCCAACGCGACATCGATCTTGGGCGCCACGCGCAGCGGCAGATAACGATTCACGGGCTTATAGCCCAGCGAGTCCATCAGACCGACACCGCCGCGCTCGGCGCTGAGGCGTGAGACCTTGGAGTCGGGATCGTCAAAATCGCCAAAATGCCGCGCGTGGGTTGGACAAGCTAACACACAGGCCGGCTGACGCTCCGCTTCGGGCAGCGCCTGATCGTAGATGCGATCGACACACAAGGTGCACTTGCGCATGACGCCCGCGTTCTCATCGAGTTCGCGCGCGCCGTAAGGACAGGCCCATGAACAATAGTTGCAACCGATGCAGCGGTCCGGATCCACCAACACAATGCCGTCGGAAGCGCGCTTGTAGGATGCGCCGGTCGGACAGACTGTCACGCAATCAGCGTCCTCGCAATGCATGCAGGACATCGGCACATTGACGGTTCGAGTAGACGCGCCGCAATTGTTAGCCTGATCGTCAACCAGTTCGAAGTGCCGCACGCGATTAAACCAGACTCCCGATGGCGCGGCGCCCTGTGGGTCATAGTCTGGCGAACCACCCGCCATCAGTGACGCGCCATTCCATTCCTTGCAGGCCACCGCGCAGGCGTGGCAGCCGACGCAGGTATCAAGATCGATCGCCAATCCGAGTTTCATGAGCGGAACTCCAGCTTGGGCCAGACGCCAGTTTCACCGGGCGCCGCCTTGGTGATGCGGACTTTAAGGTCGTACCAGGCGGCCTGACCGGTAACAGGATCCGCATTGGCGAATTTGTTAGCACCTTCTGGCAGACTCTGGCTGATCAGGTGATTGAGCAAAAACCCGTGTGTTATTTCTTTCGATTCGCGATCCAGCCCCCAGGCGCCTGCCATTTTGCCCACTGCATTCCAAGTCCAAACCGTATTTTGCTCACAACCCGTCATTGTGCGTAGCTGGCAGCGAATACGGCCATTGTGCGATTCAACCCAGACCCAGTCGTCATCATGCAGTCCCATTTGCCGGGCACGATCGGCATTCATGTAGAGAAAGTTCTGCGCGATGATCTGCCGCAGCCAAGCATTCTGGCCGTCCCAGGAGTGATACATCATCATCGGTCGCTGTGTGATGGCATGGAACGGATATTTGTCACTCGCCGCTTGCTGGTCTGCGAAAGGCGGGTACCAGATTGGCAGTGGATCGAAGTAGTCGCGCAAGCGCTGCTTTTCATCCTCATTGGCAGGCATAGGTCCCGTGGCAAGTCCCATGCCCGCGAGACGAAACTTCTGCAGTGGTTCCGAGTAGATCTGCATGACTATCGGTTCAACCGTCGAGATGAATCCCGCCGCCTTGGCGGCTGTCAGATAGTCGCGATTGATGTGACGGTGATACTGCTGTGACTCAGGCCAATGATGCTGAAAAAAGCCGCCGTGGTCGATATAAGACTGCCATTGGCGGTTGTTAGGTTCGCCGACCAGCGATTTCTCGCCCGACGTGCCGCGCCAACCGGCGAGAAATCCGATCCCGGGACTGCGTTCATAACGACTGATGAAATCCTCATAACTCTGAAATAGCGGTTGACCAGCCTGGTCGACGAAAGCCGGAAATTCCAGCCTGGCTGCAAGATCCACCAGTACATCCTGCCAGGGTCGCACGTCCCGATCGGGTTTGATGATCGGGTGCCGAATAGCATCGGCCGCCATGTCGGGCTCCGAGATCGGCCGATCTAACAGCGAGATTGCGTCGAAGCGCTCCAGATACGTCGTATCTGGCAGCACCAGGTCGGCAAATCGCACCGTTTCAGAATCAAATGCATCGACCACGGTGATAAATGGAATCTTGTAACTGCCATCGGCATGTTGCGCGGTGAGCATGTCCTGGGTCTGCGCGGTGTTCATGGACGAGTTCCAGGCCATGTTAGCCATGAACAGCAGCAAGGTATCGATAGCGTAAGGATTCGCTTGCACGGCATTGTGAATTACGCTGTGCATCGCGCCATGTACCGCCAGAGGCGCCGACCAGGAAAACGCATGGTCGATTCGCAGCGGCTTGCCGTGCGCATCGATTGCCAAATCCTGCGGACCGGTCGGATAGCCGAGCGGCGCGCGCTCCAAAGGTGTATTTGGCTTGCCAAGTACGGCCGCATCGTTCGCAGGCAGAGTCGGCCAGGGAATCTGCCGTGGAAATGGCGCCTTGGCGCGGAAATTGCCCGGCCCTTCCAAAGCACCTAACAGCATCTGCAGCAGATGCAGCGCGCGGCAGGTCTGAAAGCCATTGGAGTGCGCCGATATGCCGCGCATGGCAAACATTGCCACCGGCCGCCCGCGAACCGTGTCGTGCTTGCGGCCATAGACATCTGTCCAGGCAATTGGCAGTTCGATGACCTGCTCGAACGCCACAGTAGCCATTTCGAGCGCCAGTCGTTCAATGGTGTCAGCAGACACGCCGCAACGTTCAGCGACCGCGGCGGGGGAATACTCGTCGGCGCCGTAGCGTTCAACGATCAGCGACATCACGGTTCTGCAGCGTTGGTCGCCGATGCTGAAATCGCCGAATAGTGCTGGCTGCACATCCGCCGCAATCGACTTCGCAACACCATCGCGTTGGTCCAGCACCAGCAATTGCCCGTCAGGATCCCGCAACAACAAGCCGTGGTCCGACATACCTGGCCGATCAACCACCAGACAGCAGGCATTCGTCTGTTGTACCAGGAACTCGGCATCGAACAGCTCGCGACGCAACAGTACGTGCACCATGGCCAGAGCTAACAAACCATCGGTCCCCGGTCGGATCGGCACCCACTCATCTGCAATCGCCGAATAACCGGTGCGCACAGGATTCACCGAGACGAACTTCGCGCCGCGCGATTTTAGTTTGTCGAGACCAATTTTAATGGGGTTGCTCGAATGGTCTTCAGCCACACCCCACATCAAAAAGTACCGGGCCCGATCCCAGTCGGGCGCGCCAAACTCCCAAAAAGAATATCCAATGGTGTATAGACCCGCCGCCGCCATATTGACTGAGCAGAAGCCCCCGTGCGCAGCCCAGTTGGGCGTGCCAAATTGCTGCGCCCACAGGCTCGATAGCGCCTGCATCTGATCCCGTCCAGTAAAGAAAGCCAGCTTGCGGGGATCTGTGGCCCGGATTTTCCGCAAGCGTTCTGTTAGCAGGTGCAAAGCCTGATCCCAACTGATGGGATCGAAAAGTCCTGCGCCGCGTGCGGTTCCAGGCCGACGCAGCAGTGGCTGACGGAGTTTCGCCGGCGAATTCTGCTTCATGATGCCGGCGCTACCCTTCGCGCACAGCACGCCACGGTTGACCGGATGATCCTGATTGCCTTGTATGAACCGTATCTTGTCGCCTTCGAGTGTCACCTTGATGCCGCAACGGCAGGCGCACATGTAACAAGTGGTGTAGGCGATTCGTTGCCGGGCGGCGTCGTCGGTAACAACGGCCGGCGGATCATGGCGTAAGGGCGTGGACATCGTCGAACTCTAACTTGCAGGCGGCTCGACCGGCACTATATCAACGCTGTTGTCCGCGCTTCCAGTTCCAGTAGTTTCTGCTTGCGCCACAGACCCGCGCTGAAACCGCCCAGGCTGCCGTTGGAATTCACCACACGATGGCACGGAATGATGATCGGTATGTGATTTCGGCCGTTGGCGGCGCCGACAGCCCGCATGGCCTGTGGCTGTCCAACCTGGCGGGCGATATCGCCATAGGAACAGGTTTCACCATAGGGAATTTTAATGAGCGCCTGCCACACCCGGTTCTGAAATGGAGTGCCGTTGAAGCTGAGCGGCAGATCAAAACGCTGCCGCGTGCCGGCAAAATATTCGGTCATTTGCTGACGCGCAGAAGCTAACAGGTCACATTCACCGGGCAACACGTCAGCGCCGAGTGTTGCTTTTAATCGCTTGAGTTGTACGTCCCGATCCGCTTCGACAAATTCCAGAAAATCCACCCTGTTGTCGCGCACACCGATCAGCAGAGCACCGACAACTGATGCTACTTCAGTGAAACAAGCCAGCGGCTGATTTGTGGATTCGACGGCTTGCACTGAACTTCCTGTTTGCGATAATTCTCAGGCCGACCTCCGGGAGACATTTGTTAGGTCCTGCCGATACCATTGTTGCACTTTGCTGCGTAGTGCCGCAAGGTCAAAGGGCTTTGACAGGTAATCGTCCATGCCTGCGGCGATACAGGTCTCACGATCTCCCTGCATGGCGTTGCCGGTCAATGCAATGATGGGCACGGCAGCGGTCGGGAACTCATCGCGGATCGCCCGAGTGGCCGCAAAACCATCCATCAGCGGCATCTGGCAATCCATCAGGATCAGGCCAACATCTGGATTGCTCCGATAGGCCTGAACCCCAGCCTCGCCGTCAGCCGCCACGATGGCTTTGAGCCCCAGCACTTGCAGCATCGCGACGACCAGTTCCTGGTTCACCAGGTTGTCCTCGACCACCAGAACACGCCCGCGAAGCAAGACTGCGCCATCGGCCTTGCCGTGGGCCGACGCGCTTGGTAGGTCGGCGGCGTCTGATTCCTCCTGGAACAACCTGAAACTGCAAATCGGTTTGGGAACCAGGCGATCGATGCCGCCTGGCATTGGTCCGGCGACCAGCTGCGGGGCCAGCAGGACAACCTGGACGGGTCTGGACCCGGCGAGCAGCCGGAGTGCCGACAGCTGTCTTGCGTCGACCACTAAGGCTTTGCAGGCGTCAACGACGACCGTCAGCCTTACGACTGACTCAGACAAATTCTCGGCGCACAGCAACGCATCATCCATATTGCCGACCGTCCAGACTGTCTCAGCCATGACGGCTGCGGTCTCGGCAATGGCAGCAGACCCAAACTTGTTAGGCGAAACTAACAGCAAACCATGGCCGGCCGTCGAAACCAGAGGCTCGGGCGGCTGTACGGCTTCGAGGGCCACCAGGGGCAGACGGCAACTGAAACAACTGCCCTGGCCAGCAACACTTTCGACCGTCAACGAACCGCGCATCAAGGCGATCAGCTCGCGACAGATGGTGAGACCCAGCCCAGTACCGCCAAACCGACGCGTCACGCTGTCGTCAGCCTGGACGAAGGCGTCGAAAATGTGCTGCCGGGTTTCATCGGCGATACCTATACCGGTGTCGGATACATCGATCGCGAGCCACTCCGCGCCGGACTCATCTCTGATCACTCGCGCGCCGACCAGCACTTCGCCCTGCGCGGTAAACTTCACCGCATTGCTGACCAAATTGCTCAGTATCTGGCGCAATCGCACTGCGTCGCCAGCGAACTTGCGCGGCGTACCAACGGCGATGTGTGCGGTCAAGTCAATGCCCTTGCCCGCAGCGCGCGCACTGAACAACGATACAACCTGCGTCAATTCATTGGCGAGATCCACTGTCGCTGTTACCAGTTCCAACTTGCCCGCTTCAATCTTCGACAAATCCAGAATGTCGTTGATGATCGTAATGAGCGCTTCAGCGGACGTCTTCAGCGTTCTGACGAAATGCTGTTGCGAGGCATCGAGCATCGTGGTTTCGAGCAGCGACGCCATGCCGACGACGCCATTGAGAGGCGTACGCAGTTCGTGACTCATGTTAGCCAGGAAACGGGATTTGGCCCGAGTGGCCGCTTCCGCCGCGAGCCGTTGACGATTTAGTTCCGCGGCAACTCGCTTCTGTTCCGAAATATCCGTGAGTACCGAAACGATGCCTTCGGATCGGCCACTTGGATGGGTCACAGGCGCTTTGGCGACGATCACGTCATAGACGTCGCCATTGCGGCTTGTGACCGTAGATTCATAATGCAGCGATTCGACCTGCTGCATAACAATCTCGTCAGATTGCTTGAGCGATTGACCTGAAAAGTAGCGTTCATAGGCGCGTGCCAAGCGGTGGCCGATCATTTCGGATCGATCGACCTGCAGCATCTTTTCGAACGCTGCATTGGCTCGCCGAATACGCAAATCACCGTCGCGGATCACGATTGGCAAAGGAATGGCCTCGAGCACTGTCTCGAGCAATCGCAGATTTTCAGACTGGGCACTGAGTGCAGACTGCCGTTGCTGTACGAGGGAGGCCAGAAAATGCGCGAGCGACTGCAATCCCGCGTCTTTCGCGTCTGGCATCGGAATATTGGCCGATGCGGCCATCTGCGTGGCTGCGTCGAGCAGAGCCCGCTGCGCCTGGCGCTGCTGCGCCACTTCACCACGCAAACGCTGGTTGAGCTCGAACAGCTCACCGGAGCTGATGGCCAGGCTGCGGGTCCGAAGCATCAGATCGCGTTCCAGCTCGGAGTAACTTACTTCAACTGATTCGATCAGACCCAACAACCCATCGCGCACTGGACTGGCAGCTTGACCACGTAGACTCGCGATGAACGTGTCTACCGCATCGTTAGACGCCAGCTTGAGCGCACGGCGTAGCTGGCGCTTCAGTACGCGGTGCATTTCATGCGGCCTCGCGAAACCGCGTCACCGTCATCGTCTGATTGTGAAGTTGCTGCTCGGGCGTCGAGCTGCGGGCGCTGATCTCGCCGTTGGAATAAAAACCTGTGAGCAGGCATTGCGAGCCCAGGATCGCGCCGACAGCATCGACTTCTTCTTCAGCGCGCTGCCCAAGCGTCATGAGTCGCCCAATGCAACTGACCAGCAGTGCGAACGAAGTGGACTGCGTCGAATCAGCGGGCCCACGGGCTTCCTCCGCAGCGAGTTCTGCGCCGTTGATCAGATCTTCGTGGTTAGCGCACATAAGGCGCAGGTAACCTTGTTCGACGATCTCGCCAGCAAGCGTGATGCTGCCAGCCGCTTCGTCGATACCCAGAATGGTGCGGGTCACGCCGGTCTCCTGGGCCACGTGATCGAGCATGGAGAACGGGAAGAGCAATGCCGAACCCGGCAAATGGGCAGCCTGGTCGCCAAGATAGCGCTTGTAAATCGCCAGCGCTGGTTCGCCGTCCAATTCATAAAGCACATTGCCGCTTGCCCGCGTCACTCGACGCACGGCGCCAAAAGGGCACCAGCCGCCCACGCTGCCGTGCGAAACCACCAGATTTGGATCGCAAAATCCGATGGCAACCATTTTGTTAGCGGCAACATCGGCGCCAACATAGACCAGAGTCTCGGCGAACTTGCCGCCATCGTTGGCCAAGCCGCCTATCAGCGTGACGTCCGGACCAAGCTCGCGTCGCAGACCGCGGATAACAGCGCTGCCATTCAGATCGACCCCCTGACCTAACAACATCACTGTGTGAGGCTTGCGTGCGCGAATCGCGGCGCCGACTCGGGCGCCCGCGTCTTCTGAATCGGACATATTGGCAACTTCGGTGGCAGCGACCGCAAGATCAGGCCGTTCAAAGCGAATCGCCGTGACAACGGCCGTATCGCAGATGGCGTTCGCTGCGGAAATCGCGCCGTCAGTGGAACATCCCACCGAGATTGCTTTTGGCATCGCAGTGGCAATTCGCGACGGCAGCGCCAGCGACTTGATCAGGTCAAACCGGGCGAACCCGAGAATCAGATGGGGATCGAAAAGCGTAAGGCCTGCCACCAGGTCTTCGATCGATCCGCTCGTGTCCAGACTAAATTGCTGCACTTTCATAGTAGTCCAGAGTATGCGTTAGGTGCCGTGCCCGGGGCTGTGACCCAATGCAAAGCCGATGCGGCAAACGCTTGCCGTTGCAGAAATATGTTGAGCCCATTATGTTTCGGCCAGCGGGCTCACCACCCATGACTGTATGATCCAACCGTGGTTTCCCCGATCAAAAACGCTATCGTCATCGCTGGGTTGACCAAGACCTATCAGTCCGGTCAACAGGCGCTGAAGCCTATCGATCTGCAGATTCGCAAAGGCGAGATATTCGCTTTGCTCGGCCCGAATGGGGCCGGCAAAACAACCCTGATCAGCATTGTCTGCGGCATCGTCACACCGACGGCCGGTAGCGTCACCGCCGCTGGTTATGACATCCGTCGCGACTACCGTGCCGCGCGTCAGCTCATTGGTCTGGTTCCCCAGGAGCTGCATACCGACCAGTTCGAGACCGTCCGCGCCACAGTGAGCTTCAGTCGCGGCTTATTCGGGCGACCGCCGGATCCAGCTCTTATAGAGCGCGTATTAAAAGATCTCTCGTTGTGGGACAAGCGCGACAGCAAAATGCAGCAGCTGTCCGGTGGCATGAAAAGACGCGTGATGATCGCGAAGGCGCTTTCGCATGAACCGGAGATACTTTTTCTCGATGAACCCACCGCTGGAGTCGATGTGGAGTTGCGCCGTGACATGTGGTCGCTGGTGCGCAAATTGCGCGAACAAGGCGTCACCATCATCTTGACCACTCACTACATTGAAGAAGCAGAAGAAATGGCAGATCGTGTCGGCGTCATCCATCGCGGCGAACTGATCCTGATAGAGGACAAAAGCACGTTGATGGCAAAATTGGGCCGCAAAACGCTGACTCTGCAACTCGATCAACCGCTGACCTCGCTGCCTACAGCGCTCGCCGATTGGCCGCTGACCCTCAAAGCCGACGGTCGGGAAATCGGCTACCAGTTCGATACCAAAGCCGCGCACACGGGTATTGCCGCGCTGATGCGTCGCCTCGACGAACTCGGCATTGCGGTCAAAGATCTGCATACCGAGGAGAGTTCGCTCGAAGATATTTTCGTTCGACTCGTCAGCGAACGCCCAGGAAGCTGATATGCGTTTCAACTATCACGGCGTGGCCGCAATCTATCGGTTTGAGTTAGCGCGTTTTCTGCGCACGGCGCTTTCAAGTCTGGCGACACCCGTGATCACGACCTCGCTCTATTTTATCGTCTTTGGCTCTGCTATCGGCTCGCGCATGTCAGACATCGACGGCATCCCCTATGCAGCTTTCATCGTACCCGGGCTCATGATGCTGTCGCTGTTTACTGAAAGTATTTTCAACGCATCTTTCGGAATTTTCATGCCCAAATGGTCCGGCACGATTTACGAATTGCTGTCGGCGCCTGTGTCGCCGCTTGAAACTGTACTGGCCTATGTCGGCGCAGCTGCCACCAAGTCGTTGATCCTCGGCGTGGTGATTTTCCTCACTGCTAACATCTTTGTGGAAGTCCACATTCTGCATCCGTTCTGGATGGTCGCTTTTCTGGTCCTCATTGCAGTAACGTTCTGTCTGTTCGGATTTATTCTGGGCATCTGGGCAAAAAACTGGGAACAACTGCAGGTAGTGCCAATGCTTGTGATCATGCCGCTCACCTTTCTCGGCGGCGCGTTCTATTCCATCGACATGCTGCCGCCACTGTGGCGCACGCTGACGTTGTTCAACCCCATCGTTTACCTGATCAGCGGTTTTCGCTGGAGTTTTTATGGCCAGGGTGACGTTTCAATCGGCATAAGCGTGCTGGCCACGCTGGGTTTTCTCGCCGCGTGCCTGGTCGTCATCATCATCATTTTTCGCAGCGGCTACCGGCTGAAAAATTAGCTCGGCGCCGACCAATGTATTCAGGCTTCCTTCATAGAGCAGGTGCATAATGGCGCGCTCTTTTGCACCTGTCAGGGAAATAACAATGTCTGTCAATCTCGTCGAAACCATTATCAAAGGCCTTTCAGGCCCAATCCTTAGCCAGCTAAGCAGCGCCATCGGCGGCGACGCCGCAGCGACGACCAAAGGTCTTGCGGGCGCCGTGCCTGCCATCTTGGGCGGATTGCTGAACAGCTCATCCACGCCTGCGGGTGCCGGCAACCTGGTAAACGCCATGGTCAACGGCAACCACGACGGTTTGCTGGGAAACCTGGGCAGTCTGTTGGGCGGCGGCAGTGGCACGCAGGATCTGCTCAAAATGGGCGGCAACCTGCTACCGATGATTTTCGGCGACCGCAGCAATGCGATCACGGACCTGATCGGGTCGGTCTCGGGCCTGAATAAATCCTCGTCGTCCTCTTTGATGGGCATGCTGGCGCCGTTGGCCCTCGGTTTCATTACCAAGCAACTGCGCGGCTCAGGTGGTCTGAACGTGTCAGCACTGACCAGTCTGCTCACGAGTCAGAAATCAGTGATAGCGGCGGCAGCGCCTGCGGGCCTCGCTTCAGCGCTGGGTATGGCGAGCCTGGGCGACAGCCCAGTAGCTCCAGTTGCTGCGGCTTCCTCTGGTGGCATCATGAAATGGATCATCGGCGCCGCCGCACTGGCGCTGGCGTTCTTTGCATTTCGCAGCTGCCAGTCGCCGACAGTGGAAGTGCCACCGGCACCCACACCGGTGGTCGAAGCACCGGCTGCACCCAGCGACGGCCTCACTGAGTTCGCCCTGGCCGACGGCTCGAAGATTCGCGCGACTGCAGATGGTCTCGAGAGCCAATTGTTAGCATTCATCAGTGACGGCAGCAAGCCGGTCGACAAGACCACCTGGTTCACGATGAACGGGCTGGAATTCGTCACCGGATCCGCAAATTTGTCGGACAAGTCGAATGCACAACTGGATGCGGTGGCGGCAATCTTGAAGGCTTTTCCAGCTGTGACATTGAAAGTGGGCGGCTACACCGACAATGTCGGCGACGCGAAAGCCAACATGACGCTCTCGGGCGAACGCGCTAGCAGCACGGTAGCGGCACTGGTCGCACGTGGCATTGATCCGGTGCGTCTGGTAGGTGAAGGCTACGGCGATCAGCATCCGGTGGCCGATAACGCTACGGAAGAAGGTCGTCAGCAAAATCGTCGCATCGATGTTCGCGTGACGACCAAGTAGTTCCGATCAGTCTTTGATACTTAAGGCCGGGGTGCACAAAGCACTCCGGCCTTTTTTTATGGCAGGATGCCGCGCACGGCCATAAAGTGACAACAGATTCCGGCGAGCACCGAGACATGCCAGACGACATGCGTGTAGCGTCGGGTTTTCCACAAATAAAATGGCACGCCTAACGTATAGAAAAACCCGCCCGCAGCGATCCAGGCAAGCGACTCGGTGCTGAGCGCTGCCATCAGTGGCTTGATGGCGACTATGCCAGCCCAACCCATCACCAGGTAATACGCAGTTGATAAGCGCGTGTATTTGAATCCCACGCGCAGCTTGGTCGCTATCCCCAGCAATGCCACGCCCCAGACAACCGCAAAAAGACTCCAACCCCAGGCGCCGCGCAACACGCCGATCGCGAACGGCGTGTAGCTTCCGGCGATCAGGAGGTAGATCGCCGCATGATCAAGCTGGCGCCAGCGCAACCGGACAACAGGATCGAACGAGCTGTGATAGATCGTGGAGGTGCTCAATACCAGCAAGGCAGATATTCCAAAAGCCGCGACACCTAACACCCGTAACAAATTTCCGCTGCCTGCAGCTGCCAACACCAACCAGGGAACCGCCACCAGGCCTACCAACAGTCCCGCGCCATGAATCGCAGCGTGCAGCCGGTCTTCCAGCAGGGTGTATGGGGCTACATTCATGTTGACACTTCGGTCCCCGAACGAAGATTCGGCAGCAGCAACGATAGCAGCGTGACGATCACCAGCAGCGGCGCAATGGCCAAGGTCAATGCCCACTGCCACCCGAACGCTGCCACTGCGACCGGTACCACCATCGGATACACGGCAAAACCGACGCTGAGTGGCGCCGACCCGCAGACCGCATAGGCGGTTGTACGAATGCGCGTTGGATACAACTCCGTTAGCAAAGTCGCTATCACGCCGTTGACACCATAGAAGAAACTGGTGGTGATCGCAAATAGCAGCTTGTCCTGCCAGGGCATAGTCGGCAACCAAAGCAATGCGACTAACGCCACCGCACCGAGCGCGCACCACAGAGCCGTGACGTTGCGACGCGTAGTCACGTACTCGCCAACATACGCAGCCGCCAGGTAACCGATCGCCGCGATACCGTTAGACAGACCTACCAGCCAGGCCGCATCCGAGGGTGTATAGCCTCGCGCCTGCGTGAAATACGTGGGAAAGAAGAACGCAGTTCCAGCGTATGCGCAACCGTAAGCGAAAAATATCAGGCAGCACAGGATCGTCGTTCGTCGGTACGCGGGCGCAAACAACTCGGCCACTCGGCCGCGGTCCTGCGGTGCATCCTTGTTAGCGGCCGAATTCTGCAGTTGTACAAAGTGGCGGCTCTCCGGCAGCTTCCAGCCAAGCAGCAAGGCCAGGGGAATGACGGCAAAACCCACCAGAAAAAGCGAACGCCAGTCATGGTTAGCTAACAGAGGCCCGGCAAGCAGAGAGGCCAGAAACCAGCCCAGAGGATAACCGCATTGCAAGGCGCCGATCAGCAGCCCGCGGTAGCGAGCCGGCGCAGCCTCCGCCACATAGGCAGCAGTCACTCCAGCGAGGCCACCACTCAGACCGAAGGCCAATGCACGCCACACCGTCAGCATGACCAGTGATTGAGCGGTCGCCTGCAATCCCACGAACAACGCCGAGGACGCCAATAGGGCGATCAACAGAGTTCGACGGCCATAGCGATCAGCTGCCCAGCCGGCCACAGAAACAAGCACCGCAGCCACCATAAACGACACTGCCAGAATCAGGCCAATTTCCGGCAGGCCGACAGAAAACTCCCGCATGATGTCGGGGATCGCGTAGCCGAAGAGCGACTGATCCAGATTGCTGAAGGTCCAGGCAATCAGGGCAATAGCGATGATTCTCCAGCGTTCGGCGTTCGGCGTGACCACACTCTGCATAGATTCCCCTTTCATTGAGGAAATCTAACATGCTGCCGGCCGAGGCGAACACACTTTGCCGCAGTTTTGGTGCGCCGATTACAGGGAGATCTCAACATCAGTATTGTTCTTGCGACTGCGCACTTCGACAACTCGGCTCCAGCCACGCGCAGCGGGTTGCCGGCGCAGGCCACCGAAGTCGGATTTCGGATATTCAAACGGCTGGTCGAATCGGTAGCTACGGAAAAAATGCCCTGTAGTCCGGCGACAACCAGCGAGCTGACACAACGCAAAGTCACAAACCTACATTGCCGATCTCAAAGCCCGCAAACGATGGGCGGCCTGTCTGTGACCTGAGGTACCTGGCGCAGTCTGGCAACGTCATATCCAGCCTTCGCGACCAATGACTGCAACCTGCAAAAGTCGGCAGCTGCCAATTGGCGAGTACGCGCCATGATCCACACATAGTCGCGGGATTCGCGGCCAATAACGGTTTCCTGGTAGTTCTGATCGACATGGGCGATGCGGTAGTCCGCCTTGATGGGCCATATGAACCGCATACCCCACACGGCATTGCTGTTGCGATCAAGGACGAAGCCGCGCGGCCTGTAGACCTTCTCCGGTCCATCAAATGCATTCTTGCGGAACGTGAAAGTTGTGGCGATCGAACCGTCCGTATCGAGTTTGTAATTCTCTACCGCGTTATATGCATCTTTTTCGATGAATGTCGGGATACTTGCAATCACGAACCAGTCGCCCATGAAACGCGGCAGGTCGACATAGCTAACAACCGGGAGTGGTGCGAGCGGCGATCGAGTCGCACAACCGACCAGCGCGAGCGTAATCAGGGTACTGACGAGGGATATTTTCATGATGGTCTCAATTGTACGCGCACGAGGCCGTCATGGTCCTGTGCCGGTGGCAATCGATGCCGGCGCATCTCCGCTCGATTTGTCCTCGCCGCATAGTCCGCTGCCAGGAACCGAATTGCGATCACGGTCTGGATTCTTCATGTCATGCAGTAGATGACTGTTAGGCGGCGGCAGTTCCCCGAGCGCACAACTAAAAAATGGTGGCATCACCATGCAGCGCTTGCCAACACGGAAGGTTGGCAGGAACGCTTCGAGGCCAGTTCGCAATGCATCCGGATCCCACTCGAAACTGGTTTTCGGCGGCTTGCATTTTCGATACTGCGGCGACGGCACGGCACCGAAGCCGCGGGGCCGGCTCGCCTGTAGTTTGTCGCCGGCGCGCTTCACGTGATCGCTGGCCGCCCTGCGCCAATCTACGATTGGCGTATTGTCCTGGGTTTCAATCGACTGAGCGAGAGGACTCTGTTGCAGAGCGGTGGTCTCCTTCCTAACAGACATGGCAGCGTAGGACTGCGCCCCGTCGGGCTCAGCAGGTTTTTCGGTCGCTGGTTCGGACAAGATTAAATCAGGAAACAACCAAACACTCGTCACTTCAGATTCAGGCAGCTGAAGAGTCAGGCGCAAAGATTGCAGCAGCAACGAGGCGGCACCGAGATGCAGGGTAAGTACAGCCAGTGCTGCCGCCGTGCGTCGTCCTGGCCGGCGAATGCCCCCGAACATGGGTTGTCCTGTGGTTGTTCGCCGTACAGACTGCCAAAACGGCTGTAAGTTTCCGATACGGCCTAAGCGTTTAGGGAAGCTCTGCACAGGTAGCGCGAGGCGCGTTAGGCCACAAATGCCCGGATACCAGGCGCGACCGACGCAGCATGGTCATTCCATGTAAGGAGGGAGCAACGCCGTAGCCGGGCATTTGTGGCCTAACCCCTTGGGGCCGGACGGATTTTTCCGCTGGCTGCGTCCATCCTCGCTCATGTATCTCGATACACTTCACTCGTCGTTCCTTGCCAGTGAAAAAATCCGCCTCGGCCGCGCCCGCGTTACCTGTGCAGAGCTTCCCTAGGTCTTTTTCTGCAGCAGCTTGTGTTCGAAACGATGCATAGCGACGTCGGCGGCGGTTTTTAGCAGTGAGAAAACGATAAGCGCCCACGGGCTGAAACTGCCGGAGAATGCACCGCCCACCAGGATGGTGAGATGCATTGGTATGACCCGCAGGTAGGGCAGGAACATCAGCGTTCCGATGTTAGGCGTGCCAGTCGCATCGGCTTCTATGTTCTGTTGGAACGAATAGCGATGATTCCAAATAAATGAGACCGCCGCAACGGCTATGCCGACCCAATCCCAGCGACCCAACTCTCCCGCGCGACTGCCGATGAAGATCGCGTAGACAAAATGAAAAAAACCGTAGTGAAGCGTAAAGAACCCGGCCGATGATTTCTTGGTGTCTTCGGTCGGCTCCGTCGGCCTGCCGTTTTCCTCGTAGCCGTCCGTTGAAAAGCGCTCCAGTGCCAAAATACGCTTGCGACTGAAATAACCAATCACCACCGACTGAATCCAGTACGGCCAAAGCAACAAGCTCAACGGCCACTGAAAAATAAGTGCCATGGCCAGCGTCACAGCATTGGCAATGAGCAACGAGCGCGTGCTTTCCGGCGTGACAATCGGGTTCATCTGGCTCAACAGACTAGCAGGAAATGTGCGGCGCGTTAGCAGACGCCAATGGCCGCCTGCAGGCACCGGGCTTGCCGCGGCTGGCGTGCAGCTGCGATGCTCTGCTCAGCTAAGGAGAAACTAACGATGACGCGTGCATGCATTGTGCTGAGCCGACTCTGTCTTGTTGGCGTCGCCGCCCTGGTCGATACCGCTGGCGCAGCAGCCCCCGGCGACTGGCCGACCTTCGGGGGCGACGCCGGTGGCAGCCAGTATTCGCCGCTGCGCCAGATCACCATAAGCAACGTTGCCACGATGAAACTAGCCTGGGAACACCGCTCGGGGGATGTCGCGGTTGCCGACAGCGCCACCGGCGCGACTTCGCTCGAAGCCATTCCGATTCATGCGAATGGCACGCTCTATTACTGCACGCCGCTGAATCGCGTTTTCGCGCTCGACCCAGTGTCCGGCAAGCAGAAATGGGTGTTCGACATGCATAAGGCTTCCGGCGACAAAGGTCCGCGCAAGGCGGCCATCTGTCGCTCGGTCGCCTACTGGCAGGCACCCGCTCCTGCCCCGAAGACGGCCTGCGACAAACGCGTGTTCGCCAGCGACGCACACGGCAACGTCTACGCGATCGACGCTGACACGGGCTTATCGTGCCGTGATTTCGGCGCCGCGCGTGGTCATCCTGGCTTCGCCGCCAACAGCGATTTCGATGCCAGAGGTGGCGAAGAAGTCGTGCGCGGATCCACCACCGGTCCTTTTGTCGCGGGCGATTTAGTGATCGCCGCGACTGGCGCGCGCGACTCCATGGTTGATGCGAACGATGGGTTCGTGCGCGCCTTCGATGCGCGCAGCGGCGAGCTGCGCTGGGCCTTCTCGCCGATTCCGGATGAACATGCGCATCGCACCGGCGCAGCTAACGTCTGGTCGACGATGAGCGCGGACCCTGCGCGCAATCTGCTCTTTGTGCCAACCACCAGCCCGTCCTCGGATTTTTATGGCGTGACGCGCAAAGATATTGCGCTGCCGCTCACGGACTCGACCATTGCGCTTGCACTAGATACTGGAAGGCCGGTGTGGCATTTCCAAGCGACCCACCATGATCTTTACGATTTTGATCTGCCAGGACATCCGCTGTTGGTCACGATCAGGCATCGCGGCAATCAGATTCCGGTTGCCATTCAACAAACCAAGCTCGGCCGCATGTTCGTGTTTCACCAGCAGACAGGTCAGCCGCTGTTTCCGATCGCAGAACGCGCAACCGCCAAGTCTGATATCCCGGGCGAAGTTACCTCGCCCACTCAGCCAATACCCGAGCTACCCGAACCATTCTCGCGCCAGAGACTCACGGAGGAAGATCTCTGGGGCATCACACCCTGGGATCGCGCCTGGTGCCGTGACGAATTCCGCAAGCTGCGTTACGAGGGGCCATTCACGCCGCCCAGTGAGCGCGGTTCGCTGATCTTCCCATTTGGCGGCGGCAACTGGGGTGGAGTGGCTTTCGACCCCGTTAACAACCTTATCATTGCCAAGGGGCAGAACCTGGCGTTGCGCATGCGTCTCATCCCACGAGCTAACGCAGGCCCGAAATCGCAGGATCTTGTTGGCACGCCTTATCGCGCCGAACTGGGTATTTTCAGCACGCCGGGTGGCGTTCCCTGCACTCCACCACCGTTCGGCACTGTCTCGGCCATCGACATGGACAGTGGCCGCATCCGCTGGCAGGTTCCGTTAGGTCAGGTCAAGTGGCGCGGCATAACGGCGCCTGCTTTCATGAAATGGGGCTCACCGAACATCGGTGGCCCGATGGTGAGTGCAGGCGGACTCGTTTTCATCGCCGCCAGCGTCGACGGCAAACTGCGCGCACTCGATGTGCGTACCGGCGCCGAGCTCTGGCAGCACGACCTCGCCGCGCCGGGTCTCAGTATTCCGATGACCTACATGGCAGGAGGCAGGCAATACGTAGTCATTGCCGCAGGCGGCAATCCGCGGATGTCGCCCGACGTGTCAGACGCAATCATGGCGTTCGCGTTGCCAGAGAAAAACTCAGAGAATCGCTGACATGGCCCGCTACCTCAACGAAACCGGTCTCGAGTTCACCGCCGCCAGCGACGCGGCGGTGCGCGCCTTCGATCGAACGATCCACGCCTACGCGCTCTTTCGGCGCAACGTTGCGGATTGCCTCAAGGAGACTTTGAGCCTTGACCCGTCCATGCCGATGGCACTGGTATTGAAAGGCAGCTTCCTCAACTACCAGGGAATGCAGACCCTGCTGCCCAAGGCGGCGCAAGCAGCGGCGATGGCCGAAGCGGTGGCAGCAGATGCTACAGCGCGCGAACGTGCGCACATTGAGGCGCTCAAAACTTGGACCGCGGGTGACTACCGTGGCGCAGTCCGAATTTGGGAGGGCATCCTGCTTGAATATCCACGCGATTTCCTGGCGCTCAAGCTGGCAAGTTACCTGCAGTTCTATCTCGGCGAGTCCGCCGCCATGCGCGACTTGGCGCAGCGCGCCATCGGCTTCTGGGAACCGGGCACGTCGCGTTACAGCGATGTGCGTACGTTGTTAGCTTTTGGATTTGAAGAAACCGGATGCTATGCCGAGGCCGAGAGCCTTGCGCGTGAATCGCTCGCGTTCGAGCCACTCGATACCTGGGCTGTGCACGCGGTTGCGCACGTGATGGAAGCGCAGAGCCGGTATCGGGAGGGCGTTCATTTCCTCACCGAGCGACAGTCAGATTGGGAAACCAGTCATAACTTTCGGTATCACCTCTGGTGGCACCGTGCGCTTTTTCACATCGGTCTGCACGAGCTTGACCAGGCGCTCGCACTCTATGATGAACGTCTGTGGGATCCGAAATCTGACGAATACCTGGATCTCTGTAACGATACCTCACTCTTGTTGCGACTTGAGCTCGCAGGCCTCGATGTCGGCGCTCGCTGGCAGCCCTTGTTAGAAAAGGTGAAAAACCGGCGCGCAGAACATATTTTTGCTTTTGTCGATGCACATTTCATGATGGCACTCGCAGCCTGCGAAGCACCGGAATCCGCGCTGATGATGGACTCACTGCGCAGGCTCGCGGCCACCGCTCAGACGACCACCGCCGCAGTAACCCGCGATGTCGGTCTACCGCTCTGCGAGGCCATCGCCGCGCATCGAGCGCGAGATTACGTCCGTGCTGCCGCGTTACTCTCGTCCTATCGCGAGCGCGTCCAGGGCATTGGCGGGAGCCATACGCAACGCGATCTCTTCCATAAACTGCTGATTGACGCCGCAAATCGCAGCGGACACCCTCTGCGGTAGCCGTCGCCGGTAGCCAACTTACACGCAGGCCCTGAACTCGGGTATTGTCCAGAGTGCCATGGCCAAGTTGCGATTCCGCCTGACTGGCTGCCTGATTGCCGCACTCGCCGGCATTGCGATCGCCGCTGCGCCTCCCGTTGTTGAGTACAATCCGGTCCGCCATCGACCTGATGCGGCAGCCGCAAGCATCCAGCGCGTCATTGTCAGAGTGCGGGACGCGACCCAGACTGCGAAAGTCAATGGCAGCGTCACCACGGCCTCACGCATGTTAGCTGTTGCAGCGCGCAACAAGCTTGAGCTGAAACAACAGCGTGCTATCGCTAAGAATCTGCAGGTAGTGGAATTTGCGGCGCGCGACGCGGACGGCAGTATGCAAACGGTGCTCGACCGTCTGCGTGATGATCCAGACGTTGTCTACGCAGAACCCGACCGAGCGGTATACGCGCATGCGGTCCCCAACGACCCGCTCGCGCCAGCGCAATGGTTTCTTGGGGCGGCGCAGCCGAGCGCTATCAATGCCACCGCGGCCTGGGACATCACGACGGGTTCCAATGGAGTGGTGATTGCAGTGCTCGACACGGGTGTCAGGTTTGATCATCCGGACTTGGTACGCGCCGGCTTGGGAGGCCGGTTGTTACCGGGCTACGACTTCATCTCAGGAAATTCCGATAGCACCTTTTTTACGGCTAACGATGGGAATGGTCGTGACGCGGACCCATCCGATCCTGGCGACTGGGTTGCCACCACCGAGACCCGACCCGGGTGTTCCAGCGACAACAGTTCCTGGCACGGCACGCGCACCGCCGGCATCATCGGTGCCGCGACTAATAATTCCCTTGGCGTAGCTGGAATCGCCTGGGGTGGCTGGTTGCTCCCAGTACGCGTGTTAGGCAAGTGCGGCGGTTTTACCTCCGACATCTTGGCCGCGATGCTCTGGTCGGGCGGCCTACATGTCGATGGCGTACCTGACAACCCCTATCCAGCTCAGATCATTAACATGAGTCTCGGCAGCCAAGGCAACTGCAGCAACGCTAGCGCCGACGTGGTACGCACATTGAACGCGCTCGGCGTGTTGGTCGTGGTGTCGGCAGGCAATGAAGGCGGTCCAGTCGATTCGCCCGCCAACTGTCCGGGCGCTGCTGCCGTTGCGGGACTGCGCCACATCGGCACGAAAGTGGGATTCAGCAGCCTCGGACCGGAGATCGCACTCAGCGCACCCGGCGGCAACTGTGTCAATATCAACGGCGGACCGTGTCTCTTTTCCATTGACACCACATCTAACAACGGCACCACGACACCGGGTACTGACGTATTCACCAATCAGACCGACTTTAACGTCGGAACCAGTTTTTCGGCCCCGATTGTCGCCGGCATTGGCGCCTTGATGTTGACGGTAAACGGCAACCTGAAGTCCGCACAACTGATTGCGCGGCTACGCGAAGGCGCAACCAAGCCTTTTCCAGTGTCGACGGACGCCGCCATCTTGCAATGTCATATTCCGACCGGCGCCGGTGATGTTCAGTCCACGGAGTGTTCGTGCACGACCGACACCTGCGGCGCGGGCATGGCTAACGCATCGGGGGCAGTGACAGCGGCGTTGCGACCGATCGCGGCGATTGCCGTCACCTCAAGCATTTCACCGGGCGGCAATGTCACGCTGCTGGGCAGCGGTAGCGCAGCGGCCTGCGGCCGCTCGATTGCCAGCTATGCCTGGACGGTGGTTGCGCCAACCACCGCGCCACCCGGAATTGCGGGCGCTAACACGACTACCGCAGTCATTGCTGCACCAACCACCGGCACCACAATTGTTCGTCTGACCGTCACTGACAACGCGGGCAGGCAGGACTCCGCGGATCTGTCGCTCACCAGTAGCAGTTCGAGCAGTACCGCACCTAACACCGCTGGCACAACCGCCTGCAGAGCGATCATCAATGTACCGAGACAGGTACCTATTCCGATCGTTAGTGTGACCGCCACCGACGCCAGCGCCGCAGAACCAGGCTCAGACACTGGAACGTTCACCCTGACACGGTCTGGCGATGTTGCGGCCGCGCTCACGGTAACGGTGTCCTTCGGCGGAAGCGCGACTCCTGGGACCGATTACCAGAGTTTGCAAACGACCGTAAATTTTGGCGGCGGCCAGGGCAGCGCCACGGTGACGGTAACCCCGCTCGACGATACAACGGTGGAAAATTCCGAAACGGTCAGCCTGACCATCGTCGATGAAGTGGCGTATGACCTTGGAAGCAGCAGCACGGCGACAGTCAGCATTGCAGACAACGACATCGCACCGCCCCCGCCGCCACCAACGCCTGCCAGCACAAGCGGTGGTGGTAGCGGCGGCGTTCTCACATTGCTTGATTTGTTGATCTTGTTAGTAATGCTGACTGCGATGTCACCGCGCCAAACACTGCTTCAGCAACAACCGGCTCCCAACGACTGACCGTCAGCGCCGCTGCTGAATGGCAGACTCGTTCCGCATCCGGCGAATATGCCGAAATGCTGCGAAAAGTCGCCGATAAAATCGAAATATGCGGCGAAGCGTGTTTGCTGCAGCAGCATCCACGTATTGCCACACACCGGAAAAACCCGGCCACGCTCGATCATGTGATGCTTGTCGAGCACAAAAACATCCTCGTGATGCAGGATTCCACCACGATAGATTACGGCCTGTCCGAAGTCCTCGCAGTACGGCTCGAGCGCTGCCAGTTTGAAGAGTCGATAAGTGGCAGAGAAGAATCGCGCGCTGCCAAGCTGCGCCGCGATCGACTCGTCCATAATCTGCAGCGCCCGATCGGCAACCAGCCGCGGGTCAAGAAATCCGGCCCGCTTTGCCATGTTGTGAAAGTCATTCCAGTAGAGCGCCCCACCCAGACATTCTCCTAACAAGACAGGATCATCGCGCAATTTCTCTGGCAGGCGTCGATCGGAATAGACATCCGCAAAATACATCTCACCGCCCGGCTTCAGTAGTGCATGAGCGTCACGCAGCACCCGAGACTTGTCCCGTACTAGATTCAGCACACAGTTTGAAACGATGATGTCAAAACTGCCCGCCGTGAGCCCTAGCGCGGCAAGATTCTCAATGTCGCCCTCAAGGAAGCGGACATTTGAATGGGGAAAACCGAAACGCTCACGATGCCAATCCAAGTGACGGCGTGCAACCGCGATTTGCTCAGGTGTCATGTCGACACCAACCACCGAACCGTCAGGTCCGGCCAATTGCGCCAGAACATAGGCATCCCGACCGGAGCCACTGCCAAGGTCCAGTATGCGCGCGCCCGCTAACAGCGGCGGTGCCACCAAGCCACAACCATAGTATTTGGCCAAGACCTCGTCCTGCACATTGCCCAGCAGTTGCCTGAGCCAGGGCGACATATCCGCAGGTGTGCAACACACACTGGTTTTGAGGTCAGCCGACGATGTCAGCGTCTTGCCGTAATAGTCTTTGATGACTTCCGTATCCATCGCGTAGCTCCCAGTCGTCGCGAACAACAGTCCAAGATAGACGACCGGTGTCCAACGTTGAATATTACAGCGAAGGGATAATAGAGTTTGCTGTCAAAAACGCCTTCCAATCAGGAAAGGGATTGCTCCGCCTGTCCCTGCTGACATACCGGTGGAACTACGCGTGCTGGCTTGCTTTTTACCCGCCGCCGACGCCGCCATGTTTGACGCCCCACAGGCCACAACCTTGATCGAGCGGAGTAAAAACAGCTAGCAAGACTGGAGGCGTTCGATCACGGCTAGTCCATAGCTTTTGCTAACGGCAAAAACACACTGGCAATACAACCACGACCATCACGGCGGTTCTCGAGCTGCAACCGACCGCCATGCCCATCGACAATCTGTCTCGACAAAGCCAGCCCGATACCGCTGCCACGCGCTTTCGTTGTAAAAAAAGGCACAAACAAATTAGCGGGGTTCGCCACACCTTCGCCGTCGTCAATGACATCGATGCGCGCAAAGCCTGCGTCTTCCGATAAGCTCAGTGTCACCGCCCCACCAGTGCTCGCCACTGCCTCGCAGGCGTTACGCACCAGATTGGTAATTGCCTGGGTAATCTGACCGGAATCGATAGCTGCGATCAGCGGCTCTGACTTCAACAACTGCACGCTGCGACAGTCGGGTACGCCGACGATCTTAGCCAGTAAGCCCTGTAATTCTATCGGCGCAAGTACTGGCCCCGGAAGTCGAGCCAGTTGGCTGTAGCTGGCGACGAAACGCGCCAGGTTGTCGGCGCGCTCTACAATGATCTGGAGGCTGGCGTCAACATCGTCAGTTGGCAGGGCATTGACGCCGTCAATCAGGGAACCGCGCAGTGTTTGCGCCAGCGATTTAATCGGCGTCAGAGAATTATTGATTTCATGACCTAACACGCGAATCAGTTTCTGCCAGGCAACCCGTTCCTCATCGCGCAGCGCTCGCGACACATCGGTGACCACAATCAATTTGTGCGAGACGCCGCCCTGGCGAAACGCCCTTTGGTGAATTTCGAATCGCCCGCCTCGGCCCGGGAACTGCCACGGCGCGGTCGTCACCAGGTTGTCTGGCGCCGCGCCCAACAGCTCTGCGAGCCCCAGCTCACCGGCGCTGCGCCCCTGCAGACTCTCGGCTGACCGCGCCATCAGGTCTGCGCCGGCGCGATTGACGATGCGCAGCACACCGCTTTGATCGAAGGCGAAAACCGCGGTGTCGATCTCCGCGAGAATCGCCTGCACCAGCGCGCTTGCCTCAACCGCACTGATGCGTTCGCGCCCCAATGCCTCACCCAGCTGGTTGATCTCGATCAGCACCTCGCCGAGGACGTCGCCACGACGCGCGCGCCGCCCGCGCAAACTGTAGTCGCCATAGCGAATCGCCTCCACCAGATTGGCTGTGGTCTGCAACGGCTGGGTCAAACGACGCCGCAGCCAAAGGGCACCGCCTACCCAGAAGACCAGCAACGCGGCGCCAGCTACGATGCGTAACGGCAGCGTATCTAACGAACGCCAGATTGCGATCATCGCAATAGCCGTTGCAGGCAGACCGGCCAGCAAGGCGATCAGCGCCAGATCATTCTGAAAGTGCAGTCGGGGGCGGCTCAAAGCCCTGCAATTCTAACGCCTAATTTTTCGATCCGACGATACATCGCGCTGCGCGACAACCCGAGAGCCTCGGCCGCGGCGGCCACATTGCCGCCAGCACGCCGCACAGCCGACTGTAACAGCAGCCTTTCGGCGTCCTCGAGGCTCATGTGCTCGATGGACGGCGCAGCCGGCGCCTCGACGCTCAGACGCAGATCGGTGACCGATATTTCCGTGCCCGATGCTAACAAAACGGCCCGCTCGATGACATTATTTAACTCGCGCACATTGCCGGGCCAGGAATAGATCTCCAGCGCATTGCCTGCATCCGGCGAGAACCCTGCGATTTCGCGCTGATATTTTTGCACGCAGTGCGCGAGACGCCGGCCTGCCAGCGGCCGGATATCTTCGCGGCGTTCGCGCAGTGGTGGCAGGCGGATCTCCACCGTGTTCAGCCGAAACAACAGGTCCTGCCGAAACTGCTGCCGCGCAACCATATCTTGCAGATCCGCGTTGGTTGCTGCCAGGATGCGCACGTCCGCACGTTGCGTTCGCGATGAACCGACACGCTCGAATTCCCCGTTTTCCATGACACGCAGCAGCTTGGCCTGCTGCAGCAACGGAATGTTTCCGACCTCATCGAGAAACAAAGTACCGCCATCCGCCATTTCGACCCGCCCTATGCGGTCCGCTTTGGCATCGGTAAAAGCACCCTTGGTATGTCCGAACATTTCGCTCTCAAAGACTGACTCAGGCATCGCGCCCATGTTGACCGACACGAAAGCTTCTGCGGAGCGCCCGGAAGACTGGTGTAGCCACTTGGCTAACACACTCTTGCCAGTGCCGTTTTCACCGGTGATCAGTACGCCGGCGCTGGACGCTGCGACCCGCCGGACCATGTCCAGCACCGCGCGCATCGGCGGCGACTCGGCGACCAGATCATGGGAATCCTGAGTCTGCAGCAACTCATTCTCTGCCTCCAGACGCGCGCCCAGTCGGCGCTCGCGCGAAAACGCCACCTGATTCTGCACTACGGCCAGCAGTCGGTGATTGTCCCAGGGCTTCTCGATGAAATCGCGCGCGCCTGCCCGGATTGCCGCGACCGCCAAATCGATGGTCGCCCAGGCTGTCATCACCACCACGGGTAGATGCGGATCGAGTGCGCGCAGTCGTGCTAACAGCTCGAGCCCCTCCTGGCCGGAGGTGGTGTCGCGCGCGTAGTTGAGGTCAATCAACGCCGCATCGAAAAAAGCAGACCGCGCGGCCGCAAGCAGTCCAGCCGGTGAACTGGCCACCGTGACTTCAAAGCCCTGAGAGCCGAGCAACATCCGCAACGCAGTCAATACGTCGGCCTGGTCATCCGCGACCAGGATTCGGGGTTGGGTGTTGCTGCGCGCGCGTGCCATGGTCGGCACATTAGCCGTGGATTGTCGGATTGCCAACGAGTTGCCTCAATTATTCGTAGCGCAGGGCCACCGCCGGCTGAATGCGCAAAGCGCGTGCCGACGGCATCCAGCTAGCCAATAGTGCGCAGGCTGACACCAGCAACAGCACGCCGCCGTAGACGAGCGGATCGTGTGGCTCACCGCCAGTCACAAAAAGCGGCAACGCGGAGATCAGCAGCGGCGCCAGGATCGCTCCGATGCCAAGCCCAATCGCCAGCTGCAACATGGCGCTTCGCAGCACACTGCGCAGAATCTGACCGTCACGCGCTCCCAGAGAACGCCGGATGCCGATTTCACGCACTCTGCGACTGATGGTGAATGCGAGCACGCCATATAGACCAACTGCAGCTAACAAAATAGCGATCCCGGCAAACGCGCTGAACATGCCCGCGACGATTTTCATACCGCCGCGTCCTTCAGCCTGCCGCTCGGCCAGCGTGTTGGCGAAGTACATGGGTAGTTCCGGATCGAGTGCCACTACTGCGCGGCGCATCGGCGCCGTGAATCGATGCGGGTCACCGCTGCCTTGGACGGCAATCGAAACGAATCGCTCCGGTGACTGCCCCAGCGACTGATAGACGACGGGCATCCGCTGCCCCGGGTTTTCGAAGTCGTCACCGTAACGGATGTCCGGCGCGATCCCGACAATTGCCAGCCATTGTGACTGCGGATCTTCCGGGCTGAGGCGAATACGCTGACCGATCGGGTTGCCACTCGACAAAAAACGCGACACGAATGTCTGATTGACGATGGCCACGCGATCGGTATCCGGTCGGTCCGCCGAGCCGAAATCACGACCAGCCAGCAAGCCACGATCGATGCCCGCAAAGAATCCCGGCGCTATGGCGACACTCTCCGTGGATGGATAGTCGGTCACATCCCGATACCGTTGGCCAGCGATCGCGACGTTTGCGCTGGGCGCATACGATCCTGGCAGTTGGTTGGTGGCGAACACTCTTTGCGCGCCCGGGATGGCGCGCAACTGATCCACCATTTGCAACCAAAAGCGCGACTGCGCCGCCACATTGTAAGCGTTCTCGGGCAGCATGATTCGTCCAGTCATAACACCTGCGTTGCTCATGCCGACATCCCGGTTCAGCGTCTTGACTACGGTTCGAGTCATCACACCCGACCCTGCTAACAACATCACTGACAACGCCACTTCGACGACCACCATTACGCTAGTGAAGTAGGAAAGCCTCAGACCAGTGCCTGTTCGGCCTCCGTCCCGCAACACCGACATGACATTGGGGCGCGACGCGCGCATTGCAGGCCAGATACCGGCCAGCAAGCCGGACAAGAGCGCCGCAACCACGGCAAATGAAACGACACGCCAGTCCATGTTGAACGTCCACCACGGCGGGCTGTCTTCAAATAATCTGCGCATCGCACGCTGCATCAAATCGAGTGCGATGGCAGCCAAAGCGAGCCCACCCAGGACCGCACCGGCTGCAATAATCAATCCTTCCGCGACGGTGAGCATGACCAGTCGCCGGCGCGACGCTCCCAGCGCGGCACGCATGCTCGACTCATACGCACGTTGGTTGGCGCGCACAAATAGCAGACTGGCTACATTGGCGCAGGCGATGGCGAGTACCGCCCACACCGAGTAAAACAAAATCGTGATGATCTGCACTCCGTCTTTGTTCAAAGCGAAATGCGCAAAAGTAGCCACCCATTGCACCTGACCTGTGTTGGTGTGCGGGTACTTCTGCGCGAGCATGGAGCCAATCGTCGCAATGTCCGCTTCGGCCTGCCGCAAGCTAACACCATCGCGCAGCCGTCCAGAAAGACTGACTCCCACTGCATTGGGATCCATGCGCTTTTCAGTCGAGCGATCGCGTCGCAACGCGGTGATCGCCTGCTCCTTGTTGGCCAGAGGGAACCCTTGCGGCATCACGCCGATGATGGTGGCGGGTTCGCCGTTCAACTTGATGACATTGCCAATGACACTGGGGTCGGAATTGAAGCGGGTTCGCCACCAGTCGTGTTGCAAAACAATCGTTGCAGCGGCGCCAGGCACATGATCTGCCGGTCGAAAACCGCGACCCAGTGCTGGCGCGACCTGCAGCATGCGCAAATAGCCTTCACTGACGAACAAACCATTGAGCCGCTCGGGCAGCCCACGGCCGGAGATCGTCATCGTGCCGTTGTAACTCCCTGTCAGTTCAGAGAAGGAGCGCTGCGCATCTTTGAAATCCAGAAAATCTAGGAACGTGAATCCGACATCGTTATAGTCTTTTTCCGGATTGGTGTTACGAATCCCGACTAGTTGCTCTGCGTTCGGGTAAGGCGGCGGCTTGTCCAGCAGCGTATATGCGACGCCATACATGAAAATAGTGGTAGCAAGACCGAGCGCCAGCACGCCGCTGGTCAGGAACAGAAAACCGGGACTGCCCCGCAGTCCGCGCCAGGCCTGTTTGATGTCTTGGATGAAGTACATTGTGTCGTCCTTTCAGGCGGCGGCGCCAGCGCCGAGTGGCGCCGCATCGTCAGCACGCAGAATCACTTTGCGAGCAGCGTCCTCGGCAATGACGCGTCCATCGAACAGCATCAGTTTGCGCTGCGCGAAATCTGCGTACCGCGGATCGTGGGTCACCATGCAGACTGTCGCACCGTCGGCATGCAACTTGCGTAGCAGATCCATCACCGCTTCGCCGTTGCGGGAATCCAGGTTGCCGGTTGGCTCGTCCGCCAGTAGGATGTTAGGTTTTCCGACCAGCGCGCGGGCCACGGCGACACGCTGTTGCTGGCCGCCCGACAGCTGCGACGGATAATGATTAAGTCGATGCGCCATGCCGACCCGCTCGAGAGCTTCATGGACTGATTGTTTGCGCGTTGCGGCGGACATGCCTTCGCGATAGGCGAGCGGCAGTTCGACATTCTCCATCACTGTCAGGTCGCCGATTAGGTTGAACGACTGGAAGATATAGCCAATCTCGCGATTGCGAAGCTCGGCGCGCTGATCGTTGGTCAAAGTCGCGGTTGCCTTGCCGTTGAGCGTATATTCTCCGCCCGTGGGAGTGTCCAGCAGCCCAAGTATGGCTAACAAAGTGGATTTCCCACAGCCCGATGGACCCGAGATCGACACGAACTCGCCTTTGCCGATATCGCAGTGGATGCCCGCCAGCGCATGCGTCTCGATTTCATCAGTCAGAAATACTTTAGTGATGCCGCGCAGGCTGATCAGAGGTTCCAAATTGCTAACAAACAAGATAGTTTCTCCTGACGGCAACTAGATACAGAACTGAAATGCGACGACCCAGTCGAATATTTCAATGGTCACTTTAATCAATGTGCAGCTCATCGCGCGTACTCCATGCTGTCGTGTCGGAAGTAATGATGCGATCGCCTGCTTCCAGACCCCGCATGACAATCCATTCGCGGGACGAGGCCTTGCCCACCGCTACCGCCACGCGCAGCGCACGGTCACCGCGACTGGTCAATTTGAAAACAGAGATGGTAGATTCCGGTTGCCCGTTGGCCGAGCGATTGACCATCAGTGTCGCGGGCAGGCGTTCGATTCTGATTCGTCCTTCGACCGACAGATCAGGTCGGGCCACCGAAGGTAGCGGCTTCATAAATTCTATTTCAACCCGCACGGCTCCCTTGTCCACGCCCGGGTCCACGCGCAGCACGCGGCCTTCCACCTCATTGCCGTTACGTAGATCCACGCTGGCCAGCAACCCAGGCGCCAGATCACGTGCCTCAAGTTCCGGCACGCGCAACTCGGCGAGCAAGTCACCGGGCGCCGCAACACGGGCGATCTGCGTACCAATGGCGAGTTGCTGACCCACCTGGACCGGCATGGACTGCAGCACACCCCGCATACCTGCGCGCACCGTGAGTGCCGCCAGTAGCACCCGTCGTCGTGCCAGCGTAGCCCGCAATTGCGCCAGCCGCGCCATTTCTGCGCGCAATTGAGCGGCGGTCGCCGCACGTAGCGTTTGCAGCCGTTCCTGTTCCACTGCGACGCGCTCGGCAAGTTGATCGGCGAGCAACCGTGAACGCTGCGCCTGCAAAGCCGATACGGCCTGCGCGCGAGCGGCGTCGGACTCCGCGTCCGCCTGCAGTTGCGCGCCACGTTGATTGGAGCGCACTTCCGCCACGCGCGCCTTTTGGTCAAGCACCTGGCTGGCCAGGGTCATGCGCAAGGCAGCCGTTTGCGCTTCGCCCTGTGCCAATTGTAATTCTGCTTCCTGGGCCTGGTTCTCAAGTTCCGGATTTGTTAGCTCGACGATCACGGAATCCGGCGCGACGACTGCACCTGGCCGTAGCACAATTCGCTGCACTAGCGCCGCACTTTGCGACACAATCCAACGCACGTCGCGCGGCAGCAGCACACCAGGCGCCCGCACGTCGTGCAAGAACTCGCCGCGCCGCACGGTGTCAATCGTCAACTGCTCGCGATCGACATGCAGCGTACCGAATGACATGCGCGACACGCCGTAGGCCGCGGTCGCCACCACCGCAACAGCCGCGGCAGTAATCAGCTGTAGACGGCGGCGCTTGCCTTGTGGGTTGTCGGTGCGAACATGGTCCATGCCCTAGTTATTGCAGCAAGCGTGCCATCGCAGCCGATGAACCGTAACTCATTGATTAATAGGGCAGTTACAATTTGTGTTGGCGGCAGCAACCACGCGCCTTGTCCCGGCCGTGGGACGGGTACCGCAGAGTTCGTCCCAGTCTTGGGACACAACAATATTCGTGCGATAGTCGCACCATGAAAGCGACCATCGTCGCGCTTTGCGCCTTGATCGCAGTCGGTGCTGCTGCGGCAGATTCGCTGACACCCGAACGATAAGGTGGCAGTGCACCAGATCATTTCCAAACGCGACCCTAACATCCGAATCGACGTCCCAAGATCAGCGCGCTATCTTGGCGCGGACCGCTGGCACCTTTTTGGTGTGGCCGACTGCGAGATACACATTTTTGTCGAAGCGGACCGACAGAAGAACGTCAAACGCTACTACTGGATACAGTTCGAGTCATACCTGCCGGAATATCCAGACTACTTCTACGAATACAAAAAAGGCCACAATGAACAGATTGCAGGCTTGGACTTCAATCTCCGCGCGCGCTTTGGCCTATCTGCGGAAACTCCGAAGGCCGGTTCCGATCTTGAGCATGCTCTGCAGCTGATCACCGCACGCGGCTACAAACTGCCAGCGGATCTGATGAATGTACGTTTCGTACACCTAACAGATGCCTCGAAACGCAAGGAATTAATGGTGATATACGCCGAGGATATGGCGCCCACTGGCTTTTCAACCGCAGCGCTGATCGCCGGCGGCAAGATACGCCCGGAGTGGTCCGCTATTGAAGCCCAGCTGCTGGCGCGCGCGAAAAAGAAACTGGGTTTTCGCCCTGGAAACAACTAATGCTCAGCAGCGGCCAAACGACCTGCTCAGCGCCGCAATGTGCTCGGGCCCGATGCCGCAGCAACCGCCGAAAATCGTGGCACCCAGTTTATGCCAGTCCTGCGATTTCCTGACCAGGTCCGCTGGCGGAATTACATCGACAAATTCCCAGTCCGGTGATTTGAAGTATCCACACTCAGGATAGGTGGCAAGCGGTCCGGACCAGTATTTTCGCAAGATGACAAGCGCCTCATCCGTGTTGTTAGGCGAAGTGTGCATCACCATCATCACCGCCGGCCTGAGCGCCGCGAGCGTGCGCGAAATTTCATCCAATAAACAATCCTCGCGACCCCAGCCGTGCAGTTGGCCGTCCTTGCCACGCTCCGTCGAGATGCCGATCCACACCGGCAAACCCGTTTCGAGCGCCGCTTCGCTCGCCCAGACTGCGTAGTCAGTGTCGCGCATCAGTTCCATCAGAATCAGATCGCAGCCGCTGGCTTTTAGCGTGTTAGCTTTAACTCGAAACAAAGCGCGCGCCTCGCGCTCGTTGAGCTCATACCCCAGATTATTGCGGTCGCCGCCGGCAACGACTGGTCGCATGGTCGACATCGAGCCCGCGACGCAGACTTCTGTCCCGACCACGGCCTCGCGAGCCAGCCCCACCGCTATTGCGTCAATTCGCGGGACGTCGTCCACCCGTCCGATAGAGCTGAATACCAGAGGGCTCGTTGCAAACGTGTTAGCTGTGATGATGTCAGCGCCAGCCTTTACGTAGTCGCGATGCACCTCGCGGACGATGTCCGGGTGTGTGAGGTTGGCATCCGCACACCAGGTATCGCCGCTCATCACGGCACCGCGCTGTTGCATATCGGTGCCGGTGCCGCCATCGAGGATGATAACGTCGCCACGGCGCAGTTTGTCGGCGATTTTGGCGTAGCTCATACGCCCGTATGGTAACAACGGTGGCCGTGTGGCGTTAGTCAAGTCGATACGTCATCTGCTCATTCGCTTCCTGCAGCGCGCCGTCGTGAATCAGTTGGTTCACCACTTGTTGCACGAACGCCTCGGGATACTTGCGGCCCAATCCGGACACAAGGTGCTTCACCAGTCCCTGGCGCTTACGTGGCCGGTTCTTTGTCGGCAATGCCGCCAATTTGCTGCGCGCTCGCAACAGCAATTCTGGCGGCACTGATTCCGACTTGTTAGATACGATCGGCGGCGTCAGCGACTTTGGCTTGGCGCCGCGCCCGCGCGCGGCTTCGGGTCGCGCCGGTGTCGCGCCGAATGCTTCGCCGATCGCTGCCACGCGTCGCACTTTGAACCGGCGCCCGAGCAGATGCTTCACCAATGGATCGAAGCCCTTGTCGCGCGACAGAATGACGCACTCGGCATCGGCAAAGCGCGCGAGATACTCACCGAGGTAAAACGCAATATGAAAATCCAGCGCATTCTTGCCCTGCCCTTCGATATCCACCGGCACGAACCGCGACCCTAGTTTCAGCGCGGTCTTGAGAAAGTCCTTGCTGACTGACTTTTGCGACGCGCCAAAAAAGAACGGCACCGACACGTCGTCCGGCAGTGCCGCCAGATCGACCTTGGGCACATTTTCGAAATCCACCAGCAGGTATCGATGACTCATGTTGCGTAGTCTACGGGTCAGCGGTACTTTCGGGCACTGGAGGACACGACTTTGGCAACCGGTTGGGCGCAGGACGGCGCCGTGCAGGAACAAATCGACGCGACCGTGAAAGACGGTATCCAGCGCGCGCAAAGCCGCTTGCCGCAGGGGCCGTCGCTGACGCATTGCGCCCAGTGCGCGGCGGACATCTCAGCTGAACGGCGCGCGGCGCTGCCGGGCGTTCGATTGTGCGTACCGTGTCAGGAAGCCGAGGATCAGCGCGCGACCGCGAATGCAGGTTACAACCGGCGCGGCAGCAAGGACAGTCAGCTGCGCTGAAGAAATGCGGGGAATTGCTCGCTATTTTCAGGGCCGATAGTTAACGCCCGGCAGCACGCACAGCATTTCGAATAACAGGTTCGCACCTAACAGCGCGGTGTTTCCCGTCGTATCGTACGGCGGACTGACTTCCACCAGATCGCCACCGACAAGCTCGAGTCCGCGACAACCGCGGATGATCTCGAGCGCCTGCGGGACTGTGAGCCCGCCAATCTCCACGGTGCCGGTGCCCGGTGCAAACGCGGGATCGAGGCCGTCGATATCGAAGCTGAGGTATACAGGACCGCCGCCGACCTGCGCAACGACCTCGAGCATCAACGGTGCCAGCGACTTGTACCAGCACTCCTCCGCCTGCACGACTCGAAACCCCTGAGCCCGCGGCCAGTCGAAATCTTCGGCTGCGTAACCCGTGCCGCGCAGCCCGATCTGCACAACGCGTTTCGTATCCAGCAGACCTTCTTCCACGGCGCGCCGAAACGGCGTGCCATGGGCAATCTTTTCGCCGAACATATCGTCGTTAACGTCCGCGTGCGCATCCACGTGAATGAGTCCGACCGGGCCGTGCATGCGGCGCAGCGCCCGTAGGATCGGCAACACGATCGTGTGATCGCCACCCATCGTCAGGGGAATAGCGCCGGTGGCTAGCAAAGCGCTGAAATGCTGCTCGATGATGTCGATGCTCTTGAGGAGATTGAAGGTATTGATCGGCACATCGCCGACATCCGCAATCCGCAGCGAATCAAACGGCGCCGCACGGGTGGCCATGTTGTAGGGCCGCAGCATTCGCGATTCGTCGCGGATCTGGCGCGGCGCCAGACGTGCCCCCGGGCGATTCGACGTGCCGATATCGAAGGGTACGCCGATGAATGCCACGTCCAGTTGATCGGCCGGCGTGCACGCCGGCAGCCGCATGAACGTCGCCGGACCACCAAAGCGCGGCATCACATTTCCGGACAGGGGCTGGAACAGCTCTTTTTTCATTTTCGCAGCCTCATCGGTCGTGTTTCCGGATCATCGCAAAAACCCGGCGATTTCGCGGTAATACTGCGGCCAAAGCTGAATGTCATTATGCCCCGTCCCCGCCATCTCCACCGCTCGCGCCCGCCCGGCCGCAAATGCGGCCAGCAGTATCTGCGCATGAGCCGGCGGAATCACCGCATCCGCCGCCGCAACCAGCAGCAGCGTCTGGCAAGTCACCTGCGGCGCAAAACGCGTGGACTCGTACCGATCCTGCATGAGCAGCGACACCGGCAGCCACGGCATCGCGCTCTGCCCCACGCGCGCGAGGCTGTCGAACGGTGTCACGAGCACCAGCTTGCTAACAGGCCGCGCTGCGGCGAGTTGCACCGCCACACCGCTGCCGAGACTTCGTCCGACAACCGCGATCTCGCCAAAGTCTTTGTGCGCCGTGTCGAATATCGCGAGCGCATCCGCAACCAGCGCCGCCTCCGTCGGTGCGCCCGTGCTGCCGCCATAGCCGCGATAGTTGACAAAGTACAAAGATAGCTCGGGCAGCGCCTGCGCGAACTCTCCGAGGCTGCCGCTGACATCTTCGGCATTGCCGCCAAAATAGATCAACGCCCGCTGACCGGGCCGCTTGACGGTCCAGATCTTGAGCACGGCGCCTGCCACCGGCAGTGTGCTGGCCTCGCCGACCGCACTCGCCCGCTCCGGCACCGGGTAATAGATCATCGAACGCTGGCTGGCATAAACCCAGGCACACAGCAGGGCATAAATCGCAACGACGAGGCCTAACAAAACGATCATTGATTTTTTCACCGCCGTCTGCGCCCGCCACCGCACCAGCGGTTCTGGTTCGTAACAAGAGGCGATCTGTCAGGGTCCTCTCGAATGCAGGCTGGCCATGCATCATAATCCGACTCTTGGCGAAATGCCCCATGCGGCGCTGCAAACACCTATATAGACTGGAAACGTATCGATGATTGACCCACATAACAGCACACATGCCCAAGGCCGCGACCCAACCCGTGTCACTGTGGTTGGCGCAGGCCTGGTCGGTGGCAGTTGGGCCGTGGTATTTGCGCGCGCGGGCTGTGACGTGGTCGTTCACGACCAGGATACGCAACAAATGCTCGCCGCAGAGAAATGGATCGGGCAGACGCTGCGGTCGCTCGAATCGGCGGGCGCATTGCGCGACACCGTGGCAGCCATCCTCGATCGAATTTCATATGAGCCTGTGCGATCGCGCGCGGTCGCTAACGCGGACCATGTTCAGGAGTCGATTGTCGAATCGCTCGAGGCCAAGCGCAGCCTGTTTCAACGGCTGGACCACGAGACGCCCGCCGCCACAGTCCTGGCCAGCTCTACCTCGTCGTTTCCCATCAGCGCAATCGCCAAGGATTTCCCAGGACGGGCGCGATGCATCGTGGCGCACCCGGCCAACCCGCCGCACCTGATTTCGCTGACCGAAGTGTGCGGCGCCCCGTTCACAGCGGCGGATACCATCCAGCGGACGTTAGCTTTGTTAGCACGGATCGGGCAGGCGCCGGTGCTGCTGCAGCAGGAAATTGACGGCTTTGTTCTCAACCGCCTGCAGTGGTCGCTGCTCGCCGAGGCGCTGCGGCTGGTGGAGGAAGGCGTGATCACCGCGGAGGATGTCGATCGAGTTGTTAGCCTCGGTCTCGCGCGCCGCTGGACGCTCATGGGCCCATTGCACGTTGGCGACTTGAATGCGCCGGGCGGGCTGTCCGATTACCTCGCGCGTTTCGGGCCGACCATCAATCGAATTGCCGAATCGCGCGGCGCAAGTCCCGTGGCAATGCCGGAGCATTTGCTCGATGCGCTGCGTGAGCTGCAGGATCGTGCCGCGCGCGAGCCGCGCGCCAAGCGCCTGCAGGCACGTGACGAGAATTTGGTGCGACTGAATGGGGTCTTGGACCCGCTGATGGCGAAAGATAACGACGCGTTAGATTGACGGCATCCGCGAGTTCCACGGCGAGAGGTCGCGCGGACTATAGTCACCTTGGGTCCGTCGCCACTTTCTCCACCGCTTTCCACACCCGCAGAAAATTGCCGCTCCAAATCTTGCCGATGTCGCGCTCGCGGTAGCCGCGCTTGAGCAGCTCCGCGGTCAGGCCGGCCGCTTCGGCCGCAGTCTTGTAGCCAATCACTCCGCCGCTGTGTTCCATGTCGGTCGAGACGCCGACGTGATCTATCCCGACTAGTTTCACGGCGTAGTCGATCGAATCCACCATGTCGACCACGGTGGCGCCCGCGCTCGCCCAACGCGTGCGATAACCGGCCATGGCTGCCATGAACTCGGGCATTTTTTCCTTCGGCAGTTTCGCGGCGGCGTCGGTGAAGGTCTTTAGGCCGAAACTCTTTTCGATGGCGGCCAGATCTTCCTGCTGTTGCTGCGGCGCATTCTTGAGATAACTCGGAAAGGCAACGATGTGCACCACACCGCCTTTGGCCGCGATTGCTTGCATTTCTTCATCAGACAGGTTGCGTGATGTATCGACCCTGGCTTTCACGCCCACATGCGAGGCCACCACCGGCGCCGTGGACAATGCAACCGCCTGCAGCAACGCATCTCGGGTGATTTGCGACACATCGACTATGATCCCGAGTCGATTCATCTCGGCGACGGCCTGCTTGCCGAGCGCCGTTAGCCCGCCTTGCACGCCTTCGGCATCGCCAAATTTTTCCTGCGGCCGATTGCTGTCGGCGAACTGGTTGTTGCCCGCATGCGTGAACGCCACCATGCGCAGGCCGCGTGGGTACAACTCGCTCAGCCATTGAATGTCGTCGCCGTAGGGAAAAGCGTTCACCACCGACAACACCACGAAATGCTTGCCGCTTTTCACGATCTTCGGCACATCGTCGGCGCGGCGCGCGAGTGCGATGCGCTCGGGGTAGGTGCTCAGCATTTTCTCGATCGCCGCCAGCTTGGTGTCGACTTCCTGACGAGCCATGGCTACGTTTTCAGGCGTGCGGGGTTTCTGCCAGGCGAACAGTACGAACGCCGCACCATCCAACTTGCCTGCATCCATTTTCGGCAAGTCGACCTGCATCTTGGTGTCTTTGCCGGCGTCCTTATCGCCGCTCATGAAATCGAGCGGGATATCCATTTGCGCATCGAAGGTGATGACGCGCTCGTGCACGTCGGCCGCGCTGGGCGGTGCCGTGGCCGTGGTCGCGCATCCCGACATGGCCAGAGCAAGGGCCAGGGCCAGGGTTGGTGCCGCTAAGGCGGATTGCCTGATCTTGAGTTCCATAGCCTAATATGTGTCATGCCAACGGATTTCGTCGGTCTTCTGACTCTCCTGACCGCTGTCAGGGCTCGGTTTGTGGTCGTCGGCGGCCTGGCCAGAGACGGACATTGAGAGACGGACAATGAAAGAGTTCGGGCGGCATGAAATACCCGTAGCCTGGGGATCCTGGGAAGACGCGCAGGCATTGCAGCGCTGGGCGTTTTTGCAAAAGACGCCGGAACAGCGCCTAGCGTGGCTGGAGTCAGTGCTTGAGCTTGCCTAACAAAGCGGAGCCGTCAAGCCGCGAGTACCGGCTGCCAATTCGGTCTCGGAACCGAAGTAGATTCGCAACACGGTTCAAATCTCCGCATTTGCACCAAAAACCGCTCTGGACTTCCCGGCCTTCTCTGTGTAGAGTAATGTGTGGAGGTTCACACATGGCTACCAATCTCTCGCTGGATCCCAAGCTCCTCGACCGGGCGCTCGCGGTCAGCGGCGAGCGCACCAAGAAAGCGGCGGTCACGCGCGCGCTGGAAGAATTCATCGCGCGCCGCCGGCAGAAAGACCTGCTAAACCTGATGGGCAAGCTCGAGTGGGACAGCTCCTATGACTACAAGTCGGAGCGCACCCGCCGGTGACGCTGCTGGTCGACACCAGCGTCTGGTCACTGGCGCTGCGGCGCGATGCGCGCGCGGAGGGCGCTGAAGTCCAGGCACTGCGCATGGCACTCGCGGGCAATCAGTCGGTGGTCACCACCGGGCTCATCCTGCAGGAGTTGCTGCAGGGTTTCTCGGGTCCGCGGGCGCGCCGCGAGATCATCGAAAAATTCTCGGCCCTGCCGTCGATCCCTCCGGATCGACAGGACCACATCGAGGCAGCGGAGTTGCGCAATCGCTGCCGGCGCGCCGGCGTGCAGATCGGCACCATTGACGCATTGCTGATCCAGCTGTGCGCCCGGCACGATCTCACCATGCTAACAACCGACTCCGACTTCAGGTTGGCCGCGAAGCATTGCGATTTTCGCGTCTGGCAGTGACCTGTTCGCGGTAGCCGCGTTGCCAGCGGTGGTGCACAATTAGCCATGCTCTGGATTCCGTCATCATCGTGTTGCGCCTGACCTTCGCCCGTTCATCGCTCCTGCTCGCGCTGGCCGGGTTCGCCGTGACCCTGGCCGCCGATGAGCCACCGAGCCCGCCAGCGCCGCCGCCACCGCCGCCCACGGGCTCGCCCATGACCACGGTGGTGGTCACAGCGCTCGAACCCCGCTACGTGGCGCCGACACTGCGCGACAAGATCGGCCGCATCTGGGCGCCGGTCTTTCTCAACAGCAAGGGCCCGTTTCGCCTGGTACTCGACACCGGCGCGAGCCGCTCGGCAGTTATTCCGGCGGTAGCCGAAAAACTCGGCCTCGACGCGCAGACCGGCCGGCAGGTGCGGGTGCGCGGCGTGTCGGGTACCGCGATGGTGCCGTTGCTGCGCATCGACCAGATGGAGATCGGCGACCTGCTGCTCAAGCCCGCCATGCTGCCCGTGGTCGCCGATGTGTTCGGCGGCGCCGATGGAGTGTTAGGTATCGAAGGGCTGGAGAACAAGCGCATTGTCATCGACTTCCGGCGCGACCTGATCACCATCAAGCGCTCGCGGCGGGAAGCGCCCGGGGAGGGATTCCGCACGCTGCCCGTCAAGGTGCTGCGCGGCTACCTGCTGGCGGTCGATGTCATGATCGGCAAGGTCAAGACGATAGCGATCATCGATACGGGGTCGCCGCAGTCACTCGGCAATGTCGCGCTGCGCGAGGCGCTGAAGCGCGCTCCGGAGGACCTGCCGAAGTCCGAGGTGGTGGGCGTGACGCTGGATGTCGAATACGCGGACCGCGTGCGCATGCCAACCATCTACATGGATGAGATCACCATTCGTGGCTCAGTCATGAGCTTCGGCGACGTCTACATCTTCCAGTACTGGAAGCTGACCAATCAGCCGGCCATTTTGTTAGGTATGGATGTCATCGGCGTGCTTGAGCAGCTGATCATCGACTATCGCGCCCGGCAGGTGCACATCAAGGTCCGCTAGCGACCCAACACATCAGAAGCGCTCGGGCCGGTACGGCGCCAGCGCTTCGAGCCGCGACCCGGCCAGCACCTCCTCGGTAACGTACTGTCCAAGAATCGGCGCCAGCGTAACGCCGCTGTGGGTGACGACAACATGGATGCCGGGAGCGCCCGGCAGCGCACCGACCACCGGAAGTTCATCCAGCGGCATCGGACGAAAGCCAAGCATCAGCCGCTCGAGCGGCACACTGCGCGCCGCGGGCAGGAACGCGCCGATCTTGGTGAGGATGCGGTTGCCGTGCAGGGTGCGCAGCGTCTCATCCGGAAACGGTATGGCGTTCGCACGGATCTGCTGATGAACGGCAAGGTCCGGCGGCTCGCCTGCGTCGCTGCCGACGATGCTGCCGTTGGCCATTTGCTTGAACAACAGATGGCCCGGTCCGTCATAAATGATCGGCCGACGTCACCCCTTTTTGAGTAGCACTGGGGATTAGAGTCCGGTTGTTAGTGTACTGTCCTTTTTGGTCAATGTCTTTGCGTATTGGGCGGGCGTTAGCCCGCCGAACAACTTCTTGGGTCTTTCCTCGACAAACTCTTGTCGGTAGTTTTCAATGACTTGGCGCGCGTGCGTCAGACTGGTGAACCAGTGATCATTTAAGCACTCATCGCGGAACCGACCGATGAATGATTCGACAAACGCATTTTGGTTGGGCTTACCGGGTTGGATGAGTCGCAGCGTGATGCCCATGCGATGCGCCCAGTTGAGCATGGCTTTACTTGTAAACTCGGGACCGTTATCTGAGCGAATGATTTTGGGCTTGCCGTAAATCGAACACGCCCGATCTAACAATCGGGTGACGTAGGCTCCACTGATACTGTGGTCCAAAGATATCTGAATCGGCGCTGCGGTGGCATCGTCAATGATGATCAAACACTTCAGCACCCGTCCTGTGGCAACCCGATCAAAGGCGAAGTCAATGGACGATACTTCGTTAGGCGTAGTGGGCCTCACTAATGGCTGACGATCCGCCACTGGCACTTTCTTGCGTCGACGCTTGCGAATTTGCAGCTTTTCGCACGTGTACAGGCGCTCGACCCGTTTATGGTTCACCGCCATGCCAGCTTGCCGCAGCTTCAAGTGGATCATTCCGGCGCCGTAGCGACGATACCGCTGCGCGAGTTGCAAAATTCGCTCTCGAAGCTCGACGTTACGATCCGGCCTGGGTTGATAACGCAAGGAGCTTGCGCTCATCGCCATGACCGCGAGGCCGCGACGTTCTGGTAGCCCGCGTTCTGTCATCCACCGCACCAGTTCGCGCTTGGCTGGTGCGGTTACCATTTTTTTCGTAGCGCCTCGCGGCTCAATTCAATTTCCAGCATCGACTCAGCTAACAACTTTTTCAGTTTACCGTTCTCTGCTTCGAGCGCCTTCAATCGCTTGGCGTCCGAGACGTCCATCCCGCCATACTTGCTGCGCCACAAGTAATAGCTGGCTTCCGAAAACCCCCGCTTGCGGCACACCTCTTTGACTGGCACGCCCGCATCCACTTCGCGTAGAAATCCAATGATCTGTTCGTCGCTGAATCGCTTCTTCATGTCCAACCTCCATCGGTCGGACTCTAATTTAACCCGCTACTCTTTTCGGGGGTGACGTCGCGGCGTCACCACCGCCGTGGGCCGGCTGTGAGCCACGATGCCCGGGGCGTGACGCAGCTTCAGCGTGAACCCGACCATCGCGACGATCCCGGGCGTATCGACACCGGCCGCCACGACCAGCCGGTCGAGCGGCAAGCGCCCGCGATTGGTCCGGACGCCGGTGAGCGCAGTGCCTTTCAGGTCGAGCGCTGACACCTCGCATTCGGTGATCACTTTCGTACCGTGCCGCCGCGCTTCAGCCAGGAATATGCGTGTCACTTTGACTGGGTCCGGGTGCCCATCGAGGCCGGAGAAAAATGCGGCGGCGATCGGGCCCGGCGTCAGCGTTGGCGTGAGCACTGCCAGCCCGCTCGCGTCGATCGTGCGCACCGCATAGGGCGTGCCGTCCAGTTGTGCGGCGTTAGCACGATACGGTACCGGCCCAGTTCAGGTAACCGCCCCAGGTGATCCCCAGCTTCAACCGCCGGTCGAGCGCGTGGTACGCCAGCAGGCTGCGTAGTCGCAGCCCGCGGTAGTGCGCATCGGACACGAAGGCATTCAGCCAGGCGAAAGAGTTTTGGGTGGCGCCGCTCGCCGGCTGGGCTTTTTCGAACAGCGTGACGCGGGCGCCGGCCTGCGCCAGGTGAAAGGCGATCGAGGCACCGACGATGCCGCCGCCGACGGCGCCCACCCGCAAGCCCGGCTGCCGCGCGCGCAATGCAGGCGTCAGCCCGAACGCGCCCGCCGCCGTGGTACGCGCCAGGAATTCTCGGCGCAACATGACTCGGGATCCTTTCATCTACAGCGGGCCGTCGCCAAATCTAACGCGGCGGGACAGGCCCGGTGGGATCGTGCACCGTCAGCCGTGGCGTCCACGAACGGACCATTGCCGGGCTGATGCCCTTGACCCGGGACAGGTCGCGGACTTTACGATACGGACGGCCCAGAATGATGGCTTCGGCCAGCGCCGACCCGACGCCCGGCAGGGACTGCAACTCGAGCTCAGTTGCGGTGTTGATGTTGACCCGCAGGCTGCCTTTGGCCGGCTGCGTTGCGGCCAGGCCGATGGTCCAGATCGAGGCAAGACCGACGATCGCCGCCGCCGAGGCCATTCCCCCCCACACTGTCATTGCTGAATCTCCGCCAGTTACGTTAGGGAGTGGGTGCCGCAAAAAGAAAAACCCCGCGTCACGGAATGTGACACGGGGTTTCCTTTCATTCAAGACCCTGGCAGTGACCTACTCTCACATTGCTGAAAGCAAAACTACCATCGGCGCAGAGCATTTTCACTTCC
>JAYVJR010000004.1:0-2322 GCA_043769085.1 Gammaproteobacteria bacterium
CGTCAGCCCGGTGAGTGCGACGCGCAGACGATTGCCCGGCGGCTCGTTCATCTGGCCATAGACCATCGCGACCTTGGAGTTCTCGAGATGGTCCTTGTCGATAACGCCTGACTCGATCATCTCGTGGTAGAAATCGTTGCCTTCGCGAGTACGTTCACCGACACCTGCGAACACCGACAGACCCGAGTACTGCTTCGCGATGTTGTTGATGAGCTCGAGCATGTTGACGGTCTTGCCGACGCCCGCGCCGCCGAACAGGCCGACCTTGCCGCCCTTGGCGAACGGGCACAGCAGGTCGATAACCTTGATGCCGGTGACCAGCAGATCCTGGCCGCCTGCCTGCTCGTCGTACGAGGGTGCGGCGCGATGAATCGACATGTGCTCTTTGGCAGCTACCGGTCCACGGTTGTCCTGCGGCACGCCTAACACATCCATGATGCGACCCAGGGTTGCAGCACCCACCGGCACGCTGATCGGCTTGCCGGTGGTTTCAACCGCGAGACCGCGGCGCAGACCTTCCGAAGCGCCCATCGCGATAGTGCGTACCACGCCGTCGCCCAGCTGCTGCTGCACTTCGAGTGTCAGGTCGACATCCGTGAGCTTCAGTGCTTCGTAAATGTTAGGGATCGCTTCGCGCGGAAACTGCACGTCGATGACCGCGCCGATGATTTGGGTAATTTTGCCGGTTGCCATTGTCTTGTTCCTGATAAATCTTTAGACGGCAGCAGCGCCGCCGACGATTTCTGCCAATTCTTTCGTAATCGCCGCTTGGCGCGCCTTGTTGTAAATGAGCTGCAGGTCGCCAATCAACTTGCCGGCGTTGTCGGACGCCGCTTTCATCGCCACCATGCGCGCGGCCATCTCACAGGCCACGCTCTCGACCGAACCGCGGTAGACCTGAGATTCGATGTAACGCATTAGCACGCCGTCGAGCATCTCTGCAGCACCTGGCTCGTAAATGTAGTCCCAGTGCTCCTGCAGATCGCCGCCATCGATGGTCTCGACGGGCAGAAGCTGGGTCGCTGTTGGCTTCTGCGTCATGGTGTTGACGAACTGCGCGTTGACTACAAACAGCCGGTCGATCTTGCCTTCGCGATACGCGTCCAGCATGACCTTGACGGCCCCTAACAAATCTTTGATATGCGGCTTGTCGCCCAGCCCGCCGACGCTGCCCAGAATCGGCACGCCCAGGCGCCGGAAAAAGCTCACGGCCTTGTTGCCCATCAGACAAAGCTGGATCGTGGCGTTCTTGGCCTGCCAGTCCTTCATCAGCGTCAACGTGGTTTTGAACACGTTGGTATTCAGCGCGCCGCAGAGGCCACGGTCTGATGAAATCACGATAATGCCGACCGACTTCGGTGCGCGCTCCACCAGGAACGGGTGCTTGTAGTCCGGGTTAGCTTCGTTCAAGTGGCCGATCACCGCGCGGATCTTGTCGGCATACGGGCGCGCCAAGCGCATCCGGTCTTGCGCGCGGCGCATCTTCGATGCTGCGACCATCTCCATCGCCTTGGTGATCTTCTGCGTCGACTTGACGCTGGCGATCTTGGTGCGTATTTCTTTTGTGCCTGGCATGCGATTAGTCCTGGAGTTCCGATGCGCACGCCGGTCTAGCTTTCAAAGCTGTCGGCCGTCGCTCCCCGTTACTCGCTTTGGGCCGACAGCTTTGAAAGCTCCCCGACGCACGCAATGAGTCGCCAGCATTAATGGACTGGCCAACAGCAAAGAATTGGACTTTGTTAGTCGGCGTCACAGGCGACGCAATCTTCTCCGACTCCAAAGAAGAGATCGCGACGTCAAATTTGCGCGCAGCGGACACGAAGGGCGCAAGCGGGAGAGCGTGCGCGGGTGCGCGACCAAAGCGCCAAGAAATACGCGATACGGGGAGCGACGTCGCGCGCCCTCGTGCGCTAGGCACGCTCGTTGCCGTCATGACCGATGCCAATTCCATCTTCTTAGTAAGTCCCGGTCGCCAGAAAGTCTTCGCAGATCTTTTTCAGATTCGCTTCGTGGTCCTTGAGCGTCGGCTTGGCGTTCAGATCGTCGAGCTGCTGCCGGTAATTGCTCTTGGCAAACGACTGCAGTGCCGCTTCGAAATCGACCACTTTCTTGATATTGACCTTGTCCATGTAGCCGTTGTTGACGGCGTAAATCGACAGCGCCATTTCTGCGACCGACATCGGCGCGTACTGCTTCTGCTTCATGACTTCGGTCGTGCGCTGGCCGCGCTCGAGCTGCTTGCGGGTCGCCTCGTCGAGGTCCGACGCAAACTGCGAGAAGGCCGCGAGCTCGCGGTACTGTGCTAACGCGAGGCGAATGCCG
>JAYVJR010000005.1:0-58053 GCA_043769085.1 Gammaproteobacteria bacterium
GGGCTCACCACTCCGCCGTCCTTAACGTTACAAAACGCAACAATATGACTCCCGATATGACTGCTTCGGAAGCCGCCTAAGGCCCGCTACTGAACTAAAGGATCGTTATAGGTGTAGGCATAGAGGTTCAGGTCATCCTTCGACCCAATTTGATCCGTTTGCAGGAACCGCCCCATTTTCGGCGAATAGTACCTGGCCCTGTAGTAATACAGCCCAGTTTCCGGATCGAACCTCCTGCCCGTATACCGAAATTGATTGTCCAAATTGTTAGGCGCAGAATTTCCATACGGATCGTATCCATATGCGTCAATCAACGCTGCCGCTTGATTGTTGGCCGCAATCGTAGATCCCCGGGCCGTATGCGTATCGTGATACCAGCACATTGCCCGAGTCGCATTCTTCAATGTCGTCCGCGCCATCGGACAAACAAATGGCCTTTGGGCTGATGACCGTCTTGGCGCGGCGTCGACCCGCCGGATCGTACTCGTAACTAACCTCGATTCCGGAACTAGTCGCCGTCCGCAGTCGATTTTAAGCATCATAGCCAAACGTATAGACACCGTTGGTCGTAAGGTCCCAATGGCGTCGTAACCATATTTGGTTCGAGTGCGCGCCTGATCAAAACGACTGCGACGTCTTGCGCTGCGATCGCTTGCTCGTCGGAATACCTGGTGAGTGGGTGCCAACACGCCTCTAGAGCGTACCGCGAAGCTCTCTGGATTGCATCTTTTGCCTTTGTTTCAACGCTTTTGCCGTCATTCACCATTGTGAGACGTCGCGGTGGTGCGCAGCGCCCCGCGACGGGGATTTTTCTGGGTCGATTGTTAGGAACTGGCCGTAACGCCGAAGCCCTGCGACCTGTTGGAACGGCAAACTGGCATTCGGGATCACATGCACTATCGTGCCAAGAAGACTCTTGATCGGATGCCGATCAGCAGCCTGGCGCAGATATTGTGCACTGACATGCAGATTGATCTGCGTACTCGTAATTAATCTATGGCCTAACAGATCTCGGATCGTGGCCAACGTGTGCCGCAGCCGATGTGGCGAAAGTGGCTTGCGAATATTCGCACGCAGACCGCAAGTCCTAACACGCTCGAAGACCACTCCCTGCGCTTGCGTATATACGATGAGCGCGTCAGCTACGTGCGCGTTGAGCGGGATCACCCGTTCAGAGCGGCGCACTCGCTGGCCCGGATGCCGGTGCCATACAGTAGAGCTAACGGTGCGCGATCCGACTTTTTCAGGGTCGTCCAGCGCTAATCGAGAATTTTCTCGGGCGCACGCGCCCATTCCGGATGTACTTGCGCCGCAAGTGCGCGGAACCTGTCCGGTAGATCCTGCCAACGCTTTTCCTTGCGACCGGCGCAGCGCGACAGGCTGGTGCCGGGCAGATCGCCCATCTGAAAACGCGGCGACCAGCTGTTGAAATCATTGAACTGGCCAGTTGCTGGAACCCACGCGGCCAGCCTGCCGTCCAGCCGCAACGCCGCATGCGGACTCTGCAACGTGTACATGTCATGGACACGGAGAGCTTTCGTACTTGCGACGCCTCCACCACTCGCAACCACGGCCGCAGCGGGTGGGACAACGATATGGGTTTCTTCACGTAACCAAACGGCATCGCCAACCACGCTCACTGGGCCCAAGTAGTGCCGCCGCTCCGCGCCGTTAGCAGACGCAGTCTCTTCGGGGCCCGTGGGTCCGTGCATAGCCGTCGTCGCGCGTGGCGCCGCATAACTGATTGGTACGGTCGCCGCCGTGATGGGATTAACCCACTGTTCTACCAAGCTGCCTGTTTCGAGATGCGTGTAATAGCCCATCTGCGCGCTGATCAGCTTGTAGCGTTGGTTGCCCAGGTCAACACAGCGATGCACGGACCCGACATGCATATCAAAAAACGGCGTCAGCACATTGTCGACGAGGCCGTAACGCCGACCCTGCAACCACCAGAAGAATACCCGTCGATCGCCAGCAAATCGCATCTGACGATAGAGCCGCGCGATCAGACCCACATCTTTCGTGCCATCGAGGCCAGCACCCACGTCGGGAGCGGCAACAACCTCGTTCACAGATACGCCTGCAAGGCCGAGTGCCAATAGATTGCTGCTGGCAGTACGACGAGTGATTTTCATGAGCTGCTCCTTACCCTAATTTTAGACTGGGTGGCGCCTCACAGCGCGCCAATAGTTCGCGGCATTGCTGCCAGTCGGCACTGGCCTGAAGTTCCGCAAGACTGCGTTTTGGGCCGCGACCCCGCAGCCGCACCAAACCCAATGAATGGCCAGGATTGATCTCGCGTTTGAGACCCTCCAGCACCGCAATCACATCGTCGCGCCGGTTGCAGATCGGCAGCACATCGCAGCCCGCGTCCAATGCAAGCGTTGCGCGTTCCACCGGACCGCCAAACTGCGTGGCCCCCGCCATCGACAGATCGTCCGCGAACACCACGCCAGCAAACTGCATGTCGCCTCGCAATACGCCCTGGATCCAGCGCCGCGACAGACTCGCAGGCAAAGAGTCTACTGCGGGGAAAAGCACATGCGCGACCATCACGGCCGGCAGATCGTTGGCAATCACGGTGTAGTAAGGTCTGAGGTCGCGCTCCAGATCGGCGAGACCGCGACGATCCACTGGCAAGGCATGGTGCGAATCTGCTACCACGGCGCCATGCCCCGGAAAATGTTTTGCCACAGCGCCCATGCCAGCGTCGCGCATACCTAACATCGCGGCCACAGCGAGCCGTCCGACCGTATCGGGATCGGGATGCAGGGCGCGATCGCCAATGACGGTACTGACACCGTAGTCCAGGTCGATGCAAGGCGCATACGAAAGATCGATTCCCACCGCCCGCAGTTCCGCCGCCATCAACCAGTTCAATCGTCGTGCGAGCGCCACGCCAGTCCCGTGATCCGCATCGAATTCATGTCCTATACGCCGCGCCGAAGGTAACACTGAAAATCCGTTGCGAAAGCGCTGTACGCGCCCACCTTCATGATCCACAGTAACCAGTAACGCCGGACTTCGCACGCTTTTGATGTCGCGCACTAACACGGCAAGCTGCTCCGGATCAGCGTAGTTCCTGGTAAAGAGGATCACGCCGCCGACCAGTGGATGCGCCAACACCTCGCGGTCCTCAGGCGTGAGCATATGCCCGGCCACGTCGATCATCAGAGGACCTAACGTCAAGCGCGCTCCCTTGTCTTGCCTGACGCCCGCCCCCTGGGCTCGAGGACCGCCATCGACTCCACATGTGTCGTATGCGGGAACATGTCCAGCACGCCCGTCGCACGCACCGCATAGCCGTAATTCTGGGTCAGCTCACCCAGGTCGCGCGCCAGCGTGCCAGGATGGCAGGACACGTAAACAATGCGTTTTGGCGCGAGTGCCGCAATCTGCGGCAACACCTCGCGGGCACCGGCGCGCGGCGGATCCAGCAACACATGCGTAAACCCGCCTTGCAGCCAGCGCGCTGCGCTATCCGGCACAAAAAGATCGGCGCTGAAGAAAGTCGCGTTGTCGAGCTGGTGGCGCTTGGCATTGGCTTGCGCACGCGCGACCAGGCCGGCATCGCCCTCGACCCCCACCACTTCAGCACCGCCCCGCGCGAGCGGCAGGCTAAAGTTGCCCAGCCCGCAGAAAAGATCCAGCACGCGATCGCCGGGTCCTGTGTCTAACAAAGTCAGGGCCTGTTCGATCATGAGCGCATTGAGCCCCGAATTGATCTGCACGAAATCCAGTGGTTTGAACTCCAGGGTAAGATCGTAGGCCGCTAAACGGTAGTTAAGCACGTTCGGTTGCGCCGCGAGCGGCACGACCGTGTCCGGCCCGCCCGACTGCAGCAGAAACTCCACCCGATGTTGAGACGCGAAAGCGGCTAACAAATCCCGGTCAGCAACCGTCAGCGGTCGCAGAATACGCAACACCAATGCAGTCGCATTGTCGGCGACAGCCACTTCAATCTGAGGCAGGTGCGCGCGCACGGATAGTTGCTCGATCAGACGGGCCAGAGGCTCGATCAGACTGCCCACAGGCTCTGCCAGAATCTCGCAGCGGGCCAGATCCGCAATGTACGGCTTGGCCCGTTCGCGAAAACCCACCAGCACGCGCTCTTTCTTGGTCACATCCTTGACGCCGAGCCGGGCGCGACGCCGGTAATTCCAAATCGGTCCGGCTAAAGGCGCCAACCAGCGCTCGGGTTCAATCTGTGCGACACGCTGCAGCGTCTCGCACAGTTCCTGCTCTTTGGCAAGCAACTGCGCCGCAGGCGAGAGATGCTGCAAGGCGCAGCCGCCGCAGACACCGAAATGGGCACAGCGCGGCGTTACACGATCTGGCGACGGGCTGAGCACTTCGACCAGATCGGCGTAATCGAATTGCTTTTGCGGCCGGCGGCGGCGAAAGACAATACGCTCGCCCGGCAAAGCGCCTGACACAAAAGCCGCTTTGCCAGCGCGTACCACCCCTTCGGCGTCGTGATTGAGCGCCACCACCAGGCCCTCCTCCATGGCCGCATCGATCCTGCTGAGCGCACCTGTCTTCAAACGGACGGCTCCGGCCAAGCGGCGAGAAACTCGCGCCAATGCGGCTCCGTGTTAGCCACCAGCCATTGCCTGACGCGCTGGGATTCCGCTTTGAATTGCGCCTGATCAAACACGCCACGCAACAGCTGGTAACGCAGGTATACAAGGTAAGTATTCAGTACATCGGTTTCGCAGTAGCGCCGCACGGCAACTGCTTCGCCGTTGCGCCAGGCATCCCAAACCAGTGCGCCCGAAAACCCGAGCTTCCCCGGCAACCCCAACAAAATAGCCATATCGGACAGCGAGGCGCGGGCCCGCGCCTGATAGAAAGACAGCACGTCCATCAGATCTGTGTGCCGCGCGTGGTAGCGATTGACATAGTTGTTCCAGCGAAAAGAATTGTCGCTGTCGCCCATTTCCCAGAACTGTGGCGCGTGCACGCCATGGCGCAATGCGCGGTAAGTCAGGACCGGCAGATCGAAGCCCGAACCGTTCCACGAGACTAGGTCGGGGCGAAAACGCTCGATGCCATCAAAAAACCGTTGCACAAGTTCTGCTTCCCCAGAATCTGTTTCGCCCAGACTCCAGACCTTAAGCCCATCGCCGCTGCGCAACGCACAGGAGATCGCAACCACTCGATGCTGTTCGAGTGGCAAAAATTCACTACCGCCGGTTTCCTGGCGGCGATGCGCGGTCATGGCCTTGGCCACCTCCGCGTCTGGCAAATCACCTACACCTAACAACGCGCGACCGTATTCAACGTCCGGAATTGTTTCGATATCAAAAACCAGAATGTTCATGGGGTATCCTGTGCATTTCGTGACACCTGCCGGCGGACCGAGCGGGCTACGGCACGAGTGCGGATTTCCGCGCCGTCGAGGCAATGATCGAGTGCGGCTCGCAATACCTTCTGCGCCGCCACCAGCGCCAGTGGTTGCGCCCAGTCCCTTTGCGACAGTGCCAGCAATGCCGCGCCACTGAGCGCATCTGGACTCTCGCTCAGCAGAAACCCGGCGCCTGCGCTAAACAGGTAACCGTGCGCAGGATCCAGTTCATCGAAGTCGATACCATACCCACAGACCTGCAGCAATTCCAATTCGAACTCGCGCAGCAATGGCGCATCAGGCTCCGCGGCAGCGAGACGTCGCAGGGCATGCGCGTAGGCATCAAACAGCGTCGACTGCGCGTCTAATCGGCCCGTGAGCTTGAGCAGCAGCTCGTTAATGTAATAGGCTGACATCAAAGCACCTGGCCGGGGCCCGGGTGCCGACGGATCAGCCAGCTCGGCCGTCGACAACTGTGCGGCATCGCCACGACCTAACATGAAAGAAAGCAGTAGACGGCGGAAGGGTTGCAGCACGGGCGCCAGCCGCGAATTGGGACCCCGAACTCCGCGCGCAAACAGCGTCAACCGTCCCTGCTCACGAGTAAACACCTCGATGATGCGACTGGTATCCCGATATGGCCGGTGGTGCAGTACAAACCCTTCGGCAAGCTGCACACGGCGATTTGCGCCGCTCACTCCAACCCCAGGGATTTCAGGGCACGCGCATCGTCGGCCCAACCCTCGCGCACCTTGACCCACAAGGTCAGATGAAAACGCACACCGGTCACATGCACCAATTCGCGCCGTGCGGCAGTGCCCACCCGTTTGAGACCCTCGCCGGCTTTGCCAATCACAATCGGCTTTTGCCCTTCGCGATCAACCCAGATGACGGCAGCTGCCACCCAGCGCTCCGGTTCGCGCTCCAGCAATTCGATTTCCACCGCGATGCCGTAGGGCAACTCCTGATTGAGTTGCAGCGTGAGCTTTTCACGAATGATTTCCGCGATTCGGAACTTGAGGTCACGATCGGTGACCATTTCATCGGGAAAAAGCGGCGGCGACGACGGCAAATGCTTGGCAATGGCTGCCACCAGCGGCTCGAGATTGTCGCCTTTGGCGGCGGACAGCGGCACGATGTCGACAAACTCCGCGCGCTGCGCAAGATCGGCAATAAACGGCAGCAGCAAATTGCGCGGCTTAACCTGATCCACTTTATTGACGACCGCGATGACCGGTCGACCCGCGGCGAGTGCGCGCTTCAGCGCGAGCTCATCGTCAGACTGCAAACGCAGTGCCTCGACCACCCAGACGACAACATCGGCATCTAACGCGGCTGCAACCGCAGATTTGTTCATCAGCTTGTTCAGTGATCGCCGCGCTCCCAGGTGCAGGCCGGGCGTATCGACAAAAGCAATCTGCAGTCCAGGTCGGTGCAATATTCCTAACACCCGGTGTCGAGTGGTCTGCGGCCGCGGCGTGACAATCGACAGCTTCTGTCCGACTAACGCATTCAGCAGAGTCGATTTTCCGACGTTAGGTCGGCCGATCAGCGCGGCGAAACCGGCCTGTATATCCGGCTTGTCGGTCATGACTTGCTCCCCGCTTCGAGTTCTTCGAGTAGCCGCGTGGCTGCCTGCTGTTCGGCACGCCGTCGACTGGTGCCCTCCCCGGTACTACGTTTGGCGCGCGTTGCCAATTCGCATTCGACCACAAATGACTGCGCATGCGCTTCGCCGGCAACCGACATCACCCGATACATAGGCAGAGGTTCGCCCGCTGCCTGCAACCATTCCTGCAGTCGCGTCTTAGGGTCCTTCAAGGCCGAGGGATCCGGCAGCTGCGCGATCAGTGGCGCAATCAACGGCAGGACCTTGTCGCGCGCCGCATCGATTCCACGGTCAAGAAACACGGCACCGATAACAGCTTCCAGACCGTCAGCCAGAATCGACTGGCGACGGAAGCCACCCGTTTTGAGCTCGCCGCCACCGAGCTGCAGCACGTCGCCAAGCGCCAGCTGGTGCGCCAGCAATGCCAATGGCTCGGCGCTGACGATTCGTGCCCGCAGCCGACTGAGATCGCCTTCGTCGGCATCGGGAAAAATGTCGTAGAGATGCGCGGCCACCAACAAGTTGAGCACCGCATCGCCCAGAAATTCGAGCCGCTCGTTGTTGCGACTCGAGGCGCTGCGATGCGTCAAGGCTGTGACGAACAGGTCGTCGCGCAACGGCACATAGCCGAAATGCGCAGCCAGCCATCGCGACACTGGCTCGCGGGACGAAGTCATCCGTTACTTGAACTCCACCGTCTTCTCAAAATCAAACAGCAACGACACATTGTAGAAAAGCGGCACAACTTGTTCGTAGTTCGCCTCGATGCGCCAACCGCCATCTGCCTTGGCGATGTTCAGGTCCTCGATGCGCGGATTGTCGATGTACTCGGACACCCACTTGCGGGACAGATAGTCCTTCAGTTGATCTTTGGTCAGCGAACCATTGCCATTGTTGTCCTTGGCAAAATTATCGAGCGCACGTGTCAGGGACATGTAGTTGCTGTACGGTCCAATGCAGCGCATGGCGATATAGCCGAATATAAAGATTGGAGTGAGCAGGAACACCCAGCCGATCGCCGTCACACCGCGTTGCCGATGACCTTTGAGTTGTTGTCGCATAAACTGCTCCTGACAATCCGTTACTGAATCTTCTGGCCAATGCGGCTCCACGTGATGCGCTGGCCTGGCCGGTTAAGGTCGAGATTGAACCAGATTCGAGTCGCTCTGCCTACGAGATATTCCTCGCGGACGAAACCCCAGTAGCGGCTGTCGAGACTATTGTCGCGATTGTCACCCAGCATCAGGTACTCGCCCTCGGGAACGACAATCTCCGCCGGCAAACGCATACTGCCTTCGCTGCCGCTATCGTGCGAATCGGTTTCGCCTTCTGCGAGCCCGGGTTCGCAAAGATAGTTAGCAGCCATCACTTTGCGGTTGCAACTTGGCAGTCCCGGTGGGATGTCATGCGACCTGGCCGAGAGGCAATGCAGCACCTGGTGTTCCTCGGCGCCCAGTTTTTCCATCGCCCGTTGCATGCCGACGTAACAGCCATCATCAAAAACTTCGACGTCACGAAACGGCACTGGCTCACCGTTGATGATCAACCGGTCGGAGCGCACGATGACACGATCGCCCGGCAGACCGACGACCCGCTTGATGAAATTGACACCCAGATCATCGGGAAATCGAAATACTGCGACGTCGCCGCGCTGCGGACTACCGACGGCCAGGACCTTCCTGTGAATCACCGGCAGTCGCATGCCGTAGGCGTATTTACTGACCACGATGAAATCGCCATCCAGCAGCGTTGGCATCATAGAATCCGACGGAATACGGTACGGCTCGAAAATAAACGAACGCAGTACCAGCAACACGGCGGCGACCGGGAAGAAACTGCGCGCATAGTCAACAGTCGCTGGCTCCGGTGGCCAGGGTAGATCGGCGGCCAGACCGGCCGGCCTTGCTGCAGGAAAAAGCGCATGCCGTCCACGTCTTAACACCCAGTGGTCGAATGCCCAAGCAAGCCCGGACACCACGGTGACCAGCACCAGCACGAACCCGAAGTCGGTGCGCTGACTGCGGAACAGCTGCCATAGAACCGCGATCACCGCGAATGGCAGCACCGCGTAGGCAATTTTCAGCCACGTTGGATCGATGCTCGCGCCAGTGGCAGCACGGGCCATGCGTTTTGCACGCAGAAACCAATCGTCGATAACGCAGATGACTCCTAACGGCACGGCCAGAAATGCCAGCCATGAAATCAGCTGATTCAAAAGATCACTGGATGTTGATGACATGGGTGCTACTTCTTGCCGACCTGGAGCACTGCCAGAAATGCTTCTTGTGGAATCTCAACCTGGCCAACCTGTTTCATGCGCTTCTTGCCTTCTTTCTGCTTCTCGAGAAGTTTGCGTTTGCGTGAAATATCGCCGCCATAACACTTGGCAAGCACGTTCTTGCGCAAAGCCTTGACGGTCGCGCGGGCGATCACGTGGCTGCCAATGGCAGCCTGAACCGCCACCTCAAACATCTGCCGCGGAATCAGCTCCTGCATTTTGTCCACCAGATCACGCCCTTTCTGGTACGCGGCATCCTTGTGACAGATGACGGACAACGCGTCTACTTTATCGCCATTGATGAGCATATCCAGCTTTACCAACGGTGCAGCCTGGAAATGGCTGAATTCATAGTCAAACGACGCATAGCCACGGCTTGCAGATTTCAGACGGTCAAAGAAATCGAGCACCACCTCCGCCAGCGGCAATTCGTATTGCAGCGCTACTTGGTTAGCCAGGTACTGCATTTTCTTCTGCACACCGCGCTTTTCCTCGCACAGCTGCAGCACCGGTCCAACATAAGCGGGCGGCACCAGAATGCTTGCGATGATGATTGGCTCGCGAACTTCCGCTACTTTGTTAGGCGGTGGCAGTTTGGCCGGATTGTCAACGAATTCGCTGCTGCCGTCGGCGAGCCCAACCTGATAGACAACCGTCGGCGCACTGGTCACAAGCTCCAGGTGATACTCACGCTCGAGTCGCTCCTGCACAATTTCCATGTGCAGCAACCCGAGAAACCCGCAGCGGAAGCCGAACCCTAAGGCGGTGGATACTTCGGGCTCGTAGTGCAAGGCGGAATCGTTGAGTTTTAGCTTCGCCAGCGCATCGCGAAATGATTCGTAGTCTTCGGAATTGATCGGGAACACACCGGCGAACACGCGTGGCTGAATCTGCTTGAAACCTGGCAACGGCGTTGCGCAGGGCCGCGATTCCTGCGTGATCGTGTCGCCGACGGGCGCGCCGTAGATGTCCTTGATGCCGGCAATGACGAAACCTACTTCACCCGCACCGAGTTCCTGCACGCTGACAGATTTCGGCGTGAAGCGTCCGAGCTTATCGACTTGCCAGGTCCGGCCGGTGGACATTACGCGGATCTTGTCGCCGATTTTGATGCCGCCATTGACAACGCGGACCAGCGATATGACACCCATATAGTTGTCGAACCATGAATCGACGATCAGTGCCTGCAGAGCTCCGGCAGGGTCACCTTTCGGCGGCGGAATACGCGCCACCAGCGCCTCCAATAGCAGATCGACATTCTCGCCGGTCTTGGCGCTGACGCGACAGGCATCGTGCGCATCGATACCGATGATTTCCTCGATCTCGAGCATGACCTTGGCCGGATCCGCCGACGGCAGATCGATCTTATTGATCACCGGCACGACTTCGAGGCCCTGCTCGATCGCGGTATAGCAGTTGGCGACACTTTGCGCCTCGACTCCCTGCGATGCATCGACCACTAACAAAGCGCCTTCGCAGGCCGCCAGCGAACGCGAGACTTCGTAAGAGAAATCAACATGGCCAGGCGTGTCGATCAGATTGAGTTGATAACGCTGCCCGTCATTGGCATCATAAAAAAGCGTGACACTTTGGGCTTTGATGGTGATGCCGCGTTCACGCTCAAGTGCCATGGAATCTAACACCTGCGCCTGCATATCGCGTTCGGCAAGCCCGCCACAGAGCTGGATCAGACGGTCAGCGAGCGTCGATTTGCCGTGATCGACATGCGCGATAATTGAGAAGTTACGGATGCGTTGCACTGGCGAGCCGACGTTAAACGACCATTATAGCCGTAACGCCAATACTTAAGCCGCTTCATACCCGGCCACGCAGGTCGAGTAATCTCCTCAGTTCCGTAACGTCCAGACTGCCGAAACACACCAGTGCGCCATCCAGCATTAGTACTGGCACCTTGGCGCCATAGCGCCGCTGCAGATCGGGATCGCTGTCGACATCGCGCAATTCTATCGGTGGCAATGCTATGTCGGTCGCCAATGCTACAAGCGCCGTCTGCATGTGCTCGCAAAGCTCGCAATCTTCGCGGGTCAGCAGCAGCAGTGACACGGGGCCCCGCCGTTAGCGCGGCGCTGGCGCCCGCGGCGCAAAGGCTGGCACGCCCACCCGCGGCAAGGTCTGGCCCGCGGGCCGCGGAACCGGCAATCGGCGCGGTTCGCTGTTTTCAATACTTTCCTGTCCCGGTTGGCTGGCCTGACGCAACTGGCTGGCGAAAAACTGCACTGTCGTCAAAGGAACCTCGCCGACCGCGGTTATCTGCATGCCCGAGCGATTCAGCCGATAGGCACTCGACACGCCCACCTGTCCGGAACTGCTTGGCAGCGGCGCATCGGGATTGGAGTTTTCCACAAACACGGACACGGTGGCCAAGCCGTCCGAAAAAACCAGGTGGGTAGCGGGCTGATTGGACCCAGGCAATAGTTGCGTACTGCGATTTGTTAGCTGGAACCCCGGCGGCAGCCGCATGACGTTCCAGGGACGCTGGCTAGCCGCAGTTTCAGCGGCTCCCACTGCGGCAGCGCTGATCGGGGTCGACTCCGGCCGCAGCCAGCGGAAATTGTCGGCGGCGGCTGGCAACTTGAAAGCCTCGTCAGCAATACGCGAAGGCAGACTCAGACGAGCGAACACAATTTGCTCCAGCACTGCGCCATTGGCTGCACACAGCTGGCTTTTGAGCGGCATGGCGGTCGCTTCGTCGATCCAAATACGATAGCCAAAACGAAACTCATCGCGCGGCTTGATCTCGATGACGCGTGCGTCACGCCCCATCAGTCTCGCCCGTCCGGGCGAGCTCAGATCATAATTCTCGCTGGCGGCAGCCCCTGCGTTTGGCAACGTGCCCAACAATGATTCGCCATCTCTGCGTGACTCCACCAGCACCGTTTGCTGATCCGGCAGATAACAAATAAGTTCGTTGCCTTTACGGACAAACTCGCGACCCGATCCATCCAGCGATACCAATCGTTCGCGAACTGCACCGTCAACAACGCCATGCAATATCCGTAGTGTTTCGACCCGCCCTTCGCGGACATGAAAGAAAACGCCATCGTAATTGCGGCTCGCCAGCGCCTCATTCATGCGCTGGATCCATGCCATCGGACTGCCGCCGTCAGCCTCAGCGATAGCAGCAACATTGCTCTGTGCAGCCGTCCAGGCGGGCGCCAGAACCAAAAGCGCCGAGTACCAAGCCGATGAGCGCAGAATTCGCGTCAACGCGGCGCTCCTTGTTGCGGCACTGGCTGTCGCTGCACTGGCTGTCGCTGCACTGGCAGTTGCGACAACGGCTGTTGCGGCATGGGGGTCGATGGCAGCGCAGTTTCACTGGCAATCAGGGCCGACAACACATTGCGGCGATTCATGGGCGCCGCATATTCGCTATGGGCCACCACATAATTGGCGAACTGCCCCGTTGCCAGGCTGGCCGCAGGACTGCCTGCCACAGCAGGATTCGCGGCCGGCACCGTGTAACGCACCGGCTCGCCATTGCTAACACGCGGCGCAGAGCCGAAGCCAACGCTCGTCGCGGCACTGTCCGCGGCCAATGTCAGACTGTCGCGAGCTTCCGGCATGTCGGTACCACCTAACACAATCTCGGACGTAGCCACGTCCGTCTGCGCTGTTATCGCCGTTGCGTTGTCCGCCACTCGCGATTGCAGCCAGAAAATCGATAACGCAGCAACACCCGCGGCCACGCCTACGCCCGCGGCCGGCTGCGCCCAGCGCTTGAGCCAGATTCGCATGGCACTCGCATCACCGCTCAAGTCAGCGCCTGCAGCCAGGGAGGGCGCAGCGCCAATCGCCAGCGCCACACGATCGGCGACCGCCAACACTCTGGCCTTGCCCACCACCGACCCGGCGGCTTGGGTCGGCTCGCCACGGATGGCTGCGCCAATCAAGGCATATCGCGACCATTGAGCCTTGAGGGCACTATCGCGGCTCAACCGCCGAGCCAACAACTCGCATTCGGCTTGGGGCAACTCACCGTCGTACATCGCGGAAAGCTGGCTACCCTGTTCTTCGCTCATCCCACTTCCTCCGAGCGACCAAGGCCGCCCTCAAACACCTCGCGCAATCGAGCATCAATCGCTTCTCGCGCGCGAAAAATCCTGGAGCGCACCGTGCCCACCGGGCAGGACATGGTGGCTGCAATGTCTTCGTAACTCAGGCCTTCGAGCTCCCGCAGCACAATCGCGGTGCGCAGATCTTCAGGCAAGGATGCGATCGCCCGATTGACGGTATCGCGAATCTCATCGGTCATTGCCAAAGCTTCGGGGGTCGCGTTGTCCTGTAAGCGATCCGCCAGATCATAGGATTCATCGCCATCCTCGCCGCCACCTTCAATGGAAATCATGCGCCGTTCGCGCGAGCCGATGGTGTTCTTGGCGGTGTTGATCGCGATCCGATAGAGCCAGGTATAAAAGGCGCTGTCGCCGCGAAAATTAGCCAGCGCTCGATAGGCTTTGATAAAGGCTTCCTGCGCGACGTCTTCAGCCTCAGCCTGACCGCCCACATAACGCATCACCAGCTTGACCACTTTGTGTTGGTACTTGCGTACCAGAAGATCGAAAGCAGATTTGTCGCCGCGTTGCACCCGGCGAACCAGACTGCCATCAGTTTCTTCCAGACTCACGGGAACCGCCAGCGTCCGAAGGGCCGGCTGGCGCATAAATCCAGGCTTTGCAGCGATTGCGTCCAAGCGGCTGAATAGACTCTGAATCGGTTTGAAAGTTCGTCCATGGAAGGAATTGCGACTGCCAGACGGTGACGCAGGCCGTTTGGGCTGCCAAACGAGTGTAACAGTGCCGCCTCAGGTAGGTGATCCCAGCCTAGCCAGCCGGATGAGGGCCGACCAGGTCGCCGCGCCCAGGGTGCGCCTGGAACACCAGAAAAAACGTTTGCGGCCAGCGCAGCGCGTGACTAACACCACCGCTGTCGGCGCCGACCAGGTCATGCGTACCAGCTGGACCGGGTGTGGGTTATGGCAGGTACATACCAAAACCCCTGCGTTTCCCAGCCTGAGGCTAGCGGCGCTAGAGAAGCCCAGCCGGCCTGCGAATACGCGCCACCAGCGCTGCCATGCTTGCTCGTTGCGGTGTGTCACTCCCCAGGAGATAGCGCGCCAGATCTGGATCCTGCAATTCGAGTAATTGCTCGATTTGCGGCAATTCTAGAATGGCAGCCTCGACTGGCCCCGCCTGAACCGAGTTGACATAGCGTGTCAAAAGCACATCGAGTTCGCGCATGCCACGGCGGCAGCGCCAGATCACTCTGCGCCATCGGGCAGCTGTGCCCGCTGCACTTTGCTCGCTCAGCGGGTCAGTCAGTGGGAGCGCTCCACCATCATTTTTTTGATCTCGGCAATTGCCTTGGCTGGATTCAGATCTTTCGGGCAGGCCTCGGTGCAGTTCATGATGGTGTGACAACGATATAGCTTGAAAGGATCGTCCAGCGCATCGAGTCGCTCGCCGGTAGCCTCGTCGCGACTGTCGATAATCCAGCGATACGCAGCCAAAAGCGCCGCCGGACCCAGATAGCGGTCGCTGTTCCACCAGTAGCTCGGGCAGGAGGTCGAACAGCAGGCGCAAAGAATGCACGCTGAAGGACGGTCGATTTTTTCCTGGTCTTGCGGCGACTGCAAACGTTCGCGATCCGGTGGCGCCGGCGTTCGTGTTTGCAACCACGGCTTGACGGCCGCGTACTGTGCGTAAAAGTGCGTGAGATCCGGCACCAAATCCTTGATTACTGGCATATGCGGCAGCGGATAGATTTTCACATCGCCACGCACTTCGTCGCAGGCTTTGGTGCAGGCCAGCGTATTGACGCCATCGATGTTCATGGCGCAGCTGCCGCAAATCCCCTCGCGGCACGAGCGCCGAAACGTCAGCGACGAATCAATTTCATTTTTGATTTTGATGAGTGCATCCAGGACCATCGGCCCGCAGTTCGCCATGTCGATTTCATAAGTATCGATGCGCGGGTTTTGCCCGGAGTCGGGATCAAATCGATAGATGCGAAACTTGCGGACGCGCTTAGCGTCAGCCGGCGCAGCAAACGTCTTGCCATGCGGACTAATCTTGGAATTCGCCGGCAGTGCAAATTGGACCATTGTCAGTAACTCCGGACCTTGGGCGGTATGGGGTCAACCTCGTTTGTCAGGGTGTTCATATGTACCGCTCGGTAATCAAGTTTCACACGATTGCCGTCGACCCAGGCCAACGAATGTTTGAGCCAGTTCACATCGTCACGATCCTTGAAATCCTCGCGGGCGTGCGCACCGCGACTCTCCTTGCGATTGACCGCGCAGCTGATCGTAGCCAGCGCCTGCCCTAACAAGTTATCAAGCTCCAGAGTTTCGATGAGATCGGTGTTCCAGATCAGTCCGCGATCGCTGATCGTGACATCGGCAAAACTGGCGGCCGTAGCGGTGAGTTTGGCAACACCCTCGGCGAGGCTCTCGCCACTACGGAAAACGGCCGCATCCGATTGCATGATGCGCTGCATTTCGAGGCGAATGGCCGCAGTGCCTCGGGCACCTTTCGCATTGCGATAACGATCGATACGCGACACGGCGAAATCTCCAGCGCCCTTCGGCAGTGGTTTCTGTGCAGCGCCCGGCCTGGCAACCGTTGCAGCGTGGCGCGCCGCTTCACGACCAAACACCACCAGATCCAGCAGCGAATTTGAACCCAGACGATTGGCGCCATGCACGGATACACAGGCTGCTTCGCCGACCGCCATCAAACCCGGCACAACCTGGTCGCCATCAGGTCCGCGCGTCACGACATCGCCATGGTAATTGCACGGGATGCCGCCCATGTTGTAGTGCACTGTCGGCAGCACGGGGATCGGTTCTTTATTGACATCGACACCCGCGAAAATGCGCGCAGTCTCGGCAATACCTGGTAAGCGCTGCTTGATAATCTCGGCGCCCAGATGCTCAAGATGCAGATGGATATGATCTTTGCTAACGCCTACGCCGCGGCCTTCGCGAATCTCAACGGTCATGGAACGCGAGACTACATCGCGCGACGCAAGGTCCTTGGCGTTGGGCGCATAGCGCTCCATGAAACGCTCGCCCGCAGCGTTGGTCAGATAACCGCCCTCGCCGCGCGAACCTTCCGTGATCAGGCAGCCCGAGCCATAAATTCCGGTCGGATGAAACTGCACAAATTCCATGTCCTGTAGCGGCAGGCCGGCGCGCAAAACCATGCCGCCACCATCCCCCGTGCAGGTATGGGCGGAAGTACAGGAGAAATAGGCGCGACCATAGCCGCCGGTCGCGAGAATGACGAGTTGTGCGCGGAAACGGTGGATGGTGCCTTGCGCCATATCGATCGCCACGACCCCGCGGCAAGCGCCGTCTTCCATGATGAGGTCGACGGCAAAATATTCGATGAAAAATTCAGCTGCGTGTTTTAACGACTGCTGATAGAGCGTGTGCAGCATCGCATGGCCGGTGCGATCGGCGGCCGCGCAGGTTCGCTGCGCAATGCCTTTGCCGTATTGCGTGGTCATACCGCCGAACGGTCGCTGATAAATCTTCCCGTCCGGCGTGCGTGAAAATGGCACGCCGTAATGTTCCAGCTCGATAATCGCCGCCGGCGCTTCCTTGCACATGAACTCGATCGCATCCTGGTCGCCCAGCCAGTCCGAACCCTTGATGGTGTCGTAAAAGTGATAACGCCAGTCGTCCTCGCCCATGTTTCCTAACGCAGCAGATATGCCGCCTTGAGCGGCAACCGTGTGGCTACGGGTCGGAAATACTTTGGTCACGCAGGCGGTCGACAGGCCGGCTTCGGCCAGCCCCAGCGTCGCGCGCAATCCCGCGCCACCGGCGCCTACCACCAGGACGTCGTAGGTATGATCAATAAACTGGTAAGCACTCATCCGGAAATTCCTAACAAACAGTATTTATCGCAGCGCAATTCGCAACACTGCGAATAGCGATGCGGCGCCCACAATCACATGGGCGAACTGCGACAGCAGCAGTACTACCGTCTTGGCACTGCCGCTGACGTAATCCTCAATGACTACCTGCACACCCAGCATCGAATGCCAGACCGAGGCAACGATGAACAGGCTCATCCACAGCGCTGTCCACCCGGACGCCAGCCACTCGAGCACCACGCCGTATTCCAGCGAAGGCAGGCCGGAATAGGCGAACACCAACCACAGGGTCAGTGGCACCAGCGCCACCGCAGTGACGCGCTGCATCCACCAATGGTGCATGGCACCGCCCGCTGCGCCCTTGCCGAGTGCTATGCCTATCGGGCTTCGCAAACTCACAATGCACCGCCTGCCAAGAATCCACGCCAGAGGAAAAATCCGAAGAGCAGTAAGGCAACTGCCACAACGACTATGGCGCTACGACGGGCCTCGGCTTTCTCCAGGCCTACGCCGGCATCCCAAAACAAGTGGCGCACACCGTTGCAAAGATGATAGACGAAGGCCAGCAGCCAAGCCGCAAGCAATATTTTCACCCAGCTCTGACCTAACAGATCGCGGGCATCGCGGTAGGCAGCCTCACCGGCACTGAGCGCCATCAGCCAATAGGCGAGCAGCGCAAGTCCGACAGCTTGCGCGACACCGGTGATGCGATGGGCAAACGACAGCACCATGGAGTGTGTGCGCCGATAAATCGTCGCGAACGGTGACAGGGGTCTAGTGGGCATGCGGCGGTCCTGCAATCAAAAGTCGATACAGCGGCCATTGCGTTCCCAATCACCGAATCTAGTCGGCTCGGGTCCGTCGCGACCGCCAATCTCGGGAACTGCCACCAGTGTAACGGGTCTGCCGTTGGGCGGGCTGGCTGAGGGCTCCGCCGTCGACGATTGAGTGACGGGCGTCTGCGGGTCCATTTCGGGCTGCTGCATGCAGCTCAATTCTGCCAGAATTGTTGCGCAAGAACCACGGATGAGGTGTCTCACTTTTGGATATCGAGTATTTTGATTTGCCCGACCTGGGCGTCCTGTCGGCAGCGGGCCCTGACGCCGCTCGTTTTCTGCAGGGCCAGCTGTCTAACGACCTGCTCAAACTGGCCTGCGGAGATTCCCAGCTGTCCGCATTACATACCGTGCAGGGACGCGTGCAGGCGTTACTACGAGTAGTGCGTGACGCCGACTTCTCCTACTTACTGGTCATGCCGCAAGTATTGATCGGCGATGTCATGACGACCCTGCAAAAGCGTGTTTTTCGGGACCGCCTGAAGCTTGCGGACGACACCGCTACCTGGCAGGTACAGGGCGCGACCAGCCGACCGCCTAACAAGCTGCGCGCGGACGTCGATGGCTCCGGACGCTGCCTGGTGCTCGACAAGATGCCGCAGGCACCGAGCCGCTCACGTGAGCAGTGGCGTGCACTCGATGTCGCGGCGGGGCTGCCCCAAGTCTATGCGGCCACTCAAGGGCAATTTGTGGCGCAAATGCTCAATCTGGACGTGTTAGGCGGCATCGCATTCGACAAAGGCTGCTACATTGGCCAGGAAATCATCGCCCGCGCGCACTATCGCGGTCGCGTAAAGCGGCGTATGCAGAGATTCGCGTTCGACCTGCAATCGCCGCCAGCAGCTGGCGCCAGCGTTGCCCTGCCGTCGGGAGAAACAGCCATAGTGGTAGACGTCTGCGGCGCTGGACCCACGTACGAGATTTTGGCAGTGACGGCCGCGCCATCAGTAGACGCTTTGCCGCTGCCCTACGAACTGCCGCTCGACTGACGCGGCCTCGCTGTCAGACGCAACATCAACAGCAGCGCGACCACCGCGATCAGAGTTGCAGGCAGCCACGCCGAAAGCGCTGGCGGCGCGTCATAGACAGTAACCAGACTGCTGGCAACATCCTGCAGCATCGACAAGGAAAATCCGACAATCAGTCCAAGCACCAGCCGCGCACCTTGTTTGGCCGAGCGCAGCATTCCGAGCACGGCCGGCAGCGCGAGCAGCACCAGCAGTGGTGCTGTCACCAGTTTCGCGAGACGCTCATGGAACTTATATTCTGATGTGGCGTAAGGCAACCCTGCACGCTGCAATTCGACCCGTTGCGACGCCAGCTGACGCAGCGACGAATAACGTCGCGTGCCCTGCGAGACGCGCAACAACGAACGCGCTTCGGGACTGCTTTCGCGCCGCAAGGCCTCGGTTTCGACGCTGGCCAGACCACCCGCATAGCGAACCGCGCGATAGCGTTCATATACCATGTTGTTAGCAGAGTCGAGTGAGACCAGCGCGGCCTCCGCCAAACCACTGACGCGGCCAGCGGCATCGAATTCGATGACTGTTGCTGCCGGAAACTGTGGGCGCCGATCAATGCCTATCACGCGCGTCCCGGATCTGGTCCAGAAAGCCCCGTTACCCGCGAGTACGCCCGGGCCCAGACGCCGTTCCGTTTTCATCCGACTGGCAGCCTCCGCCAGGCCCGGCGCGAGGTACTCGCCGATCATGGCCGCGCCTGCCGATAAAATCACGCCGGCCAGAGCGGCAATGCCCGCGATCTTCCAGACCGACCATCCCGATGTGCGCAGAATCGTGATCTCACTGTCCTGCTGCAGCCGCCCAAGGCCGGACAGCGCACCTAACAAAGCCGCCGCTGGCGCAAAGTCGAGCGCCCAAGTCGGCAGCATCAACAACGAATGCAACATCGCCGCGCCCAGCGTGTAGGTGCCGGTTCCGACATCGTCCAGCTGCTCGATAAAATTGAAAACAGCGATAAGCCCTAACAACGCCAGCAACACGGTCCCCATGTGCGTCAGCACGGTGCGCAGAATATAGCGAATGAGTATCATCGCAATGCCCTGCGAAATGCCCAGCGCTTGCGTAAAAACCACAGTGCCGCTGCGACCGCAATGCCGACATGTACCGCCCACATTCCGGGCCAAAGCGGGAATGTGCCGCGGGCAATACTGCTGCGCGTGGCCGCCAGCAGGTTGATGTAAAAGAAAAACAACAACAAGGCAGGCGCCATGCGTGTGTACCGACCCTGCCGGGGCCGCAGTTGTGACAATGGCACCGCCAGAATGACCAGCAACAGGCACATGATTGGAACCGAACTGCGCCACTGCAGTTCCGCCTGATCATCGCGCCGCGCCGAGCCTAACAAATCGGCGGTCGGCAGCAAATCGCGGCTGGTGCGAATACGTTCGATCGCTGGCAGCGGCACAGTCAGCGCGAGCGTTCGGAAGCGGATGCGCTCCGAGGCCGCCACGCCCGCCTGCCCGGTCACGCGTTCGCCGCTTTCAAGGCGCAGCTGCAGATTGCGCATGGCGGCGTCGAGCGAATAGCTGGCGCGATCAGCACGAATGACCTGCAATGTCTTGCCGTCACGCTGCAAGAACAGCACGTCGCGCAGACCGCCGTCGGCGTCGGCCGCGCCGACATGCACCACCAGACCAGTGCCTGGCAGTTGTGTGAATCTACCGGGCTCGAAGGCCGCAAGTTGCGAACGGCGATAGGCCTCGCTGAGCGTCAGTTGCTCGCGCAGCGCCATGCTTGGCGCGAAGTAGAGAGTGATCGACGCCAACGCCACTGCGGACAGGAGGCCGAAAGTCAGGATGCCACGCGCCGATGCCCATGGACTGATGCCGCTGCTGCGGATCGCGCTCATTTCGCCGTCATGAGCCATCCTGCCGTAGGTCAGCACCACCGCAAGTAGCAACGCCAGCGGCATGGTAATTTGCGCGGTCTGCATGAACGTCAGCAACGTGAGCTTCAACACCACGTCGCTCGGCAGATTGGCGTCCGCGGCACGCTCCAGCGAGCGCGTGAGTTGGCTGCCTAACACCAGCACCGAGACCGACAGCACCACTGCGAGCCAGTTGCCCAAAAACTCGCGCAGGATATAGCGCCCCAATATCACAGTTCCACCAGCTCCACCTGTTCAACCCGCAATTGCGTACCGAGAAACCGGCCGCCAATGCGCGCAAACCGTTCGACTCCGTCGGTTGCCAGAAATTCCACGCCAGCCGGCAACGCCGGCGCTGGCGCGCCTGGCAGCCAAAGATCGCGGACTGCAGCGGCGCTGGTCCGCGCTGAATCCACCAGCGCGATTCCGGAGCCTGTCACAGCGGCAATAGCCGACGCCAGCACCGGAAAATGCGTGCAGCCTAACACCAACACATCCGGACGCTGCCCAAGATCAGCGAGCCAGCGATCGAGATAGCGGTGCGCGACCGCGGACACTGCAGGTCCGTCAACCCAGTCCTCCTCTGCCAACGCGACGAACAGTTGACAGGCGAGAGCTGAGACGCGCACTTGTGGCGCATGCGCATGAATTGCGCGTTCATAGGCACCGCCGCGCACCGTGCTTTCGGTGCCGATCACCGCGATGTGGCCACAGCGTGTCAATGCGCAGGCAGCGGCCGCTCCCGGCTCGATAACACCCATCACGGGTAGATTCGCAAACCGCTGGCGCAATGCCGGCAGGGCCACCGACGAGGCGGTATTGCAGGCGACCACCAGCGCACCGACGCCGCGCGCAACTAGCAACTCAGCCGCCTGCAGCGCATAGCGAATAATCGTCGCTGGAGTCTTGGTGCCGTATGGCAGCCGCGCGGTGTCGCCCAGATAAATGAACCGGTCCTCGGGCAATTCACGCCGCAAGTCGGCTAACACGGTCAGCCCACCCATGCCCGAATCGAACACGCCGATGGGCGCTCGACCGACAGCTGCTGCAGGTACCAGGCTCAATCGACCTCGGGCCGCATTTGCGGGAATAACAACACGTCGCGGATCGAGGCGGCGCCGGTTAGCCACATGACCAGTCTATCGACTCCGATTCCCAGACCCGCTGTCGGCGGCATGCCGTATTCCAATGCGCGTATGTAATCGGCGTCATAAAACATGGCTTCATCATCGCCCGAGTCTTTGCGCTGCACCTGCGCCCGAAAACGCGCAGCCTGATCTTCCGCGTCGTTCAATTCAGAAAAACCGTTAGCCAGTTCCCGACCCGCCGCAAAAAACTCGAACCGGTCGGTCAGGAACGGGTCTTGGTCATTGGCGCGCGACAGCGGCGACACTTCGGCCGGATACGCGTACACAAACGTTGGCTCCTGCAAAGTATGTTCGCCGGTTTTCTCAAACAATTCGATCTGCAGTTTGCCGGGCCCGTCACCGTCCTTGAAGGTAATGCCGCGCGCTGCGCATTGCTCGCGCAGGTACGCAAGGTCGCGCATGCGCGTGCTATCGAATCCCGGATTGTTGCGCAATATCACCTCCGCGACGCTCAGGCGCGCAAACGGCTTTTCGAGACTGAAACTGCGGCCTTGGGACTCGAAACTGATCGCACCTAACACACGAATCGCGACCCCACGAAATAGTTCTTCCACCAGAGTCATCAGGTCCTGATAATCCGCGTAGGCCCAATAGAGCTCGAGCATGGTGAACTCGGGATTGTGGCGCGTCGACAGTCCCTCGTTGCGAAAATTGCGGTTGATCTCGTAGACCTTTTCGAAACCGCCCACGACCAGCCGCTTAAGATAAAGCTCTGGCGCAATGCGCATGTACATCTCAACGCCCAGCGCGTTGTGCCAGGTCTTGAAGGGCCGCGCCACCGCACCACCCGGAATGGGCTGCATCATCGGCGTTTCTACTTCGAGAAAGTCGCGACTGTCGAGATACTCGCGCAGATAGCGGATGACGGCGGTGCGCTGCTGGAACAGTCGCCGACTGTCCTCATTCATGATGAGATCGACATAACGCTGACGATAACGAACTTCGGTGTCCGCCAGTCCATGCCATTTATCGGGCAATGGCCGCAGCGACTTGGTCAGCAGCTGCAACTTGTCGACCTTAATGGTCAACTCGCCAGTCTTGGTTCGAAACAGCACACCTTCCGCACCAACAATATCCCCGACATCCCAGCCCTTGAACGCCTCGTAGGTCTCGCCCAGCACCTCGCGCTGCAGAAAAAGCTGCAGTTGCGCGCTCGGATCCTGAATTTTGGCGAAACTGGCCTTGCCCATGACGCGCTTGGCCATCAGTCGTCCCGCAACTCTGAATCTGGCCGCGCTCGCCTCAAGGTGCTCGGCGTTATCTGTGTCATGCCTGGCTAACAAATCGGCGGCGAGCGTGTCGCGACGGAAATCATTGGGAAAGGCGTTGCCTTGCGCGCGCATCGCGGCCAGCTTGTGGCGGCGTTCAGCAATCAGTTTGTTTTCATCGTCGTTCATACGCCCGCCTTCAGCGACGCTTCCAGAAATGTATCAAGATCGCCGTCGAGCACAGCCGTCGTATTGCCGATTTCGATGTTCGTTCTAAGATCCTTGATGCGCGACTGGTCCAGTACGTAGGAACGGATCTGATGCCCCCAGCTGACATCGGATTTGGAGTCCTCGAGAACTTTCGCCGCCGCATTGCGTTTATTGACTTCAAGTTCATACAATTTTGCTTTCAGCATCTTCATCGCGGTGGCGCGATTTTTGTGCTGGCTGCGCTCGTTCTGGCATGCCACCACAAGGCCACTCGGCATGTGGCGCAGACGAACGGCGGACTCAGTTTTGTTGACATGCTGACCGCCCGCGCCCGATGAGCGGAAAACATCCATTTCGATATCCGCCGGATTAAGGTCGATATTGATGTCGTCATCAACTTCAGGCGACACAAACACCGATGCGAACGAGGTGTGGCGCCGATTGCCCGAATCAAATGGCGACTTTCGCACCAGCCGATGCACGCCCGTTTCGGTGCGCAGCCAGCCGTAGGCATACTCGCCGCGGATCTCGAGTGTCGCGCTTTTCATGCCTGCGACCTCACCGGGATTGGAGTCGATAACTTCCGCCTCGAAGCCGCGACCCGCAGCCCACTTGATATACATGCGCAATAGCATCTGGGCCCAGTCCTGCGCTTCTGTGCCACCCGCACCTGCCTGCACATCGAGAAACGCATGGTGCGAGTCCATTTCGCCACGGAACATGCGCTTCAATTCGAGTTTGCGAACGCGTGCTTCGACACTTGGCAAGTCGCGCTCGATCTCGCGCGCCGTCATTTCGTCGTCGTCGGCCTCGGCCAACTCAAGCAGCTCGACGGAATCGCCAACCGCACGCTGCGCCTTGTCGATGTCCTCGAGTTCGCCGCTCAGGCGCGCGCGCTGCTTGCCAAGTTCCTGGGCCTTGTCTGGCTGTTGCCAGACAGCGGGGTCTTCGAGTTCGCGGCTGACTTCTTCGAGCTGCTCTTTTTTGAGGTCGTACTCAAAGAAACCCCCGTAACGACGACATCCGTTCGTCGAGGTCTTTGAGGCTGCGCTTGAGGGAACCGAGTTCAATCATGGGAGTATGGCTGGTAAAAGCGCCGATGCGTGTGCGGCGCGAATTCTAACAGACAGGCCAGAGATGATCGATCAGCAATTGCAGTCGACGTTCGCCACGGTACTCGTTGATATCCAACCGATACACCAGTCGCGCTGTGCTTTTTTCCGCCGGCGGTCGTGCACCCGGATCCAGGTGATTGAAGGCAATGGCGTCGAAGCGCCGGCCGGTATTGACGGGCTCGACCCAAAGTTTCAGATGTCGCTCCGCCAGCACGCGTGTCTGATGAATGACAAATTCACCATCGAAGCTCGGCTCTGGAAATGCCTGGCCCCAGGGGCCGCCACTACGCAGTGCATCGGCCGTGAGCAGTGCGATTTCCTCCAGCGCCAGTTCGCCATCGGTTTCCACCGTATCATGGGTGCGCCCCGGCCCGAGCCAGCGCAGCACCTCGGCATCAAAGGCGCGAGCGAACGTGTCCAGCAACGACGGTTTCAATGTTAGGCCTGCGGCCATCGCGTGGCCGCCAAAGCGTTCGATCAGACCAGGATCGGCAGTCGAAAGCGCCTCCAGTACGTCACGGATGTGCACGCCTGGTACCGACCGCGCTGAGCCTCGTAGTTCGCCGTCTTTGGCGTTCGCGAATGCCACCACAGGGCGGCGGACTCGATCCTTGATACGACTGGCCACCAAACCGACAACACCCTGGTGCCAGTCAGGATCGTAGAGCACCACACCCGCGCGTTGCGAGGCGAGCTTCTCGGGATCGTCGAGTCCTTTGACTGCTGCCAGCGCCTGGCGCTGCATGTCGGCTTCAATTTCGCGCCGTTCGCGGTTCAAGGCGTCCAATTGCTCGGCGATTTGCGCCGCTTCATCGGCGCTGTCGGCTAACAGACAGCGGATGCCGATACTCATGTCGTCAATCCGGCCTGCAGCGTTGAGTCGTGGTGCCACCGCAAACCCCAGATCCGACGCCAGCGTCTGCGCAAAATTTCTCTTGGCGACCTGCAGCAGCGCGCGAATCCCTGCCACGCCAGCACCGGCGCGAATCCGCGCCAGGCCCTGCTCGGTCAGCAGGCGATTATTCCGATCCAGCGGCACAAGATCGGCAACGGTCCCGAGCGCCACCAGATCAAGCAACTGGGTAATTCGCACCGCAGGGACCGACAGTCGTCTGGCCACTGCCGCCAGCAGATAAAAGGCGACACCGACGCCCGCGAGGTTGCGAGAACCGAAATGATTGCCGGGCACATTCGGATTCAAAATGACGTCGGCCGCGGGCAGCGTTGCGCCCGGCAGGTGATGATCAGTCACCAGAACGCCCAGGCCGGCGCTGCGCGCGGCCGCAACGCCGGCGTGGCTCGAAATCCCGTTATCCACGGTCACTATCAACGTTGGCTCGCGAGCGGCTGCCACTGCGACGATTTCGGGGGTCAAGCCATAGCCAAATTCAAATCTGTTAGGCACGAGAAAATCGACCGCAACGAATCCGCATTGGCGTAGCCCGCGAACCAGCAATGCTGTGCTGGTCGCGCCATCGGCGTCGAAGTCACCGATGATCAAAACACGACCGGGAGTTTCACGATGTTTCAACAATAGATCGGTAGCGGCATCGATACCGCCCAGACTGCCCACCGGCAACAGCCGATCGAGCGACAACACGAGTTCTTCAGGATCGGTCAGTCCACGCGACGCATAAGCACGCGCCAACACGGGATGGAGTGCCGGCAACGCGGTTGTTCCTGGATCCACGGCCGGGCGACGCACGATGCGCAAGGTCATGCGCCTAACACCGAGAAATGCCCGCGCTGTCGTCGCCAGACCCGCCAGTGGTCCAGTTTGCCAAGTGTGAAGAGCCGATCATTGGCGAGCACTTGCAGGGCTCGCAAGCCGCCTGAATGCAATTTCTGCCGTGCAGGGCCGAGCCACTGATCGATGATTTGCGCGCAACCCGGCGCGTCGACTTCCTGCATGGGGAGCAGCACCACGGTGAGATCCTTGGGCACCGAGCCCATCGGGAGTTCGCCCGTGGGCATTGCGCTACTCAACACGCCGCCGTGTACATGGGCCAGCATCGCCGCAACCACATCGCGACCCAAGATTCGCACTGACGCTCTTGGTCGGTCGGTGGCGATCGGCTCGAACCAAGCTGCCGGGCAACTTCGATCCCAGCACCAAAGCTGAGTGATCGTGAGCAATCCGCGCTTGACGCGGTCGCGATTGAGTTTCAAGCCGAACAGCCACAACTCCAGTTCGCCCGATAATGCGCGCAAGCGAGCTGCACCTGGTCCAGATGGCAGCACCGAAATGAGGTTGCGACCCAGACAGCGTTCCGGCGCCACGGTTGCGGTGGGCTCGACAGGGCTCATTGCAGCTAGCAACAAATGCCCGTCGCCGCTCGCCCGTAGTTGCCAGCCAGTGCCGGCGAAGTCCCGCGCAAAACACGCCAACACTTCGGTGATTTCATGGTCCTCGAGACGCAGACAACCTCGACCGTCCAGCAAAACATGGTCCATGCCGGCGCGACAGTGCACGGGGACTGCGAACCAACAGGCGGCTGGCGGATCGGATAACGATTCGGCACGCCGGCCCCAGATCTGCCCCGCGAGTGACACCAACGGGCTCGACCTGATGCTCGCATGCGCGGGCCGCACCAGAAACTGCATAGCAAGCCAGTCGCGCCAGTCACCTGGCAAGCTCTGGCATCGTGCAAATTTCAGTTGTTCGGCCAACAACGCCCATTCAGGCGCGTCGGCCCGACGATCTTCATCGTGCAAATAAAAATCCGGCAGCACAAACGCAAGTCGCATGGGGTTAGGTATGTTACGCGTCATGCGCCTTACACAAGATCGTTCCGCTGACAGGAACTGGATTCGTCAGTACGATGCCTACAGCATCACTCTCAACGAACAAGTCGTTCGGGGACCTTGCATCCTGTCACCGCTGCACCTGCTGGCGCCCTGGCCGGCAACGGCACCGGCCATTGTCAGCATCGACGACTTGCAGGCGGCACTCGATCTCAAGCCAAAAATTTTGCTGCTCGCTTTGCCGGGCTCGGCCACGGATCTCAATATGGATTTTCGCCGCCAACTGCGTGCGCGCGCTATTGGACTCGAAACTATGGAACGCGGCGCGGCCTGTAGAACCTACAACGTGCTAACCGACGAAGGGCGCGACGTGGTCGCAGTGTTTTGGTAGGGGGTATTTGGTGGGTCTTGGCGCGGTGCCCTGCGACGGGCACCGAGAGAAGACACAGAGAGAAGAAGCTCGATTCAACCGCCAATTATTCGAAGCTGACAGACCCGAACAATTGTTTGCCTGTAATTTTTCTTCTTGATTTTTCTTCTTCTTCTAAGCCCGACTTCCCCCATCATCCCTGTGTCTTCTCGCGGTGCTCGTCACGACCCGCCAGAAGATGTTAAACGGGTCTCAATTCATCTTGCAAGTCCCGGTTTCAAAAAGACATTTTCCTGAACGCCAAATTGGTCAAAAAAACAGCTAAAATTAGATATTAGTCATCAATATCATGTACTTATAGATTTTTATTAAAGCCAAATCTTTTAGATCGCCACAATGCCGCTTAGCAGCGGTACGAAACTCACAGCGCCCAGTGATACACGGTCCATGTGTTTTTCACGACGCGTGAAGCGCCAAAGTTCCTGCTGCCCTTCGGGGCCTGCAGGAACAATTAGTCGGCCACCCACTGTCAGTTGCTGCAGCAGAGCGTCGGGAACCCGCAGCGCTGCGGCGGCCACCAGAATGCCATCAAACGGCCCCTGGGTTTTCCAGCCGAGACTGCCATCGCCATGGCGAAAGCGGACATTGCGCACCGCCAGTTCCTTGAGCAACAACTTGGCGCGATCAAGCAACGGCGCGATGCGCTCTATGGTGCAGATTTTGTTAGCAAACGGCGCCAGCACTGCCGTCTGATAACCGCAGCCTGTGCCCACTTCCAGCACCCGATCGAGCGGCGGCCCATCGAGCAGCGCTTCGGTCATGCGAGCAACTATATAGGGCTGGGAAATAGTCTGACCGAACCCAATCGGTAGCGCTGTATCTTCGTAGGCGCGACTCGCCAGGGCCTCGTCGACGAAAATATGCCGCGGCAAATTACGTATTCGCTCCAGCACCGCCACATTCTGAATGCCCTGATCACGCAGTCTTTGCACCAGACGATCGCGGGTGCGCGCAGAGGTCATGCCGATACCGGCCATGCGTTGGTCGTTCACGTTGGCAGCGAACCGAGCCACTGCTGCGTTGCCAACATCTCACTCTGGCGCGTCAGATCGATCTGCAGGGGCGTAACCGACACTCGGCCCTGTGAGATCGCATAAAAGTCGGTGCCGGGACCTGCGTCGGCGCCAGCGCCGGCCGTGCCCACCCAATAAACCGTGCGGCCGCGTGGATCAAGCGCCTTCACAGCAGGCTCGGAGCGATGGCGCGAGCCAAGGCGCGTGGTCTCGATACCGGCGATGGCTTCGTACGGCAAGTCGGGGATGTTTACGTTAAGCAGCGTGTTAGGTCCTGGCGGTGTGGCAATCATATGCTGAACAATGCGACGGGCGATCCGCGCGGCGCTGGAGAAATTCCTGCCGCTGCCGGCGTGACAGTTGAGTGAAAAAGCCACCGCCGGCAACCCCATGAATCGCCCTTCCATGGCTGCGGCCACGGTTCCCGAATACAACACATCGTCGCCCAGATTGGGCCCGTCATTGATTCCCGAACACACCATGTCAAACGCAAAGTCGAACAAGCCACTGCTGGCCAGATGAACGCAGTCTGTTGGGGTGCCTGTGACGAAATACAAATCGGGCTCGACCTTGCCAACACGCACCGGGACGTCCAACGTCAGTGAATTACTAGCGCCACTTTTGTTGCGATCTGGCGCCACCACTGTGACGTCGCCCAGGTCGGATACCGCCTTGCGCAGCTCGGCAAGACCGCGAGCGCGATAACCATCGTCATTGGCCAGCAGTATTCTCACGGTTTACGCTCGATTCGTTTCAGTTCAGGAAGGCGCGCCAATATACTGAAACACCGTCTGAGGAGGTAGCTTGAGCCGCGTACGACATCGCCGCGACACCAAACCACGTGCGCCAACGGCCAAAACGGTCGTGGCGCAGGTCGATGCCGAATTTCGCGCCGCAGTGTCAGATGCGCGCCCCTTGAATTGGGAGCGTCGGGCGTCAACAGCCGCACCAAAACCGCCACCGCGCGCACGCTTCACCCTGGCCGCAAAACGCGAAATACTGGCCGAGAGCCTGCAAGCTGACCCGGAGGTGCTGGATGCAGAAGTCGGCGATACCGTCAGTTTTCGTCGTGATGGTGTGCAGGATGCAGTGCTGCGCAAATTGCGCCGCGGACAGTATCGCACCGAAGCCGAACTTGATTTGCACGGACTGAGGGTCGAAGCGGCGCGCGCCGAACTGCGTGCTTTCCTTGCCGAAGCCAGGTTTAGACAACTGCGCAGCCTGCGAATCGTGCACGGCAAAGGGCTGCGCTCGGGCCAGCGCGGCCCCGTGGTCAAGGTCATGACCCTGTCTCTCTTGAGGCGCTTTGACGCGGTTCAGGCGTTCTGCTCCGCGCGTCATGTGGATGGCGGAACCGGCGCGGTTTACGTGTTGTTGTCGGCCTAGCTGCCCAGGCAATCAGGCTTCGCGCCCTAGATCCCCGTCGGCCACACTAATCAATTCGCGCAACACCGTGGTTGCAAAGCTGCCGGCATTGAGCCGGAAGCAGAGGCGCAAATTCGTTCCCGTGGCCGCCCATTCATGCTGCAGATCATGGACACGCAATCGCAAAGCTCGGCGCTCTGCGCGCAATCCTTCGGCTAACAGCCAGCTGTCCAGCGGCGCGCACTGCGCGGCGGCACGCGCTTCGGACGCTGCGATATCACCCTGAGGTGCCAGCGACGCTGCGCCCCACAGAGGACCGGTCGGATGCAATTCGCCGCTCTCACAGCGCAACCGCAGAACCTCGTCCACGTCAGAAACGGCAAAGATTGTCTGCCCGTCATCAAAATTGGCCAGATCGCCGACTTGAAGTTGGTTCCAGCTGCGCGCTTGAACACGTTGCGCGAGCGCGGTATTGAAAATCAGACTACGCGCTGCTGACAACGCAAAACTGCGCTCGCTGCGATCGGGTCCCGGTCGTTGCTCTGCCACTGGTGCCGCCGAGTAACGCGCTGCGCGGAGCAGGTTGCCGCACTCTCGGCCGAAGCGCTGCGGACCAAAATAGTTGGGAACGCCAACGTCTGCGAGTACCGCCAGTCGCGCCTCGATCGCCGCCCGATCGACGGAGTCCGGCAGCGCCGTCAATAGAATATTGAACCGGTTGCCGGACAACGCTCCACGCCGCAATTTGCGGTCGTGTTCGTGGGCGGCCATGACTTCGTAGCCTTCGCCCTGCACGCCCTGCCATTGCGTCGCGTCAGCATGAGGTCGCGGAACGGTAAACCATTGCGTCGTCACCGCGTGCCGATCCTTGAGCCCTGCGAAGCCAACATCGTGAGACCTTACACCTGCCCTCTTCGCCAATTCCCGTGCCACCCATTCTGTGTTAGCACCGCGCTTGCGAACCTGCAGCAGCCAGTGCGACCCGCGGCCCGCAGGCGCGAACCCGAGCACTTCGTCAACTTGAAAATCCTCCGGTACGGCGCGCAGGCGTGCGCTGCAGACCGGCTCGCCGTGGGCGCGTGGCGGGGCCAATGCGGCTGCCAGCCAGGTCGCAGCCAGCGTACTCAAAGTGCTGTCAGCGTAACAACGGCTTGAGCGAGCAGCCCATCTCTGCGGCCGATGAATCCAAGACCCTCGCAAGTCGTTGCTTTGACGTTCACAGCATCCACAGGCAACCCCAGCAGGCTGCTGACGCGACTGACAATCGCGGTCCGATGCGGCCCAATACGCGGCGCTTCGGCGAGTAACGTGAGATCGGCATTGACCGGTCGCCAACCGCGCTCGGCCACCCGACGCAGGGTTTCGCTGAGCAAACCGGCGCTGGCAACACCGCGTAGCGACTGGTCCGAATCGGGAAAATGCACGCCTATATCGCCGAGTCCCGCGGCACCTAACAGTGCATCGCAAAGTGCATGCAAAAGCACATCGCCATCGGAATGGGCAATGACACCGCGATCGTGTGGCACCCGCACACCACCTAACATCACGTGATCACCTGGGCCGAATGCATGTATGTCGGTGCCAAATCCTGTGCGCATGATTATCCCTGCTCGAGCGTTCTCACCGAGCGCGAGAGCTTGCGCTGCGAGCGCAAAATCGCCTGGCTGGGTGACTTTAATATTGCTGGCAGCACCGGCCACCAGCAATGGCTGCATGCCGGACGTCTCCATGGCCTCGGCCTCATCGCCAGGCGATCGGCTAGACGCTAACGCAACTCGCAGTGCTGTTGCGAGTTCACCGAGGCGAAACATCTGTGGTGTCTGCGCCCGCCACAGCCCGGCGCGCGGCTCAGTCGTAAATACGCGCTGGCCGCTCGCGCGCTTGAGGGAATCGCTCACCGGCAATGCTAACAGACCGCCATGATCTGCGCCGACGCAGGCCACGATCAGTGCATCGATTTCAGCACGCGTAATGCAGGGACGGGCGGCATCGTGCACCAGAACCCAGTCATTCGCTGATGCCTGCGGCTGCAGGGCTGTGAGGGCATTCAATACTGAGTGACAGCGCTCGACTCCGCCCAGTGTAAAAATGGTTGTGCGAAATGACAGGCTGTTGACCAAAGACGGTCCCAGTTCATCGCCTGATGAAAAAGCAATTGCCAAGCCGCGGCAGCGTTCATCAGCGGCGAACGGCCGTAGCGACCATTCGAGCATGCGTCGGCCGGCAAGATAATTGTATTGTTTTGGAACTGCTGCGCCACTGCGCCGGCCTGCACCGGCGGCCGGCACCACCAGCCAGTATTCTGCAGACATCAGCGCAACGCAGTGCGCGTGCGCCCATCGCTCTGGGTCGCAAACGGCTTGGGCACAACCTGATAGAACGTTTCGTTAGCCCCAATCATGCCGAGCTCGCTGCGCGCGCGTTCTTCCAGAGCTAACATGCCCTGCTTAAGATCACTGACTTCGGCACCCAATTGCGAATTGCGCGCCCGCAATTCCTGGTTGTTAGCTTTTTGCACATCCACCGCAGCGGACAAACGCGCAACTTCGCGCACGCCATCCGGCGACAGCCACAGGCGGTATTGCAACAATACCGTCGCGGTCAGCAAAGCCGAAAACAGCCACTTCATAGGGGCGGCAGATTACCCGGTCTGGGCCAGGAAATAAAGCCCCTAAAATCATAGCTTTAGAGGAAATGCTTGAGGCCCGGCATAGCTTACTTTGCCGCCCAGGCTGCCCTCGATTCGCAGCAGCTGGTTATATTTGGCGGTACGGTCGGAACGCGACATCGAGCCAGTCTTGATCTGCGTTGCGGCGGTTCCGACAGCGATATCGGCAATGGTGGCATCCTCGGTTTCCCCTGAACGATGCGAGACAACCGATGCATAGCCCGCTTTCGCCGCCATCTCGATGGCCGCCAGGGTCTCAGTCAAGGTGCCAATCTGGTTAGGCTTGATGAGGATTGCGTTAGCTATTTTGCGGTCGATGCCTTGGGCAAGAATGCGTGTGTTAGTCACGAAAAGGTCATCGCCTACCAGCTGCACTCGGCTACCGAGGCGCTGGGTCAGACCTGCCCAACCATCCCAATCCCCTTCCGCCATGCCATCCTCAATGGTGATGATCGGATAACCGGCCACCAGACTTTCCAAGTAGGCCGCAAACTCCGTTGCGCTGTAACTCTTGCCCTCGGACTCAAGGTGATAGCGACCATCGCGGAAAAACTCGGTACTGGCCACGTCCAACCCAAGATAGATATCCTTGCCAGGCCGGTAGCCGGCTGTCTCGATCGCCTGCAATATCAGCGCCAGCGCCTCGGCATTGGAGCCAAGATTGGGCGCGAACCCGCCCTCGTCGCCCACCGCAGTAGGCATGCCCTTGACTTCCAGAAGTTTTTTGAGCGTATGAAACACCTCAGAGCCGTAACGCAGTGACTCCGCCAGGCTCGGTGCGCCGACGGGCAGAATCATGAATTCCTGGATATCGAGGCTGTTGTTAGCATGAGCGCCGCCATTGATGACGTTCATCATCGGTAGCGGCATCTGCGGTGCACGATTGCCTGCGAGTCGCAGCCACAACGGCTGGCCGGCGCTTCGGGCAGCGGCTTGGGCGGTGGCCAGTGAAATGGCCAGCAAAGCATTGGCGCCCAATCGGCTCTTGGTGTCGGTGCCATCCAGCTCGCACATGTGAGCGTCGAGCCCCGCCTGATCCTCAGCATCGCGACCCAACAAAGCAGCGCGCAGCGGCCCATTGACGTTGCCGACGGCCTTCTGCACGCCTTTGCCGAAATAGCGGTTCTGGTCGCCATCGCGAAGTTCCACTGCTTCGCGCGATCCGGTCGATGCGCCAGACGGCACCGCTGCCCGACCCAGGGTGCCATCGGCGAGTGTCACATCCGCTTCGACCGTAGGATTACCGCGCGAATCAATAATTTCACGGCCCAGAATCGCAACTATCTTGCTCATGAACAGATTTCCACTCGTTGGTTATGACGACAAACTATCTTCCGCGAACGGCTGCGCCTTAACCACGCGATCGATCTCCATGAGGCACGCCAACAGTGATTCCATGGCGTCGAGGGGCCAGGCGTTGGGTCCGTCCGATTTGGCCTGCGCCGGATTTGGGTGGGTTTCCATGAAGAGCCCAGCCACCCCCGCAGCGACCGCCGCCCGCGCGAGTACCGGTACAAACTCGCGCTGCCCACCTGACTTCGTTCCCTGGCCGCCCGGCAATTGCACCGAATGCGTCGCATCAAAAACGACCGGACAACCAGTCTGGCGGCGCATGATCGCCAGGCTGCGCATGTCGGACACCAGATTACGGTAGCCGAAACTGAAGCCGCGTTCGCAGACCATGATCTGCCGGTTGCCGGTAGCGCGCGCCTTCTCGATGACGTTAGGCATTTCCTCCGGCGACAGAAACTGACCTTTCTTGATGTTGACGGGCTTGCCGGCGGCGGCAACACGCTGAATGTAATTGGTTTGCCGGCATAGGAAAGCCGGGGTCTGCAGCACATCAACAACCGTTGCGACCTCAGCCACATCGGTGTCCTCATGAACATCTGTTAGCACCGGCACGCCGATTTGCTGGCGTACCGCTGCGAGTACCGCCAGTCCGGCATCTGCCCCTGGCCCACGGAAGCTACTCGCCGACGAACGATTAGCCTTGTCGAAGGATGCCTTGAAAATAAACGGAATCCCAAGCCGTCGCGTCATATCGCGCAGCTGCCCGGCGATGTCGAGGGTGAGTTCACGACTCTCGATAACGCAGGGACCAGCAATCAGAAAAAACGGCCGGTCTGCACCGACCGTGAAGCCGCACAATTCCATTAGGCGCTCGCGGCAACCGGCAGTTGCGCTTGCCGCGAGGCGCGCGCCGCTTTGACAAAGCCGGTAAAGAGCGGATGCCCGTCGCGCGGCGTCGAGGTGAATTCGGGGTGGAACTGCGTCGCCAGAAACCAAGGGTGCCCGGGAATTTCGACAATTTCCACCAGCTGATCTTTCGATAGACCCGAGAAACACATGCCGGCGGCTTCGTATCGCTGCTGGTAGTTGTTGTTGAACTCGAAGCGGTGCCGATGTCGTTCAGCGATCTGCTCGGCACCGTAGACGTTGCGAGCAAGCGTATCTGCCCTAAGTACGACTTCCTGCGCACCAAGTCGCATGCTGCCACCCAGATGCGAGGTTTCATCGCGCTGCTGCGCGCCACGCGCCGCATCCTGCCATTCCGTAATCAGGGCGATAACCGGGTGCGGTGTCAATTTATTGAATTCAGTACTGTTAGCTTGCTCGAAGCCGAGCACATGGCGACCGAACTCGATCACGGCGAGCTGCATGCCAAGGCATATACCGAGATAGGGAATACGATTCTCACGCGCATAACGGATTGCCTGAATTTTACCCTCGATGCCACGCTCGCCAAAACCGCCTGGCACCAGAATCGCATCCATGTCTTTCAGGCAATGCGGTCCACGCGCTTCAATGTCAGTGGATTCGATGTAGTGGATATTGACGCGCGTACGGGACTTCAGCCCGGCATGCATCAACGCCTCGTTGAGCGAGATGTAACTGTCGCGGATCTGCACGTATTTGCCGACCATCGCAATGTCCACCTGCCCATCCGGATTGGCCTTGGCCAGCACGACTTGCTTCCAGCCCGTCAGATCGGCCACTGGAACGTCGAGCCGCAGCTTGTCGACCACGATATCGTCGAGGCCTTCGTCGTGCAGCAATTGCGGAATCTTGTAGATATCGTCCGCATCGACGGCTGAAATGACCGCCCGCTCCTCAACATTGGTAAAAAGTGCAATCTTGCGTCGCTGTTCGCCAGGCATCGGATCCTTGCAGCGGCAAAGCAGCACATCGGGCTGGATACCGATGCTGCGCAGCTCCTTGACCGAATGCTGCGTAGGCTTGGTTTTGATTTCGCCAGATCCGCCGACGATGGGTACCAGCGTCAGGTGAATATAGACACAATTGTTGCGCCCCAACTCCACCCCGAGCTGCCGTATAGCTTCCAAAAAAGGCAGAGATTCGATGTCGCCGACGGTACCGCCGATTTCGACCATGCAAACATCAGACTCGCCCGCACCTAACATGATACTGCGCTTGATTTCATCGGTGATGTGCGGGATCACCTGCACCGTGGCACCGAGATAATCGCCGCGACGTTCCTTGGCGATAACACGCTCGTAAATGCGACCAGTCGTGAAATTGCTGTTGCGACCCGTGGTCGTGCGCACGAATCGCTCGTAATGACCCAGATCGAGATCGGCCTCGGTACCATCTGCTGTGACAAACACCTCGCCGTGCTGAAACGGGCTCATGGTGCCTGGATCCACGTTGATGTAGGGGTCCAGTTTCACCATGGCAATTTTGAGACCGCGCGCCTCGAGGATGGCGCCTAACGATGCGGAGGCGATGCCCTTCCCCAAAGAAGAAACGACACCGCCGGTGACAAAAACAAATCGTGGCATGGGGCACCCGTCGCAGGCAATGTGACTGAAGGCTGCGCGCCGCCGGCACGCAAAATCTTCAGGTCACGACGGGAAGTCAGCCTAGCACAGTGCGTTGGGCTTACCAATTGTTGGGCTTACCAATAATGGGTCCAGCGAACGGCTTTCTGGAATTGTTGGAATGCCTCCAGTTTGGTCTCCGGCAAGGATTTTGAGTAAAGGCCGGAGTCATAACGCTCCCGATAGGCGTCGTAAACGTGCTTGTAAATTGTCACATGGACGTCTGGCAGGCGGTGTTTCGCGCGAAATTCCTTCATGTTGATTGCCGTCCGACGTCTGGCCTCGAACTTGTCCGCTTCTGCAAGGACCTCGCCACGGGGCCCGAAAATCGAGGAACGCCCAATCCAGTTGTTGCGCGGCGCACTATCAACAAAAAAATCAGCCACTTCGCCACCCAGGCTCAGGCTGTTATTGACGAGCGTCGTGTACAGAGAATTGTGATACGAGGTCAGGCGGATGTCGTCCCATTCGCAGCCTCCGGTGGCTGTGCGACAAATAATTTCCGCCCCTTTAAGCGCCATGCAGCGGAACAGTTCTGGCTCGAACTGTACCGCCGACATCGCGATATTGCCGATGTCGGTCCGCGCGACCGGGATCACGCGATCCCAGCCGTAACGCTCAACATAGGCATCCAAAATGTCGTATATCGTGGTCGTCAAGTTCTCGGATCCGGGGAACATGCCACGCACATTGCGCTGCTTCCAGTGCACATCAACGACATTGCCCTGCGGACCCACCAACACTTGCCAATTGAACAAATGGCCGGGCCAGGAGGCGTCGCGTGCCAGGCAGCCAAAGGCCACATAGCATTGGTAGCGCTTGGCGCGGGCCGCGATTTCCATCACCTCTTTACCCGGCACCTCGATCGCAACGCGCAACGATTGCTGGCGGTTCCAGCCAAGGCGGTACCCCTGCAGCGGAAATTCATGGAAACACAGAAGATCGCAGGGGCCGCCAAACGACTGTGCCTTATCGATACAACGCAACATGTAGTCCAGGTTTGCGCGCAGACCGGGCGCGGGGTCCTCACCGTCGATGCCGGTCGCGGGCGTTTGCACAATACCAATGGCAACGCTGTCACGCCGCAGCGGCACACATAAGTAAGTTCCGTCTGCGCGAATTGGATCAATGTTGTTAGCCGACATCTAATGCTCCTGTGCTTCTGGACAACCCATCGTAGGTCTGTGCTAGGCTCGATTGCAATGCGTAAAACAAGCATATTCGTAACCTCATTGACAGTCGCATGTCTGCTGCTGGCAGCCGCAACGGCAACAGCCGCTGGCGTACTGACACGCGGCATTGGCAACGAACCCGACAGCCTCGACCCCCACCAAGCGATAGGGACTTCCGCTTCCATTGTGCTTTACGACCTGTTTGAAGGTCTGGTCACTGTCAATGCGGCGGGTAAAATCATCCCGGGCTGCGCGCAGTCCTGGATCGTCGACGCCGATGGCCGCGGGATTCTTTTCACGCTGCGCCCGAATCTTCGCTGGTCCGATGGCACACCGTTGACTGCCGCTGATTTCGAGTACTCATTGCGCAGACTTCTTCTGCCCGAAACCGCTGCCAGATACGCGTCATTTCTGTACCCCTTGAAGAACGCGCGCGCGGTCAATACCGGCCGGGTGGCGCCGACTGCACTTGGCGTGCGTGCGCTGGATGCGCGTACTCTGCGACTCGATTTTGAGATGCCATCGCCGCAAATGCTGGAAGTGCTGTCAGGCATTGCGGCCGTGCCGGTGCCCCGCCATGCGATTGAACTCGCCGGCCGCGAATGGACGCGCCCCGGCAAGATGGTCAGCAATGGCGCATTTCAACTGGCCGAAGTCGTGCCGCGCGCCTCGCTACGTGTGCGCCGCAATGCGCAGTATCGCGACGCGGCGGTTGTCTCACTGGATGAAGTGCGGTACCTGGCGATCGACGACGAGGGCGCAAGTCTCAGACGCTTCCAGATCGGGGAGTTGCAGGTCGCCGTGCGCTTTCCGGTTGAACGACTGGAAGCGGTGCGCGCGCAATCCGGCGCGATGCTGCACACCACAACTGGATTCGGCACCAACTTGCTGTTGGTAAATCTACGAGATCCAGCTCTCGGCGATCCCAGGCTGCGCCGCGCGCTATCGCTCGCCCTTGATCGCGATGTACTGACCAGCAAGGTCTTGCGCGGCAGTGGGCAACCGACGTTTACGCTGGTACCCGATGCGATTTCCGACTATCCCACGCCACCTATCGCAGACGCAGTTCTGACGCCGCAGGTTCGACAAGCGACCGCACGGGCACTTGCGGCCGCAGCTGGCAGGCCAGCAACAGCGTTGCGACTGCTATACCCGTCCGACGGAAAGTCGCGCGGCCTTGCTCTGGCGATGCTGGCCATGTGGCGGGCGGCCGGCATCCAAGTGGACATTCAAAGCCAGGACCTAACCTCAGTCATTGCTTCAGCACGCACCGGTCAGTACCAGTTGGCGCTGTACGCCTGGTATTCATCTTTCGACGATCCGTCGACATTTCTTGACCTGATCGCCACCAAGACTCGCGGCAGCCTAACAGGCTATGGCAGCACTGAATTCGATCGCCGTTTCCAGTCCGGCAACGCACTTCTGGACCCCAGCGCGCGTGGCGCTGCACTCGCTGCTACCGAGGCGCTGGCACTCGCGGACTATCCAGTGATCCCGGTTTTTCATAGTGTGAACTTACGGCTTGTCAGCGCACGAGTCACTGGTTGGATCGACAATCCGCGCGGCGCCAACCTGTCGCGATATCTTGGGATCGAACCCTGAATACCCACCGGCCCGACGCCAATCGCCGACTGGCGGTGTTGTGGCTGGTCGTTTTCGTCGATTTGTTAGGATTTGGGGTACTGATTCCGCTAATTCCTTTTTACGCCGTCAAGCTCGGCCTCACGCCCGCCTGGGTCACCTTTGTCATCGCTCTACACTCGCTGTTTCAGTTCCTTGGCGCGCCGTTTCTCGGGCGGCTGAGCGATCGCTTCGGCCGACGCCCAGTGCTGATAATCAGCATGTTGGGGCATGCAGCGGCCTATCTTATGTTAGGTTTCGCCGATAGCGTCATCGCGCTGGTGTTGTCCAGGATGCTGTCAGGGTTCACCGCAGGGAATCTCGCGACTGCCTATGCCTATATCGTCGATGTTTGCGCCCCGGAGCAGCGCGCTCGCGGACTCGCCCGCGTGTCATCGGCGTTTGCGCTCGGTTACGCGCTGGGTCCGATGTTAGGCGGATTGCTGGTCGGGGATTTGCCGCTCGCCACTGCGGATCTTCATCGGCCGGCGTATCTGGCTGCCGCCTTGTCGTTGTTGAGTTTCGTTACCATCTTTTTCTGGCTCCCTGAGACGCATCATCCACGACATGCGCCGAGCAGCGCCGTGCAATTGTTGCCAACACGAACGGAAATCCTGCGCAAGGATTCGACATTGCTGCTCATGTTGACTCTGTCACTCACAGTGATCGTCTGCGCGGCCATGCGCGAATCTCTGCTGGCGCTATGGGCACATGACAAACACCATTTCGACGCTCACTTGATCTCGTTGCTATTCACCAGCAACGGCCTCGGCGTTGCCTTCATGCAGTTTTTCGTTACCGGTTGGGTCATCCAAAAATTTGGCGAAATCAGTATCGTGCGGATCGGCATCGTCACTTATGGACTGGGCTGGCTGATCCTGGTGTTAGCCAGCAGTTTCGGTTGGCTCATTGTCGGGATTCTCTTTGGCGCGATCGCCACCGCACTGTTCGGCACCAGCCTGCAATCCCTTGTGGCAGCGCGTGCTGCAGGCAATACACGCGGCACGGTGCTGGGGATCTACCAGTCGAGCAGCAGTCTTGCGCGTTTTATGGGCGCTGCCGTTTCCGGCAGTCTTTACGGGCAGGTTGGCTACGACGCACCGTACATCTTCGGCGCTGTCATGATGCTGCCGGCACTCTTGCTAACGTTGTGGATCGCCCGCAAGCTGCGCGGGCAGCGGCATTCTTAGCCGCTTTTTGTGGTCGGTCGCCGCTTGCCGCGGGCTAGCTCGAATCGACCGGCCTCGGACCCGCCACAGCCGACCGCTGGATGATCATAATTCACGCACAACGCACCGACAGCTAACAAACATTTGTCCGCGTAGAGCAGCGGCACGCCGGAGCGCAGTCGCAGCGGCACTCCAGCCTCGCGCAATAGATCCTTGAGAGGCCGACGTGCGCCACCTGGGCTCGGTCGCAAGCGCTCACCGCCCGCCCTAGGCCGTAACGCCAGGAATCTCGGCAGCTGGCTGCCATCGATCGGTCCGCGCCGGTCTGGCCGCCAACGCAAGCCCTGGCAGTCGCTGTCGCGCCAGCCCCAGCGCACAGCAGTTTTTGCAGTAGTTGCCGGCGGCCTGGAAACGAGCGCGCGAGCCGCCAGCAGCTGCCGCTTCTCTCGCCAGACAACTCCGCCAGACCATTGCACCACAGGATGCCGATCGGGACCCGCCGTCAGCAACTCTGTCAGCATGCGAGTCAGGTGCACCTGGTCCGGAAGCTTAAGATGTTGTGCGCGCAACCACGCTCGTATCACCCAGGCTCGTCGCAATTCAGGCAATGTCGCCAGCAAATCGATTTGCAAAGCGTCGCCATCACGTGCCGCTGCTAGATCCGCATCTGCCTGGGTCTTGATGAGTATCGCGGCATCGGCCAGCAGCGTGGCGCTGCGGGCAACCGTAGTCGCCAACGCCGGCCAACGAGTACGCAACAGTGGCACGATCGTCTGACGCAGGAAATTGCGGTCAAATCGTTGCTCGCGGTTACTGGCATCTTCAACCCATTCGAGCTGCCAGTATTGCGCCAACGCGAGTAGTTCGGAGCGCTGCTGCCCGAGCAACGGGCGCAATAAAGCGCCACGTCCGAAAGGAGCGCTCGCCGGCATACCACTGAGACCTTCCAGTCCGGCACCGCGAAAAAGCTGCAGCAACAAAGTTTCCATCTGGTCGTCCGCGTGTTGCGCGGTCATCAACAACTCGCCGCGGCGCAATTCAGATTCCAAAACAGCATAACGCGCTTCGCGAGCACGCGCTTCCAACGACTCGCCGCGCCGCGCGACATTTCGCAGGTGCCGCACACGACAGGGGACATCCAGCATTTGGCTAACAGATCGCGCGTGTCGCGCGAAACTCGCCCCAGCGGGCTGCAAATGGTGGTTTACGTGGACTATACGTAGTGCGAACGGCAGCTTGCGACGCAAACGCACCAGCAATTCGAGCAGCAGACGCGAATCGAGGCCACCGCTGTAGGCGAGCAGCACACGCGGCGGTGCGCCCAGCGCAAAATACGGACCAAGCGTGGTCCGCAACTGCGCCACCAACACAGCCTCAGGCTGCGCCTGCGGTTTCCGAGTAGACGCCAAATGTGGCAATGCGTTCGTTGCGCCGCTCGCGGAGCGCTTCGGGTGTGAGCGCATCCAGCTCTTGTAGATGCCGCTCAAGGGCCGCCTTGAGAACCTCGGCAATCTGGGCTGCATTGCGATGCGCTCCGCCCGGTGGTTCCGGCAGCACCTCGTCGAGCAGATTGAATTTGGCCAGGCGTTCGGCAGTCAGTCCCATCGCGTCGGCCGCCGCCTCTTTTTTGTCCGCACTCTTCCACAAAATGGATGCGCAGCCTTCGGGTGAAATTACTGAATAGGTACTGTATTGCAGCATCAGCAGGCGATCACAGACACCAATGGCCAGCGCTCCGCCCGAACCACCCTCACCGATCACCACACTGATGATCGGAATCCGCAGCAAAGACATCTCGAATAAATTTCGCGCAATTGCCTCGGACTGGCCCCGCTCCTCGGAGCCGATGCCAGGATACGCTCCCGGCGTATCGATCATCGTAATGAGCGGCAGACGAAAACGTTCCGCCATACGCATCAGGCGCAGCGCTTTGCGATAACCCTCTGGCTTGGGCATTCCATAATTGCGCCGCACGCGCTCTTTGGTGTCTCGGCCTTTCTGGTGACCGATCACCATGACTGCCCGGCCACCGAGGCGCGCCAACCCGCCGACAATTGCCTGATCGTCACCGAACATCCGATCGCCATGCAGCTCCAGCCACTCACCAAACGCGAGGTTGATGTAGTCGAGTGTGTAGGGCCGTTGTGGATGCCGGGCGAGTTGCGTGATCTGCCAGGGCGTCAGATTGCTGAAAATGCTGTTTGTTAGCTGCTCGCATTTGGTCTGCAGCCGCACAATTTCATTTTGGATGTTGACGCTGTTATCGGGACTGACGTGTCGCAGTTCCTCGATCTTCGCCTCGAGTTCGGCGATGGGTTGTTCAAATTCCAGGAAACTGAGCGGCATGTTGGTGCAGCAGGTTACGGGGCGGATGCCGTTGACGCAAGCGTCGCCGAATTGCCTGCGGGTGGACCAAATTGCACATCGACGCCATCGGCACCGAACAATGCCTGCAGCGGCTCGACGACCGTGCGGTTGGCGCGCACGCGCCATTCCGGTCCAAACTCAAGATCCACCTGGCCCGCCGCATTGCGGTACCGCAAAGTTACATCGGTGCGCCCACCTTGGCCAGTCGTCAGGATCGCCGCGAGCCGCGCGATCAATTTGTCGTCGGCTTGGCCGGGCCAAACCAGCAGCAACCGCCGCGCCTGCTGTTCGCGCAACCGGTCGAGTTCGAACAGCCGCTTGGCAGTCAGGCGCCAGCCAGCCGCGAACTCGTCGTATCGCAGTGAGCCCTCGACTAACAAAATCGCATCTTTGACAATCAGATCGCGATACTGCTGATAAACCTCATCGGAAAAAGTAACTTCAATACGACCGCTGCGATCGTCGAGCAGCGCGCTGATACGCACGCCGCGTTTGCGAATTTCGTGCACGTAGCCCACCACGGAACCACTGCGTGCAGGATAAAAGCCGCGTTCGTTACTGGCCGCCGGCGGCTTCTCGCTATTGATGTCTTTGATTCGGGTACTGGCGAAATGACGCAATTCGCGGCGGTAGCGGTTGAGCGGATGACCCGTGAGATAAAGCCCCAAAGTCTCCCGTTCGCCAGCCAGCCGCACGCTTTCGCTCCAATCGGGCTGCGCCATCCGTGCCGCCTCCGCGCCCTCAGCCGTCAGCGCACGCGCATCCGCCAGCCCAAACAAATCGTTCTGACCGGCCTCGGCCGCACGCGTATTCTGCTCGCCTAACATCATGGCCGCTGGCAAGCGCGCCATCCAGGTCGCACGGTTCTGCCCCAACGAATCCAGAGCACCGCTGCGGATCAGCGCGTCGAAAACTCGCCGATTGAGTTTCGTGGGATCGACTCGCCGGCAGATATCCTCCAGGGACTGGTAAGGACCACCCATGGTCCGTTCGCACACCAGCGCCTCGACCGCCGCGGCGCCGACCCCCTTGATGGCACCGAGTCCGTAGCGCACCGCTTGCTGCGACACCGCTGTGAACTCGTAGACCGATTGATTGATGTCCGGCGGCAGCACCGACAGCTTCATGTGGTCACATTCATCCTTGATGGTGACGACTTTGTCGGTGCTATCCATATCCGCGGACAACACAGCAGCCATGAACTCGGCTGGAAAATGCGTCTTAAGCCAACCGGTCTGGTAGGACAACACTGCATAGGCGGCCGAGTGCGACTTGTTGAAGCCGTAGCCGGCAAACTTTTCCATCAGGTCGAAGATATACGCGGCACGGGGCTCGGCAACGCCGCGTTCGACCGCGCCGCCAACAAAAATACTGCGTTGCTTCGCCATTTCCTCGGGCTTTTTCTTGCCCATCGCGCGTCGCAACAAATCGGCGCCACCCAGTGTGTAGCCCGCCAGCACCTGCGCGATCTGCATCACCTGTTCCTGATACAAAATCACACCGTAAGTCGGTTTGAGAACCGGCTCCAGCAACGGGTGCAGGTAGTCAATTGCGCCCTCGCTCTGACCGTGCCGACGCGCGATGAAATCATCGACCATTCCCGATTGCAGCGGGCCCGGTCGGAAAAGCGCAACCAGCGCCACAATATGCTCAAAAGTCTCAGGCCGCAGGCGTCGGATGAGATCTTTCATACCGCGGGACTCGAGCTGGAACACCGCCGTCGTCTGGGCCTTTTGCATCAGCAGATAAGTTGCCTTGTCAGCAAACGCCAGCGTATCGATATCAATCAGCGTCTCGCCCGCCAGCGCTCGCGCTTGATTGATGGTTCGCACAGCCCGATCGATGACCGTCAGTGTTCGCAGCCCCAGAAAATCGAACTTCACCAGGCCGGCAGCTTCGACGTCGTCTTTGTCGAACTGCGTGACCACACCTTCGCCTGAACTTTCGCAGTACAGCGGTGCGAAGTCGGTCAGCACCGACGGCGCGATGACGACACCGCCAGCATGCTTGCCGGCATTGCGCGTCAGACCTTCGAGCGATCGGGCCAGATCGATCAGGTTATGGATTTCGTCATCGTTGTCATAAAGCCGCTTGAGCTCGGGCTCTTTTTCCAAAGCGAGATCCAGTGTCATTTCCAGTTCGAATGGCACCAACTTCGCGATCCGGTCAACGTAGCCGTAACTCATGCCTAACACACGGCCGGCGTCGCGAACCACAGCCTTGGCAGCCATCGTGCCGTAGGTAATGATCTGCGACACCTTTTCACGACCGTATTTGTCGGCGACATACTCGATGACACGGTCACGGCCTTCCATACAGAAATCGATGTCAAAATCCGGCATCGATACGCGTTCCGGATTGAGAAACCGTTCGAACAGCAGGTCGTGCTGCAAAGGATCGAGTCCAGTGATGCCTAACGCCCAGGCAACCAGTGAACCGGCGCCAGATCCGCGCCCCGGACCCACGGGCACGCCATTGGCTTTGGCCCAGGCGATAAAATCCGACACGATCAGAAAGTAGCTGGCGAAACCCATCGGTGCGATGACTTTGAGTTCGGCCGCGAGGCGCTCGCGATATGGAGCAACGGCCTCTGCGGACACGTGACCCGCGGCCTGCAGACGCCGCATCAGACCACGCTCTGCTTCGGTCTCAAGAAAAGCCTCGGCGGTCAGACCGGCCGGCAACGGAAACACGGGCAAGCGGCTGGCGCCCAGTTCCAGTGTCAGATTGCAGCGCTTCGCGATCTCCACCGTGTTCGCCAACGCTTCAGGCAGGTCAGCGAACAGTTGCGCCATTTCCGCGGGACTACGTAAATACTGCTCCGCGGTATAGCGGCGCGGACGGGAAGTGTCCGCTAACAGAGCACCGTCGTGTATGCAGACTCGCGCCTCATGAGTCTCAAAATCCTCCGGCCCCAGAAAACGCACGTCATTAGTCGCAACCAACGGCACATCGCGGGCCGCCGCCAGCGCCACCGTACGGGCCACTTGCGACGCATCGGAGGAACGTCCGAGGCGCGCCACCTCCAGATAATAGCGATCGCCGAACAAATCCAGCCAGCCATCCAGCAGTTTATTGGCTTCGACACTGCGCTCCATTTGCAGAGCGCGTCCGACATCACTCTCGGCGCCGCCCGACAGAGCAATCAGCCCGGCAACCTGGGCCGCACCCAGCCAGTCCATTTCCAGCTGCGGCGCTCCGCTTTGCTGTCCTTCCAGATAACAACGGCTGACAAGTCGTGTCAGATTTCGATAGCCCACATCGTTCTGGCATAACAAAGTCAATCTGGACCAGGGTGCGCGCTCCTGGGCCGCGCGGATACGGAAATCAACACCCACCAATGGTTTGATGCCGCTGCCGAGTGCAGCCTTATAAAACTTCACCAACGCAAACAGATTGTGCTCGTCGGTCAGAGCCACGGCTGGCATGCCTAACGCCGCGACGCGAGCCATCAACTCGGGCACGCGCACTACGCTGTCCTTGAGTGAGAACTCGGTATGCAACCTGAGGTGGACGAATCCGGGCGCGGTCATAGTCGAGATTTTACCGGCCCATACGACCGCCGGTGCACTGTTGACACCCCCAGCCGATCCAGTGCCGCCAGATGCTTACTTGTAGGATAGCCCTTATGAATCGCGAAACCGTATCCAGGAAATCGCGTATCTAGTTGATTCATCAACTGATCTCGCCATGTCTTGGCAATGATCGAAGCCGCGGAAATCGACGCAATCAGCGCGTCACCGCGAATGATGGCTTCGGCGCCCGTCACGCCCGCCAGATCCGCCAGGGGCGGCAAACGGTTACCGTCCACCTGCACCCAACCAGGCGCTGTACCGAGCGCGATCACCGCGCGGCGCATCGCTTGCATCGTTGCCTGAAGAATATTGATGCGGTCGATTTCCTCGGGCTCCGCCCAGCCGATGCCGATCGCGGTTGCACGTGCACGGATCAGAGCCGCCAAGGCTTCACGCTGCTCAGGACGCAGCGTTTTCGAATCGGCCAGTCCAGCGATGGGTAGGCTGTCATCCAGAATCACAGCGGCCGCGACCACCGGGCCCGCCAACGGTCCGCGACCGGCCTCATCGACGCCGGTCAGTCGCACCGCATTCATGGCCTCAACAGGTGGTGGATCGCGTCGGCCGCGCGTTGCGCGCCGCCCAGACGCAGACGCTGGTGTTGCTCGAGAAATTGCTGTTGCAATGCTTCAACGCGTTTGGGATCAGCGGATTCAGCCTGCAAAGCGGCGGCCAGCACCTCGGGTTGCACCGCCTCCTGGAAATACTCCGGCACGCGCTTTGCGCCTAACAAAAGATTGGGTTGTGAAAAGTATGGCACTTTCACCAGTCCCAAACCACGCAACAATGCCGCTGTTACGGCACCCAAGCGATACGCTACGACCATGGGTCGTTTGCACAACATGGTCTCGAGCGTGGCGGTCCCCGATGCCACCAGCACGACATCGGCAGCCACCAGCGCCAATTGCGCCTGACCTTGCAGACGTCGCAATTGCGCAGCACCCTCGATGTGGCGAACTGCGCCGTCAAACGCTGTACGAGTTGCCTCATTGATCAGTGGAACCAGCACCACGATGGGCGCTGCCGCACCCCGCAACGCTGCATACCGAACAGCGGCGGCGGCGAAGTCAGCGCCCAGTCGACTGACCTCGCCAACACGACTACCTGGCAACACTGCCAGCACCGTGGCCTCAGCATCGATACCGAGCGCCACGCGTGCAGCAGCGCGGTCCGGGTGCAGTGGAATCTGATCCGCCAGTGGATGACCGACAAACTCCGCGCGCACCTGATGTCGCTGGTAGAAGTCGGTTTCAAAGGGCAGCAAACACAAAACCAGGTCGACCGCCTGGCCAATTGTTTTCACACGTCCTTGCCGCCAGGCCCAGACCTGAGGACTGACATACTGGACGGTCTTCAGGCCGCGTTTTTTGAGCCAGCGAGCTAGGCCGAGATTGAATTCCGGAGCATCAATACCGACGTAAACATCCACTTGGGCCGCCCGCAATTCGCGCCGCAGGCGGCTGCGCAAAGCCAGCAAACGCGGCAAGTGCGCCAAAACTTCCGTGATGCCCATGACCGCCAGTTCATCGGCGCTTGCCAGCATGACCAGACCGCGCGCCTGCATCTTTGGGCCACCAACACCGACAAAACAAGCCGCAGGATCGGTGCTACGCAAGGCGTCCATCAGCGCTGCGCCGAGGGTATCGCCGGATGCTTCACCTGCAACCAGGGCAAACTTCATTCGGCGGCCGTGTCAGCGCACCAGGCTGCGTTCCGACTGACCGATGAAATCGATCATCGTGGCAATCTCCGGCGCTTGTCCTGCCAGTTCCTTTAGTTTGAGCACAGCGTCCGCCAGCTTAAGGTCCTGGCGATAGAGAATCCGAAAAGCATTCTTGATGTTGCGCACTTGTTCCGGAGTAAATCCACGTCGCGCTAAACCAATGGAATTCACCGAGTGCGGTTCGGCTGGCTGCCCGACCGCCAACACATAGGGCGGTACATCGCGCGTCACCGCGGCATTATTGGCGACGAAGGCATGCGCCCCGACCTTGCTGAACTGATGCACGCCCGACATGCCGCCCATTTGCACCCAGTCACCTAACACCACATGCCCGCCGAGAGTCGCAAGATTCGCCAGCACGCAGTGGTGGCCAACTTGGCAGTCATGCGCCACATGCGCACTCGCCATGAAAAGATTATCGTTGCCGATGCGCGTGACGCCTTCCTGCTTGGTGGTACCGCGATTGACCGTCACGCATTCGCGAAACGTATTGTCGTCACCGATTTCGAGCCGAGTCGGCTCACCCGCGTATTTCTTGTCCTGCGGTGCATCGCCAATCGAGGCAAACTGAAATACCTTGTTGCGTTTGCCAAGTCGCGTTGCGCCGACAACGACCGCGTGCGGCCCGATCCAGCAGCCCGATTGAATCTCAACATCTGGACCAATGAATGCAAAAGCGCCAACTTCTACATCGGACGCGATGAGTGCGCGCGAGGACACCTCTGCTTTGGGATGTATAGCCAACTCAATCGCCCTTGGCCACAGTCTCGCCCGGCGCCACCATGATATCGGCCGACGCAACTTCTTTGTCGCCGACATAGGCTATGGTTGAAAACTTCCATAGGCCGCGAATCACGCGCTCTATTTTGGCCGTGAGAACCAATTGATCGCCCGGCATCACCGGCTGACGGAATCGCGCTTTGTCGATCGCGACAAAAAAGAACTGGGTCTTTTCATCTGGAACGATGCCGGCCGTGACGAACGCGAGAATACCCGCCGACTGCGCCAAAGCTTCGATAATCATCACACCCGGCATCACCGGGCGGCCGGGGAAATGCCCGGCGAAATACGGCTCATTGAAAGTGACATTCTTGATCGCCCTGATCGATTCGCTTTTGACGCAGGATTCGACCCGATCGACCAACAAGAACGGGTAACGATGCGGCAATTGCCGCATGACACCGAGAATATCCATCGACAAACCAGCTGCTGAGGCCTTTACAGTCATGGGTCCAGTTCCTCTACATCGCCGCCATCAGGTTTTTCCAGTCGACGCACGCGATCACGCAGCTTGCCGATCCGCCTGAATTCTGCCACCAAGCGCTTCCAGTCGCGGGCTGGCTCAGCGGCAAAGGCACCACTATAGACACCCGGCTTGTCGACGTTGGTCGTGATCAGCGCACGTGCGGTCACAATCACATCGTCGCAGATAGTCACATGGCCCGCCACGCCCGCGTCACCTGCAAATTGGCAGCGCTGGCCAATGATCGAACTGCCCGCCATACCGACGCGCCCTGCAATCGCCGTGTGGGCACCAATTCGACAGTTGTGACCGATCTGCACTTGGTTATCGATTTTCACGCCGTCTTCGATCACCGTGTCCCCTAACGCGCCCCGATCAATCGCCGTGTTGCAGCCAATTTCAACGTCGGCGCCGATTATCACGGTGCCGATCTGAGGAACACGCACCCAGCTGCCTGAGTCGCTGGCGTGACCGAATCCGTCGCCACCGATCACCGCGCCTGGATGGATGATGCTGCGGGGTCCGATACGCACACCGCTGCAAACGGTGGCACGCGGCAGCAAACGGACATCTGCAGCGAGTTCAACCAGAGCGCCGACAACTGCCGACTGCCCTACGATGACGCGCGGACCAATTCTGGCACCGCAGCCAATATAGGCCAGCGCTTGAATCTCGGCAGTTGGATCAATGAGCGCATCCGGCTCAACGACCGCACTCTGATGAATTCCAGCGCGCGGCGGTGGCAACGGATGGAAAAGTTGCGCGATGCGCGCAAACACTGCATGCGGATTTCGCGCAACCAGGGCTGCCACTTTGCAGTCGTCTAGAAAAATTCGATCGAGCACGACCGCACTGGCGGCCGTTGCGCGCAGGCTGTCACGCCAGCGTGGATTAACGAGGAAGCAGATGCTGCCGGTGGCAGCCGCATCCAGTGCCGCCACGCGATCAATACGGGTATCAGGATCACCGCGCAGCTCGCAACCGAACTGCACGGCGATATCACCTAACGTCACCGTCTGGGAGGACGGCGCACGGTCCACGCGCGGCGACTCAAGACCGACGGTCAGTTACCGCGCGGCGCAGGCTTCGGAGCCGCTGGCGTGGCTGCCGGAGCGGCCGGGCGCGCGGCTCCAGGCGTTGCCCGAGCAGTCAGAGCCCCCAGCACGGCCGAGGTGATGTCGACCGACGCCGTCGCGTACGCAAGACTGTCACCGGACAGCACCAGATCATAATTCTGCGCGCGCGAATAGGTGCGCACTTCTTCGACCAGGATGCGATTGAGTTTGCCCAGCTCTTCATTGCGACGGGCATTGAAATCGTCGGTGAATTCGCTCTGCCGGCGCGCGAGCTCGCGCTCTTCATCACGAATTTCCTTTTCGAGCTTGGTGCGCTGGTCGGGCGACATGGTCGCCTGGTCCTTCTGGAAACGGTCGATGCGAGCCTTCTGGGCGGCCGCGCGGGTCTCAATTTCCTTTTGCTTCGGCGTGAATTCGGTTCGCAGCGAATCCAACGACACGCGCGCCTGCGGCGCCTCGCTCTGCAGCCGAGTGAAATCGACCACGCCGATCTTGAGTTCGGCCTGCGCCGTACCGGAAGCTAACACTGCGGCCAGGAGCAATCCCCCGACCCATTTGCTGGAAATGTTCATCTCGCTGTTTGACCTCTTGAAAACCTGTTGATTGATTCGTCTGTCAGAAAGCCTGGCCGACTGAAAACTGGAACCGTTCCTCTTCGTCCTGGTAGAGCACGCCATCGCCCCGATAGGCATTGAGGGGCACGGCGTAGCTGAAACGGAATATCCCAAGTGGCGCCAGCCATTGCACCGCAATACCCGTCGAATGCTTCAATTTATCATATTTGAAGCCATAGTTGAGCCGGGTACCAGGGGCCAGCACGGTGTTAGTGTTGAAATCGACGATGCGATCTTGACCGTAGAAGTCGTAGCGGTTGCCGGTCGAAAAGACGTTACCCATGTCGTAGAACCAACTGACCCGGGCCTGCGCCTTCCATTTTTCAGGGGTCGGGAACAGCACCTCGGCCCGCGCCAGGATCTTCAGATTGCCGCCGTATGGGTTACCAAATTGGTCCTTGGGCCCCAAACGGCTTTCACGAAAGCCACGCACACTGTCCGGGCCACCTGCATAGAAGTTGCGAAACGGCGGCAGAGCCGTTGTTTTACCAATGTCCATGCCGTAATCGACGCTGCCGGTGAGCGACAGCGTCCAGCGTTTCCACAAGGGGATGTATTGTTGGCCTTCGTAGGTTGCGACGAAATACTCGATTTCACTACCCGGCAGCGCATAGCTGAGCGATAGCGAGTGGCGTTTGCCGCGATCCGCGAACAGCGTGCGATTGCGAGAATCCAAGCCCCAACCCAGCACCAGTTCATAGGTATTGAATTTGTTGCCAAAGAGACTAACAGGCTGTGTGACGAGGTTGCCGGTCGCGGCATCATAAAACTGCTGATCGAATATCCGGGTAAACGGCCGACCATTGTTAGGACTGCGCACCCAGGAGACCGCCTGGTCGGCGCTACCGGTTTCGCCCGTTACCAACGAGTTCTGCTGGATCGACAGTCCGACACGCAGGCTCTGGAACTCCGTCAGCGGAATTCCGTAGTCGATGCCGGCTGAGAGTGTCTCAGACGAGAAATCGGAGGATGCCGACACAAACTGTGTGACGTCCCGATAACTCAGTGAAATCGTGCGCGCCACACCATTGATGCTGACCGCGGGATCCGTGTGCGAAATTCCGTAGACCTTGGAAAAACGGCCGCTGTTCAGGTCAATCGCCACCCGCTCACCGGTACCCAGAAAATTGCTGTCGGCATAATTGCCGGTCAGGATGAAAGATTGCGATTCGGAGTAACCGACGCCGCCGCCGAGCTGCGCCGACGGTCCTTCCTTCACTTCAAACTCGACGTCGACCAGATCTGCAGAGCCTGGCACCGGTTTGGTTTCCGACTCTACTTTCTCGATATAGGGCAGGCGTTGAAGTCGCTGCTTGGATCGTTCGACCAGCACATTGGACAACCATGCGCCCTCCAGCTGACGCATTTCGCGTCGCAGAACCTCGTCATTGATTTTGCTGACGCCGTTAAAGACGATATGCCGAACATAAACGCGATTGCCCGGATCAACCACAAAAGTCAAAGTGACTTCATCCTTGCCCTCGACAGGTGTTTGCACCGGATCGACTTTTGCGAAGGCATAGCCATCCATACCGAGACGGTTCTGCAACAATTCCTGTGTCGAAGTGATCAACTTCTTGTTGTAAATTTGTCCCGGCTGCACTAACAAATAGCGCTTCAACTCGTCTTGCGGCACCACGAACGTGCCAGCCAGCTTGATGTCACCCAGCTTGAAAACCTGCCCCTCGGTGACATTCAGTGTGATGAAAATATCGTCTTTTTCAGGGGCAATAGCCACCTGCGTGGACTCGATATCGAAATTCGCATAGCCACGATCCATGTAATAGGAACGCAGCTTTTCCAGATCGCCTTGTAGTGATTCTTTGGCGTACCGGTCGTTCTGCTTGTACCAGGACAACCAGTTGGGAGTTTTGAGCTCAAAGTCCTCAACGATGTCTTTATCCGCAAAAACCTTGTTGCCAACCACGTTGATTTGCCGGATTTTGGCACGCTTGCCTTCGACGATATCGATCTTGACGCGCACGCGGTTGCCCGGCATTTCTTCCACGTTAGTTTCGATCTTCACCCCGTACTTGCCACGGCCGTTGTATTGGTCCGTCAGGAATTGCTTGACGTCTTCCAACACGGAACGATCAAAGGTCTTGCCCGTTGCCAAACCGACATTACGCAGACTCTTGCTCAGATCCTCGGTCTTGATGTCTTTATTGCCCTTCAACTCGAAACTCTCGATCGAAGGACGTTCCTTGACGACGACAATCAATACCGCGTCGTCCCGCCGCAGCTGCACGTCTCGAAAAAATCCGGTTTCGTAGAGCGCCCGAATGGCCTCGCGAACACGCGCAGGCGTCAGACGATCACCCACGTTGACAGGCAGGTAGTTGTAGACCGTGCCCTCCGACACTCGCTCCAGACCATCAACCTTGATGTCACCTACTACAAACGCAAGATCGTCGGGTGTCTGCGCGCGCAACGGCAACGCAGTCAGCAGCGCGAGAGCTAACAAAATCGCTGTCGATCGCCGCATCAAGTTATTTTCAATAGGAAAACTGAACATCCGCCCTCAGCCTGGTTGAATTTGCCGGACAATATCATTGAAAAAAGCCACGCCCATCAGCAGTACCAGCAATGCAATGCCAATTTGCTGCCCCACGGCCTGTGCGCGTTCCGACAGTGGGCTGCCTTTGAGCCATTCCGCGAGCTGATAAACAATCTGACCGCCGTCCAGTATCGGAATCGGCAGCAGGTTGAGAAATCCAAGGCTGAGACTGATCAGTACCAGCATTGACACGAAAGTCTTGATGCCACCACGGGCAGACTGTCCCGCGACTTCCGCGATGGTAATCGGACCGGAGAGGTTTTTGGCGGATACGCGACCCGTCAACATCTTCCAGAGCATGCTCGCCTGAAGTGTTGTCATTCGCCAGGACTCGCCCACGGCGGCCGACAGTGCGCCGCCGAGAGAGTAGCTGGTGGCAATGGCCATACTGTTGCGCCACTCGGCACTCGGTGGCGCAAATGTCACACGAATCTTGCCAGTTGTTACCCCATCCACCAATTCACTGCTCACTAACAAGGGTGTTGTCAATCGCTCAGCGCCGCGCCGATAGCTGATGTTCAAGGTCTTGCCGCCCGCCGCGCGCACCAGAGAGACCAATTGCTCTAGATCAGCGATGACTAATTCGTCGAGCGCTTCGATCTCATCGCCCGCCTGCAATCCGGCCAGCGCCGCAGGCCCACCTGCATCGACCTTGGCGAGAATGGCAGGCGGTCCTACGAACAGGAAACCGGCACGATCCGGCATTTTCTCCGGTTCGGTCATGCCAAGACGTTCTTTGGCGTCCGTCACGCTCAGCACCCGCTCGCGCGCAGCGCCAGACTGAGTCACAACACTCAATGTGACATCGCCGCCGTCACTCATCGCCTCGATCAGCTCGACCATGGCGGCGCCGCGTCCAGCAACAGCTGTGTCGTTGATGGCAACAATCGTGTCGTTTCGTTCAACTCCGGCGGCGGCAGCCACAGAGCCAGGCAGGACGTGTCCGACAACTGCTTTCCACTCCATGCGACCAGACACTGCGAGCACGACCCACAAAAGAAGAATCGCGAACAAAATATTGATGCCGGGCCCAGCTAACAAAACCAGTATCCGCTGCCACGGCGGGCGTTGGCCAAAAGCCCGGCTGAGATCCGCCGGTGGCACAGGAGCCTCGCGTTCATCCAGCAGCTTGACGTAGCCACCTAACGGAATCGACGCCAGCACGTACTCTGTACCGTCACGATCAGGACGACTGCGCCACAGCGCCGGACCGAATCCAACCGAGAAGCGCAACACCTTGAAACCCAGCCGGCGCGCGACCCAGAAGTGGCCGAACTCGTGCACCGTGACCAGGACGCTCACCGCGACAATGAACCAGAATATCGCCCAGAGGCCGTTGCCAAAACTATCGAGCATGACTAACGGACTCCGACAAACTGCAGTAGCAATCGATTAGCGGCCAGACGCGCCGCGCTATCTGCCGCGACCACGTCGTCCAGGTTAGTGAGGCGACCGAGGTCGGCTTGTTGCATGACCTTGTCAATGACAATCGAGATGTGGCCAAAGTTCATTCGTCCGTCCAGGAATGCCTGCACTGCTACCTCGTTGGCCGCGTTTAAAATCGCGGGTGCCAAGCCTCCTGTACGGGCCGCCTGTTGCGCCAATGGCAAACAGGGAAAGCGCTGCGTGTCAGGCGGCAAAAAGTCCAGCCGCCCGGCGGCCACCAAATCCAGCGATTTTACACCGGATGCCATTCTTTCGGGCCAGGCAAGCGCTTGCGCGATCGGCGTACGCATGTCCGGCGAACCCAATTGCGCCAGAACCGAGCCATCCAGGTACTCCACCAGCGAGTGTACGACGCTCTGTGGATGGACCACGACTTCGATCTGCTCGGGCAACAGACCAAACAGCAAGCGCGCTTCAATGAACTCCAGGCCCTTGTTCATGAGAGTAGCGGAGTCGACCGAAATCTTGGGGCCCATCGACCAATTGGGGTGACGAATAGCCTCAGCGGGCGTCGCCTGCGCAATGCGCTCGGGTGTCCAGTCGCGAAACGGTCCGCCAGACCCGGTTAGGATTATCCGACGCACGCCTGGCGGCGCCACTCCGCAGCGCGCGCCGGCCGGCAGACATTGAAAAATGGCGTTGTGCTCGCTGTCAATGGGCAACAACTGTGCGCCGCTGGCTGCTACGGCCTGCAACAGCAATTCGCCGGCCATCACCAGCGCTTCTTTGTTAGCTAACAACAGCCGTTTGCCGGCGCGGGCCGCCGCAAGCGTGGACGACAGTCCGGCGGCGCCAACAATGGCGCACATGACCTGCTCGACCTGCGGTAGCGACGCCACCTGAGACAATGCCTCAGCGCCAGCCAGAACCTGAGTCTTGAGGCCCTTGGCACGCACTCGTTCGGCCAACCGGGAGGCAGCCGCTTCATCCGCCATGACCGCATAGTCCGGAGCAAATCGGCACACCTGTTCAAACATCAGCGCATCGCGTCGCCAGGCGCCCAGTGCGACCAGCCGAAACTTGTCCGGATGGAGCGCCAAGACTTCCAAGGTATTGCGGCCAACCGAACCCGTAGCACCCAGAATGGTGATGCCTTTCATGGCAACAACCCCAAGGTACTCAGCCCAAGCGCCATCAAAGGTAATCCAGCCGAGAGACTGTCAATTCGGTCAAGTATTCCGCCGTGGCCCGGGAACAGCCTGCCGCTGTCTTTGACACCAGCTTGCCGCTTCATTTTGCTTTCCAGCAAATCGCCGATCACCGACATCGAGGCGACAGCCAGCGCAAGCGGCAGCAGCAGCAACGGCGGCCAGCCCATGCCATACGCACCCACGATGCTCAACAGCCCGGCGGCTAACAGTCCGCCGAAAACGCCTTCCCAGGTCTTACCGGGAGATACGCTGGGCGCAAGTTTTATGCGACCGAACGCGCGCCCGGCAAAATAGGCGCCGGTGTCGGCCGCGACGATCACCGCGAGCGCGAAAAGCAGCACCCACGATCCTCGCCGGTCGGTGCCGCGCAGTTCAAGCACCGCCACCCAAAGGGGCGCGAGCGACAACCAGCACGCCAATACTGTCAATACAACATGGCCACGAAGCGGCGCCAGAACGATCCATAACAGAGCCAAAAACCACCAGACCGTGGCAATCCCGAGCAGCCAGCGGGTCAGCGCAGCGTCATGCGGCAGCCAGTACCAGGCGGCCAGCAGCAGCAGCAATGCAGTCGGCAACAGCCATCGAAGCAGCGACGACCCCGGCGGCAACAAACTCGACCATTCCCAGGCACCTAACAAAACAACTGCTGTGATCAGAATGGTCGCGGTCTGCTGCGGCAATACAAACAACACGACCAGCAGCAAGGTCGCAATGACAATTGCTGTGAGCACGCGCTGTTTAAGCACTGGCGGCTCCCCTTGCCTGTTGGCCCGTGCGCCCGAAGCGACGTTCGCGCGCGGCAAAGTCCTGCAGCGCTTTGGTGAAATCCTCGGCTGAAAAGTCAGGCCACAACTGCTCGGTGAACCAAAGCTCTGTATACGCGAGATTCCACAGCAGAAAATTACTGATGCGATGTTCGCCGCCGGTGCGAATAAAAAGGTCCGGATCGGGAACATCGCCAGACGACAACGCCGCCGCAAATCGTGTCTCGTCGATATCGTCTGCTCGCAAACCACCGCTTTGGCATTGGCGCGCCAGCGCGCGCGCGGCCGTCACAATGTCCCAGCGGCCGCCGTAGCTGACGGCGACTTGAAAGACAAGTTTGCGCTGCGTACCCAGCCTTTCCTCAGCTTCGAGTATTCGCTGCTGCAACCGCACCGACAACGCCTGACGATCGCCTATAAAACGCATCGCGACGCCGTTAGCAGCCAGTTCATCCACTTCGCGATCCAGCGATTCCATGAAAAGATTCATCAAGGTACGAACTTCTGCTTCTGGCCGCCGCCAGTTCTCACTCGAAAACGCAAACACGGTGAGCGCACCGATGTTGTGACGCAAACATTCGCGAATGCACATACGCACAGGCTCAAGACCGGCGCGATGTCCGGACGTGCGCGTCTCACCACGGGCCTCGGCCCAGCGACCATTGCCATCCATGATGACAGCCAGGTGCCGCGGAATGCGTGCTCCCGCAGGCAGCTTGGTTGTTAGCTCAGACATGCGACGGACCTAGCTAACACTAGGGAAGCTCCGCCCAGGTAACGCTAGGCGCGTTAGGCGACAAATGCCCGGATACCAAGCGCGACCGACGCAGCATGGTCCTTCCATGTAAGGAGCAAGCAACGCCGTAGCTGGGCATTTGCCGCCTAACCCTTTGGGGCCGGACGGATTTTTCCGCTGGCTGCGTCCATCCTCGCTCATGTATCTCGATACACTTCACTCGTCTTTCCTT
>JAYVJR010000006.1:0-76659 GCA_043769085.1 Gammaproteobacteria bacterium
TCACAAAAGTCTTCGCGGCGAGCGGCGCCGAACTCATGATTCATGGGCACACCCACCGCCCGGCCGAGCACCAGCACCCAGTCGAGGGCCGTTCCTGTACCCGCATCGTCCTGGACGCCTGGTACGACTGCGGACAATGTCTGTGGATCGAACTTGGACGAATCGCAACTCAACGACTGGGCGACGTAGCCGCTAGGCAGGCAGGCCCGAATGAAAGCGAAACTGCGCGTCGGGGCTAGTCACCAAGTCTGCTTCGATGAGTGCGATAGCGGCAATTCGCTTCTGCAAGTGTGCTTGACGGCCATTTTCGTCGGCTGCCTGGCCGGCCAGTTGCAGATAAATGCCCGTGTGACGTGCTTCGGCTGCTTCGAGCTGCGCGTATAACGCGCCGACCGGCGCCGGCAAAACACGCTGCAGCCCTCGAAATCGCTCACAGGAACGCGCCTCGATAAAGGCGCCTAACAAAAAAAGCTCGATTCGCCGCTCCGGCTCCTTGCTAGGCAGCGTTCGACGCAGCCCATCGGCATAGCGCCCCGGCTGCAGCCGACGAAACGGCAGACCCTGCGAACGTCGTAGGCGATCGACTTGCTCGAAATGGCGCAACTCCTCGCGCGCCAGCCGCGCCAGCACCGTGCAAGCCTGATGATCTTCGGGATACGCAAACATCAGCGCCAGTGCGGTGGAGGCCGCTTTTTTTTCGCAGTTGGCGTGATCCAGCAGCAGCTCATCCAACCGATCAGCCGCCGTCTCATACCATTGCTTTGGCGTTGCGACCGCCAGCAGTTGGCTCATGCGACTGTCTCACCGCCGCTGATCATTGCACGCACTTTACGCAAAATCTGGATGACAGATTCGGCGTCCGGGTAACGGTTGGCTGGGTTCTTCGCTAACAAGCGGTCGAACGCGGGCTGCATCGCCGCCAGCGGCTCTGGCAATTGCGGTACTGGCTCCTTAGCGTGTTTAAAAATGACTGCCATCGGATTGTCCGCATCGAAAGGCTTGCGACCTGTGAACATCTCGAACAGCATGATGCCGAGCGCATAGAGATCGGTTCGCACATCGATCGGCTTACCATGGCCCTGTTCAGGACTCATGTAGTGCGGCGTGCCAAAGATCAGGCCTTTATCGGTGATCTCAAGCGTCAGGCTGCGATGCTTGGCAAGGCCGAAGTCAATTAGTGCGATCGAACCGTCATCGCGGATCAATACATTTCCCGGCTTGAGATCGCGATGCAGAATACCGACACTATGGATGGCCTTGAGGGCGCCGGCGATGGCCAGCGCATAATCGACGGCCTGCAGTCGGGTCACACCTTCCTGGAGACGCCGCCGCAAGTCGCCACGCGGGAAATACTCCATCACCAGGTAGGCGCACTCATCCGTCACGCCGATGTCGAGCACATGGACGATATTAGGGTGACGAATACTGCGAATAATTTCGTATTCCTGGATAAAGCGCACGAATGACTGATCGACGCCATCTTCGCGGCGGCCCTCGCGTGAGACCTTGAGAACAACCAGTGTGCCGGCCTGGATACTTTCAGCCAGATAGATATCCGACACCGAACCGCTGGCAATCTTGCCAATATGGCGATACCCCTTGACGTAAGCGCTGCCAAACATCTGCTTGTCACGCACATTCGATGCACCGCGCCAGTTGGCCTGCGCCGCGTTCTGCTTCTCATGAGCCGAATTTATTTTAAAGACCAGATCGGTATGATTGATCTTGTCAACGCCGACCACCGCGTCGGCGCCGGCCTGCAGCGCATTCTGTGCTAACAAACCGCTCGAATCAGGCGCCAGATAAATGATTGGCGCGAACCCAGGTCGTTGCGCCAAATCCTGCAGCCAGGACATGGCTGCAGCGTCGGGCAAGGCGTGATCGATTACTACCGCGCTGTAACCCTGCGCCAGGAACCCTCGATTCAGCCGGCCACGCTGGCTGGGATTGTGCACGACAATCTCCAGCTGGGCGATATCGCAACTGAGGTGGTGACGAAGCAACGCACGCAGACGCGGATTTTCATCGATCGTCAATAACCGCATATCATGGCGCGTTGCGCGGCACGACGCGCAAACTGACTCCGCGACGACGTGTCTTGGCGTCGTCGGAACGTTCGAGCTGCAAGCGCTGCAAATACTCCGCTGTCACGTCACCGGTCACATACTCGCCGGAAAAACACGACGTGTCGAAGTCCTTGATCTTGGCGTTGTCGTGCTGACAAGCCAGTACCAAATCATCGAGATCCTGATAGATAAGCCAGTCGGCGCCAATTGCCGAGCATATTTCATCATGGGTCTTGCCGGCGGCGACCAGTTCGCTGGCGGCGGGCATATCTATGCCGTAAACGTTGGGAAAACGCACCGCCGGAGCCGCGGAGGCGAAAAAAACCTGGCGGGCGCCTGCTTCGCGGGCCAACTCGATAATCTGCGCCGAGGTTGTTCCCCGGACGATGGAATCATCGACCAGAAGTACATTCTTGCCCCGAAATTCAAGATCGATGGCATTGAGCTTCGAGCGCACCGACTTTTGCCGCTGCTCCTGACCCGGCATGATAAACGTGCGACCTATATAGCGGTTCTTGATAAAGCCTTCGCGATACTTAATACCTAACAGCTGCGCCAGCTGCAACGCCGCCGTGCGACTGGTATCTGGTATGGGAATGACGACATCGATATTGTGCTGCGGCCGTTCGCGGCGAATCTTCTCGGCAAGGCGATCGCCCATGCGCATGCGGGCGCGTTGCACGGAAATGTTGTCGATAATGGAATCAGGTCGCGCGAAATAGACGTATTCGAAAACGCAGGGTGTGTGACTGACTGTGGCGACGGTCTGGGCGGAGAAAAATCGACCCAGTTCATCGATGAACACGGCTTCACCCGGCGCAATGTCACGTTCGACCTTGAACCCCAACATGTCGAGCGCAACAGACTCCGAAGCCAGCATGTACTCGCGGCCTTTTGCGGTTTCTCGAATACCCAGCACCAATGGGCGAATGCCATGCGGATCCCTGAAACCTAACACGCCGTGGCCGATGACCATGGCAACCACAGCATAGCCACCGCGGCAACGGCGGTTTAGAGCGGTCACAGCGGCAAATACGTCGGCGGGAGTAATGCGCGGTGTGCCGATTCTCTGCAGTTCCGAGGCCAGCACATTGAGCAATACTTCAGAATCGGAGTTGGTGTTGAGATGGCGCCGCTCTTCGCGAGTGATAATCTCCGCCAGCTCGCGCGCATTGGTCAGATTGCCATTGTGGCCAAGGCAGATGCCGTAAGGCGCGTTGACATAGAAGGGTTGGGCTTCAGCCGCTGCATCGCCGCCGGCGGTCGGATAACGCACGTGACCGATACCGACGTTGCCTCGTAACTCAAGCATGGCCTCCTGGCTGAACACATCGCGCACCAAGCCAGCCGCCTTGTGTTGGTAGAGCTCGCCATCCTGCGAGGTCATGATGCCAGCGGCATCCTGGCCACGGTGTTGCAGCCCTAACAGAGCATCATAGATGCGCTGATTCACCGCACTGGTGCCCACTATGCCGACAATTCCACACATAAGCCGCCCCTATTGCTTGTTAGCTAGTCGACCCGTGTCTGCAGACGCTCGCCAACCCAACTCCTGACCATCGCCGCCACACCCTCGCCATAGGGAATGAGTTTGGAGGCGCGCCACCACAGCTGTTTGTCGAGGCCGGCCTGCAGCGCGAGCATCAGCAGCACGCCAACAATCAGGATTCCACGCAGCGTACCGAAAACGAAACCCAGCAACCTGTCCGTACCGCTAAACATCGAAGTACGCACCACCTGACCGGCAATGGTTGAAGCAACGGTGCCGAGCAACATGACCGCCAGAAACATCAACCCGCGTGCCGCCCATTGCTGCAGCGGCGGCTGTGAAAACGCACCTGAACCGAGAAACGGCACCATCACCCCGGAAAAACGCCAGGCCGCCCACAAGGCAATCAGCCAGGTCAACAGTGTCAGCACTTCGCGCAGCAGGCCGCGCATCAGACCTAACAATGACGATAACAACACGATACCGATCAGTGTGTAATCAACCGCAGTCATAATGAGATTACCCCGATTGGTCCTGCGTCAGCACCGACGCAAATTGTACTGAAATCCCGCTTCACCGATTCGCCACAATGGCCGCGTCCTTGCCGGCGGCGCGCAAGGCCGCGTAATACGCCGAAGCCGCCGATCGATCCGCCAACGGACCGACGCGCACCCGAAACAGTTCGCGGGCGCCACGTTTGACGGGCGAGACATACGCTGGATAGCCCGCTGACTTGAGCTCGCGCGCCAGGCGCTCGGCACTGACTCGCAGCGCAAAACTCCCCAGTTGCACGACCCACGGACCATCCGTTTGCGGCTTCGGAAGACTGCTGACGGCCGTGCGCACCGATGGTGCAGGCGTTGGCTCAGCGGCTGGCAAGCGCTCGGCCGTCGTTTGAGCGGGCTGTTCAGGCGTAGCGGGCGATGGAGCGACTGGAGGAGGCAATGACGTCGATGTGGATGCAGAAGCTGGAGACGCTGTGGGCGCTCCTGCAGCCGGTGTCTGCCGATCGCTTGGCGGCGCTGCCACCGGCTCGCGCATATCAACCGTCACTGACCGCAACGTCGCATTGCCATCTGATCCGGTAGTGGTCGGGTCCGTGGCTCTAGGTTGAACTGCCGAGCCGACACCCTGCTGTGGTTTGCCACGCAGGAACTCCGGCACGACAATGACGACCAGCGCCACTAAAATGGCTGCGCCGACCAAGCGTTTTTTTAAAGCAGTCTCCAAGCGCGCGGATTATAGGCCAAGCCAGTCCAATGCTGGGCCAACCATGTGGAAAGAACCACAGACAATCAACAGATCCTGCGGCGCGGCCGTTGCCCGCAAGGTCTCGCAGCCGGCTGCCACTGACGACACAGTGGCTTCAATCTTCAGCCCCTCGGGCATGCGGGCACGCAGCTGTGCGTGTGACAGGCCTCGAGGCGAATCCGCAATGCTCGTCAACACCCAACTGTCGACCAGCGGTTCAAGGACCGCGGTCACAGACTCGACATCTTTGTCAGCTAACAGTCCAAATAGGACACGCCGGCGCCCGGTGCAGGGCATCGAGCGCAAATGCTCGGCTAACACGGCAGCGGCGTCAGCATTGTGAGCGACGTCCAGTAGCCAGGGCGGCTGACCCGCAACCGTCTGCAGACGGCCCGGCAAGCGCAGCCCAGCGATCGCGGACGAGACGCTGCGCCGGTCCGGAAGATAGCGGCGACTGCGATCTGCGACGCCCAAAAGTTCCAGGGCGCGAATGGCAGCGGCGGCGTTGCCAATCTGGCGCGGTCCCGCGATGCCAGGTGCAGCAAGGTCGGACAGCGCCAGCTCCGCGGACTGGTAATGCCACGGCTGTTCACCGGAAAAACGGTAGTCGCGCCCAACAATATGCAGCTGTGCGCGCAAATCCTGCGCTACTTTGATCACGGACTCCGGCATATCCGCGCTTGCCAGCACCGCAGGTTTGGAGTCACGGAAAATGCCGGCTTTTTCGCGACCGATCGAATCGCGATCCGGTCCCAGCCATTCGCGATGATCAATGCCGACCGAACACAGCACGGCCACGTCGGCGTCGACAATATTGGTCGCATCCAGCCGGCCGCCCAAGCCAACCTCCAGCACCGCGAGTTCTACCTGCTGGCGGCGAAATACCCAGAGCGCTGCCAGCGAATTCCATTCGAAAAAAGTCAGACTGATGCTGCCGCGCGCAACTTCAATATCGGCAAAAGCTGCTAACAGGGATGCGTCGTCAACTGGATCGCCATCGATCGCAATCCTTTCTTGATAACGGCGCAGGTGTGGGGATGTAAAAAGCCCGGTGCGTACCTGCGCTGCGCGAGCCAGCGCTGCGATCATGCTCGCCGTGGATCCTTTGCCATTGGTCCCACCGACAAGGATCGCGCGCGCGGCCCAGGGGATCAGCCCGAGACGGCGTGCAACTTCTCTGACTCGCGTCAGATCGAGATCGATAGCCTGCGGGTGGCTGTGCTCCTGGCGAGCCAGCCAGTCCGCCAGAGTCGGCTGTTTCACTCGCGCGGCGCGGCCGGTAGTTTGAGCATCATGCGCAATGCACTGCCGACCCGATCACGCATGTCACGACGATCGACAATCATATCAAGCGCACCATGGTCGAGTAAAAACTCACTGCGCTGGAAACCTTCGGGCAGTGTTTCGCGCACGGTTTGCTGAATCACTCGCGGCCCGGCGAAGCCAATCAAGGCGCGCGGCTCCGCAATGTTCAAATCTCCTAACATGGCAAGACTTGCCGACACACCGCCGGTGGTCGGATCCGTCAGGACTGACACGAATGGCAGGTGTGCCTGCGCAAGGCGCGCCAGCGCCGCTGCGGTCTTAGCCATTTGCAGCAACGAAAAGAGCGCCTCTTGCATGCGCGCGCCGCCGCTGGCGGAAAAGCAGATCACTGGACAGCGATTCTGTATGCCGTATTCGATTCCCCGGCGGAACCGCTCGCCAACGACCGACCCCATGGAGCCACCCAGAAAACTGAATTCGAACGCCATGGCAACGATGGGCATCCCCTGCAGCGTTCCTTGCAAAACGATGAGGGCATCTTTCTCGCCTGTGATTTTTTGCGCCTGCAACAGCCTATCGCTGTATTTCTTGCTATCGCGAAACTTCAGTGGATCTTTTGGGGAAATCTCGGAAGCCAGCTCCACGGGCGTATCGGGATCCAGGAACGTGGCGAGTCTTTCTCGAGCTCCGATTCGCATGTGGTGACTGCATTTGGGGCAGACATTGAGATTGCGCTCCAACTCGGCGCGATACAGCACCGAATCGCAGGCGGCACACTTGATCCAAAGGCCTTCAGGAACCGATCGCGTACGCTTTTCGGTTTTGATCCTCGAAGGCATGATTTTTTCGAACCACGACATAGCCCCGATGATAGCGGATCACGCCTAAGGGTCCACCAGGTCCCGACGATCCGGCAGTCCGAATGACGGGTGGTAACCCACGTCCCAAAAATACAGCCCTGCCGCAGCTGCCGTAGGTGCGGCCAGCCGACGGTCCAACGACGATAGGACCTGTGTCGTCTCGCTCACAGAGCGATCGCCCCGGCCGACGGCGATCAGCCAGCCCGCCAGGTTGCGCACCATGTGGTGCAGAAACGCATTGGCCCTGAATCGCAACCAGATATTCGGTCCGTTCTGCACGACATCCAGAAGCTGCAAATTCCGGACGCTGCTCTTTGACTGGCAGGCCGTGGCACGGAATGCGGCGAAGTCACGCTCGCCTACCAGGCAATTGGCGGCCGCAATCATAGGTTCAAGCGACAATGGTTCGCGTATCCAGGTTGCACGATTACGCTCTAACGCGCTTGCCACCGGCTGATTCAGAATGCGGTATCGATACTCGCGCCACAGGGCGCTGAAGCGCGCGTGGAAATGATCCGGTACTTCACGCGCCCACTGCACACGAACATCGGCCGCAAGGCGCGTGTTGGCACCTAACACCCAACTGCGCTCGCTACGATGGATGTCGGTGTCAAAATGCGCGACTTGCCCGAACGCGTGCACACCCGAATCGGTTCGGCCGGCGCAAACCAGCGCCACCGGTTGGTCGGCCACCCAGCTGACCGCGCGGCTAACAACTGCTTCAACAGAATTGCCAGAGGACTGGATCTGCCAGCCGCAGTAGCCGGTGCCGTCGTATTCAAGCCCGACGGCAATGCGCCGCATACCTGTCCGTGGTGGATTGCCCGACGTGAAGCGCTCAGCCCGGAATGGCGTCGAGCAGACGCTGGGCTTCCTGCTTCTGAGAATGCGAGCCCTCCTGCAAGACTTCTTGCAGGATGTTTCGCGCACCGTCTGGGTCGCCCATGTCCACATAGGCGCGCGCCAGATCGAGTTTGGTACCGACCTCGCTCATGGTCACAGGTTCAAGCGGCGGGAGTGACACATCATCCGCAATCAGAGTTTCAACACTGGCCGTATTGCCGCCGTCCATCGCACCGAGGTCCACATCGAGACCGTTGGATCGCGTTGGCGAATGGAATGCGGTGGAATCGCTGTCTCGTGCACCAAAGGCCGGTGATTCCTGCGTCTTGTCACTGAGTTCAAAGTCGAGATCGCCCAAAGCCGCGCCATCCAAGGCCGCCAGCGACACCGTGGCACCGGAATCCTTACGCAGTGCGGCGTCTTCTTTTCGCTTCGCCGCATCAGACATGATGCGGCGCGACTCATTGTCCAGACCGGACACCATGGTTGGCGCATCTGGCAGAGCTTCAGTCGCTTCATCAGGAATATCGAGCCCTTCGATGTCGCCGATATCAAGGCCCAAATCATCGATGGCAACTTCGGAGGTGCGCTCTGCCGCGTCATCTACGGCGGGCGACATCCGCATGGCCGCATCGATTTTCTCGCGTATGGTCGGGCTGCCAGATCGCAGCGCCGGCTGCTCAACCGTGGGTGCTTCGCTGCCAACTGCCAGATCAACGGTCAGGTCAGGTTGGTCGGGCAAACTGAATTCGGGCGCCATCTCACGGGTCGTGCCGCCGCTCGCGTCGCGACGCCCCAGCGGAATATCGAAATTAGCGACTGCTTTCTGTTCTTGCGAGTCATCGCCCTGCGCCTTGCCCAGATCCAGATCGACCGCATTGCTGCCCGATTCGCCTAACATGTCGAAGTCGATACGGTTGTCGCCGCCACTGCCTACCAAATCGAGGTCAACGGAGCCGCCGCCCAGGCCTTTTAATTCAGCGCCCTGGCTGAAGAGCGTCTCTTCGGGCGCGATTTGCCGGCCCATGATGACGATTTTCTCCCAGTCACCGCCACTGCGAGCCGCGCCGGATTCATGGATTTCTTTGGCGAGGCGCAAGAACTCGTCCTTATTGCCCCAGACAAAAAACACTTCGACAAGCTTGAGCTTTAGATCGAGGCGGCTGGGATCGCGGCCGATGGCATTGCGAACCAGGTCAGCCGCCTGATCGTACAGGCCGTATGCCATGTGGAAATCAGCCTCGGCCAGCGGATCGCTTTGATCGAAATTGATCGCCGTGTCGCTGCTGAGAGTTGCCGAAGGGTCTGACTCGCCGGAGCCACGCTCTGGGGTTTGGTACGATTTGGCAAAAGCCGGCTGAAGATGCTGACCAGACTCTTCGACCAGCATCCGGTTGTCAGGCGCGGGATCGACCCGGCGTACCGGCTCGGACATAGCCGGCAGCTCCTGAGACATCTCCGGCTCCGCATAGCGCGGTTCCAGCGAACCATCCGCATTCGCTGCACGCTGCGCCTGAAATTTGCGGAATCCCAACAGGCCCGCGAGCAAGGCAAGCAAAGCCAGCGGCACATACCAGAAATCACGGACCAGCCCGAGCGCGCGGTCCAGAAACGACGGACTGCTGGTGTCTTCGCTGGGGCGCACACGCGCACGCATGGGTTCTTCGGGCACCGCTACTGCCGGCGGAACTGCGCCAGGAGTCGCGGCTGTCGATGGCTCCGGCACTGGCTCTGTCGTTGGCGTTCCAGCAGCAGGCTCAACTGTCGGCTCGACAATAGGCTCGGACTTGGGTTCAGAAGTACTGGCTGACGCCGGTTCGCCACTCGATCCGAGCCGTTTCTGCAGGTTCGCCAGTTCCGAGTTGCGCAATTCAAGAAGCCGCTTGGACTCCGCGAGTTCGCCTTCCAATACAGCAAGCCGGTCGCGCAGGCCCTTGACTTCAGAGTCGGTCGCGCCGCCGCTGTCACCGGCTTCGCCAGGGGCTACGAGTCGCAATCGGCCAGATGAAGAACTTGCGGATGAGTTCGATTGTCCACGCCAGTTGGCGTACTGACGCCGAACCTCGCTCGCAGCCGCAGAACCCGAAATCGCCTGCAGGCTGGAACTGTCCGGGATCCGCAAAATCGTTCCGGAGCGCAGTTGATTCATATTGCCTTCGAAGGCTTCGGGATTGGCCTGATAAATACCCATCATCAACTGGTTTTGGCTGACACCCACCGTACCGCCCAATTGCCGGGCGATGGCGCCGAGGCTGTCGCCGCGACGCACGGCATAGCTGTCGACGGCGGCCGTGGACTCCGCGGGAGCAGCTTGCGCCGTCGAATCCACCGGCGCTGGCCGCACAATGCTTCCCGAGGTTTCCGATCCGGTAGCCGGCACGGTCGCATCCGCTGCTCGGGCCGGGGAATTGGGCGCAAACACCGGCGGATCCAGCAACACAGTGTATTCGCGAACCAGACGTCCGCGGCCCCAACTGACCTCGACCAACAGGCTTACAAAAGGCTCTGTGATGGTTTCCGCAGATTTGATTTTGAGCACGTCGCGCCCGTTGGCCGACGTGCCGCGTGCGAGAGTTACCGAGGTCAGAAAATTGGGGTAGTCGAGGCCATATCGTGCAAAGGTTTCCCGCGAGGCGAGACTGGCCTTGAGGCCTGCCAGCTCATCAGGTGCGGCGTTGAGCAGATCGATCTCAGCGTCGAGCGGCTGATTGAGTCCTGAAGACAGGCGAATGTCCCCTAAACCCAGCGCGTGAGCGAGCGACGGCGCCAGCAATGCTGCCGACAGCGCCCATAAAATTCGTTTAGCGACCATCACCACTCCCCGCGCAAGCTTGCGGTTCTCGAAGCAAAACAGAGACTTGAGCGCCACACTCGCGCCACGGTCTACGTCAACGCGCAATATAACTTATAAATAGTCCCGCACCAAAATCTCTGCAATCTGAACACTGTTGGTGGCGGCGCCTTTGCGGATGTTGTCAGACACGATCCACAGGTTCAGGCCGCGATCATGGGAAATATCTTCTCGGACACGGCCCACAAAGACCGAATCGGAATCAGCGGCTTCAGTAGCAGCAGTCGGATAGCCACCCGGCTTGCGCGAATCCAGAACCGTCACGCCAGGCGCTTTCGCCAGCAGTTTCAGAGCTTGGGCCGCCGAAATCTTGTCGCGCGTCTCGATATTGACGGCCTCCGAATGGCCATAAAACACCGGCACACGCACCGTGGTCGCATTCACGCGAATCTGGTTATCGCCCATGATTTTCTGGGTTTCCCAGAACATCTTCATTTCTTCTTTGGTGTAGCCGTTGTCCTGAAACTTGTCGATCTGCGGCACACAGTTGAAGGCGATCTGTTTTGGAATGATCTTGCCTTTGACCGGACCACGTCCATTGAGGAGCTCGGCGGTTTGGGACACCAGTTCTTCTACAGCTTCCTTGCCGGCACCTGACACCGACTGATAGGTGGCGACGTTGATGCGCAGGATACCAACCGCGTCATAGATCGGCTTGAGCGCGACCACCATTTGTATGGTGGAGCAATTGGGGTTCGCAATGATGCCGCGCGCCTTGTAACCCGCGATGGCTTTGGGGTTCACTTCGGGAACGACCAGCGGGATGTCGTCGTCATAACGAAATTCCGAGGTGTTGTCGATCACAACACAGCCGGCCGCAGCCGCTTTCGGTGCATATAGCCGCGACACCTCGCCGCCCGCCGAAAACAAACCAATGTCCGCTTTTGAAAAATCGAACGTGTCGACATCGATTACCGAGTACTGCTTGCCCGCGAATTCCACGCGCTTACCCACCGAACGGGTTGAAGCCAGCGGAATGAACTCACTGACCGGGAATTTCCGCTCGGCCAGCACTTTGATCATCATGTCGCCTACCAGGCCTGTTGCCCCCAGTACCGCGACCCGCCAGCCATCTTTTTTCGACTCGACCATTTTACCTTTGCCTGTTTCCAAGTTATCAGCTAACAAATACTAACAAATTTCAAGTGTCTGTAATGACAGGAGTCGTGGGCCGGACATCGGCATTTTGCGCTCTGTGCCGCAACCAGTGATCCATCAACGTCAGTGCGAGCATCGCCTCAGCAATGGGTGTCGCGCGCAGACCGACGCAAGGGTCATGGCGACCGGTAGTGACTATTTCGGCGGACCGACCTGCCACGTCGATGGTCTCGCCCGGCAGCGTGATGCTGGAGGTGGGCTTCAGGGTAATTTCGACAATAATTTCCTGCCCCGTGGATATCCCGCCTAACATGCCACCGGCATTGTTGCTGCGAAAACCCGTCGGCGTCATGAGATCGCGGTGTTCGCTGCCGCGCTGTGTGGCCGCTCGAACTCCCGCGCCAATCTCGACAGCCTTGACCGCGTTGATACCCATCATGGCATGCGCGATATCGGCGTCGAGCCGATCAAACACCGGTTCGCCAAGACCCGGCGGCACTCCGAGTGCACGCACAACCACTTTGGCGCCGAGCGAATCGCCCTGCTCGCGCAGCTTCCAGAGCAGCGCCTCAAGCTCTGCGATGCGAGCCGGGTCTGGACAAAAGAAAGGGTTCTCGTAGGCAAAGGTCGGCTGCACGGGCTCGATCCGCAGAGAGCCAATCTGCGACAGATAACCGGATATCTGGATACCCAGACGATTCGCCAGATACTTACGCGCGATTGCGCCCGCCGCGACTCGCATGACGGTTTCGCGCGCTGAAGATCGGCCACCACCACGGTAATCGCGCAGGCCATATTTCTGCTGGTAGGTGTAATCGGCATGACCGGGTCGAAACAGATCTTTGATCTTCTCGTAGTCACGCGAACGGGCGTCGGTGTTTTCGATCAGGATGCCGATTGGCGCGCCGGTAGTACGGCCTTCGAACACGCCCGATAGGATGCGCACCTCATCACCCTCGCGCCGCTGACTGACGAATTTGGAAGTGCCGGTGCGACGCCGGTCGACATCCGGCTGGATGTCAGCGGCACTCAATTCCAGGTCAGGCGGGCAACCGTCGACAATGCAGCCCAACGCCGGCCCGTGACTCTCGCCGAACGTCGTGACCGTGAATAATTTGCCTAACGAATTGCCTGACATTGCTCCGCCGTCAATAAAAACACACCACCACCGCCGCGCATGAATTCCAGCCACACAAACGGCACTCTGGGCCAAGCCCGCTTGACCGCGCGTTCGCTGTTGCCGACCTCCACCAGCAGCACTCCGCCGGGTCGCAAATGCTGCCGCGCGCCCGCCAGAATTCGCCGGACGACATCCAGTCCATCACGGCCGGACTCCAGCGCCAAGCGCGGCTCATGCGCGTATTCAGCCGGCAAGCGTGTCATTTCGCGCGTCCCGACATACGGCGGGTTGGCGAGAATCATATCGTAGCGCCTTCCTTGAAGCGTGGAATACACGTCAGATTTGCGCAGATTCACCCGTTTTGTCAGGCCATGCAGCCGCCGATTTTGGCGCGCCAGTGACAACGCCTGGTCGCTGATGTCCACGGCGTCGACGCGCAGTTGCGGGAAATAACTGGCCAGCGCAATCGCTATGCAACCGCCGCCAGTGCCGATATCGAGCGCGCGACGCACTCGGCTCATGTCGACAAAGGGCTGGAATTCTCTTTCAATCAACTCCGCGAACGGCGATCTTGGAATCAGGGCACGACGGTCCGTCAGCATTCGCAGTCCGGCAAAAAACGTCTCACCTGTTAGGTAGACGGCCGGGACACGCTCGGCGATGCGTCGCTGCACCAGTTCGCCCAACTTCGCCACTTGCGCCACCGTAGGCAGGTGCCTCAGCACGCTGGCAGCACCGTCCCATGGCAGGTCTAACGCATGGAATACCAGCGCCGCCGCTTCGTCCCTGGCATTGTCAGTTCCGTGTCCGTAATAGAGCTGTGCGCGCCGAAAACGCCGCGCCGTCGCATCAATCAGGGTGCCAGCGGTGTGGGATAATTTGGCCATGAAAAAAAGCACCCAGATCATTCTGGCGGGAACTGTTGCGATTATCGCAGCATTGGCCGGCGTGCTGTTCGCAAGGCTCAGCGATCCGCCGCCGCCGGTACTTACTAGCGGTACCTGGCTGCCCGCGGCAAGGCCAACGCCCGCTTTCACGCTCCTGAATCAGCAGGGTCAGGCGGTTAACGCAACATTTTTTCAGGGCCAGCCTGCGCTGGTTTTTTTTGGATTCAGCAATTGTCCCGATGTGTGTCCGACCACCCTTGCACTGCTCGCGACCGTGCGTCGCCAGTCTTTGCTCAAACCCCTGAAGATCGTCATGGTCACGGTCGATCCAGAACGCGATCAGCCGCGGCAACTGCAACGCTACTTGCAGGCCTTCGATCCAGATTTTGCAGGCCTGACCGGCGAACCTGCCGAGTTGAACAAACTAACAAAAGCCTGGTCGGCCGCCGCGGCGCGCCAGGATCTGCCCGGAGGCGACTACACCATGGATCATTCGGCGACGGTCTATCTGCTCGACAATCAGGGCCGCCTGGTCACGGTCTTTACGCCGCCGTTGGCGCTCGACAAAATGGTCCAGGATCTGAATTCGCTGCGCAACCGACTGGACTGACCGACCGAGCCATGTTCGTTCTTTTTCAATACCTGTTACCGCAACACGCCCTGTCACGTCTGGTGGGCTGGATGACTCGAGTTCGCACGCCCTGGTTCAAGAACCTGGTCATTGGCCTGTTTGTCCGCGGTTACCGCCCTGACATGAGCGACGCGGTAGAGACAGATCCTTGGCAATTTGCCAGTTTCAATGAGTTTTTCACGCGTTCACTGCGCGCCGCGACGCGGCCTCTTGGGGATGCGCGCACGCAGATCCTGAGCCCGGTCGACGGCACTATCAGCGAATTAGGGCGTATCGATGACGATCGCCTGTTACAGGCCAAAAAACGTAACTACACCTTGCTGGATCTGTTAGCGGGTGATGCTGATACGGCAGAAAAGTTTCGCGGCGGTGAATTCGCAACCATTTACCTTGCGCCCTACAACTATCACCGCATCCATATGCCCGCGGACGGCCGCCTGGTCGAGAGTGTTTACGTCCCTGGTCGACTATTCAGTGTCAATCGTACGACCGTGGATCAAGTGCCGCGCCTGTTCGCACGAAATGAGCGTGTGATTTGTCGTTTCGCGTCCGATGGCGGCCCCTTCGCCGTAATTCTGGTCGGCGCATTGAACGTGGGCAGCATGGATACCATCTGGCACGGTCATATCGCACCGCGGCGGCCACGCCGCCTGGCGCAGCTGCCAGTATCGCCGTTGTTAGCTGCGGCCGCGGCTGCCGCCGGCGATGAACTCGGCAGATTCAATATGGGATCCACCGTCATTTTGTTGTTTCCACCGGGGCATTGCAGCTGGCGCGGCGATTTGGCCACGGGCAAAACAGTACGAATGGGTGAGCCCTTGGCGCAAAAAAATCATGGATCTTGAGTGGCGCCCCAGTGCGAAAATTGCCGCGCTGCGCCAGCGTGCGGTGCTGTTGGCTCGAGTGCGGGATTTCATGGCAGCCAGGAATGTGCTGGAGGTCGAGACACCCGCGCTGGTACAACGGGCCGTTACCGATCCGCACCTGTATTCCGCTGAAGTCGAATTACCGGGCATACGTACGCGCCTGTTCCTGCACACCTCGCCCGAATACGCCATGAAACGTCTGCTGGCTGCCGGCAGCGGCGACATCTTTCAGATTTGCAAGGTCTACCGCGGCGCAGAGCGCAGCACACTGCACAATGCAGAATTCACCATGCTGGAGTGGTACCGCTGCGCCATGGCAATGCAGAGTCTGATGGGCGAAGTCGATGCACTGCTGCACCAACTAGTCGCTCCAAGGCCGCTGATCAAAGCCGCCAGACTGCGCTACGACACGGTGCTGCGACGATTTGCCCAGGTTGATCTGGAGACGGATTCGGAAAATCTGTTGATCGAGCGTTGCGTTGCATCGGGGTTGTCAGTGGACAGTGCGCGAACTGCGAGTCGAGATGAATTGCTTGATTTCCTGATGGCCGTGGTCGTGGGCCCGCAACTGGGCGTGGATGGCCCCGAGTTTGTGACCCACTATCCCGCGTCCCAGGCAGCGCTGGCACGGCTCGACCCTGACGACCCCCGATATGCGTTGCGCTTTGAGCTCTACTGGCAGGGGATCGAACTGGCCAATGGCTTTGAAGAACTGGCGGACGCCACTGAACAAGCCAGACGATTTGAAGCCGATCGCGTGACGCGCGCGCGCCTTGGCTTACGAGTGCATCCACCCGATGATCGCTTACTCGCTGCGCTTCAGGCGGGTCTGCCGCCATGCTCGGGCGTCGCGCTCGGCTTCGACCGGCTGCTGATGCTGGCGTTAGGCAGCAAAGACATCGCCGATGCAATGAGCTTCCCGCTGGAGCGGGCCTGACAATGGACGCGGCGCCAGCAACTACGTCCTATGATTTTGCCGCCGCGCCAGCGGAGGCCTACCGTTTGTTAGTGCGCGATCTGGCCGCGCTGCTGCAAGGTGAACGCGACATGATCGCCAACGCAGCCAATTGCAGTGCTTTGCTTTTCCATGCGCTGCCGAACCTGAACTGGGCCGGCTTCTATTTTCAGCGCGGCGACTCGTTGGTGCTAGGCCCGTTTCAGGGACGACCGGCCTGCGTTCGCATCGCGCAGGGTCAGGGTGTTTGCGGCAGAGCGGCCGCGACCCGCACAACCCAACGTGTCGAAGACGTGCACGCCTTCCCCGGGCACATTGCTTGCGATGCCGCCTCCAATTCAGAACTCGTTGTACCGTTGCTGACTCGCGCTGGCCGTTTGGTGGGGGTGTTAGATCTGGACAGCCCGATGCTGGGACGGTTCCAGCCACTCGACCAACAGGGTATCGAAGCGCTCGCCGCGGTCTGGCTGTCAGCCAGCGATTGTTAGGCTGCGAAATCCCGCGACCGACGCTCAGCCCTTGGCGCGGGAAATATACTCACCGGTGCGCGTATCAATGCGGATCACTTCGCCCTGATTGATGAACAGCGGCACTCGAACCACCGCGCCGGTTTCAAGCTTGGCGGGCTTGGTACCACCGGTCGCTGTGTCGCCGCGCAGCCCGGGATCGGTTTCGACAATTGTTAGCTCGATGTGCGACGGCGGCACCACCTGCAGGGGCTCGCCATTCCACAGGGTCACGACACAGCTGATGCCGTCTTTTAGCCACTGCGCGGAATCACCAACCGCAGTAGCACCCGCGGTGTGTTGCTCGAAGGACTCCGGCACCATGAAGTAATAGAAATCGCCGTCCTTGTAGAGATATTGCATGTCCATGTCGACAACATCAGCGGCCTCGACCGTATCACCGGATTTCCAGGTTTTTTCGACCGTGCGGCCAGTGCGCAGATTGCGCACCCGTACCCGGTTAAAAGCCTGCCCCTTGCCAGGTTTGACCATCTCGTTTTCGACGATGGAATACGGGTCGCCATCGATCAGGATCTTGAGGCCGGTTTTAAATTCATTGGTGCTGTAGTTCGACATGGTCTGATCCGCCGTTTTGTGACAACCCGTACAATACGCGGCCCCACTCAGGGGCAATACAGGCCGCGCCAAAAAAGATCGCGCATGATACCGGCAAGCACACATCCGCGCCAAACTTCCCCTTGGCAACGGGAACAGGCCGACGGCTACCTGCGTCCGGCGGACTTGTTGGCGGATCTCGGCCTGACCGACATTCTCGCAACGCGGCTGGCCGATGCCGGGATGCTGCGCGAGTTCCCGATGCGAGTGCCGCGCAGCTTTGCGAGGCGCATGCGCCACGGCGACCCTAACGATCCTCTGCTGCTGCAGGTGCTGCCGCTGGCCGCCGAAATGCTCGCTGCTGCTGGATTCGTCGACGATCCGAATCATGAGCAACACGCGCAACGCGCGCCTGGCTTGCTGCAAAAGTATCAGGGGCGCGCGCTGTTGATCACAACCGGCGCCTGTGGCGTGCACTGCCGTTATTGTTTTCGCCGCGCCTTTCCCTATGCCGACCATGCTGACGATGCCGGCCGCTGGACGAGTGCGCTCGACACCGTCGCGGCCGATGACTCCATCGAGGAACTGATTTTGAGTGGCGGTGACCCCCTAACGCTGCATAACGCACGATTGCAGACACTCAGCACCCGATTGTTGCCGGTCCGGCATCTGCGGCGGCTGCGCATTCACACCCGCCAACCCATCGTACTGCCGTCGCGGGTAGATGCCGGTCTGTTAGCCTGGCTAACGTCATTGCCGTGGAGCGTCAGTATCGTACTGCATTGCAATCACGCCAACGAAATCGATAGCGAGGTCGCAGCGGCCTGTGCGCAATTGCGCGCGAGCGGCGCAGTGCTGCTCAATCAGTCCGTGCTATTGGCGGGCATCAACGACAACGCGGATACGCTGCGCGCCCTGTCGCAGCGTTTGTTTGATTGCGGAGTGCTGCCTTACTACTTGCACCTGCTGGATCCGGTCCGCGGCGCCGCCCATTTTGCGGTGGACGAGGCCCGCGGCATCGAGCTCATGGACCAGCTGGCAGGCACCCTCCCGGGCTACTTGCTGCCCCGGTTGGCGCGCGAAATTCCCGGCCGGAAGGCAAAAACGGTTATTTCTGCAGGTCTTGGCCGCGGCTAAAGCCCAGGCTGTGCACTAGCTCACACGATTGGGCTACGTCCTGCCGATAGAGTGGCATGGCAGGTAAACCCAAGGCGCTCAAGAGGCGCGGCAGGATCATTTTGACCGACCCAACCGCAGTACCCGTCATCGTGCTGTCGGCTTCACGTGACCCCGTGGAGTCGATCAATAGTATTTTGCGTCGCGCTGGCCAGCCATCGCATTGCACCTGGATTCCGGCCCTACCTGATCTGGCGGACGCTCTGCCGCAAATCAACCCGGAACTATTGCTGGTGGTCGGCAATGACCCACAGATAACCATGGACGCCGCCAAAGTCCGTGAGCAGGTCGCTCCCGAAGTGCCTTTGTTAGCCATAGGCGATGAGTTTTCGGAAATGCAGGCCGCTGAACTTATGCGCGGCGGCGCGCGGGATTTAGTTTCTCTGCAACAGCCAGGCCGTCTAGAAGCCGTCATGCTGCGCGAGCTGCGCACCTTTCGCCTTGAACGCGCCCTCAACACCACGCTGCAAAGTGCGCGTGACTACCGTAAACAACTAGAGAGTGTTCTCGCCAGTTCCCACGACGCGATCGCGCAGGTACAGGAAGGCATCATCGTCGAGGCCAACGAGTCCTGGCTGGAACTCTTCGGACATCATGATGCCAGCGTCTTCCTCGGACAGCCGTTGATGGATTTCTTCGAGTCTGTGTCGCATGCGGCGCTCAAGGGTGCGCTCAGCTCCGCACTGCAGGGTCGCTGGCAGGATCACAGCCTCAATGCATTGGCCTGCCTGGGCGACGGCACGCACCACGCGATCGATGTCACCCTGACCTCCGGTCAGTTCGACGGCGACCAAAGTGTGCGTCTCATCGTGCCGGCGCGCAAAAAGACCAGCGATGGCAAAGATCTCGCGCTGGAATTGGCCGACGCCGTGCGGCGCGACTCGGCCACCGGCCTGTTGCAGCGGCGACCTTTGATCGACGCCATCCGTGAGCGGCTCAGTCAGCCAGCGCCGGGTGGCTTGCGGGCGCTGGCCTGCATTCGGCTCGATAAATTCTCCGCCCTCGAAAAAGACATCGGCGTCGAGGCGAGCGAACACGTGATCAGTGAATTTGCCAATCTACTGAAATCGCATTTGTCGTCGCACGACCTGGCCGGGCGTTTCAGCGGCCCGACCTTCATGGTCCTGGTGGAGCGCGGCAACGAAAGCGATCTGGATGCCTGGGCATCGCAAATGATCGATCGCGTCGGCAAGGCAACCATCAATACCGGCAATCAGCCGGTGCGCATGAGCTGCTGTATCGGCATCGCCAATGTGCCGCACAGTAAGCCGGACGTCGATACCGCGATTTTTGACGCCGTCGAGGCGGTACGCAAGGCGCGCGCCCGCGGCAACGGCGAAGTAATCCATATCGATCGCGCTGACGCTGATTCACGCGTGTTAGCTTACGACGCGATCTGGGTCAAACATATCAAGGCCGCGCTGATCGAAAATCGTTTCAAGCTCGTGCAGCAGCCGGTTGCCAGTCTGCGCGGCGAAGACCCGCAGATGTTCGACGTCATGGTGCGCATGCTCGATCATTCGGGTAAGGAAGTACTGCCATCTGATTTCATGCCGGCGGCCGAACGCAATGACCTGTTGCGCAACATCGATCGCTGGGTCATCGGCGCCGCACTCAATGTCGCAGCGCAGAAACGTCCCGGGTGTCTCTTTATCAGATTGTCGCGCGACACGATTCTCGATCGATCGTTGCCGGACTGGTTGGAACTGCAGCTGCGCTCCAGCAAGGTGCAACCGGCTCGTGTCTGTTTCCAGGTTCTGGAAAAAGTCGCCGAGGAACGCGAAGGCGAAGTCACGCAGCTCGCCAAAGACTTGAAACAGCGCGGCCTGCGTTTCGCACTGGAACGTTTCGGCTCTGGCACCGGATCGGCTGGACTGCTCGCGCGGTTGCCACTGGATTTCATCAAAGTTGATGGCGGCCTAGTGCAGGGCCTCGCGGGCGACTTCGAACTGCAGGAAAAAGTGCGCGCGCTGGTGGCGGCTGCTACCAAGCGCAATATTCTGAGCATTGCCGAACGCGTGGAAGACGCCAATACCATGGCCGTGCTTTGGCAGATCGGCGTGCAATTTATTCAAGGCTACTTCATCAATCAGCCCGAAGAAGTCGTCATCGACTCCTGAGTCTGCTGTCAGCCATTTTCCAACGACGTCACGCCCCGCCAGCCGCGCGGCAGCATGGCGCCCCGTTGCGCTCGTTCGCCGCGATAGGCCTTGAGGTCAGCCCATTCGAGCGTCATGCGACGATCGCCTGCGACCACGATCAACTTGCCGCCGTTCGGCACGACCACGGCCCCCGCCAACACTTCGCTGCGGTCCGCAGACTTCTTGGTAGGTATGTTGAACAACTTGTTGCCTTTGCCACGCGGCAATTCCGGCACTTCCGCGACTTTAAATACTAACAGCCGGCCGCTGTCGTCCCCCTTGGCGGCCACCGCGACGACCGCATCATTGCCAGGCACTGGTGACGGGGGCAATACAAACGCACCTTCGGGCACGTTGAGCACGGTCTTACCTGCGCGGCGATCGGTGATAAGTTCTTTCAGGCGCACCGTGAATCCGTAGCCGGCATCCGACGTCAGCAACCACAGCGACTCTGGGTCGCCCATGGCGACGCCCGCAAACTTTGCGCCGTCCGGCGGATTGAGTCGCCCCGACAACGGTTCGCCGAGGCCGCGCGCCGATGGCAGCGTATGCGCAGGCACCGCATAACTTCGGCCTGTGGAATCGACAAAAACCGCTAACTGCAGGCTCTGACCGCGCGCTACATGTTGAAACGCATCGCCGGTTTTGTATTGCAAACTGAGCGGATCAATTTCATGACCCTTGGCTGCGCGCACCCAGCCGCCAGTCGATAACACGACCGTCACAGGTTCGTTCGCGATCAGGTCGGTTTCAGAAATCGCCTGCGCAGCTTCACGTTCGACGATCTTGGAACGGCGCGCGTCGCCAAATTTTTCGGCATCGGCTTCGATTTCCGCAGCGATCATTTTTTTCAGCCGCGCCTTGCTCTTGAGCACCGCTTCCAACTCGTCGCGCTCATCCTTGAGTGCCTTCTGCTCCTCGCGGATCTTCATTTCCTCGAGCTTCGCCAGATTGCGCAGCTTGGTTTCCAGAATCGCTTCGGTTTGCTCATCCGAGAGCTTGAAGCGCTTCATCAGGACCGGCTTGGGCTCTTCTTCCCGGCGGATGATGCGAATGACCTCATCGAGGTTAAGGTAGGCCACTAACAAACCATCGAGGATGTGCAGTCGCCGGTTCACCTTGTCGAGGCGCCACTGCAATCGGCGAGTCACCGTGGCAGTGCGGAACTGCAGCCATTCGCTCAGCATGTCCCGCAGCGGCATTACACGCGGCCGGCCATCCAAGCCGATAACGTTGAGGTTGACGCGGTAACTGCGCTCCAGATCGGTCGTAGCAAACAAATGCGCCATCAATTGTTCGCTGTCGACTTTGCGACCTTTCGGCACGATCACGATACGCGTCGGATGATTCTGATCCGATTCGTCACGAACATCCTCGACCAGCGGCAGTTTTTTTGCGCGCATCTGCTCGGCAATCTGTTCCTGCAGCTTGGCGCCGGAGGTCTGCCAGGGCAGCGCGTCGATGACGATGCAATCGTCTTCTACGGTATAGGTGCCGCGCGCCTTGAAGCTGCCCAGGCCCTTATCGTAAATCTCGACCAGATCAGCGCGCGGCGAGATAATCTCGCCGCCCGTGGGCAGGTCGGGTCCCTTGATGAATTTCATCAGAGCCCGTGTAGATGCGTCAGGTTCATCTAACAAATGAATGCAGGCTGCCGCCACCTCACGCAAATTGTGCGGCGGGATATCGGTCGCCATGCCGACCGCGATCCCGGTCGTGCCATTGAGCAGCAGGTTCGGCAGGCGCGCGGGCAACATCAACGGCTCTTCAAGCGTGCCGTCGAAATTCGGACCCCACTCCACGGTGCCTTCGCCCAGCTCACGCAGCAAAGTGTCTGCATAGCGGGTCAGCTTCGATTCGGTATAGCGCATCGCCGCGAAGGACTTTGGATCGTCCTGCGAACCCCAATTGCCCTGGCCATCGATAATCGGGTAGCGGTATGCAAACGGCTGCGCCATCAGCACCATCGCTTCATAACAGGCCGAGTCGCCGTGCGGGTGGAATTTACCTAACACGTCGCCCACGGTGCGGGCGGATTTTTTGTGTTTGGAGACCGCGGAAAGTCCAAGCTCGCTCATCGCATAAACGATGCGCCGTTGCACCGGCTTCAAGCCGTCGCCGACAAACGGCAATGCACGATCGAGGATCACATACATGGAATAGTCCAGGTACGCACGCTCGGTGAACTCGCGCAGCGGCAACTTTTCGATGCCTTCGAAGTTCAGTTCCTGGTCTTTCATGGGTGTGTCGGTGCCATTATTTGGGCGCCGGCGGGCGCGCAGACAAAAGTCGCCGCGCCAAAGCGAGTAACGGGGAGCGACGCAATCGACCCTTCAAAAGCGTGGCGTTGATGGCCTAACAGGCTCAAACCGCAACCCTGGCAAGGTTGCCCTTAGTCTCGAGCCACTCACGCCGATCGCCGGCGCGTTTCTTGGCGAGCAACATGTCCATCAGCTGATCGGTGTCATCCTTGGCGGCGATCGTCAGCTGCACGAGACGTCGCGTGCGCGGATCCATGGTCGTATCGCGCAACTGGTCGGGATTCATCTCGCCTAGGCCCTTGAAGCGCGTGACCATCACCTTGGAACGGTTTTTATCCGCTTCCAGCCGTTTCAGAATCGTGTCGCGTTCGGCATCATCGAGCGCATAGGAGACCTGCTTGCCCGCATCGATGCGATAGAGCGGCGGCATGGCGACGTACACATGTCCGTTGGTCACCAGCGGCCGGAAATGCCGCAGGAACAATGCGCACAACAGGGTCGCAATGTGCAGACCGTCGGAGTCAGCGTCCGCCAGGATGCAGATACGGTGATAACGCAGCCGTGACAGATCCGAACTCGCCGGCTCGACACCCAGCGCGACGGTGATATCGTGAACTTCCTGCGAAGCTAACACTCCGGCGGTGTCGACCTCCCAGGTATTCAGGATCTTGCCTCGCAACGGCATGATGGCCTGGAAGTCCTTGTTGCGTGCCTGTTTGGCTGAGCCACCGGCAGAATCGCCCTCCACCAGAAACAGCTCTGAACGGGCCGGATCGTCGCCCGCACAATCGGCAAGCTTGCCCGGTAGAGCCGGCCCGCTCGCGATACGCTTGCGTTGCACCTTCTGCGCCGCTTTAAGACGTTCCTGTGCGTTTTCGATCGCGAACTGCGCAATTTTCTCGCCGGCATCTGAATGTTGATTGAGCCAAAGCGCAACGGCGTCCTTGGTGTAGCTTTCAACCAGCTGTGCGGCATCGCGCGACGCCAGTCGCTCCTTGGTCTGGCCCGCAAATTGCGCCTCGCGCAATTTCAGCGACAGGACATAGCTGACTTTGTCCCAGATGTCCTCGGGCGCCAGCTTGACGCCGCGCGGCACCAGATTGCGAAACTCGCAGAATTCTCGCACCGCAGCCGCCACACCTGCGCGCAAGCCGTTGACGTGTGTCCCGCCCTCGGTGGTCGGAATCAGATTCACATAGGACTCGGCGAACACCTGCTCAGCGTTCGGAGTCCAGCACAACGCATAGTCGACCACGTCTTTGTCCTGCTCGCGATGGCCGATAATCGGCTCCTCCGGCAAGCGCAGTCCTTGGTCCAATTCGCTGGCGAGATACTCACCCAGATCGCCGGAAAAAAACCACTCGTCGCGTTCACCGCCGGCTTCGTTGAAAAACTTGATGCGCAGGCCCGGGCACAGCACGGCTTTGGCCTTGAGCACATGGCGCAGCTGCGCCATCGAGAATTTGTCCGTGTCGAAAAATTGCGGATCAGGCCAGAACCGCACTGTGGTGCCGGTGTTGCGCTGGCCCACCGTACCGACAATTTCGAGCTTCGATACGACTTTGCCGTTCTTGAAACCGATGTTGTATTCCTTGCCGCCGCGACGTATCCAGCAATCAAGCTGTTTCGACAGGGCATTGACAACGGACACACCGACGCCATGCAGACCACCGGCAAATTTGTAGTTTTCATCGGTGAATTTGCCGCCAGCATGCAGCCGCGTCAGAATCAGTTCCACACCGCTGACTTTTTCTTTCGGGTGGATGTCGACCGGCATGCCACGGCCGTCGTCGATAACTTCCACCGAACCATCCTTGAAAAGCGTGACCGAGACTTCCTTGGCGAAGCCGCCTAGAGCCTCGTCAACGCTGTTGTCGATGACTTCGTGGGCAAGATGGTTCGGCCGCGTCGTATCGGTATACATCCCGGGACGGCGACGCACCGGATCCAAGCCGGAAAGCACCTCGATCGAGGCGGCGTTGTAGTCTTTCGCCATAGCTGTAGATTTTGTGCAAGAAAGAGGCAGAACACATGCTGTCAGGCACGTGGCTTGCGAAAATCATAACAGAGCGCAGCGCGCGCTGTCACAGTGAACGCGAGATGACTTCCTTCATGATCTCGTTAGTGCCGGCATAGATGCGTTGCACCCGTGAATCGATAAACATCCGGCACACCAGATACTCCATCATGTAGCCGTAGCCACCATGCAGTTGCACACACTCGTCGAGTACCTGTTGTTGCTGATCGGAAATCCAGTATTTCGCCATCGACGCAGTTTCGGTATCCAGCGTTCCCTGGGTTTGCCGCGCGATGCAATCATCAGCAAAGACCCTGGCAATGCGCGTGATGGTGGCCATTTCAGCCAATTTGTGGCGCACCGTCTGCATGCTGCCGATGCTTTGACCGAACGCCTGGCGTTCCTTGACGTAGGCCCGCGTCGTTTCCAGGCCTCCTTCCATAGCCGCGACCCCCGCCACTGCCACTATCAGTCGCTCGTAGGGCAAATCGGCCATCAGCTGGTGCATGCCCTGACCTTCTTCCCCTAACAAACAATCGATTGGGACACGGACGTTCTCAAAAAACAGCTCCGAGGTGTCCTGGGCGTGCAATCCCATTTTGTCGAGCACCCGACTGACGCGGTAGCCCGGCAGGTCCTTCGTTTCGACCATCAGTATCGAAAGTCCGCCACGTTTGGCGCTTAAATCGGTCCGCACCACCAGCATCAGAATCTCGGCCAATGCGCCGTTGGTGATGAAGATCTTGGAACCGTTGACGACGTAGTGATCGCCGTCCCGTTCTGCGCGCGTGCGAATGCCTTTGAGATCTGAGCCCGCGCTTGGTTCAGTCATCGCGATGGCACCCACCAGCTCGCCACGCGCCATACGCGGCAGCCAGCGCTGTTTCTGCGCCTCGGTGCCGTGATTGAGCACGTAGTGCGCGCAAATACTGTGCACGCCCAGACCGAATCCGGAAATCCCACGTCGGCTGAGCTCTTCGTGGAAAACGACTTCATGACGAAAATCGCCGCCTGCGCCGCCATAGTCAGCGGGCACATCTGCTAACAAAAAACCCTGCGCACCGACCGCCCGCCAGGTCGCGTGACCCACGCTCTTGGCGGCTCGCCATTCTGCATCGTGTGGCAGCATTTCCGCATCCACAAAGCGCGCCACCGCATCGCGGTACAGGTCCAGTTCGTCGTTGAGCCAGGCAGAGCGATACGGGATCACGTGAAGTCCTCCAACAATGCGCGTCGCGACGCCTCAACGATCGCAATATCCTCGGGATACTGAGGATGATCCACACCCAGGCGCAATTCGGCACCCGCGCGCAATGCCGCAACACGCTCTGCACCCAACTCGAATCGCAGAAAATGCACCGCCGAAGTCTTATCGTCGTTGGAGCGTTCCAGATCTTCGTCGGCGATGGCGAGGCAGCGTGGCAACCCGGCCACCTGCGCCCAACAGTGGTGTTCGACGTTCTTGAGATCCATGAGACGCTGGCGGCGTATCGCTTCGTCTGCAAACTCGATCAGGCAGGTCGCCTTCCAGTTACTGCCGTCCGGGATGAGCGGATTGTAAGCGTTGAGCTCGTCGTCGATGCCGTCCGCCTCGAAGATGCGCTCGGTACGCAGCATTTCCTGCACCTGATAGTGGACGCTGGTTCGATCCTCGAAAATCCACGTCATGTTAGGTCCGATGGCGATGGTTCGCGGCTTTTTGTGCGCGAGAACGCGGGCGCGGATGGTCGCACGCTCGCGCGCATAATTTTCCAGTGATAGCAGGTCGTCGCGAGTCAGTTTGGCCATATCGTCAGATTCCGTAGGCGCTGCGCAGAAGTTTCAAGGGATGCTCCGGTTCGCGAGCTGCCAGCGCACTGCCTTTGGCAAAACCTGACTGGATCTGGTGCCCGGCCATTGGACAGTCACTGGAGTAATGATCGGCACCGCCCGACTGGACCTTGCTAACGACCGGGCGGCCGATCTTCAGTGACGCAGGGCGGAATTCTTTCTTGACTGCATAGGTGCCGTTGTGGCCGGAACAGCGTTCGATCACATCAATGGTCGTGTCCGGCACCAGACTCAACAGGTCGCGGGTCTTCAGGCCCATATTCTGTACGCGCAAATGACAGGGCACGTGATAACTCACCTTGCCTAACGATTGCTTGAAGTCAGTCTTCAGCAGTGCCGCCTTGTGGCGCAGCATCAGATATTCAAAGGGATCAAATATCCGTGCCTTGACTGCCTGAACATCCGGATCTTGAGGAAACATCAGCGGCAGCTCTTGTTTAAACATCAGCACACAGGAGGGGATCGGCGCGACGATGTCGTAGTCAGCATCGATCGCGGCTTTCAACGCCGGAATATTGGTTTCCTTGTACTGCGCGACGGTTTCGAGATCGCCCAATTCAAGTTTCGGCATGCCGCAGCATTTCTCCTGCGCGACAATCTTGATCGGAATGCCGTTGTGCTCAAAAACCGCCACCAGATCCAGGTTGAGATCTGGCTCATTGCGATTGCCGTAGCAGGTTGTAAACAGCACCACTTTGCCGCGCGTTTCGGCCGTCGGTTGCGCCGAAATAGTCAGCTCCCGGCCGGCGAGTTGCTTACGGGCTGTGCGCGACTGGTAGTCCGGAATCGGCGCGTCAACCGCAACGCCCAATGTGGCGTCCAGCATTTTGCGCCCGACGGCCGTACGGTTGACAGCGTTGACCACCGACGACACCACCGGTATGCCTGCGATCCGGCCGACGATATCGGTTGCAGACAAGATTTTGTCCCGCAGGCGAACTTCGCCTTTTTTGGATTTGACCGCCTTGGCACGCAGCATCAGATGCGGGAAATCGAGATTGAATGCATGCGGTGGCACATATGGGCACTTGGTCATGAAACACATATCACAGAGGTAACAGTGATCGACCACGTCCCAATACACTTTCTTGTCCACGCTATCGAGTTCACCGCTCGGGCTCGCATCGACGGCATCGAACAGAGTCGGAAACGAATTGCACAGTGAAAAACACCGGCGACAGCCGTGGCAGATATCGAACACACGCTCCAGTTCCTTCTCGAGCGCCGCTTCATCGTAAAAGGCGGGATCGCGCCAGTTAAGCGGGTGGCGGGTCGGCGCCTCCAAAGATCCTTCTTTGCTCATAAGCTGTCCTGACTGTCTGGCCTAACAAAAAAACAAGGCGCCAAAGCTTGTGGGCCGGCGCCTTGCGATCCGATCGGCATGCCATCGGAATCTCGACCCTGAGAAACTCGATCCCTAGAGAGAGTCGAGTGCCTTCTGGAAACGATTGGCGTGCGATCGCTCGGCCTTGGCCAGCGTTTCGAACCAGTCGGCGATTTCAGCGAAGCCTTCATCGCGCGCCGATTTGGCCATTCCCGGATACATATCGGTGTATTCGTGTGTCTCGCCAGCGATCGACGCCTTCAGATTCAGTTTCGTGCCACCAATCGGCAGGCCCGTGGCCGGGTCACCTACCGCTTCGAGGTACTCGAGGTGGCCATGCGCGTGCCCAGTTTCGCCTTCAGCGGTCGAACGGAACACCGCCGACACATCATTGAAGCCTTCGACATCGGCCTTTGCTGCGAAATAAAGGTAACGACGATTGGCCTGCGATTCGCCGGCAAACGCGGCCTTTAGATTTTCTTCAGTCTTGCTGCCCTTTAGGTTCACAGGGTTTCTCCATCTGTTAATAGGGTTTGTAGGTGTTGGTTCCTTAGAATGATTCTAAGGATACAATGTGACTCTAGTGTTTGCCCACAGGAGCGTCAACTGTAGTTGCCGCAATCTTTATTGCTATGACGGCCAAAAGACGCCCGCCGGACTTTGAAAAGTCCTTGTCTGAACTCGAACAGCTGGTCGCGCGCCTGGAAAAGGGCGATTTACCCCTGGAAGAGTCATTGCGGCTCTTTGAACGGGGTGTTCTGCTGACCCGCGACTGCCAGAAATCTCTGACGGAAGCACAGGCCAAAGTGAGCCTGTTGTCGGCACCGCGCGACGGCAGCGCCAACACTGAAGAACTGGTCGATTTCGACGTCGACGACGATCCCACCGCACCTCGGGCATGACGCAGCAGGCGGAACTGCGCGCCTATCGCGACAGAATCGAGTCGGTGTTGGACCAGATTCTGATGGCAGACGACCCGCAAGTTGAACGGCTGATCGCGGCCATGCGCTATAGCGCACTGAGTGGCGGTAAGCGACTGCGCCCCAGCCTGGTGTATGCCACTGGTCGCGCGCTGGGAGCCTCGCTTGAGGCACTGGATCCGGCCGCAGCGGCAGTCGAACTGATTCACGTTTACAGCCTGATTCACGACGATTTGCCGGCCATGGACGACGATGACATGCGTCGCGGGCGACCAAGCTGCCACCGAGCTTTCGACGAAGCCACCGCTATTCTGGCCGGCGATGCGCTGCAGGCGTTGGCGTTCGGCGTGTTAGCCGGCAGGCCGGCGCTGGGCGGGCGGCCACCCCACCCTCATGGGATGAACATGATCGGTTTGTTAGCAGAGAGCATTGGAACACGCGGCATGGCCGGCGGTCAGGCGATCGATCTGGCTGCCGTGGGACATACGATCGCACCCGATCTGCTCACCGAAATGCACGCTCGCAAGACCGGCGCGCTGATTCAGGCAAGCGTACTGCTCGGCGCAGTGACATCGGGGGTGCTTAACGGCCCGCTGTTCGCCGGCTTGCAGGCATTCAGCCGCGATCTCGGGCTCGCGTTTCAGATTCAGGACGATATTCTGGATGTCGAAGGTATACCCGAAAAGCTAGGTAAAGCCGCGGGCGCCGATGCACGCCTGGCCAAACCAACGTGGCCGAGCATCCACGGCCTGGACGCGTCACGCGCTGCGGCCAACCGTCTGCATACCGCGGCGCTTGCGGAACTGCAGAATCTGCCGCTGACAGATTCACAGCGTGCTCAGCTGCAAGCGCTGGCGCGTTTTGTCGTCGAACGACAACATTGAAGCGACCCGCTTTGCACTGCAGGTAAACTGGTTCCCAAGGTGACTGACAGCTCCAAAAAATATCCCTGGCTGGACCAGGCCGCTACGCCTGCCGACTTGCGCAGGCTCGAAGCCAAATCCTTGCCCGAGGTTTGCCAGGACCTGCGCGAATTTCTGATTCAGACCGTAGCCACCCGGGGCGGCCACTTTGCGGCGGGTCTGGGAACTGTCGAGCTGACGGTCGCTTTGCACTATGTCTACGACACGCCCGACGATCGGCTGGTCTGGGACGTCGGCCATCAGGCCTATCCGCACAAGGTGCTGACCGGCCGGCGTGAATTGTTAGGTACGATCAAACAAGGTGGCGGCCTGGCACCATTCCCGAGTCGCACAGAAAGCCCGTTCGATGTTTTTGGCGTCGGCCACTCCAGCACGTCGATCAGTGCAGCGTTAGGTATGGCGGTTGCCGCTCAGCGTAGTGGCGCGGCGCGGCGCATTGTCGCAATCATCGGTGACGGCGCGATGACGGCGGGCATGGCCTTTGAGGCGTTAAATCATGCGGGTTCTTTAACCGCCAATCTACTGGTCATTCTCAACGACAACGACATGTCGATATCGGAAAACGTCGGCGCGATGTCCAATTATTTCGCCCGGGTGCTCTCCGGACGCAGTTACGCCACGTTGCGCGAAGGCAGCAAGAAAGTTCTGCGCCAAATGCCGACGGTCTGGGAACTGGCGCGTCGTTCCGAAGAGCATATGAAAGGCATGGTGTTACCCGGTACGTTATTCGAAGAGTTGGGGTTCAATTACATCGGCCCGATCGACGGTCATGACATCCGCGCTTTGCTGAAGACTTTGTCAAACCTGCGCGCGCTCAAAGGCCCGCAATTTCTTCACGTCGTCACGCGCAAGGGCAAAGGCTATGCGCCCGCAGAGGCCGACCCCATCAAGTGGCACGGTCCCGGACCATTCGACGCGGCCAGCGGCACCATTTTCAAGGAAAAACAAATTGGCCCAACCTATTCGCAGGTGTTCGGTCAATGGTTGTGCGATATGGCGGAGCGCGACCCGACCATCATCGGCATCACGCCGGCGATGCGTGAAGGCTCAGGAATGGTCGAGTTCTCGCGGCAATACGCGGACCGATATTTTGATGTTGCCATCGCTGAACAGCACGCTGTGACCTTTGCTGCGGGCCTCGCCTGCGAAGGCCAAAAGCCGGTGGTCGCGATTTACTCAACGTTCCTACAGCGCGCCTACGATCAACTGATTCACGATGTTGCCTTGCAGAATCTGCCGGTGGTATTTGCGCTCGATCGCGCCGGGCTTGTGGGCGGCGATGGCGCGACTCACCAAGGCTGCTATGACATCTCGTTTCTGCGCTGCATTCCTAACATGGTGATCATGACGCCGAGCGACGAAAACGAATGCCGCCAGATGCTCTACACCGCAACCACACTGCAACAACCGAGCGCGGTGCGTTATCCGCGCGGCACCGGCCCGGGCGTTCCGGTGCAGGCGCAAATGACCGCGCTGCCAGTCGGTCGCGGCGAAATCGTGCAGCGCGGTCATACCGGCCTCGCGCTGCTGGTCTTCGGTACATTGCTAGCCGACGCCACGGAGATTGCGGCGGAACTCGGCGCTACCATAGTCAACATGCGCTTTGTGAAACCTCTGGACGAGGCACTGATCCAGCAACTTGCCCGAGATCACCTGGCCATCGTCACTATTGAGGAAAACGCAGTGGCTGGCGGCGCGGGCTCCGCGGTGATCGAGGCGCTCGTAGCAGCGGAAATCGCCACACCCGTGCTGCAGATCGGCATTCCGGACCGATTCATCGAGCACGGTTCTCGCAGCGACTGTCTGCGTGCCGCTGAATTGGACAAGCACTCGATGCAGGCGGCGATCGAACGCTGGTGGCAGCACCACGCGCCTGCACAGGCCAACCTGCGTGGTCTGCGATGAGTGCTGACAAAATCTCCTCGCGCGGCAGCAGTCAGTCGGACGCTGTTGAGGATGTGCAGAGCCGCCGTGATGTTCGGCGCATCCCCATCGATCGCGTTGGTATCAAGGAAATCCGCCATCCGGTGCGACTGCGGGATCGGTCCGTTGGCGAACAACACACGGTGGCCACCTTTAATATGTATGTGAACCTGCCGCATGATTTCAAGGGCACGCACATGTCGCGGTTCGTCGAGATCCTGCACCACGAGCGCGAGATTTCCGTCGAAAAATTCCCGGCCATGCTGGCCGAAATGACCACGCGGCTCGAAGCCGAAGCGGGTCATATCGAGATGAGCTTTCCGTTCTTCATGGCGAAAAAAGCGCCCGTGTCCGGCGTTGAGAGTCTGATGGACTATGCTGCGACACTGATCGGCGAACGTCGCAAAGGCACCAATACCTTGACGATTCGCGTTGTCGTACCGGTGACCAGTCTCTGCCCCTGCTCCAAGAAAATCTCCGCCTACGGCGCACACAACCAGCGCTCGCACCTAACACTCACCGTGCAACCCCATGAACATATGTGGATCGAAGAGTTGATCGAAATTGCCGAATCCGAAGCGTCGTGCGAACTTTTCGGCATCCTGAAACGCACTGACGAAAAATTTGTCACAGAGAAGGCCTACGACAATCCGAAATTCGTCGAGGATTTGGTACGCGATGTGGCAGCGAGGCTCAATGCAGACAAACGCGTAGCGGCGTACAGCGTGTCAGCCGAGAATTTCGAATCAATCCACAATCATTCCGCATTCGCGTTTATCGAACGCGACAAACGCCGCTGACGTTACCGCATGGCGGCGTCAGGCAACGGCAGTGACGCTGTCCTGCGCGAGTGCCGCGAGATTCTGCTCGTGTAGCAGGTCGCTGGACTGCAATCGCGAAATCAACGCTTTCAGAAAAGCCTTGTTGAAATGCAACTGACAGGCTGAGGAACTCTGTTCGAGCAGCGTTGCGCTCACTTTGAGTGCTGTGACCGGGCCACTCGCGCGAATGGTGGCGGTGCGGCGCGCACCTTTGACATAGCCGGTCTCACCAAAGCAGTCGCCGGATTCGATGCGGCCGACCGACAGACCGTTGCGTTCGACTGCGCATTCACCGGACACCAGAATATAAAACCGATCGTCTATTTCGCCTTCTTTGACGATCTCTTCACCGTTCGTGAAATCGGTCCAGCCGGAGGCGCGCATGACCTCCCAGATCTGTGCGTGCGAGAAATCATGGAAGAACCGCAGGCGGCGCAGCACCGCAAATTGTTCCTGCTGGTCGATCTTGTCGTAGGCGGCCCGTAGTTTCTGATGTACGCGCGTCAGATCCGCGGCGAAATCGAGTCCACTGGCGTAGCGATTGCCAATTTCTTTCATCATCGCCGTGGCAACTACGTTCTCCAGCTCCTCAGGAACGCCGGCTCGCAGGGTATGAATCGGCGCCGCCGTCGCGTACACGATCTGATGCAAGAGTTTTGCGAGGTTGCCTGCCTTGAAAGGCCGGGCACCGGTCAGCAGTTCGTACATCACCGCACCTAACGAATAGATGTCGGAGCTTGAAGTCAGGTCGTGACTCTGAACCTGCTCGGGTGACATGTAGGATGGGCTGCCGGCGATACCTTCGATGCGTGAAATATCGGAATCAGCCACCAGGGCGATTCCGAAATCGATGATGCGGACATCATTGTCCTGCGTCAGCATGATGTTGGACGGTTTGATGTCGCGGTGAATGACGCCGCGCGTATGCGCGTAGTGCAACGCTTTCGCGCACTTGTAAACTATCGCAACTACGTCGTCGATTCGCAGCAGATTGTCGGGCCTGCAGTAGGCGTTCAGGGTTCTGGCACCATGCACGAACTCGGTCACGATGTAGCAGTGGCTGCCCTCTTCGCCGGCATCGTAAATCGGCAGGATGTTAGGGTGCTGCAGCATGCCGACCATGTGCGCTTCGGACATGAACATCTTGCGCGCATTGCGCGCCTTTTCAGCTTCCAGCGAGCTGTCCAGGTTATAGACCTTGATCGCGACGTCACGACCGTAATACGGATCGTGGGACAGGTAAACGGTACCCGTGCTGCCACGGCCGACCTGATTGACGATCTCGTATTTGCCAATGCGTTCAGGCGGTCGTACGCCCGAGGCTGTATTTCTGATTTCCGCGGCCATCGGCCTCACCCAGGAAGGGCGACCAGAATACGAAGCATCAGCCGGCGCGGCTGTGATCCAGTTCCGCTGGCGGCTGGAATTCAGCCGGCGAAATGATCGTAGCCGAGATGCGCGAACTGGGTCACAGAGGTGCCGCGGCGCAGCCACACGCCGCCGCCAGCCACGACCTGACCGATGCGGGTTATGGGCGCGTGGGCGCTCATGCGCTCGGCCAGATGGCGGGCCATGGCTGCGGGCACTGTAAATGCCAGTTCGTAGTCATCGCCGCCGGTCAACGCCTGCTGCTGCGCCGCCGAGGTTGCCATCGCGGCGCAGATCGCCGCCGACAAGGGCAGCATCTCGGGTTCGATCTCGATAGCGCATCCGCTGGCCACGCCGATCTTGCCCAAGTCCCCTGCCAGACCATCGGATACGTCGATACATGCGCTCGCGATGCCGAGCAACGCACGTCCAAGCGCCACGCGCGGCGTCGGGAATTCGAATCGTTCGCGCAATGCCGGCGCTGGCGCGGGCCGATCCGCCAGCGGCAAACCGGCCGCCGCATCACCGGGTGTGCCGCTGACGAACACCAGGTCGCCAGGTTGCGCGCCGCGTCGCGTCAGCGCGCGTCCGGCGGGGACCGAGCCTAACAGAGTGACGGAAATGGTCAGCGGACCGGCGGTGGTATCGCCACCCACCAGGGCCACGCCATGCTCGCGCGCGAGAGCGCCAAAGCCACTGGTAAATTCGGCCAGCCAATGCGGGTCCGCATCCGGCATCGTTAGCGCCAACAGAGCAAAACGCGGCTCGGCGCCCATTGCCGCCGTATCACTTAGATTGACCGCCAAGGCGCGATGCCCGATGGACCGCGGCGGCGAGGCCAACGGAAAATGCCGGCCCGCGACCAGCGTATCGACCACGGCGACCAGTTCCTGCCCGCCGGGCACCTGCACCACCGCGCCGTCATCGCCGACACCTAACAGCACATCGTCGCGCCGGGCGCCGAGCGCTGCGAACCAGCGCTCTATCAGCTCAAACTCAGCCATTGCCGGCGGCAATTTCGGCGCCGCGCAAAACATGCGCGGCTTTGTCGAGCACCGCGTTGACAAATTTATGGCCGTCGGTTGCGCCGAATCGTTTTGCCAGCAACACCGCTTCGTTGATTGCGACACGCCACGGCACATCCGGTCGATTGCGCAGCTCCAGCACGCCAACCCAAAGCACGGCATGTTCGACCGGATCCAGATCTGCCGCCGCGCGATCCTGCCACCCGGCTAACAAACCGTCCAGCGCCGGCCGGTCCTGAGCAATGTCGCTTAACAGTGCCTGAAAATAGCCGCGGTCAGCTTTGAGCATGTCCGGTTCGTCGGCAAATTCCTGCACCAGGTCCTGCCACGGTGAATCATTAAGTTGCCAGCGATAGAGTGCCTGGACCGCCAGTTTGCGCGCCATGCTGCGCGCCGCAAGCTGCGGATCGAAACGCCGTGCTGTGCTCATGAGCGCATCGCCTGGCGTCGCATCTGCACCATGTCGAGTGCACAGTCGATAGACTCGCCGCCCTTGTTGGCTCGAGTCAGCGCTGCCCGCTCCAACGCCTGTTCGACGTTGTCTGTGGTCAGGACACCGAAAATCACCGGCACGCCCGTATCGAGCCCGGCACGCGTCAGTCCGGCAGCCGCTTCGCGCGCGACAAAATCGAAATGCGGCGTATCGCCGCGAATCACGCAGCCAAGAGCGACGATCGCGTCATAGCGGCCTGTGGCCGCAAGCGTCTTGGCTGCGAACGGTAGCTCGAATGCGCCGGGCACCTGCACCAGGCTCAGATCGGCTGCGCTGCCGCCATGGCGCTGCCAGGCAGCGCGAGCGCCCTTGACGAGACTGGCGACAATGAAATCATTGAAGCGTGACGCGACCAGCGCGACGCGTACACCCCGCGCGTCAGACTTCGGCATCGACATAGCTCTCGATCTCAAGATCAAAGGCGGAAATACCGTGCAGTTGTTTAGGCGCGGACAACACCCGCATCCGGCTCACACCCAGGTCCTTCAGGATCTGCGCGCCGACGCCATAGGTGCGCAGCACCGGCGTGACCTGATCAGCGGGGTCGCCACCGCTACGCACATCGACACCGGCATGCCGGCCGGCAACCGCATCTGCCAGCGCACGCGCCGACTCGGCCTGACGTAACAGCACCACCACACCATTTTCCGCTTCTGCTACCGCCTTCATCGCCGCCCGCAGTGTCCAATTTCGCAAATCCGGCATGATGCCTAACATGTCGCGCAAAGTATCCAGAACATGCACGCGCACCAGCGGCGCAGGATTCAAGCGCCGCGGATCACCGCGCACCAGCGCCAGATGCACATCGCGATGCACGTGGTCTTCATAGGCATGCAACTGGAATACACCAAATTCGGTGTCGACCGTGCGACTTGCGACCCGTTCGACCGAGCGCTCATTGCGCAACCGATAGCGTATGAGATCGGCGATAGTGCCGATCTTCAGGCCGTGCTGCGCGGCAAAAGCTTCGAGTTCCGGCCGACGCGCCATAGTGCCGTCGTCAGACATGATTTCGACGATCACGGCGGCGGGAGTCAGCCCAGCCAGCCGCGCAAGATCGCAGCCCGCTTCGGTATGCCCTGCCCGGGTCAGCACGCCGCCCGGCTGCGCCATGATCGGAAAGATATGACCCGGCTGCCGCAGATCCTCGGGTCGCGCGTTAGCTGCGACCGCGGTTCGAATGGTATGCGCGCGATCGTGCGCGGAGATACCCGTAGTCACGCCTTCGGCAGCTTCGATGGACAGCGTGAAATTGGTTCGATGATCCGCGTCCGTTTCGCTGACCATCAAGGGCAGTCGCAATTGCTGGCAACGTTCGCGCGTTAGCGTCAGACATATCAGACCGCGACCGAAGCGCGCCATGAAATTGACATCCTCCGGGCGCACGCAATCCGCAGCCATCAGCAAATCACCTTCGTTCTCGCGCTGCTCGTCATCCATGATGACAACCATACGCCCGGCGGCCAGGTCGGCCAGCACTTCATCGATACTGTTCATGCCGATTCATCATTCATGCGCCGCGCAACCAGCAGTCGTTCCAGATATCGAGCCACCAAATCCACCTCAAAGTTCAGCTGCCGTCCAGATTTGATAGCGCCCAGCGTCGTCACTTGTTGAGTATGTGGAATCAGGTTTACAGCAAACTCAACGCCGCGCACTTCATTGACAGTAAGACTAACACCATCAAGCGTCACCGAGCCTTTACGCGCAACATAGCGCGCCAGCTCATCCTCGACTGCGATCTGCACCCACAAGGAGTCGGACCGCTGTTCCACCGATACCACATCTGCCAGACCATCAATATGACCGGTAACCCAGTGACCGCCAAGCGCATCGCCCGCGCGCAAGGCAGGCTCCCAGTTGACAAGGTCACCGCTGTGCAACGCACCGAGGTTGGTCAGTCGCTCAGTTTCGGCCGACAGGTCGGCATCAAAACTGTCCTGACCTAACGCGATCGCCGTCAGACAGCAGCCATTGATAGCAATGCTGTCGCCCAGCGCGGGCGAGCGCGCCGACAAACCGGGCAACTCGAATCGGCAACGCAGATCGCCGCCGCGTTTCTCACGCGTCAGCAAAACCCCTGTGCCAGCGACGATGCCCGTGAACATCAGGCCGGCCGTAGCCGCATCCGCAGGTCGCCGCCGACCACCGCAAGTTCCGTGTACTGAAAATGCAATGCTTCTTTCAGTTGTGCCAGCTGCGGAATCTTTGCCAGTGCGCGCGCCTCCGGACCTAACAACATGGGCGCCTGATAGATCAGCAGCTCATCCACCAGAGCCGCGCGCAGCAGCGCACCCGTTAGGGTCGCACCAGCTTCGACCAGCACTTCGTTGATCTGTAGCGCGGTGGCAAGGTGACGCAAGGCGCCAGCGAGATCGAGGCCCGTGTCGTCAGCTTCAAGCCATTCGAGGCCAATACCGTCGCGCCGCATGGCCGCCTGTGCCGCCTCAGCAAACTCCGCGCCTACCGCGTCGCGACGCGAAAAGATCAGCGCCTTGCCCGGCGAGGTCAGGAGCTTCGCGGAACTGGGCAGACGCAGACGACTGTCGAGCACCACGCGCAAGGGCTGGCGTCGCGGCTCATCGCCGACGCGAACCGTCAGTGCCGGGTCATCTGCCAGCGCGGTGCCAATTCCGGTCAGGATCGCATCGGAGCGGGCTCGCCACTGCTGCACATCGGCGCGCGCAGCAGCGCTACTAATCCACTGACTGGCGCCGTCGGCAAGCGCCGTACGGCCATCCAGGCTGGTCGCAATCTTCAGGCGTACGAACGGACGCCCGCGTCGCATGCGCGACAGGAATCCAGCATTCAACTCGTCCGCAGCGGCCGCTGACAAACCGCCGTGCACGGCAATGCCGGCGGCACGCAACCGGGCAAGTCCCGCGCCGTCCACCCGCGAATCGGGATCGCTGCTGGCGAACACGACGCGCGCAATACCTGCCGCGATCAAGGCATCGGCACAGGGTGGTGTACGACCGACATGTGCGCATGGCTCGAGTGTCACGTAGGCCGTGGCGCCTCGCGATCTCTCACCCGCGGCAGCAAGCGCCAAGGTCTCGGCGTGCGCCTCGCCCGCCGCACGGTGCCAGCCCTCACCGACGATTTCATCGCCGTGCGCGAGCACGCAGCCGACGCGCGGGTTAGGGTGTGTCGTCGTCAGACCTAACGCCGCGAGTTCCAACGCTCGTTGCATGAAGCGGCGATCGGTTTCCGTAAAGGTAATTGCGTTTTCCATATTTTTCTTCTAACGACTACTAATTCTTGCGACGCGGCGGCGGCGGTTCGCCCAGCAACAGCGACAACTGCCCAGCCAGCGGCTCGCGTCTCTTGCGCTGTTTCAGCTTATCCACTTCTTCGCGAAAAGCATCCACGTCCTGGAAGTGCCGGTACACCGACGCGAAGCGCACATACGCCACTTCATCCAGTTGCCGCAGTTCGTCCATGACCAGTTCGCCGATGCGCCGCGACTCCACTTCCCGTTCGCCTAACGCCCTGAGCCGTCGATCGATCCGACCGACGGCTTCCTCGATCGCCTCCTGCGCTACCGGGCGCTTTTCCAGCGCCTTGACTAGACTGCCGCGCAACTTTTTATCGTCAAATGGCTCGCGCGTCTGGTCCTTCTTGACGACTTGTGGCATCACCAGTTCGGGCGTCTCGAAGGTCGTGAAACGCTCGCCGCAGGCAAGGCATTCGCGCCGCCGGCGGATCTGCATACCCTGCGCCGCCAGGCGCGAATCATTCACCTTCGTATCAGCATGCGCACAAAAAGGACAATGCATAACAAGCCGTGCCGTAAACGGCGCTAACGCTCACGAGCCGTAAACCGGAAACCGCCGGCAAAGCGTGGTGACCTGCTCACGGACCCGTGTAATCGCCACATCGCCCAAACCGGCGTCGAGAATGTCGGCGATCCAGTCCGCAACCTGTGTCACTTCGGCAGTACCAAAACCTCGGGTAGTTGACGCCGGCGTGCCGATGCGCAGGCCGCTGGTGATGGCGGGCGGCCGCGGATCATTGGGCACAGCATTCTTGTTGACCGTGATGTGTGCGCGGCCGAGCGCAGCATCAGCATCCTTGCCGGTGACCGCCTTGTCGGACAGATCCAGCAGAAATAAATGATTGTCAGTGCCGCCGGAAACGATCCGATAGCCCCGCGCCTGCAGCCGCGTCGCCATGGTGCGTGCGTTAGCAACAACCTGCCGCTGGTAATTGGCGAAATCAGGCTGCAGCGCTTCGAGAAAGGCGACGGCCTTGGCGGCAATTACGTGCATCAACGGTCCGCCTTGCGTGCCAGGAAACACCAATGAGTTGAGTTTCTTGGTGATCTCATCGTTCGCCTTGGCCAGAATCAGGCCGCCACGCGGGCCGCGCAATGTCTTGTGGGTCGTGGTTGTGACGACATGCGCGTGCGGCAACGGGTTCGGGTAGACGCCTGCCGCCACCAGTCCGGCGACATGCGCCATGTCGACAAACAAATAGGCCGCTACTTTATCGGCGATAGCGCGAAAACGCGCCCAGTCGATTACCCGCGAATAGGCAGAGAAACCGGCAACTATCATGCGCGGTTTATGCGCCAGTGCCAGCCGTTCGACCTCGTCGTAGTCGATCTCGCCATTGTCGGGACGGATGCCGTACTGCGTCGCATTAAACAGCTTGCCGGAAAAATTGACTTTGGCGCCATGCGTTAGGTGACCACCGTGATCGAGGCTCATGCCCAAAATAGGGTCGCCGGGCTTCAGCAACGCAAGGTAGACCGCAGCATTAGCCTGCGAGCCGGAATGCGGCTGCACATTGGCGAAGTCAGCGCCAAACAATTGTTTGGCGCGATCGATCGCCAGTTGCTCCGCGACATCGACAAACTCGCAGCCGCCGTAATACCGCTTGCCGGGATAGCCTTCTGCGTATTTATTGGTCAGCACTGAACCCTGGGCCTCGAGCACGCGGCGACTGGCGTAATTTTCGGACGCTATGAGTTCGATGTGGTCTTCCTGACGCTGGGCTTCACCTCGCAAGGCGGCATCCAGCGCGGGATCAAATTCAGCAATCGACAATGGAGACCGGAACATGAGCAATCCTCAAAAGGCAAAACAGCTGCGGGTGCGACAGTGACGCTAGGGGGAGCGTTATTTTAGCCGAATGGGCACGGCTTAGCCGTCAATCAACGCTTCGACGACATTGTTCCAGGCGGCCGCCAGATTGGCACGGTTATAACCTCCGCCGCCCAGCGCCAGAACCCGTCCGTGCCCCAGGTCATCCGCCAACTGCCCCAAATCGCGCGCCGCCGTCCGATGGACATCCGCTGTAAAAGCCAAATGCGTGATGGGATCACCGCCAACACTGTCCGCTCCACACTGCAGGAGGATGAACTCCGGTTCGAACTTGCGCAGGTGTGCGAGCACCTGCGGCCAAAGCCGCAAGAACTCGGCGTCATCCGCTCCTGGTGCGAGTGGAATGTTGAGTTTTGTGCCGATGGCGTCGCCGCTGCCGGTTTCTGTGGCGGCGCCCGTGCCGGGGTACAGGTAACGCCCGTCCTCGTGCATATCCGCGAATATCACTCGCGGATCCGATTCGAAACCATAAAACACGCCGTCTCCATGGTGCGCGTCGATGTCCACGTAGGCGACGCGCTGCAGGCCCTGCTCGCGCAGCAGTGTTTCGATGACCACACCGCAATCATTGAATACACAAAATCCGGCTGCACGGTGCCGGGCCGCGTGATGCAATCCTGCGATGGGCACAAATGCCCGGCGCACACGCCCTTGCATCAGCGCCTCGCTTGCCAGCAGAGCCGCGCCTACAACCGCCGAGGCATCATCAAACACACCCTGATAGGCCGGCGTATCGCCACCATCCAGCCAGCCGTGTCCTTCCAGCGACTTCTGCCGAACCACGGCCACGTAGTCGCGCGAATGAAAACGCTGCAATTCCTCAGAGGTGGCTGCCCGAGTGTCTTCCACCAGGGTCCGCAGTTGCAAACCGCGACGATTGAACTCGCGCCAGAAGGCTTCGTGCCGATCGGTTCCAAAAGGATGGCCATCGCCAAAGCCATAGCGCGCCAGCCGGTCGCCAGCGATAACCAGGACGGGATTTGCTGCTGCTTGCGCCACCGCTCGCGAGCCTAGCACGTATAATTCAGCATCCCTATGGCGCAATACATTTACACCATGAACCGGGTGGGCAAAGTCGTCCCACCCAAACGGCATATCCTTCGGGATATCAGCCTGTCGTTTTACCCAGGGGCGAAAATCGGCGTGCTAGGCCTCAACGGCTCTGGCAAATCGACACTGCTCAAGATCATGGGTGGTATCGACACTAACATCGAAGGCGAAGCCCGCCCGCAGCCCGGCATCAAAATCGGTTACCTGCCGCAGGAGCCACAACTCGACCCAGCGAAGACCGTGCGGGCCGAAGTCATTCAAGGGATCGGCGGCCTGTACGCCAAAGTCGCGCGCTACAACGAGATCTCGGACAAGTTCGCCGAACCGCTCGACGACGATGCCATGAACAAACTGCTCGAAGAGCAGGCGGCACTTCAGGATCAGATCGACGCGGGCAATGGCTGGGAACTCGACCGTCAGCTGGAAATCGCCGCCGACGCGTTGCGCCTGCCGGCCTGGGATGCGCACATCGACAAACTCTCCGGTGGCGAGAAACGCCGCGTGGCGCTTTGCCAGCTGCTGCTGTCATCACCCGACATGCTGCTGTTAGACGAGCCCACCAACCATCTCGACGCAGAATCGGTAGCCTGGCTCGAACGCTACCTGCACGAGTATCCGAGCACGGTTATCGCAGTCACGCACGATCGTTACTTTCTCGACAATGTCGCTGGGTGGATTCTGGAACTCGATCGTGGTCACGGCATTCCCTGGCAGGGCAACTACTCCTCCTGGCTTGAGCAGAAAGAGAAACGCCTCGCCACGGAAGATAAAGAACGGGACGCCCTGCGCAAGACGCTGGCACGTGAACTCGAGTGGGTGCGGCAGAATCCCAAAGCACGTCAGGCAAAAAGCAAAGCGCGCATGCAGCGCTATGAGGAACTCGCTTCGCGCGAATTCCAGGAGCGCAACGAAACTAACGAGATCTACATTCCACCGGGTGAGCGACTCGGTGATGTCGTCATCCAGGTCGAGAATCTGCGCAAGGGCTTCGGTGATCGTCTGTTGATCGACAACCTCAGCTTCAGTCTGCCACCCGGCGGCATCGTCGGCATCATCGGACCTAACGGCGCCGGAAAAACTACACTGTTTCGCCTGCTGACCGCTGTCGACCAGCCAGACAGCGGCAACATTCGCATTGGACCTACGGTCAAGTTGTCGTATGTCGACCAGTCGCGCCAGACATTGAACGACAAGAATTCCGTCTGGCAGGAAATCTCCGGCGGGCTGGATATCATCAAAGTCGGCAACTACGAAACACCGTCGCGCGGCTATGTTGGCCGTTTCAATTTCAAAGGCGTGCAGCAGCAGCAACTCATCGGCGAATTATCGGGCGGCGAACGCAATCGCGTGCATCTTGCCAAAGTACTGAAATCCGGCGGCAATGTGCTGCTGCTCGATGAACCAACCAACGATCTTGACGTCGAAACATTGCGTGCGCTCGAAGATGGTCTGTTAGCTTTTCCGGGCTGCGCCGTGGTGATCTCGCACGATCGCTGGTTTCTGGACCGTATCGCGACGCACATCCTTGCCTTTGAAGGCAATTCTGAAGTCGTCTGGTTCGAGGGCAACTACCAGGATTACGTGGAGGACCACAAACGCCGCAAGGGCGAAGATGCGTCGCAGCCACATCGTATCCGCTACAAACCGTTGACCCGTTAAATCGAAATATCGCATGTCCTACACACTGCGAATTGACGGCCGCTCACTGAGCCTCGCGCAGTTGCGTAACGACGCCAGCTCGCCAGCCACGGTCGCAGTGGACAACCAGGCGCGCGCGCGCCTCGAGGCCGCTAACGCCGCCGTCGGCCGCGCTGCTGGCGGCAGCGCTGCGGTCTATGGCGTCAACACCGGTTTCGGCGCATTCGCGACTCAGCGTATTGCGCCGGAACGCACTGCGGAGCTGCAACTAAATCTGGTGCGCAGTCATGCCTGCGGCGTCGGCACGCCGCTTTCGGCTTCCATCGTGCGACGTATGATGCTGCTCAAAGCCAATTCGCTGGCCACCGGGTATTCCGGCATCCGCCCGCAGGCGGTGACCGCTTTGTTAGGGTTGCTGAACGCGGGAATCACGCCGGTCATACCAACTGGCGGGTCAGTAGGCGCGTCGGGCGACTTGGCGCCGCTCGCGCACCTGGCACTGGCCCTGATTGGCGAAGGCGAAGCGTCCCAGAACGGCAAAGCGCTGGAAGGCGCCGCTGTGATGCGGGCGGCCGGTCTCGAACCCCTGGTGCTGGGCCCCAAAGAAGGTCTGGCCGTGCTCAACGGTACACAGTTGTCAGCCGCGCTCGCCATCGAAGGGCTGTTTGCCGCCGAACGCTTGTTAGCTGCCAGCATCGCCATCGGCGCAATGACCGTGGAGGCGCTGAAAGGCAGCCATACGCCGTTTGACGAACGCATTCATGCGGCGCGCGGTCAGGCCGGGCAGATTGAAGTCGCCCGGCGCTTTCGTACACTGCTACAGGAAAGCGAGATTCACCACAGTCACGCGGACTGCGATCGTGTTCAGGACCCTTATTCGGTGCGCTGCATGCCGCAGGTGCTAGGTGCGCTGGCGGACACGATCGCCCATGCGGCCGCTGTGTTAGGTCGAGAACTCAATGCGGCGACCGATAACCCGCTGGTATTTGGCGACGAGATCCTCTCTGGCGGCAACTTTCACGCGGCGCCTCTGGGCCTGGTCGCGGACTTTCTGGCGATCGCGCTAACCGACAGCGCATCGATCTCCGAGCGCCGCACCGATCTGCTGGCCCGCAAAGTCAATCCGCAGCTGACGATGTTTCTGACGCAACATCCCGGGCTCGAGTCGGGCTTCATGATTGCGCAGGTCACCGCCGCAGCCTTGACTTCAAGTCTAAAAACGCTGGCGCACCCCGCCTCGATCGATTCGATTCCAACCTCTGCGGGCCAGGAAGATCATGTCAGCATGGCGCCATGGGCCGGCGAGAAGCTGATCGAGATCGCCGCACGCTGCGAGCAGATTCTGGCCATTGAATATCTGGCAGCCGCGCAGGCCCTCGATTCGATGCGGCCACTTCGAAGTTCGTCTGCGATCGAGCGGCTGCATGCACGACTGCGCGCGGTGGTGCCGTTCAAACCGCAGGATCATCGACTCGATCGGGACATCGCCGCAACCGCGAGCCTGGTGCATAGCGGCGAAATCGCCTGAAGCTGTCAACCTAACGAACGACGCGCGTTGCGGAACAGGCGTTGCCAGCCAGACTCTTCTGCCGCGCGCGTTGGCAGCCAGGAGTTCTGAATGCGGCGGAACACTCGCTCTGGATGCGGCATGGTCGCGAGTACCCGGCCATCGGGCGTGCTCACGGCGGCGATGCCATCTGGCGATCCGTTAGGATTTGCGGGATAGGTGTCGGCAACGCGACCGCGCGTGGCTGCGTAGCGAAAAGCACTCAGATGGGCAGCGGTAAATCGCTGCTGCGATGCGGTACTGGCGAATGCCGCCCGGCCTTCGCCATGCGCCACCGCTACTGGCAGCACCGATCCGGCCATGTCCGCGAGCCACAAAGACGGCGATGGCAGGATTTCCACCAGCGACGCACGGCCCTCGAATTGTTCACTTTGATTGCGGACAAATGTCGGCCAATCTGCAGCGCCCGGGATCAAACTGGCCAAAACGGCCAGCATCTGGCAACCATTGCAGACACCCAGCGTGAGACTGTCGCCACGTGCGAAATACTCTGCAAACTGACAGCGCAGGCGCTCATTGAACAAAATCGAACTCGCCCAGCCGCGTCCAGCACCTAACACGTCGCCGTATGAGAACCCGCCGCAGGCAATCAGTGCCTTGAATGACGACAGCACAACGCGCCCCTCGATCAAATCCGTCATATGGACGTCCTGTGCATCGAAGCCGGCCAAATGCAGCGCCGCGGCCATCTCAACCTGACTGTTGACGCCCTGTTCGCGCAGCACGGCCACTCTCGGCCTTGAGCCGCGGGCGATCATGGGCGCAGCAATATCGTCTGCGGGATCGAACGATAAATCCTCCGCCAGCGGCAGAGCATTCGAATCGCACTGCGCCGCATATTCCTGATCAGCGCACTGCGGGTTGTCGCGCAGTCGTTTGAGACGCCAGGACGTCTCACTCCAGGCGCGCCGCAAATCCTCCCAAGACTCGTCGATCAGCGCATCGCCGGCCGCGACTCGCATGCGCAACTCGCCTGCCGGCGCACCGATGTCGTGGCAGCAGCCAGCAAGCCCGTGGCGCGCCAAGATGGCGCGCACCGCGGCCAGATCCGCTGAGCGAACTTGCAGGACCACGCCTGGTTCCTCAGCGAACAAAGCCCCGAGCGCACCCCCCGCGCCCACAGGCAGCCTGACGTTGAGCCCGCAGTGACCGGCAAAAGCCATTTCGATCAGCGTGATGATGACGCCGCCGTCCGAACGATCGTGGTAGGCCAACAACATTTTGTTAGCTCGAAGTTCAGTGAGAGCAGCGGCCAGTCCGAGGAGCAAAGTCGGCTGATTCAGATCCGGCGGTTCGTCGCCTATAAAGCCGTGCACCTGCGCTAACGACGACGCACCCAGTCGGTTGCGGCCGGCCGAAAAATCGAGCAGTAGCAATCGCGTGTCGCCGGCGTCCAGACGCAATTGCGGCGTCAATGTCGCGCGAACATCAGCCACCGGCGCGAACGCCGAAATGATGACCGACACTGGCGCACTAACCCGTTTATCCTGCCCGTCTTCGCGCCAGACAGTCTTCATCGACAGCGAGTCCTTGCCGACTGGAATGGCAATACCTAACAACGGACAGAGTTCCTCGCCCAGTGCGTGCACAGTGGCATAAAGCGCCGCATCCTGACCGGGTTCACCACAGGCGGCCATCCAATTGGCCGACAATCGGATATCGCCTAACGAATGAATGTCCGCTGCGAGAATATTGGTGATGGCCTCGGCTACAGCCAATCGGCCCGATGCGGGCGCGTCCAGCACCGCGACCGGGGTGCGTTCACCCATGGCCATCGCCTCACCGGCATTGCCGAATAGATCGGCCGCTGTCACAGCCACATCGGCGACCGGCACCTGCCAGGGTCCAACCATTTGATCGCGATGAATGAGCCCGCCGACCGAGCGATCGCCGATAGTGATCAGGAACGACTTGTCGGCAACTGCCGGAAGTTGCAGCACGCGATACAAAGCATCGCGTGCCTTAATTCCCGCCCAGTCAGGCGCAACCCGCTGTGCGCGTAGACTGAAGGCGCTGCGCTGCATCCGCGGTGGCTTGCCCAACAACACCTTGAGCGGCATATCGACCACGACTGCACCGCCCGGCCCGTCTTCCACACGCAGGATGCCATCGTCCGTCAGTTCGCCGATGACCGCCGCCGGACAGCGCTCGCGCGCCGCCAACGCTCGAAACTCCTCTAGGCGCGTGGCTTCGACAATCAGGACATACCTTTCCTGCGACTCGTTGCACCAGATTTCCATTGGTGACATCGATGGCTCGTCGTTAGGCACGGCGCGCAGATTGATGCGCGCGCCACAATCGTTATGGGCCGCGGCCTCCGGCACCGCATTGGCCAGGCCGCCCGCACCCACATCATGGATCAACAAAATCGGGTTGGCAGCGCCGCGCGCCCAACAGGCGTCAATGACCTCCTGAGCGCGACGCTGCATCTCGGGGTTGCCGCGTTGTACGGAAGCGAAGTCGAGCGCCGCTGTCGAGCTGCCAGAAGTCACCGACGAGGCGGCGCCGCCGCCCAGGCCAATGAGCATCGCCGGGCCACCTAACACGATTACTTTGGCGCCCGGCGGCGTAGCACGTTTCTCGACATGTTCACGGCGGATATTGCCAAGGCCGCCCGCGATCATGATCGGCTTGTGATAACCCCAGCCTTCGCCCATGGCCTGGTCCGGTGTGATCAGTTCGAAGCTGCGGAAATAGCCGCAGATACTGGGCCGGCCGAATTCATTGTTGAACGCGGCTGCGCCAATGGGCGCTTCCAGCATGATGTTGAGCGCCGAAGCGATTCGCTCGGGACGGCCGAGCGTCATTTCCCAGGGCCGCGTGGCATCCGGAATGCGCAGGTTTGACACGGAATAACCGACCAGACCTGCCTTGGGCTTTGCTCCGCAGCCCGCCGCACCTTCGTCACGAATCTCGCCGCCCGCGCCAGTCGCAGCGCCCGGGAACGGCGAAATCGCTGTCGGGTGATTGTGAGTTTCGACCTTGATAACGATATCGATCGGCTCTTCGACCGTTCGATAAAGTTGTGTCGGCGGATCCGCAAACCAGCGACGACCCATGGGACCTGCCAATACCGCGGCATTGTCCTTATAGGCAGACAGCACTCCTGCAGGGCTGCGGGCGAAAGTATTGCGGATCATGCCGAACAGCGACTTGTCACGCGGCGCGCCATCGATGATCCAGTCGGCATTGAAAATCTTGTGACGACAATGTTCTGAATTGGCTTGCGCGAACATCATCAGCTCGGCGTCCGTGGCTTCGCGGCCTGAGCGACTATAGGCGTCACGCAGATAGGCCATTTCGTCGGCCGATAACGCAAGACCAAGTTCGCTGTTAGCCAACTCAAGCACCGCAGGGTCGAGAGCCACAGACATCCGCCGCAACGCGCGCGGCCCATCGTGGGCAAACAACCCGCGCAAAGCGTCCCGACCCAATAACGCTGTCTCCGTCATGCGATCGTGAAGCTGTCCAGCGGCAAGCGCCAGGTCAGCATGTTCAGGGCGTTTGACGGCGCGGCAGTGATACTCGATCCCGGTTTCGATACGCTGCACAGTTCCCAGGCCGCAGACCCGAGCGATATCGGTCGCTTTGCTGGACCACGGAGAAATAGTGCCAAAGCGCGGTAGCACGAGAATGCTATCGGTCGATTGGGCGGTCGATTGGGCGGTCGATCGGGAGCCGGTCGCAGCGGTTGGGCGGGCATTCAGCAGCTGCGACAGCCGCTGCACCTGCGAATCCGACAAGGCCTGCGGCGCATCGACGAAAAAAACCTGCACCGCATCCAGCGACTGCAGCTCCGGCATGATCGCTCGCAAACGCGCCAGCAACTTGGCGAGCCGGAAATCCGACAACGCTGGCCCACCCCTGAGCTCCAGCATCGAGCTTATTTCTTGCCTGAGTCGCCTGCGGGCGGCGTATACATCGGCATCGGAAACTGCGTTACATTGCCGCCCTCAAGTGTCGAGATCTTGCTAACGCCTTGCTTGCGCACTTCGTCGATACGCAGAACTGAGTGCATGGGCAGGTAGCTGCGTTTGACCCCTTCGAACTCGCTCTTGATGCGTTCCTCGCTCGGGTCCAGCACGACGCTGGTTCGCTCTCCAAACACCAGCTCTTCGATCTCTATGAAGCCAAAGATCGATCCATGGCTGACCTTACGAGCGTAAATCTCGTAAACTTTGCCTTGATTCACGAACATAATCTTGAAAATGTGACTGGTTGCCATCGGCACTCGGGTAGGCGTTGATAACTTGTTGCATATTATAGGCGCACCGCGCCTTTGAGGGTGCCGAACCGGTTTTATGGCGCTTAGACTACGTATTGTCAGTGATCACCGCCGCGCGCTTGGCAAACGGGCGAGCATTGTCTTTGGCGTCACCGGCGGCAACATAGGCCGTTCAGCGGACAATGACTGGGTGCTGCCGGACCCCTCCCGATTCGTTTCCGCACGCCATGCGCGCATCAAGTTCAATGATGGACGCTTCTTCATTGAAGACACCAGCACCAACGGCACCTACGTCAACGACTCGGACCAGCCACTGCCCAAGGCGGCCCCGCAGGAGCTGAACAACGGCGACATGATCCGTTTTGGCGAATACCACGTCGTGGTTGCGCTGGACGCAGACGCCGATTTCACCGCGGGCCCCAGTGCCATGGTCAATCTCGACAGTTCGCTGTCCGATGGCGCCCAGATACCCCAGTTCTTAGGTTCGCTCGACGCGTCGTTGAGTGCCAGCGCGTTGTTCGCCCCCGAAGATCTTGCCTCTTTGCCGGCGCGCGCTTCCCAGGCCTTTGGCCATTCGGTCCTCATGGAAAATTCTCAGTCCCAGGCAATGCCTGGGCAGGCGGCACCGAAGGCTGCCCACTCGACTGGAGACTCCGACATCGTGGCGGCCCGTCGTCTGGAAAGGCTGGCGCGCGCGGTACGCGAAAAAGACAGTCATGCGCAAACGCAGGATGCGCGCGCAGGACTTGAAGCCTTTTGCCGTGGGGTCGGTATCGAGACCAACACGCTGCCGGATGGCCATGCGGCGGCGATACTGCAGATTGCCGGCCGGTTGCTGCGCGAAGCGCTGATCAGCCTCAAAGACCTGGACGCCAAACAAGGCGAGTTCCGACGCCAGTTCCGACTGCCACGGGTTCGCGACGATGAGACTCAACCTTTCAAGCTGGCTGGATCCACCGACGACTTGCTGGCGGCGCTGTTTGCCAGCCATGAGAGCCGCCGCCTGGACGCCGGGCAGTGGCTGCGGGCCTGTTTTGAACAGCAGGCCAGCCACCATGATGCGCTGGCTCGCGGTTCGCGCGCTGGTTTCGTGGAGTTTCTGCGTCAGTTGTCGCCGGCCGAACTGGAACGTCGCTTTGCGACCACCGCCAAACGTGGCGTTGCAGGCCCCAAGCCTAACAACTGGGAGCTGTATGCCGAGTTCCATCGTAGCGCCAGCGAAGCGCAGCCAGACACTGGGGTGCCATCGCTGTACGCCGAAACCCTGGCGAATGCCTATAACGCAGCACTGAAAAAGGGCACTGGCTAAAGGTTCGCTGCGATACGTTTTTTCAGGTTGCTGACCTGTACACGCAGGGCCGTGACTTCGTTGTAGGCTTCATTCCAGCGCTTGGCAAAATAGGCCAGCAAGCCCAATAGCACCGCAATCAGGGCTGTCATCATGGTGATTTCCTTAGGCTTGCGCGCCGGTCGACGCACGACCGGGGACTCTACACGATATACTCTGCAATCGCTTCCGCGTTCAGGCTTGACCTGTGATAGCTTGGCCGCACTTGTTAGTCCGTCAACCAGAGATAAGTCAAATCAATCACCCACTCCCATCGGCTGGCCGCTAGACCCGTGCGTCAGCCAGGCCCATTTTTTGCGCCGTCGCACCTGCCCGGAGAAAGCACGCAGGAATACCGCGAGAGACTGCAACATCACGAAGACGAACGGCGCCTGAATCGCCAACGCGAACTTGCGGAAATCGCTTCACCCGAAAATTCAGCAACAACCCGAATCCGCTATTGGGAACGCGCGCATCAGCTGGTCATGCCGAGCGCGCCCGGCCACCAGATGTTGCGTTCGATTGCCGCGAACACCGGCTTGACGATCGGCGAAGTCGAAGAGGAACAAAGAACCCGTGCTGCACGCCGCGTTGGCATGCCGCCGCGAAAGGTTGGGCTCATTGGCGAAGGTTAACTATCGCCAGCAAAAGCTGCAGCGAGAACAAAAGCGCAAGGTTCGACAGACCCAGAAGTTGGAACGTCGCGCCCCGAAACCTGATGGGAACGTCGAAACTACCGCGGTCGACCCGATTCCGGGCCCAATTCCGAAATCACCTTAGATCACGCGTTGCGGGACCTGATCGAGGCCGCCAACGTTTCCAGTTCTTCCCAGCGCGCGATTTTCTGCGCGATCACTGTCTCGAGCTCACTGCTGCGCAGGCTGTCGATGCGCATCTGATCGGGTGTCGCACGATGATAGTCGGCGGCGCACATGCGCGCCGCCAGTTGCTGTTGTTCGGTTTCCAACCCTTCGATCTCCCGCGGCAACGCGTCAAGTTGCCGCTGCTCCTTGTAGCTCATCTTGCGAACGGTCGCGCTCTTCGCGGGGAGGGTTGCCGCGAACGTCGACTTGGCAGCAGAAGTCCGCGCGGATCGCCCCGCGCTTTGCCGCAACCAGTCACTGTATCCGCCGATGTATTCGCGCCAAATCCCCTCGCCTTCATTGGCAATGGTCTGGGTGACTACGTTGTCGAGAAACGCTCGGTCATGGCTGACTAACAACAATGTTCCGGGATACTCCTGCAGTGTCGTTTCCAACAGCTCCAGTGATTCGATATCCAGATCGTTGGTCGGCTCGTCCAGCACCAGCACATTGGCAGGTCGCGCAAACAGACGCGCCAGCAACAGACGATTGCGCTCGCCGCCAGACAACATGCGCACAGGAGCATGGGCGCGCCGGCTGTCGAAAAGAAACTCGTTCAGGTAACTCGTGACATGTTTGCGTTCTTCGCCCACTTGCACCCAGTCCGATCCTGGACTGACAGTTTCCGCCAGCGTGCTGTCGGGATCCAGCTGTGCACGTAACTGGTCGAAGTAGGCAACCTGCAGATTCGAGCCACGGCGCACGCGCCCGGTGTCCGGCTCTAGTTCGCCGACAATCAGTTTGATCAGTGTGGTCTTGCCGGCACCATTTGGCCCTAACAAACCAAGCTTGTCGCCGCGCATAACGCGCAGGTCCAGATTTTTAGCAATGGTCCGTTCGCCGAAGCCCTTGCTGACCTGTTCAAATTCGGCGACCAGCTTGCCCGAGCGCTCACTCGAATCGACATTGAGACGCAACGATCCGATGCGATCGCGGCGCTCGGTGCGAGCTTCGCGGAGCCGTTCCAGACGCTTGACTCGGCCTTCGTTGCGTGTGCGACGCGCTTCCACGCCTTTGCGTATCCAAACCTCCTCTTGTGCCCAGAATTTGTCGAAGCGCCGATTAGCCAATTCTTCGGCGGCAATCTGTTCGGACTTGCGCTTTTCATAGGTGGTGAAATTACCCGGGAAAGTGCGCAGATAGCCGCGATCGAGCTCAGCGATACCGGTCGCAATGCGATCGAGGAAGAAACGGTCGTGCGTAACAACGATACAAGTGACGCCCTGGATCAGCTGTTCTTCCAGAATCTCTATTCCGCTGACATCCAGATGGTTGGTGGGCTCGTCCAGCAGCAGCAATTCCGGTTCCAGCGCCAGCGCCAGCGCCAGAGCGGCCCGCTTGCGCTCGCCGCCTGAGGCAATTGCGGGGTCGGCCTCGCCGCGAACACCGAAGCGTTGCAGGAACTCAGTCAATCGCACTTCAATACGACTGCGATCGCGTGCATCGCCGATCGCAGCCAAGTCGCCCTGCATGACCAGGCTGTCACGCAACGTTGCCGCCTCGGGCAATTGCGGTTCCTGTTCGACGTAGGCAATCACCAGCCCGGGCTTGCGGTGCACATCGCCGGAATCCAGAGTTGTCCTGCCCGCCAGAACTCCTAACAAACTGGATTTCCCGGTGCCGTTGCGACCGATCAAGCCCACGCGCTCACCCGCCTCAATAGCGATTGAGGCGCGGTCGAGAAGAGGTGTCAAGCCGAAGGCGAGTTCGGCGGCCCGCAAGCTGATGATGGTCACGGCGGGCATCCTGCCGTGTGCGGCGCGTACTGTACAGCGTTGTGCGTCAGCTAGCGCCTTCGCAGCAAGGCGGACACTTCGTGCGGACCCGAGTCGAGCGCGAGATCCACCATCACATCTGAATCGCCTGGCGCGGACAGCTGCGAACTGCGCAAGAAAGTCTCGCAATTCTCGGGCAGCTGTGGTTTGGCAAACAGATAACCCTGACCATAGCGGCAGCCCAGGGCTTTAAGCTTTTGCACCTGCTGATAACCTTCGATGCCTTCGGCGACTACTTCGATGCGCATCTGGCGGGCAATGGCCATGATGGCGCTGACAATCGCAAAGTCGTTTGGATCCGTAACCAGGTCACGAATAAATGAGCGGTCGATTTTAAGTTTGTCGACACTCCAGCGTTTCAGATAACTCAAACTTGAATAGCCGGTGCCGAAATCGTCGATGGAAATGCTCATGCCGGAATCACGCAACGCCGCAATCATGTCGTCGTTAGCTTCGCCGCGTTGTGCGTTGCCCGCCATGAACATCGCGCGTTCAGTGAGTTCAAGCTCCAGTACTTCTGGGCCGAAGCCGCTGATGGACAATTGCTTGCGGATGAAATTCGCCAGATCGCCCTGACGCAGCTGCGCGGGAGAGACGTTGATCGACACCGGCACCAACGGCAACTTCTTGGCCCGCCAAACCGACAGATCCTCAAGCACATGGCGAATGACAAAATTCCCCATCGGCACGATCAAGCCGGAGTCCTCAGCGACTTCAATAAAGTGATTGGGCCCGATCACTCCCTTGGTCGGGTGCATCCAACGAATCAACGCCTCGAGGCCCGCGATGCGTCTGGTTCGCAGCTCCATGATCGGCTGATAGACAACGTCGAATTGATTGAGCCTGATGGCGGAGCGCAACGCGCCTTCCAACGCCACTCGCGCCTTGATTTTCTCGGTCATCTCAGCGCGGAACATCTGAAATTTGTTGCGACCGCCCTCTTTCGCCTGATACATGGCGGAATCTGACTGCTTGAGCAGTTCGCTGACATCACTGCCATCGCGAGGATACAGACTGACTCCGATACTGGCGGTCGTTACCAGTTTGTGGCCATCGATTGCGATCGGCTGGTCGAGCGCGCCATTGATGCGCCGTGCGGTCTGCGAGATCTGATCCAAGTCAGTCACATGACGCAGCACGACCACGAACTCGTCGCCGCCCATGCGAATGACGGTGTCGGTATCGCGCGTCTTCGCCTTGATACGCCGCGCGACTTCCTGCAACAGCTTGTCGCCGACTTCATGACCGCGTGAATCATTCACATGTTTGAAATGGTCGAGATCGATGAACAGGATCGCGAGCATCTCGTTCTTAGCCTTGGCTTCGAGCAATGCGTCCGGAAGATAGGCCGTCAGGTAGTGCCGATTGGGCAACCCGGTCAGCTGATCGTGATGCGCCAGATGATCCAGCCGCTGCTGGTTCTCGATCAGCTCGGTCTCGACTTTCTTTCGCAAACTCACATCGTGCGCGATCAGCGCAAACAAATCCCGGCCGCTGTCTTTGACTCGACTGCAGTGAACTTCAACCGCCGATAGCATGTTGTTAGTACGTCGTTCCGACCAGTTAAAGGTCGCGGTATTGCCAGCCTTGCGCAGCTGATCCACCAGCGTTTCGGATTTCCTGGCATCAGCGACAAAAACATCTGGCAACGTGATGCCACCCAGGTCGATGCGTTCATAGCCAACGCGAGCCAGAAACGCTGGGTTCGCGTCGAGGACCATGAGCGTGGATTCGTCCACGAGTACGATGGCATCGCTCGCTTGTTCCACGAACGCACGGTAACTGAGTGCCTGTCGATCTTTCGACAGGCTCAGTAAATTCATGATTTTAGTAGTGACTTCCGACATGTTGCAGGCAGCACCCGGCAGCGCTAAAAAACCGCCCGGCATTGCACAAAACTACCGAAGGGGACGGTGTCTGCGCCGGAACCTGCGAGACGAACTTAAAGAGTAAAGCGGTACTGCGTCACAATTTGCCAATTCGCGACGGACGCGCAAATCTGAATGCAGCAGCAGCTTTGTCGCAGTCAGTTTTGCGGCGTTGCCATTCGAATTCGCCTGCGACGCGCCACCCACGCGAATATAGGGGCGCAGCAGATCAGCAACACCAACGCGATCAGGCCGGAGCGTGGATCTTGGGCCACGGCCGCGATCAGAAAAGCGATCGAGCCCAGTAACACGATGGCTGTCGAGAACGGGTACCAAAATGCTTTGTAAGGCCGCGGCAGACTGGGCGATCGAATTCGCAATACGAAAACCGCCAGAAAAGCCGAGGTGTAATACACCAGGAAAAGCACTGCACTCAAAGCGATGATCTGCTCGAAGGAACCACTCAGAATCAACACCACGGCGATCGCACTCGTCAAAAGCAGCGCAACGCGCGGCGTGCCGCTCTCGCTCACCAACGCGGCCCTGCCAGTGAACAGCCCATCGCGGCCGATGCCGAAAAGTATCCGCGGAGCGGCGAGCAGCGTGTTGTTCAGCAGTCCTAACACCGTCAGGAGCGAAATCGCTGTCACGAACTCCGCACCGCCGCTCGGCAAGACCGCGCGCGCCGCATCGGCCGCAGGCAGCTGCGAGGCCGCCAGAACAGGCAAGGGCAGCACATAAAGAAAGGCGGCGTTGATCAGCGCATAGAGAACGACCACCAGCAAGGTGCCGCCGATGATAGCGCGTGGCAGTGACTGCGTCGGGTTGGTATTTTCCTCCGCCATGTAGATAGGCATATACCAGCCGTCATAGGCTGTTAGCACAGCGCGCAGCGCCGGGACTATTGCAAATAGCATGGCGATCGACATGGTCGGCAGCGAGGCCGCTGACATCGGCAAAGGCGCTGTCGTCGCAGCGAGCGCGGGTTCTGCCAGAAAACACGCAGCAATGAGGATTAGCATGGTCAAGCCAATCGTTACGCTGATGATTGCCGTGAGAGAGCTGCCAACCTTGAGACCAATCCAGTGGACGCTGGTGAAAACGACAATCATGAAAATAGCCGCAGCGCGTGGCGCAGCGTTCGCGGTTGGCCAAAGTGCGCCAAGAAATGCAGCTGCCGCGACTGCACCAAAAGCGATGGCAGACACATTGACGAGCCAGTCGATCCACCCCACCGCGAACGCCGCTCCCTCACCGTAGGCGCGTTTCGCGTAAACGCGAAAACCGCCGGCCTCCGGAAACATGGCTGCCAACTCCGATACAGCGACCGCACCCATCAGGGCGTAGAGACCTCCGATCAGCCACGCGGCCATGATCAGTGTCGGATCACCCAGGGCCGCTGCCACCACACCCGGAAGACGCAATATGCCAACGCCCACCATCGTGCCAAACACCAGTGCCAGGCCGAAACCGATGCCGAGGAGACGTCGCAGTGGGCGAATGGGCGTTGCAGTCATGGTGTTTTCAATTCGAAGACCACTCGCCTTCGTTAACCTCAATCAATGTCGGACCGTGACGTTGCAAGGCTTGACGGATGGCGTTCGTCAACTCCGCGGTGCTGCGCACGCGCTGTCCCGTGGCACCATAGGCCTCGGCAAGTGCGATAAAATCAGGATTGCGCGCAACCACGCCCGTCGGCGGAATGTTAGCCGCCAGCATGTCATCGCGAATCTGTCCGAGCGCCGCGTTGTTCCATACCACCACGGGCAAACTGAGCCCAAGCTCCACCGCCGTGGCCAGTTCCGGCAAGGTGAACTGCAGTCCAAAGTCACCGGCTAGTGAAATAATGGCGCGCCCGGGCATAGCCAGCTTCGCGCCTAACGCGGCTGGCAATGCATAGCCCAGAGTGCCATAGCCCACCGGGTGGAGCCAAGCGCCTGGCAGATCGGTCACGTACGCATAGTTGCCCAAATACGCGATTTGCGTCATGTCGCTGCAGACAACTGCATCCGCGGGGAGCGCTGCGCGAATCGCGACCAACCCGCGTCGTCGCACCAACGACGCGGCGTCGAGCTGCGCATCGATACCGGCTCGGTGAGTTGCAGCTTCGCCAGCCTGCGAGCACCAGCCGCTGCGTTTCCTAACAAGAACCGCAAGTGCGGCAGTTGCCGCACGGGCATCGGCCCGCAGTGTCACCTCCGCTGGATACTGAGCATTTAGCTGACTGCTGATATCCACGCGGATCAGCTTGCCGGTCAGCGCGAGTTTTGACGACGTATAGATATCAGTTTCCGCCATTTCCGTACCAACGGCCAGTACGACGTCCGCCTGCGCTATCAGCTGCTGGGTCGGAGCGAACGGCAGTGAACCGCCCAAATTGCAGCGATGCGCTTCGGGCAACACGCCCTTGCCCGCCGATGTGGTGACGAGGTAACCGTCCAAGTTCTCGACCAGCGTGCGCAGTTCACGGGCCGCGCCCTGCGCACCACCGCCCGCGATGATCATAGGTCTTTGCGCTGCTGTTAGCAGCGCGGCCGCGCGTTCAAATTCCTCGCGGCCCGGCGGCGGTTGCACTGACGCAGCTGCGAAGCGCTCGGCCACCATAGTTGTCGACTCCGCAAGCAAGTCGAGCGGAATCCCAAGATAGGCCGGGCGCGGTCGGCCGGTTCGAAACTCATGAAAAATAGACTGCAGGTGATCACGCACGCCTTCGGCGCGAGCCGCCGTGAATGCGAGATCGAGCACACTACTCATCATGGCCTGTTGATCTGCGAGTTCGTGCAGCACACCCCAACGGCGGCCCAACGACGCACGTACCGGTGTGCTCGCTATGATCAGCATCGGCACCGAATCCGAAAACGCTTGTGCCACCGATGTCAGTATGTTGGTAACGCCTGGACCGGAGATCACGAAAGCTGCGGCGGGCCGCCCGCTGACGCGAGCAAAACCATCCGCCGCGAATCCTGCGCCCTGCTCGTGCCGGGTCAGAACGTGGCGCAGCCGAGGCACAGCCGCAAGACCCCGGTAGAGTTCCAGCGTATGAACGCCCGGAATACCGAACACCGTGTCAATCCCGTTGGCGGCGAGCAACTCCGCGACGTAGCATCCTAGAGGTCTGGCTGTTAGGCTCATGGTTATGCAATTCTCAAATTTAGTCGATCGCTTGACGGGTGACGGTGCCGACGCCTGGCGTACTCATTACGCCGCCCTCGCCGCACGCGAGCACGACCAAGAGGTGATCATCTTAAGCGTTGGCGACCCGGATTTGGCGACTCCGGAATCGATTGTCGAGACGGCGGTGGCGCGATTGCGTGCTGGCGACACCCATTACACGCCTGCCCGCGGGAGATTGGCGCTGCGCGAAGCGATTGCGGCGGCTCATACAGCACGTTGCGGACAGCTAGTGGATGCGGACCATGTCATCGTGGTCTGTGGCGCTCAAAACGCGCTGCTCGTGGCCTCGCTGTGCCTTGCCGAACCTGGCGACGAAGTACTGTCATTCGACCCGATGTATCCGACCTACCCGGCGACCATCGAGGCCTCCGGTGCCCGCATGGTACGGGTGCGCCAGCCCGCGGAACGAGGTTTCCGCCTGGACCTCGACGCCCTGAGTGCTGCGATTACCCATCGCACACGCGCGCTTTTTTTCGCGACGCCTAACAATCCCAGCGGCGTCGTACTGAGCGCAGATGAATTGGCCGGCATCGGTGAACTCGCGCGCCGCCACCAACTGTGGATCGTCGCCGATGAAGTATATGCCTGTTTGACACCTAACGGCCGCGTGCCGAGCCTCGCGGTCAGCCTGCCGGATCAGGTCGTGTCGATTGGCAGTCTGTCCAAGTCGCACGCCATGACAGGTTGGCGCGCGGGCTGGATGGTCGCCCCGAAGACCTTCACCGCACACGCCGAAAACCTCGTCATGTGCATGTTGTATGGGTTGCCCGGCTTTATTCAGGAAGCTGCCATCACGGCGCTCAGCATCGCCCGCGAGTCAGAAAAGCGCGTACGCGAGTATTGCGCTGCGCGCGCCCGGCTGATGGCTCAGGAATTGCGGGGAATCCACGGGATCAAAACGCTGCCGCCCGATGCCGGTATGTTCATGTTGCTCGATGTTCGTGATACTGGCCTGACGAGCGATCGTTTTGTTGGCGAGTTCTACCGCCAGCACAAGGTCTCAGTGATGGATGGCAGCGCGTTCGGCTTGGAGACACGAGGATTTGTGCGGCTTTGCTTCGCCACCGACGAGTCGTTGATCGTCGAGTCCTGTCGACGGTTGCGGCAGTTCTGCGACAACCTGCCGCGTTAGGTATCAAGCACTCGCTTGGCGCGCCGCTGGATCGGCGGTTTTGACCGTTTTGGCCTGCAGCGACTCGGATGCGAGTCGCACACAATTGCGCCCTGCGTTTTTCGCCTGGTACAGGGCCTGGTCCGCCCTTTCAATCACCTGCGACATGGACTCGCCGGCGTTAGGCAGCGCAACGCCGATGGAAATCGATATCGGATGCGAGTCGTTGCCTTCGCCGCGCTGAATACGCAGTTTGTGGACCGCCAGCCGAATCTGCTCCGCCAGGGCCATCGCGCCCTTGGCCGGCGTGTCCGGCAGCAGAATGAGAAATTCTTCGCCACCGAAACGCGCCACGACGTCGCGTCCTTTGACGGCGCCGGTGAGAACCTGGGCACAGGAGCGAATCACCTGATCGCCAATCAGATGGCCGAAGGTGTCGTTAACGAGTTTGAAATGATCGATATCGGCAATGAGAATCGCCGTGCCAGCCAGCCCATCGATTGCATTGGCACTCAATTGTGCGACGGACTGTTCTAGACCGCGGCGATTACGCAATCCCGTCAACGGATCGGTCAGCGCCTCACCTTGCAAGGTGCCAAGTTGTTGGCGCAACGACTCCATGTCCTGCTGGCTGGCGGACAGTTCAGTGCGCATCTGATCCGTCGATCGCCGCGCCGACGCTGTAGCTACTACCAGCAACTCCACCACGCGACGCAGCCCATCGGAGTCCCCAATCGCTCCGAGGTCCTGTTCGCAACTCTGCAGCGTCCTGGAAAACTCCGCGGCATCCTCGCCCGAGCTGCTCGCCAGCAGCGTTAGCTTGCTGATCAGTTCGCTCAGTCCCGTCTGCATCTGGACGGTACTCTGTTCATCGCGTTGTTGCACGTGTCGGGCGTGCAGCTGATCAATGAGTTTCGATTCGATGGACTTCGAATCCTGCAGATGCGATTCGAGAGCCTGACTCAGTGGTGGATTGACTCCGGCTAAATGCTCGTACCAGACGCAGTAGTCAGTCGGAACGTACCGGCCACCGTGCTGCGCAATTCGCGGCAAAACCAGACGCAGGATTTCGGCACTTTCGGCAATGCTTTGCGGATAACGCATAGCGCAAACTCAACCTATGACAACCGATGCCAAGGTATCGGCGCGGCCGATCATTTCTTAAAAATAGCGGTCCAATGTGACAGATCTCTCACTTACACACCCTCTTGAGAGCTTTTTCGCAACGCTCAGATGACGACCAGTGGCCCGTCCGCGGTTGCCAACGGCTCACAGCCATTCCTGGTGACAACGATCAGGTCTTCGCAATGCAGCGAGCCCCAACCAAGCACAAACGTCGGCAGATCAACCGTTAGCGTCATGTTTTCTTCAAAGGTCAAATCGTCCGCGACCACGAAAGGCAAACCGTCGCGATAAGGCTGATCGGTGTGCTGTAATCCGACCGAATGGGGGCCGGCATTAAATTTGATGGTCATCGAACCCGTATATGCTTTCTGCATCGCCTCTCTGCACAGCTTGCTGATTTGTGAGTACTTGAGCCCAGGCTTGACATTGGCCAGCACGGTTTCCCAGCCTACTTTGGTGGCGGCCATGCAGGCCTTGAGCTCCTTGGATGGCTCACCTAACACGAAAGTGCGGCCAAAATCGCCGTGGTAGAAATTTCGTTGACAGACGGCGTCCACCATCATCGGTTCGCCAGGAATCAGTTTGCCTTCGGTGAATCCACCGATTGAACCGGAGGCAATCCACATTGCTTTGGCACCGCGCTTGGCCGCCTCAGTCATGAATATCTGATCAACCTGATCTTTGGTGCTGCCCTTGTGCAACTGCTTCAACATGGCCATGCAGGCGTCCTGATTGATGCGTGCCACCGTACGCATGTGCTTGAGCTCGACCTCGGACTTGATCATGCGGATTTTGCGAAACGTGTTATCGCCTGGCACGCAAGTAATCTTGTTGCGATCCAGCGTTTTCAAAATCTGCGCAATGCGCATGTCGTCGACCGCGATCTTGCCCTTACCGAGTCCGGCGAGTTCCAGTGCACGCACCAGCGCCCACTCGGGCGTGGCCGCGCGGCGATCATTGAGTTTGCGGCCGAAATTGACCCAACTCTGCACCTTGGGACGCAGCGGTCCGGCTGTGGTCGGCCAGGCACCCACCGGCGCCGCATCGGGCTCCAGGCTCCAGTCGCCGCGTTGAATGTAGCGCTCGATATCGACCGGAAAACTATAAGGCACGATTTCTGGATATTCGCGGTCGCCGTTTGCCAGGAACATCAGATCCGTGCCCGCGGCCACCAGAAAACTCGGCTGTTTCTCATCGCGCGGCATGACCGCGAAACTGGGGATCGCACGCAGCTTCTGCAACTCGTAGCTGAAATAATTACCGAGATAAAAAATATTGACCGGATTGAGAGCGACAATGCCGTCGAGCCCCTCGCGGTCCATAATTTCGTAGGCGCGCGCCTTGTTGACCAGCAAACGACCGTCGAAGCCTTGGCCGGGCACCGGGCCGGGAGCAACCATGCCCCAGTTGGCGTTGGCTTCGGGGACACTGAGCGCACTCGCGCCTAACATACCGCCACCGGCGGCCATCAAAGAAAAGAAATCCCGGCGTTCCATGATCCGTTCTCCCTGGCAGAATCTATCGAGCATTGGTCGTGGTGTGCAGCGCGCGCCTCAGAGTCTAATATGGCCGTCTTGCTAGGAGTAGGACCCATGAAGAAACTTAAACATGAAGCCGAGCTGTTCAAGGCAGCACTCGCCGCCGGCGTTCACTATGCGGAGGCGCGCAAGGCAGTCGAATTCGAGGCCAACGACTCCGCCAGCGACAAGGCCTTGTTTGTGTATCGCTTGCTGGTGCACGACAAGGTCATCGCACCGATGCCTGAAGAACAGGTCAGCGAGAAAACCATCCGCCATCGCCTCGCGACCTGGCACGCGCGCCAACTGCCCAAAGGGCATCCGCTGCTAGACTGAAACCAGTAGCAGCGGCAAGACGCTGCCTAGGTGGCCGCGAGCCTTAGCACGCCGAGATAGAGACTTTCGCTGGCGAGCTCGAACTGCACGGCGCAGCGTCCGACCTTGCCCATGACTTCCAGACGATATGATCCACTGTTAGGTCTGAGCTTGTCGATCTTGAATTCACCGAAGGTATCGGTGCTCACCCGCCCAATCTCGCGACCGTCATTGCTGAGCACGACCTCGGCGCCCGCGGCACATTCTTCAATGCCACCCATGTCCATCACCACGGTGCCGCCCACAAAACACTGCGTCATCAAATGCAGGTTCTGATAGTAGATACGTGGCCGCGTGCCGAGCTCGGGTTTCAGGACCTCCAGCCCCTCGTGGGCCTGCAGGCGCTGCATCTGCGCATCGCTGACTTTGACCGTCCGAAACACGCCCGTCGGACAGGACTGCTCGGCGCGCGTGCGGGTCCATCCCTGATCTAACAAATGGGCATCGAACGTCCAGGCCTGCGGAATCTGTTTCTCGTCGTTCCAGGAAATGGCGCCGTAAGGACAGGCGTTGACGATCTCTTTCTGCCCTTTGGATTTTTCCGGATCGATGATGACGATACCGTCGGCGCGTTTGCTCACCGCACCGTTCTTCGCAACCTTCATGCAGGGTGCATCGTCGCAGTGATTGCACATCACCGGCATGAAGTGCGCATCGACGATCGGATAGGTGCCACGCTCCTGGCGCGCGATGTCGAGCCAGTTATGTCCTTGTGGCGGCTGCGCAGCCGAATAGCCGGGGAAATCGTTGCCGATGTATTCGTCCTTGACCGCGATGAAGCAGACGCGGCAGTTGTTGCAGCGTTCGATGTCGACGATCAGGTTCCATTTGTTAGCCATCAGGCAGTCTCCGCCGGCCGCCAGGTATCAACGCCGGTCCACTTCTCGATCTGGATCAGCGTACTGTTAGGCCGGATGCCGTGCGTTTTCTTGGCAATCGCCTTGCTGGGATTGAGCGTATTGATGCAGCCACCGAGATCAGTGGAGCGTCCGGGCTCGCCTATGGGCCGATATTCGGCCGAGGACGTCGACGCGGATACGACGCCAGGTCGCAACCGATCGGTGACCTGAGCCGCGCAGACCACGGAGCCGCGCCGGTTCCACAAGCGGATCAGATCGTCGTCACGGATACCGCGGGCCATGGCGTCCTGGCGACTAATGCGTGCGACCAGGTAGTAGTGTCCGTCGTCCTTACGGACCCGGTGCTCGCGGATGTCGCGCAGGCTGCTGCCTTCGTCGTCTCCCATCAAATGGAACGGGTAGCGCGAGTGTGGCGACAAAAGCTGCAGCGGAAAATCCGCAAGCTCCGGCTCGCGCTTGCCGTCTTCGTAAAGTGGCATGTACTGGTTGAGTGGCGGTCGGTCCGGATCGTCGATGCGCTTGAGCGTGGTTGCGACGAACTCGAACTTGCCAGACGGCGTCTGCAGACCTTTGCCAAAACCGCCGACATAGTCGGACGGCAACGGATAAGGTTCTGGCGTGTCTTTCTTGCGTCCCTCGTAAAACCAGCGGTTCGCGGTCGGCGCGCGCGCGGATTCAGGATCTGCAGGCACCACGTAATAGCCCTTCTTCAGAAACTGGCGCCAGCTGATGTCCTTGGCCATGTCGGACGAGTCGAATACGCGTTTGCACCAGTCGTACTCGGTCGTTCCGCCTTCGGAGTAAATAGCGCCCATATCGAGCTTCTCGGCGATCGACAGAAAAATATCGTAGTCGGACTTCGATTCGCCGAGCGGTTCGATCGCTTTGTGTTGCAAGGCGATGACACGGTGGTTGTTCATCGAATACATGTGGTGCACATAGCCGGCGCCGACGTTGTACCACTCGCCGATGTCCCAGCGTTCGAACACCGTGCAGGCCGGCAGGATCACATCCGCGAACGGCGTCTCGCCCTCCCACCACACCGACTGGTTGACAACGAACTTCAGGCTCTCGTGTTGATACGCTCGTATCCAGCGATTCGATTCGACCTGTGTGCCGAGAGACGAACTGCCGTACTTGTAGAGCATCTCGACGCGCACATGCCCCGGCGATGGATACCCGAAGGGAAAGAATTGGCCCTGGATCGACGCGACGTCCGTCAAATAGCCCATCGCCTTGCCCTGCATGATGGCCTCTGGGAACCACATGCGCGGAATCGCCTGTCGCACGGAACTCATGGTCAGGATGTGCGGCATGCGCTGGTAATTGTTCGCGGTGTTAGCGCTGGTCATCATCTCGCCCGAAAAACTACCCTCGCCGTAGCCCGGGAAGTAGAAGTTGAAATCGAGCGGCGAGCCGAACTGCAGATTGCCGAAATTCGATCCCGGACGACCATAACCCTGCATGGCACCGAGGATGGTGATCATGCGCGCCCACTGAATGCCCATCGGGCCGCGACCAGCGCCACCCAAACCAACGCCCCAACCACCGGCACCGAGGTAGGTCTTCTTGGTACCCCACTCACGGGCTAACGCACGCACATCTCGCGCGGGAATCCCAGTCTCCAGTTCCTGCCAATCGGGCGTCTTCGGGATGCCGTCGCTTTCACCGAGAATATAAGCCTTCCACTGATCGAAGCCGGTGGTGCGCTTGTCGATGAATTCCTTGTCGTAGAGGCCCTCGGTGATCCAGACATAACACAACGCCTGCGCGAACGCGGGATCCGTGCCTGGCTTCGGCGAGATCCATTTGCCGCCCAGGTGCGCGGCCGTGTGGTTCAAGTGCGGATCGATGTGCACCATCTTGATGCCCAGCTGCTTGGCCCACTCGCGGCGTTCGGTGCCATCAAAGCCGTAAGTTGCATCCGGATCGCTGGACCAGAACACGATCAGCTCGGCTTCCTTCAGGCAGTCTTCGACCGTGCCGTAAAACTCGGGGCAGCCGAGACGCAAACTATTGCCCCAGTGATGCATCGCGCCCCAGAACCAGCCTTCCCAGCTGTCCGGCGTATGCACCAGCTTGGTGACGCCGATCAGGTTCCAGAAGCGATTGAACGCGCTCATGTAATGGCCAAGGTTGCCCCACTGGTGGTGCGAGCCGTTGGCAACACAAATTGCACCGGGACCGACGGCTTTGGCGCGCTTGATCTCCTTGCTAACAAGCTCGAGCGCCTCGTCCCAGCTGATGCGCACGAACTTCGACTTGCCGCGATTCTGAATGTTGCGTTCGCCGTCCGGGTCGAAGTCGACGCGCTTCATAGGGTGGAGGATGCGGTTCTTCGAATACACCATCGACTTGAGGCAGGCCGCGTGCGTCGCGACAGTGGTGCGACGCAAGGGCTTGAAAGTCTTGCCGCGCGCGGTGATGGTCCAGGACGGCGCGTCTTCATCGTCGAAATCGATCGGCGTCGTTCGCAGGATCTTGCCATCCTTGACGTAGACGAAGATCGGACCGCTGTTGGTGCCGTTGGTGTAGCGGACGACCCCATCGCCCATGTCGGTGCCCTTCTTCCAGGTCACCGATTCGAGGCGCGCCAAGGTCTGCATGAACCACACGGCGAGGTCGTCCGGGCCGTCGAGGCCGACTTTGAAGTTTTTGGCGGCGTCGATGCGCGCCAGCATGTCGAAAGGCGGCGTCAGGAAACTCTCGGCAATGGCCTTGTTCTTAAAATGGATTGTGATGTCTGGCTTGGCGTGCAGCCCCGCGCCCGAACGGACCTTGCCTTTATCAAGCTGAATCCAGCGACCATCGGGCTGGTCCCGCAAGCGGATCTGCGCGACCAGATCTCGCTCCCGCAACCGCGCGGCGTAGTCCGGATACATCCTGGCCACCGCGCGCATCGCCTGCGGTATGCCCCAAAGTAGTACCGATAAATTCATAACAAGCTCATGGAACTGACAATTAATGTGGCTGCGCCGGGACCTCAGTGGATTCTAAAGTTTCCGGCCCGACTTCCACCAGTCAATTGTAACCGCTGGCCGCAAGACGCTGCGCCGCAAGTACAAATTCAGAACGGTTTCAGCGCCCCGAGTGCACCGATGGTGAACAGCAACACCCACAACACGACCAGCGCCCAGGTCGCACCACGCATCAGTCGCTGGAATTCGCTGTTTTCCATGGCACCTGCGCGGTCAGCCGCAATGGCGGGCAACACACTCCGGTATGCCTCACGGATATACCAGCGCACAACGATGCCACAGACAACTCCGCCGACAAACAGCAACACTTTCAATGCGAGCCACTTCCCGGCGATCGGACCGCCTGTTGCAAGTGACCATAGCGCAGTGCCAGCAAACGCCGCCATCAGCAGGTAACGAATGCGCCAGTCCCAGCGCGCGAGCGCAACACCCTGCGGCGCATTACGGCGCAAATGCGCGAGCCACATGAGCCAGAACCACGCTGCCGATCCGATCCACAGCGCCCACATCCAGATACCTTGGATGGGCACCAGGCCGAGCATCGCAGCGAGCGAGAAGCCAAGCGGCACCGAGAGAATCATCGCGTTGCGCACATGCTGATCGACGTCCAGCAGGAAATCCCACAACTTCATACGCTCCGCGCCCGAGAGCGAGCTTGCACGCGCGATGTAGTGCGTCAACGCGTTGATCACCAGCTCGCTGCCGAGCCAGTAGCCCATCACCAGCACATGTGCCCAGCGCAGCAGTGAGTAGATCATCGCGCGCCATTATAGGCGGCGCGCGCGATCTGACACTTGGCAAAATTCTTTGGGCGCTAGACCCGCGGCTACGGGGCCTCGGACGCAGAATCCGGCTATAGCCCACGCGCCGGCGTTAGCTCAGCGGACCGAGTGCCTCGTTTCTGCCGCCATTGCCTATGCGCTGCGGTGACCAACGGCCTGTCGACCGATTTTACTGCGCGCTCGAGCGCGGTCGCGTCGCAGCGCCTTGCATCGCTTCTAGCCGCCATGTCCTTGCTGCCATGTTCACTGCACACATTGCGCGCTGCAGTGCGCAGGCGTTGGTACAGCGCCGCAGCATCGTTCGGCCGACTGCTGTCCAACCCATGAATCGACACGGTGACTTTCCGAACTTCTATCGTCTCGGGTTGACTCGCTGCTATGGTCACGGCAAAGGGCATCGCAAACACAATTGCAGGCAAAAACGCAGTCCACGGCGACATAAGTTTCATACACAATCCTCAGGGGTTGGTTGTTTGTCAGATCGGAGTTGGCGCACTATCGTTGACGGAACGCACGCCAAAGGTACGAGCCGCAACAGGCCGCGAAAAACCAGATGGACAGCGAACTGTCGCAAGGTCGGTTCGTTACCTGCTTACTGTTAGATGCTTGAGCCCGCCGATTGGTTACATTTTTAAGGCGCTAAGCCGCGACATCAGACCCGCCTATGTGACCTGCGGGCTGTCTTGGTACAACGCATCGAATCGTTTGCTTTATGATGGGTCCCAACACCATGGCTCAAACTTCAAAGCTTCGTAGCTCGCTGCCAGCCTTGCTGGCTGTTACGCTCGCGGTGTTCACACAATCGTCGTGTACCACGCTCGCCCTACCTAACAAGCCTGCAATTGCGCAGATTGCCACCATCGACTCAACCGTTCGGGCGGCCATGGTTGCTACCGGTGCGCGCGGGCTGGCGGTGGCAGTCGTAGACAATGGACAGGTCACTTTTTGCAGAGCTTACGGCGTTCGCAACGCCGCCAACGAGCCGCTGCTGGACGATACAGTGATGTATGGCGCGTCTCTGACGAAATCCGCATTCGCATATCTGGTCATGCAGCTCGTCGATGAAGGTCGTCTCGATCTGGATCGGCCTATCGCCGACTATCTGCCACAGTCTTTACCCAGCTATTCGAGTGAGGCCGATGAACGCGCTTATGCGCCCTGGGTGGGGCTTGAGGGCGATGAACGCTGGCGCAAAATCACAGCTCGCATTTTGCTGACCCATAGCGCCGGCTTTAACAATTTCGCCTTTATGGAGCCAGACGGAAAATTGCGGATTCACTTTGACCCTGGCGCGAGGTACGCGTACTCGGGCGCTGGAATACTGCTCCTGCAGTTCGTCCTGGAGCGTGGCTTGGAATTTGCTGTGGGCGCAGAAATGAATCGACGCATTTTCGAGCCTAACGGCATGTCACGCACTAGTCTGATCTGGCGAGATGACTTCCGCCCCAACCTGGCCGATGGATTTGGCATCGGTGGCAAAGTGGAACCGCATGACGAACGCAGCCGCGTGCGCACCGCAGGCTCGATGGACACCACGATCAACGACATGGCGCAACTCGCGGCAAGCATTGTGCGCGGCGATCGTTTGAGCGCCGCGGCTCGCGCCGAAATGGTCCGCCCGCAACTTCCGATTAAAACCAAAACTCAGTTTCCAAGTCTTCAACCAGAGCCCGAAGCTGCACAATTTCCAAACTTATTCGCCGCCTTGGGTTTCATTGCTTTCAACGGCCCGCAAGGTCCGGGTTTTTTCAAGGGTGGCCACAACGACACGACCGGCAATACCTGGGTTTGTGTCGAGGCACGAAAACGCTGTGTGGTGATTTTGTCGAATGACGTTCGCGCGGAACCCGCGTTTCCGGCAATTGTCCATTTAATTGTGGGCGATGTTGGTGTTCCATGGGCGTGGGAATACGGCCCAATGCCGTTTTGGGATGCAACGACAAATCGGCGCCCGCGCTAACGGACTCCCGACGTTACTTACATGGCAAACAATTCAGCAAACCCCGCCTATCGACGCGAGAACGGCGACACCCTAATAGAGATTCGGTTGCACGAAGTGCGCCAGTTGTTCCACACGCTGGATCCGGCGCCTTTCCATGAAAAAGACCTGGACGAGAACGCCGCGGCATATTTGTTAGACGCGTGCAGCGAAGCTGGAGGTCGACGGCCACTAAGGTTGATCGTTCATTTGCCGATTTCCGAAGCGCAAAGCGATTCTGCCCGGACTCTCCCGGAGGCTGTTAACCACTACTTTGCCTATCGCGAACGACAACTGCGCAATGAACTTTTGAAGTTGTTTCGTTACGGCATCGTCAGCCTGGTAATAGGGCTGCTGTTTTTGGTTGCGTGTTTGCTGCTACGTCGTGCGCTGATATCTCAGACAGTCATCGTCGACAGCGCGATTGTGGACGAAGGCCTATTGATTCTCGGTTGGGTGGCCATGTGGCGCCCCATTGAGGTACTGCTCTACGATTGGTGGCCACTTGCCCGCCGGCGGACACTCCTGCGACGACTCGCCACTGTCCCCGTCGAAGTTCGTTCAACCTAGCGAACCAGCCCGGCATTGTCGTCGGGATAGCGGCGTCCCGGCAACAACCCGCACACGTTAGATCCCGCATTGCGAAAAGTCACCGGAACGGTCATGCCGCACGGTAGTTTGTTGTAGTTCGGCGGCAGATTCGGCCCACACCGCTGCACATCAAAGTGCAGATGCGGACCGCCAGTTTGGCCGGTGTTGCCGCTCAAAGCAATTTTTTGACCCTGTCGCACCTTGTTACCGAGTCTGACAAGAACGCCATTTTTCTTGAGATGAATGTAACGTGCGACAGTACCGTCAACGTGCCGCACCATGACAAAATTCTCTTCCAGGTCTGTATCGTTTCCATCTGGAAACCTTGCCTGTACGGCGACCACAATGCCCGCTCGTGCTGCTAACAGAGGCGTTCCAATGGGCATTTCGAAATCGATTGCATAGAGACCCACACCTCGATTGCCGGGATTAAAATGGCTGGTTGTGCGCCAGACAAGCCGTGGCGTGCCAGTTTGAAACGGCAGAATGTACTCAGAAATCTCACGGTGTGGAAACCCCGCCTGTTCGACCACCGGCCCCTCTCGGTCAGGTCGACATTGGCCGGTCGGCAGCGCCTGGGTACCAGCGACTGCCGGGTAGCACCAAGAAGTGATCACCGCCCATAGTAGCAATGCACGGTGCGCTCTCAGAACAGCGGTATCAGTCATATTGCTGTTAGATGCAGACGGCGCGACATTGGTTTGAAGTCGCCAACCAGGAATCAATAAGGCACGGATTTTCGACCACTCAGTCTGCAATCAGGTCGAAGCTTGAACTGCTGGCACCAGCCAGACCGTCACCGCCATCGACAGCGTTATCCCACAAGTAGCCATTGGCCCACAGGTAGCCGTTACTCCACAGATAGCCATTGTTCCATAGGTAGCCATTCGACCAAAGGTAGCCGTTGTTCCACAGATAGCCATCACTCCACAGGTAACCATTGGCAGCTGTGAAATTGTTAGACCAGAGGTACCCGTTATTCCACAAATACCCGGCGCCCCAGGCGGCGTTGCCCCATAGGGCGGCCGTGTCCTCAACCATAATCGCGGAGCCCTGATCGGAACGCGACATCAACGGTGACAGCGCCTGACCTGACACCACACCAGTGTCATTCAGCGCCGCGATCACGTTCAGCACACCGGCACCGGTCGCCGTTGGGTCACTGCCGGCGATCTTGCGGGCCGAGCGCATCAGCCGGGCCTTAATCGTTGCAGGACTCAGCGTGGGCGATTTTGTTAGCATCAGTAGTGCCGCGCCCGACACCTGAGCCGCCGCCATGCTGGTGCCCGACATCTCCATGTAGAGTCCGCTGCAGCCGGTGCTACAGGCAAACATGCGGATCGGAAAAGCCGCCTTCAGGCGCGAATCGCTCGGAATGGTTGCAACATGCCGGTTGCCCGGCGCGATCAGATCGGGCTTCAACACATGATCGATCAGGGTCGGACCACGCGATGAGTACAGCGAGACGAAGTCATCGGCATAGTTGCTGCCGGTGCCCATGTCCGTCAATGAACCGACGGTGATGATCTTGCGCGCGTTGCCCGGGCTGGTGATCGTCATGTTGCCAAAAATGCCGTAGTTGCCGGCCGAGGCGATCACGACGAATCCCTTGTCCCACAAGCGCTCGGCCGCATAGACCAACGGATCGGTCGTGTTGCTCTCGTTGACACCGGCACCGAGCGACATATTGACGATCTTGATGCCTTTCGATTGGCCATTGGTGTAGATCCAGTCGAGGCCGGCGATCAGATCGGCCACGGTGCCGCGGCCACGGCCGTCTAACACGCGCACCTGATGAATGCGCGCACCGCGTGCCACGCCGGGCTGCAAGCCTGAGGAGCCGCCATTGCCGCCGATGATGCCCGCAATATGCGTACCGTGACCGAGTTGGTCGTTAGCATTGCCGCGCTCGATGTTGGCTTCCACATTGTCGATGCGTAGCACGGTGCCCGCGACTGCGTTAGTGACGCGAAAACGGATCTGCGCATTGGCAGTCGCGAATGGCGTTAGGTCGTAGCGTTTGTCGAAGCCCTGGACATTGGAACTGAAACGATCGAGTTGCGTCCAGGTAGCCCCCGCATCTTTCGATGCTTCAAGCACGATGGCTCCGGGCGTGGCGCCCGCCACCATCCGGTAGTCGAAGGACAGAGCAGCCGCGAAAACGCCGCTCAGGTTCAAAGAACGCTGGATGGAATCATTGACACCGCCACCGGCGTCGATCCGCATGCAGGCGTTTCCAGACGTCGGGCAGGTCGAACCGAGCCCCGTGTAAATTGTCCCGGCGCTCGCCGAGACAGTACCGTCGCCGGTCTCGGTCCAGGGGCCCGGCCAAAGTTCATTGCCCCAGGAGTTGCCGCTGTACGACAACGTTTCGAAATCATCGCGATAAAATGTGCTGGTGCGGTACCAGACATCAATGTCATCGACGCGCAGCGTGGCAGTCGGATCCGTGTCGGTGACACGAAAGCGAATTTTCATCAACGGACCCAGGTATGGCGTCACGTTGTAGGATTGATAGCCGCTCGATGCCCCACTAAACGTCGTCACCGTGCTCCACGTCAGGCCGAAATTGCTCGACGCTTCGACAACAAAAGCTGCACTGGAGCTAACGCCCGACACCATGTGACGGATTCCCAGCCAGGCTTCGCGCGCACCGATCAAAGACACTGGCCGCTCGATCGCGGTGCTGGTGGTCGAATTGGCGCTGATCTCAAGACACTGTTCGGTCGCATCACCAGCGGGGCAGTTGCCAGTCCGAAGGTGGATCTTGCCGGTCAATTCCGCGCCGTCGTCGCCTTTTTCAACCCAAGGTGTATGGCTCCAGGGTTCCGATCCATAGCTCTCGCGGTAGGTGTAGTCGTAGAAGCCATCGTACATGTCGCCGAAAAAACTCGTGCGCGCGTCGTTGAATGCAACGCGATCCACCACATTGAGGTCCGCGTGAACGGCCACGCCGGAGTCCACCACCGCCACACCCACACTCGTCGAAACTGGATAGCTGGTGGCAGCTCCCGATAGCGGAACGGAGGCCGTCTGGCGAGCCGAGGCCGAGGCGCTCTGGACACGGACATTGATATCCATGAAGCTAACATTGTTAGAGCGAGCCAGTTCGCCGACCCGGTTGGCCGGAAGTCTGACAGCCATGAACGGGAAATTCTCGTAGCTGCGCAACACCTGGCCGCCCAGTGCATCGATCTGCGCGAGCTCGGCGTCACTGGGGTTGTACTCGTGACGTACCAGCACTTCAATCAGACGATCGCCGTTGGCACGCGACAGAGTCGCGAGCCGCTTACTGACGCGCGCCGGATCCATTGGCTGGGAATTCGCCGCGGCTGCAGCGGCAGCCATTAAGTGTCTAATAGTTGGCGGGCGGGCCGGCGCTTTGGTATCGCCTTCCTGTGAGTAGGGGCTCGATTCGTTGTCCTGGAGATTCTTGAAACCCGTGAGTGGCCCAGGCATTACGGCGCGGCTGCCGGGTTGGGAAGGAACCAGGGCTATTGCCAGTTGCTGGGCGACGCCGGTACTGGAAGTCGCATCTAGGTCGTCGGTAGTGCCGATGCAGAGTGCACCGACAACCGCCGCTATCAGAACGACACCAACCGCCATTGATTTCTTGCCACGCATTTGAATGATCTCTGCCTGCCGATGTGAATCCATGGCGCGTATCTTGGTCGGAATAAAATGTGACGGCGTCCGCTCTAACGGCGGTGTGCAGCCTGCAAAGTGAGACTTGGGTCACATAAGAGCAGTGTCAAATTGCCGCCAGCAGCAGGTCGGCGATTGGGAATGCCAGCGCGTCGATCTGCTAATTACTTATCGCAGGTCGCTATGGTTGCGACTGCTTAGCGCTCGTAAATTGTCGACCGTATCGTCCGTGATTTGCGATCTACGTCGAATCTCGAGAATGGCTTGCCTGATCATGGCCTCATGATCTGCCTCAATCAGCTTGTCTAGATTCGGCACGTCGGCCGCAAGCGACGTGCCGGCCCAGCCAACCCAGTCATTTCGCGCTCGCTTGGCCTGGTACATCGCCAAGTCTGCGAGAGCGAGTGCCTGCTCCCAGCTGACGCTATCCGGCGAGCAGTCGACAAACGGAAACGGCGCAAAGCCGATGGAACAGCTGGTGCGCACAGCCTGGCCGGCATGAGCGCGAAATATCTGCTTGGCAACGGTCATGCGCAGCCTCTCGGCTAACACGGCGGCACTTTCAAGATTCGCGCCATGGCACATCATCACGAATTCATCGCCGCCCCAACGAACGACAAAATCTGAAGCGCGACATAACCGCTTGAGAATGTCGGACACCTGGATGAGTACGTTGTCACCGCCTTCGTGACCGTACTGGTCGTTGATCGGTTTCAGGTTGTCGAGATCGACGATGATAAACACGAATCGTGGTCGCTGCCGGGCCTCGCTGGACGTCGCATGCTGCGCAAAGATTTTGGCAATCGCATGGTGCAGAAAGCGGCGATTTCCCAGGCCGGTTAGCGGGTCGGTAATACTGGCGTCCTGCAACTGTTTGTTGGCCTTTTCGAGGTCCAGATTGCGCTGCGCCAACTCCACAGTGCGCTCGGCGACTTCGGCGCTCAGCCGACTGGTGTACTTCGCTTCGCGTTGCAGCTTGCGCTGTTGCGCAGCCCAGACCGCGCACAACGCGAGCGCAAAAGCCAGCACGTACAACAGGGTGGCCCACCAGCTCAACCATGGCGGCGTCGCGACATCTAGCGGCATCGCCAGGCCACGCTCATTCCATACGCCATCGCTGTTCGCGGCGCGAACGCGGAAGACGTAGTGTCCTCCCGCAAGATTGGTGTAGGTTGCCTGGCGCTCGTGTTGCACCTCGACCCAGTTCTGGTCGAACCCCTCCAGCATGTACGCGTAGCTGTTAGCTGCGGGGGCGGTGAAATCCAGGGCCGCAAACCCAAAAGTCACCACATCGTCACGGTAGCCGATACCTATCCCGGCAACAGACTGCAGCGAGCTGCCGAAATCAACCGGCGCATTGAACTTCGCGAACTCGGTCAGTACCACAGGCGGCGGCATTTCGTTGAAACGCAGCCGGCCGGGGAAAAACGCGTTGTAGCCGCGTGCGCCGCCGAAGAACAATTCGCCGGACGGACTCTGGTAGTGCGCGCCGAAATTGAACTCGTCGCTCTGCAGTCCCTGGCTGCGACCGAAACTGCGCACCTGCCCGTCCGCAGGGTTCAGGCGTGCCAAGCCACGATTTGTGCTTAACCACAACAATCCGTTCGCCGAGGATTCGATGCCGTAAACGGTGCTGTTAGGCAGTCCGTTAGATTCGGAATAATTTCGAAAAACCAGCGGTTGGGTGCCTACCGGCGTGCCAATCACCTGATCCAGACCACCACCGCGCGTTCCTACCCACACGCCGCCGCGATCATCGACATGCACGGCATACACGGTATCCGCGCTCAGTGACCTGGGATCATCCGGCGCATGAACGAAGGCCCGGAATTTCCCTGACGCTGGGTCCAGGACGTTGATTCCGCCGCCGTCGGTGCCAATCCAGACAAGGCCCGTGAGGTCTTCGGCCAGTGCCGTGGCACGATCGCTCGACAAGCCAGCAGCGCCATTGCGCCGGATCGGATAGCGGGTCACCGCCCCGGTATCAGCGTCGATACGCGCCAGCCCACCACCGTACGTGCCTACCCAAATACGACCTCGTGAATCGCGCAGCAGCGACATGACACCGGGTGCCCCGAGCGACCCGGGATCGGCAGGATCATGCGTGAAGCGCTTGATTTCACCAGTGCGCGGGTTGAGGCGCATGACGCCTGCCATCATTGTGCCGATCCAGATTCGATCCTGGTCATCGACCGCCAACGCCATAATATTGTCATCGCTCAGACTCGACGCGCGGCGCGGATCGTGGCGATAGCGCGTCAACGCGCCGGTTGCCCGATTCTGGGCGAACAGGCCTGAGCCTAACGTCCCGATCCACAGAGTTCCCTGCCGGTCCTCGACGAATGATGCGATGTTGTTTTCCTCTCCCTTGCCGAGCTGTCGGTGTCCGAAGGACCAGGAGCGCGGATTCCAGCGCGCCGTGCCGCCGGACTTGGTGCCCACCCACAGGAGCCCGCTGCGATCCTGGAACAAGCTCACGATGTGGTTGTCGGGCAAACTCGACAAATCCGCCGGTGAGTTGCGGAAGATCGTTAGGCGGTAGGTGCGCCGATCCAGCAACGCCAGCCCATCAACGGTACCGACCCAGAGGCGTTGCTCGGCGTCCTCAAGGATTGCGGTGACATTGTCGTTCGGTAGACTGTTAGCATCGCCCTGTCTGCGCCGAATTGCTTCAAACGCGTCCGATACCGGATCGAAGCGGGCAAGCCCGTGGTCGGTGCCTATCCAGATCGCGCCGCGCGAATCGACCCGCAGGACCTGCACCTTCACCGGACCGGATCTAACCCCTAACGAGGCCGCGAGACGAGCGGTGCGCGAGGTAACACGGCCGCTCTTGGGATCTATCGAGTCTATGCCAAGCGCCGTGCCAACCCAGATGACGCCGTTGACATCGGCGGCAATTGCGAAGATCGAGTCATCGCTCAGCGACGCCGCACCCGTCAGATCGCGCCGGAAATCTCGGACTTCGTTGCTACGCAAATCGACAACCCGCAAACCCGCATTGCGAGTGCCAACCCACAAGCGCTGATCCGCATCGATGTAGAGCGCGCGTACTTGGGCGCGCGGATCGACGAGCGGTTTGCCATTCGCGTCCAGCAAAGGAAAAAAGCGACCATTGACCGGATCGCGACGCACTACGCCGCCGCCCGCAGTACCGACCAACAATTGCCCTTTCTGGTCCTGAGCCAGTGCCGCGACCCAGTTGTTAGGCAAACCATTGACAGTTTCCCGATCGCGCATGATGTGAGTCAGCGCATAGCCGTCATAGCGATTAAGGCCGTCTTCCGTGGCAAGCCAAATGTATCCGGTTGGATCCTGTGTGATCGCGTGGATGGCACCCTGCGCCAATCCCTCGTCCGCACCGAAACGCGTGAAGCGCGCCGTTGACTCGACTGAATCAGCGAACGCAGCAGCGCCCGCAAACACCAGCAGCAATGCCACCAGCGGCGGACGCCAGAACCGACGGCGCCGGTCACTGGATTCGCGGCAATCGCTTTTGGGACGCGGGTGCAATGTCACGTTCTGCCTGTTCTCTAACAGGCCGTTGAAAAAGGCATGGAAATTGGGGAACAGCTGCATGCCGTGCATTTTTGTTGTGTTGCCGGAGTGGTATTCGGATCAAGTGGTGTTGGTTGG
>JAYVJR010000007.1:0-48038 GCA_043769085.1 Gammaproteobacteria bacterium
CTCGCTCATGTATCTCGATACACATCACTCGTCGTTCCTTGCCAGTGAAAAAATCCGTCTCGGCCGCGCCCGCGTTACCTGTGCAGAGCTTCCCTAGTGGTGTTCAATGACTCTCACATCTGACGCGTTGCCGCGCTCAAACCGAAACACAACCCGCCATTGATCGTTAATACGGATCGAGTAGAAGCCCTTCCAACGCCCTTTGAGAGCCTCAAGCCGGTTCCCTGGCGGCACCCGCAAGTCGGTCAGCTCCGCAGCGTCGTGCAGATATAAAACCTTGCGGCGCGCTACACGCAAAAGATCCGCAAGGAAAGCCCGAATATCCTTGGATCGCCGGTCGTAGAAAAGATCCTCGGCCAAACGGTTGCCAAAGCTTTCTATCATATTTATACGTTATCGGAACTCGATAATAATTGCAACCGGAACACGGGACCTTCTGGGTGAAGCGGACAAGCCGGAGCGGCGGAAGCCCTGTTGCGTCTTCATACGGCAAGGGTCACTGGTTCGATCCCAGTATCGCCTACCATCGCCGCGCGAATCATTCAGCGGCGTGAATATCGACCAGCATGAACCCTTCCTTGCGCGCGGCAGCAGCGAGACGCAGATCGAGCGTGACAAATTCAAGCGACGGCGGCCGGCGCTCGGCCGCAATGAACGCGGCGGCAAGCTGAGCTGCGTCGGCGGCACGTAGCGGGTGAACCCTCAGTAAGCGGACTGCAGTCTCGCGAACCGCGTCGCTGGCGTCGATCTCTTGCCAGCCGGCCGCGAGTTGCCTTAGTCGTTCAAACGCGATGGTCGTGGCCTTTTCGTCGAGCGCTCCGTCGCGCTCAAGACACGCGACTGCAGACGCACACTCGATCTCGGTAGCCCACCAGACGAGCACCGACGAATCCCTGGCCATGATCGCCATCATGGCGGAGCTCTCAGCGTCTGCAACCAGCAGCGGCAGCACCGCCGATGAATCCCAGAACTTCATCGTGCGTCGCGGCGCTCGTCCAGCAACCTGCCAAGCGCGGACGACCCCTCGCCCGCTCTCGGCGGCTTGCTGCCTAGAACGGACTTAGGCAGGACTCCGCGCGCCGGCCGGACAATGCCGTCCCGGATCAGACGCGCCAGTCGGCCATCGTCACCCATTGGCGCACCACGAACGGCGTCAAGACGCGCGACCGGACGGCCTCGATCCATGATCAGCAGCGGCGCGCCGTTCTGAACACTGTCGATCAGGGCGCTGAGGTTGTTCTTGACCTCAGTAATACTGGCTTTTTTCATAGAGCTATTATAGCTTTTTCAATATGGACTATCAATACTTTAAACCACCTACCACAAAGACATTTGCGGACTCAGCGTCACGGGCTTTTGAAACCGACTGCAGTCCAGACTCGCCCCACGCCCTGTGGCCAATCCCCATTTGCGGCAAGCGACTTCGAAGCGTTTTTTGATCAGGTCAGCGACCGGACCCATCCCCGACATGCGGGTACCGAATGCGGAATCGTTGTCACGGCCGCCGCGCAGGTCCTGCACCTGTGCCATCACATGCGCGGCCGTCAGCGGAAAGTGCTGCGCGAGCCAGTCGCGGAACAGGTCTTTCACTTCGCGAGGCAACCGCAGCAGGATGTAAGCGCCGCGCTGTGCGCCCGCGGCCTTCGCGGTTTGCAGAATGCTTTCCATTTCGTGATCTGTTAGCACCGGAATGACCGGTGCGACCATGACGCCCACGGGCACGCCTACCCCCGACAAAGCCTCAATGATCCGCAGGCGCGCGCCCGGCGACGCAGCTCGCGGCTCCAGCACGCGTTTTATGGCGTCGTCCAGCGTCGGTAAACTGATAAACACGCTGGTGAGTCCGTCTTTGGCCAGATCCGCCAGCAGATCGATATCACGCAGCACGCCCGCGCCCTTGGTAATCACGTGCAGCGGATGGCGAGTACGCACCAGCACTTCCAGCACCGCACGCGTGATGCGCAGGTCGCGCTCGATGGGCTGCCAGGGGTCGGTGTTCGCTCCGAGCATGATGGGTTTGCATTGATAACCCGGACGGCTCAGCTCCGCCTCCAATAACCGGGCGGCATCGTGCTTGGCGAAAATCTGCGTCTCGAAATCGAGCCCCGCTGATAGACCGTGATAGGCATGGCTGGGGCGCGCGTAGCAGTAGATGCAACCGTGCTCGCAGCCCTGATAGGGATTGAGCGACTGCTCGAAAAAGATATCGGGCGAGTTGTTAGTCGTCAGAACGCGTTTGGCCTTGTCCGGATGCACTTTGGTGCGCGGCGCGCCCGGCGCGCCAAGGAATTCGTCCGGATCCTGCGGCCAGCCATCGTCCACGTTTTCCGCATGTTGCCGCGCAAAGCGATTGGGTGGAGCGAGCCCGGTGCCGCGGCCCTTGAGGGGAGTTGACATGCTCTAACTGTATGTTTATACAGTCTCAAGATCAAGGCTTTTGGAGGCAGTAATATGTGCTACACTGATTCCGTGTTACACAGGAACCACCGTGGCTAACCTGACAGTTGTTATTGACGACTCAGTGCTCCTCGAGGCGCGAAAGCGCGCGCTCGATCAGGGCACTTCGGTCAATGCCCTGCTTCGCAATTACCTGGAAAGCTACGTTGGTAAAGAGCAGCGCGCGACTGGCATGCAACGGTTTATCGAACAAGCAAGGGCAAGCGGCGGCCGCAGCAGCAAGGCGTGGAACCGCAGCGACCTGCATGAGCGGTAGGGCGTTTGTTGACACCAACATCCTGGTGTATCTGTTCGATAGTCGCGACCCGGCCAAGCAACGGGTGGCGGGCGAAGTTCTCGCGAAAATGTCGACGTCGGGCGAATCGATATGCATAAGCACCCAGGTGTTGCAGGAGGCATTCGTAGCGCTGACCGCCAAACTTCGCCTGGATACCGAATATGCAAGGATGCAATTGGAACAGACCAGCGACGCCGGGTTCGAAGTCCTGACGGTTCATCCGGCCATCATCTGGCGTGCTACGCGGCGTCGCGGCAGGGACAAAGTGTCGTTCTGGGATTGCCTGATCATCGAAAGCGCCATTGACGCCAAGTGTCGGGTGCTGCTGACCGCAGACCTGCAACATGGACAGCGATTCGGCAATCTGCAGGTTATCAATCCATTTCGTTAGGCCGATTTCGTTAGGCCAGGACCGACTCGCCGCGTCCCACGGCAAAATACCGAATACCGAAGGACTTCATGAGTGCCGGGTCGTAGAGATTACGACCATCGAAAATCATCGGTTGCTTGAGCTCAGACTTGATGACGTCGAAATCCGGGCTGCGGAACATCTGCCATTCGGTCACGATGATCAAGGCGTCAGCGCCTTTGAGCGCCGCCTGCGGATCCACAGCCAGTGTGAGATCCTTGCGCTCGCCATAAATACGACGAGTCTCGTCCATGGCGACGGGATCATAGGCGCTGACGGTGGCGCCCGCTTCCCAAAGCGCTTCGATGATCACGCGACTCGGTGCTTCGCGCATGTCATCGGTGTTAGGTTTGAAGGCAAGACCCCACATGGCAAAGTGTTTGCCGGCGAGCTTGTTGCCCAAGACTTTCTTGATCTTGCGCACCAGCAGCGATTTCTGATGGTCGTTGACGGCCTCCACGGCCTCCAGGATTTTTGGCTGGTAGCCCTCGACAACGGCCGATCGCAGCAGCGCCTGCACGTCCTTCGGGAAACAGGATCCACCATAGCCCGTCCCGGGGAAAATAAACGAGTAGCCAATGCGGGTGTCGGAACCAATTCCCTGACGCACGCGTTCGATGTCAGCGCCGACGCGCTCGGCGATCTGCGACAGTTCGTTCATGAAGCTGATGCGAGTGGCCAGCATGGCGTTAGCGGCATATTTTGTCAGCTCTGCAGACCGCACGTCCATGACGATCAGCCGATCGTTCTGCCGCGTGAACGGTTCGTACAAATGGCGCAGCAATTCGGTGACCCGCGGATTGTCGGTGCCGATCACGACGCGGTCAGGCTTCATGAAGTCGCCAACCGCCGCACCTTCTTTCAGGAATTCCGGATTCGACACCACATCAAATTCGAGTGAAACGCCGCGCTCGCGCAATGTCTTTTCGATCTCGGCACGGACCTTGTCCGCCGTACCCACCGGCACGGTCGACTTGTCGACGACGATTCTGTATTCCTGCATGTGCGTCGCAATGGTGCGTGCCACTGCTAACACATACTTCAGGTCGGCGGAACCGTCCTCATCGGGTGGCGTGCCGACCGCGATCAGCTGAAATAGGCCATGGGCCACGCCTGCGGCGGCGTCCGTCGTGAACTGGATGCGGCCGGCTTTGACGTTGCGCTCGATGAGCGCGTCAAGGCCGGGTTCATGAATGGGAATTTCGCCGCGCTTCAGACGCTCGATTTTGGCGACGTCCACGTCAACACACAGCACATTGTTGCCCGCTTCGGCGAAGCAAGCGCCGGTGACCAGACCTACATAGCCCGAGCCGAAAATCGTAACTTTCACTATTGACGCGCCTTTCTGTTCTTTAAACTTGCCGCGGCTCTAAGGGACGCTTTTCCATCCCACAAATCGGGCTTTCTACCACGAGGCCATTTTCCGGCGACCACTTGCTTCACTGCGTCCAACAAACCCGCCACCTTGACCAGTCGATTTGTGCCTTCTGTCACAGTTATTGGCCGTTCCGTGTTCTCGCGCAGCGTCAGGCACGGAATTCCCAAATAGGTGGTTTCTTCCTGTACGCCGCCTGAATCGGTGATGGCTGCACAGGCGCCGGTCACCAGCCCCATGAAGGGCACGTAACCCAGCGGCTCCAGCAATTTGATGGAGCTCGCTGCCTCAAGCCGCGCTAACAAACCAAACTCCTGTAGTTTCTTGCGCGTGCGGGGATGCACCGGAAACACCAAATCGATTTGCTGGCTCACGGCCAGCAATTGCTCGACCAGCAGACCTAACGGCCCCGCCTCATCCACATTGGACGGCCTATGTAGTGTCACGACCGCAAAGGGTCGCTTGCCCAGACCCAATGATGCGCGGGTTCCGTCCGCAGCAATGATCGGTCGCATCATTTCATAGCTGTCGATCATGATATTGCCGATGCACTCGATACGACTTGGCGGCACGCCTTCGGCTAACAGATTGGCGTCGGCATCACGGGATGGCGTCCACAACAAGTCGGCAATGGCATCGGTCACCAGTCGGTTGATCTCCTCTGGCATGCGCCGGTCTCGCGACCGCAGTCCTGCTTCCAGATGCACGACATCGATCCAGAGCTTGGCGCCCACCATGGCGCAGGCCGCCGTTGAGTTGACGTCACCAACCACAACAATCGCATCGGGTTTCTCGGTCATTGCCACTTTTTCGTAGGCGATCATCACGCCACCGGTCTGCTCGGCATGCGAGCCGCTGCCGACATTGAGGTGCACGTGCGGATCCGGCATTTTCAGGTCTTTGAAAAACGCGTCCGACATATTGGCATCGTAATGCTGGCCGGTATGCACGATACGTGGTTCGCACCAGCTGTCGCGCGCCAACGCATGATAAAGCGGCGCAATCTTCATGAAATTGGGCCGCGCCGCGGCGATCAAGTGAACACGCATGTATTTAAGCCTTGTCGAGGAGAGTTAGGATTTCGGAGGTCTTCTCGCGCATCAATGTTTCGTTAGCACGCGATTCCACATTGAGACGCACCAGCGGCTCGGTGTTGGAGCTGCGCAAATTGAAGCGCCACTCGTCGAACTCCAGCGACAAGCCATCGGTCAGGTCCAAGCGCTTCGCCGTCGGTTCATAGCGGGCTCGAACGGCAGCGATCGAGGCTGCCGCATCTTTCAGCTTGCGATTGATTTCACCGCTGGCTGGAAACGCCTTCATGCGCTCGCCCACCATCGACGACAGAGACTTGCCGGTGATCGACATGCGCTCCAGCACCAGCAGCCAGGGGATCATGCCGCTGTCACAATAGGCGAACTTCCGAAAATAGTGGTGCGCGCTCATCTCGCCGCCATAGGCTGCGTCAACTTCGCGCATTTTCTGTTTGATGAACGCGTGACCTGACTTGCACAGCACTGGCGTGCCACCGAGCCGCGTGACGACATCGATGGTATTCCAGGTGAGCCGCGGATCGTAAATGATGCGCGCGCCTGGTTCGCGTTCCAGAAACGCCTCGGCTAACAAGCCGACCAGGTAATAGCCCTCAATGAACGTGCCCTGGTCATCGAAAAAGAAGCAACGATCGAAGTCGCCGTCCCAGGCAATGCCGATGTCCGCTTTGTGCTTGCGGATGGCATCGATGGTCGGCTGACGGTTTTCTTCCAGCATCGGATTCGGCACGCCGTTAGGAAACGTGCCATCCGGCTCGTGATGAATCTTGATGAATTCGAACGGCAGATGTTTTTCGAGCCGGTCGATCACCAGACCCGCGCCACCGTTGCCTGCGTTGACCACCACTTTGAGTTTCTGGAGGCAAGAGCGGTCCACATAGCTCAGCAAGTGCTCGATATACGCGTCGTTGAGGTCCACAGCATTGCGGCGACCGAGTCGCGCCGGCGGCGTTGGCAGTCGCCCATCGCGGATCATGGAGGCCATTTCCTGCAGGCCGGTGTCGGCGCTGATCGGCCGCGAGCCCTCGCGCACGAACTTCATGCCGTTGTAGTCCGGCGGGTTGTGGCTGGCGGTGACCATGATGCCGCCGTCGTACTCTTGCGAAAAGGTCGCGAAGTACGTGCCTTCGGTGCCGCAGAGACCGATGTCCATGACATCGACGCCAGAATCGAGCAGACCCCGGATCAGCGCGCCTGCCAGTTCGCTACTGGAGAGCCGGATATCGCGCCCCACGGCCACCCTGCGCGGCTTGACGAAGCCTGCATAGGCCTGGCCAATCCTGTAGGCCAAATCCACGTTGAGTTCGTCGGGAATGCGGCCGCGAACGTCATAAGCCTTGAAACTGTTCAAATTCAATCAGGGGTTTCCTTAGTTACTCGCCGTTAGTCATTTGACCTTAGTCATTTATTAGTGCCTTCGCGACCGTAACGATCTTCAAAGCGCACGATGTCGTCTTCGCCCAGATAGCTGCCCGATTGCACTTCAATGATATGCAGGGTGATTTTACCCGGGTTCTCGATCCGGTGTCGGGCGCCGATCGGGATGTAGGTGGACTGGTTCTCCTCCAGCAGGAACACCTCGTCATCGCGGGTAACCCGGGCCGTGCCCGAGACCACAATCCAGTGCTCGGCGCGGTGATGGTGCATCTGCAGCGACATCGACGCGCCCGGTTTCACCGTCAGGCGTTTGACCTGGTAGCGCTCGCCGTTCTCGACGCTGTCATAGCTGCCCCAAGGCCGAAACACCTCGCGATGCAGTGAATGCTCCGTGCGTCCGCTCGCCTTCAATTGTTCGACCAGTTTCTTGACATCCTGGACGCGATCCTTCGGCGCCACCATCACCGCGTCCTTGGTTTCAACGACCACGTGATCCTTAAGACCCACGGTCGCAATCAGACGGCCTTCACTGTACAGATAACAACCGCGCGTATCGTGCGTCAGCACGTCGCCGTGGATCGCATTGCCGTTCTCGTCCTGCGGCGAGGCGTCGTGCAAGGATGCCCAGGAGCCGACATCGCTCCAGCCTGCGTCCAACGGCACGACCACCGCGTTAGCTGTCTTTTCCATCACCGCGTAGTCGATGGATTCCGAGCGGCACTTGCCAAAGACCTCGGCCGGGACGCGCGTGAAATCGAGATCGCGTGTCGCCCCCGCGAAGGCTTCCGCACACACTTTCGCAATGTCCTGCGCCAGTTTCTCGAGTTCCTCAAGATAGCGGGAGGCCTTGAAGAGGAACATGCCGCTGTTCCACAGGTACTCGCCTGACTTGAAGAATTCGTTAGCTTTTTCCGCGTTCGGCTTTTCGACGAATTGCTGGATGGAAAACGTCGGGCCCTTGCCCAAAACTTTCCGGATGTAGCCATAGCCCGTTTCGGCGCGATCCGGCACGATGCCGAACGTCACCAGCAGACCCTGCTCCGCCGATGGCAGCGCGAGCTGCACCGCCGCCTGAAACGCCGCGACATCGCGGATCACGTGGTCCGCCGGCAGCACCAGGATCACCGCGTTCGCATCCAGCGCCTGCGCCGCATGCGCCGCCAGCGCCACGGCCGGCGCCGTGTTCCGACCCACGGGCTCGAGGAGGATGCCGGCGGGCGGCTTGCCTAACAGCTGGTGCAGCTGCTCCGCGACCAGGAAGCGATGCGATTCGTTGCAGACCACGAGCGGGGCACCAACACCCGCGATTCCAGCCACCCTCGCCGCGGTTTCCTGCAGCATCGTGCGATCGCTGGTGAGTGCGAGCAGCTGCTTCGGGTTCAGCTCGCGGGACAGCGGCCAGAGCCGCGTGCCGGAGCCGCCGGAGAGGAGGACGGGGATTAGGGGCATAAGCGCGAGATTTTACCGGCAGATCAGTGACAAAAGTGAATGAAGTCGGCAATTTTGCGGGCTGGAAAAACTGATGCTATAGCATCATTATTGATGATGCTATGATGCCATCTATGCGCAGTACTGTAAGAATCGACGACGACCTGATGGACGAACTCAAACAGCGTGCTGAGCAGGAGAACCTGTCCCTCAGCCGCATGCTGAATCGGACCCTGCGGGCCGGTCTGCGTGCGGGGAAAGGCACGCGCGGCAGCCAGCGCCCCTACCGCGAGCAGGTGTTTGCGATGGGCGAGCCTGAAATGAACCTGGACAAGGCGCTGGCCGCGGCCGCGCAGCTCGAAGATGCCGAAGTCCTGCGCAAGCTCGCCGCGCGCAAATGAAAATCGTCGATGCGAATGTCCTGCTCTACGCCGTCAACGTTGACTCAGCACATCACGCGCGCGTGCGCGCCTGGTGGGAAGCGGCGCTGAATAGCGATCAAAGCATCGGACTGCCGTGGGTCGTGATCCTAGCGTTTCTGCGGCTCTCGACCCACCGCGCCGCGTTCCCAAAACCGCTGACAGCGAAGCAGGCGGCTGACAAGGTGAGCGCCTGGCTCGCCTGCCCCGTGGCAACCGCGCTCAGTGAGGCCGACGGGCACTGGCCGATACTGCAACGGTTGTTAGCTCAAACCGGCACCGCCGCGAACCTGACAACCGACGCGCACCTGGCCGCGATTGCCATCAGCCGCGATGCGGTGCTGGTTTCCTGCGACAACGACTTTGGGAGGTTTGCGGACTTGCGGTGGGAAAATCCGCTCGCAGCCTGAGGAAAAAGATCAGGCGGATGGGCGCAGCGGCACAAAATTCAGGACAGGGCGACGAATCAGACGGCGCCGTCACTCTGTTCAACAGGCTGCGGCACGTAGCCTGAAATCCTGGCCCCGGCAATTCTGCGCATACTGGCAGGTAGCCGCGCGAGAAACGAAGGCGCGCGGCACATAAACGACAGGACGCCAATGCCACAAACGATGAAAACAGTGAAATTGATCCACTCGGCGACGGCATAAAAGTGCAATGCCAACCCAATCGACGCCAAAAGTACACCGATGGAAACCAGGACTATAAACGCCGCGCGGACCCCGAATCCTGCATCCAACAACAAATGATGCATATGTTCGCGATCAGCGCTCAGCGGCGAACGCCCACGCGAAGTTCTCCTGATGATTGTCCACAAAAGCTCATAGACGGGCATGGCCGCGAACCACAGCACCGAAACGGGCAGCACTACGGCATTCGACTGCTGGCTTATCGAGACGCCCAGATAGGCAAGAACGAATCCCAGCAGTGTGCTGCCACCGTCACCCATGAAGCATCTGAAGTTGCGATTGAAGCGGGCGGGCAAATTAAACAACAAAAACCCTATGACTGCCCCGCTGACCAGAAACGACAAACCCACTATGTCCAATCGCTGTTCATTGATTCCCACCCAGGCAAACGCGCCCAGCGCAACCACAGCCAGTGCGCCCGCAAGGCCATCCATTCCGTCCAGCATGTTGAACGCGTTCACTGCGCCAACGACAAAGAAAAAAGTGGCGAGGTACGCCCAAAAACCCGAAAAAAGGATGTCTCCGGTACCAAACGGATTGCCAATGGTAGTTACAAGCGTACGTGAGCCAACCGCCACCGCCCCAATGATTGCGACATGGGCGATCAAACGCGAATGCGCAGACAGGTCGAACCTGTCGTCCAGCAAACCCAGTAACACCAGCAAGGAACAGGCCGCTGTGAACAGACTCGATGGCGCAGAATCGGCTGGCAACAACGCAACGCCCACCACAATGCCAAGCAGCATCGCGAGCCCGCCGACTATGGGCACGTTCCCATGATGTGTTTTGCGCCCGCCAGGTCGGTCAACCAGATCGAGTGCGACCGCGACTGGTCGCAAGACGACCATCGCGACAAGGGACACAACAAGTCCGGCAGCGCAGGCCAAAATGAAACTTGGTATCATGAGTTGTCTCCAACGCCCTTGCAGCTAACGCAGCACTGTCAATTCCACTACCCCACTTGACGCATTATCATCCTGAATTTGTCAAAATGTATGTGGATTATGTCTCAAACTGTATGCGTGTAGCGACAGGGCCCTCATACCAGCCTTCAGGAAGTGGTTACCCCCCGGAGCAACGGCGCCTTTAACAATTTTTCCTCAAGTCACCGACGCTCTTCAGCTTAAAGAAATCTGTTACCAATTTGTGTATGCACCTGATATGAGATCCGTCGGCAGGCGCGAACTCCGCCGCCCTGCCCGTGCAAGCCAAAAATCCTGTTCCGGAATGCATTCCGTTCTTGATCGCAACAAATACGACATGCTCTTTTAGAGTCCCCGAGGCAGCGTGCGCCGAAAACGTTGTGGCGGCGTCTATTTCCCGGGCGTAAGTCAAGGTAACGAAGAGGCTCAATCCGCGATTGTCGATCCCGTCGAACAAGCGCTCGCCGGTGCCAGGGACCATAGCGGAAGCCAAAATTCTCTCTGCATGCTGACAGTCTTCGGCCGAGCTGAATTCCACGACGAAATCGCGCGTCATCCGCGGCAACACACGCCAACACCGAATCCCTAACAAGCTCAAGAATTTCTCGTGATTCTGCAACCGATAATAAAATTTAACCCTGTCATAAGGAACCTGTGTCAGTCCTGTAGCGATCACCAGACTTGTGTCAGCGAGAGACAAATAGTCACCAAGCACGCAATCGTAAAGTTCCAGCAACTCACCCAAAGGATCCAAGTCCGAATTAACATACCATGCAGGATTTGTTAGGGCGGCACCTTCTACGAACCTACTGTTGAAGAAATAATGGTGCTGGATATGCGCGCCTGCATTGACGAACAACGCTGAGAAATCCGGTTTGTGCTTCCTGAACAAGTTCAGATGGATATTGTGAATCAACAGATCGAGAAACATCGCCTTTCGCCATGGCGCCCCGACACTGCGCGCGGCATAGCTCACGTAACGTGGCCAATGGCGCCACTGCGAAAAGCGCAGAAATGCTGCCACAATTATCATTGCGCTTTGCACAGAAATCCGGCCGCTAGAGTTGTCGTTTACAGTCTGATTAAGCGCACGCCAAATTGCCCTCGACCACCATGATGAGTCCGCGCGTGTCTCGGTCCAAGGATCTGGTACAAAGTACGCAGGCGATCTCAACTGATTGACAACATTCATCGGCGAAACGGCGCCTACCTTGTAGCCCGCCGATTCAACCTGCTCAAAAATCTGCGGCAAAGGTCTTTCGACTATGTCCCCAAGCCGGAATATTCCATGTTCTTGGGCGGTCATGCCCGTATGCGCGGACACCCATTGGATCCATGGCTCTAACTTCTGATACTCGTGCTCGGAACAGGTCTTGCTGACGCCAATCGCAAATAGGCGAGAAAAATTCGGCAACCTGCCAGCTAGTGCGTAGAGACGAGCCACGTCGAAGTTGATTTCGTTCAACTCGAGCAATATAAGAGCATCAGGCATAAATTTCCCGCGCCCGTCCGGGCAGCCACGAATCTCGACATGTTAGCAAATGTGCGTCTGGCACTCGCGAAACTGCGAAGCGCGGGGGTACTCTCTCGCCCATATTTCTAATTCTCGCAACGAAGGTCAAAAAAGGGCAACTCAAAACCACGGCAGTACCGTAGCGCACCTACCTGGAAGGCACTTGCAGAGCAGCGGTGCAATGGGATTCGCCTACAAATCCAGGCCCTCACGCCGACCTGATTTCATTTCTACCGGGACAACGAACAGGAACGGCAGCAACTCCCAATATCGCAAAGCTTGCCATTGATCTTTGATTTGCGTCTTGGCAACACAGAGCTTGGTAAACGCGAAGTAAATCGCGTACTTGGCGCGACACCAATGTCAACCTGCCAATCCAAACCATCGCTTCATTGGCCCTGTGGTGGATACTCTTACCTTGCTTGAAGTATCCGTAGTCGCGGACACGAATCGACCCGCCTGCGACGATAAGGTGGTGAAGTCTGCGCGAAATTGGCAATGGTCCACTGTTAGCTCTTTTGTGGCAATAGTCTAATTGCCGCGAATCGCGATGAAGTCGTGGTAAATCTTGAGCGTCTGTCCCACAATCGACTGCTCCTCGTAAAGCGACTTGGCGCGATTGTATGCCTTATCGATGAGAAGCCGTCGTCGCGGTTCGTCCTCAATGGCTGTCCGAATTGCATTTGCCAAGGCGGAAGCATCACGCGGCGGAACGATAAATCCAGCGTTACCGCGATCGACAATATCACGACATCCTGGCACGTCGGTCGTTACGATGACCCGGCGCGCTGCGGCTGCCTCAATGAGGACCTTCGGCAATCCTTCGCGATAAGATGGAAGGCAAACAACTGTCGACTTCGCAAAAACGCGCGGCATGTCAGTCTGCAGACCCCAGTTTTCCACTCCGCACTCCGCGCAGATTCGCTCTAGCTCCGATTCTTTGATAGCAGACGGGTTCCTTGGATCCGCTCCGCCCACCAGCACAAATTGGCAAAGGCAGTTTTCTCGACGCACAAGTTTTGCAGCTTCGCAAAATTCCAGCACACCCTTCTCATAGAGCATTCGTGCCGGAAGTATCACGAGAGGAGGCCAATCCGGTGTCGACGCCGCAGAGAACTTTCCGAAATCGACTCCCGAACCAGGAATAATTGTTATCTGCCTGCGATTTACCGTTCGCAATCGCACTAGCAAACTAGCATCATCATTATTTTGCAGAATCAGTCGACTTCGCCGACCACGAATTCCAAGACCCATAGCAAAGGCTACGGCACGTGTGAGCAGCCTATGCTTCTTGCTATCGGTGAATAAGTAGCCAAGACCAGTTAGCGCCGCGACACGGCCCGGAATCATCAGCAGCCGCGCCGAAATTCCCGCCATAATTATCGGCTTTGCCGTCACGCTGTGAACGATTGCCGGCCGAAGCGTAGCTATCAACTTGAACAATAACGCAAAGCTCAGGATGTCAATTAACATTCCGACGCGGCCGCGCATCGCGGGCAGCCTGTGGCACGCGAACCCCTCCGCCTCAATATCGGTGGCTTCGCTCGGCCCTTCGATTCCACATGCAACATGAACCTCGTACCCCTGCGCTGAAGCCGCGCGCGCAATAGCGAGACGATGACTTAGAAAAAACCACCCTGCGTTAACGCAATACAATACCTTCGGTTGACTCATAACTAACAATTGCAGCTTGTCGTCACGTTCGACCTCACGGACCTTGTTTTTCGTGCCACGCCTGGAACATCAGGACGTCCCAGAGGTAGTAGTGCCAGTTTCGACGACCGCTCAAGTGTTCAGTCCAGCGCTCGCGGATCAACCGAGGCTCGAAAAAACCTTCCCGCGTCAACCGCGCCTCATCGAGCAGAGTCTCAGCCCAATCACGAAGTGCTCCGCGGAGCCAGTGTTCGATTGGGACGCCAAAGCCCATCTTCGGGCGCTCCATCAACGCTTGCGGCACATAACGGTAAAGAACTTTGCGCAAGATGCGTTTTCCATCAGTACCATTAATTTTCATCGACATAGGGAGACGCCAGGCGAATTCGGCGATGCTGTGATCCAGAAATGGCACCCGTGTTTCGAGACTGACTGACATCGCGGAACGGTCCACTTTGACGAGGATGTCATCGGGCAAATACGTTAACGAATCGATGAGCATCATCCGCTCCGGGAACTCTAGGTCAAGGATGAACTCGGATTGCAAACTAACTGCGCAGGATTCTGGCCCTGATCCTTTTACCAATGCAGCTGGATTCTCCCAGTGAGACACCAGCCGGTCGTACAGCTGCTCTGGCGACAAAAGCGCCAGCACTCCCGCGAGCTTGTGAACCTTGTCACCAATATTGTGTTGCCGCAAATTGCCTGGAACCAATGGGCCTAGCGCGCGTGCCATTCGATTCCATAACGCAGGTGAAATCGCTGTCAGCGCGAGGGCTGAAGACCGGCGTATAAAGCGCGGCACCGACCCAATTTTTTGCCACATCTGTGCCGCGAGAAAATACCGGTTGTAGCCACCAAAGAGTTCGTCGCCTGCATCACCCGATAAGGATACGGTCACTTGTCGCCGCGCTAATTGTGCAACAAGAAAGGTTGGAATCTGCGACGAATCCGAGAAGGGCTCATCAAACATTTGCGGAAGATTTGGGATAACGTCGAGTGCAGTTTGGGGCTCAACGTAAAGCTCAGAATGATCTGTACCCAGATGTCGCGCTATGGAAGCCGCATAGCGCGCCTCATTGAACTCTTCCTCATGGAAGCCGATCGTGAATGTGCGCACTGGTCGGGACGATTGCGCCTGCATGAGCGCCACAATTGTGGAGGAATCAATTCCACCGGACAGGAATGCGCCAAGCGGTACGTCAGAAATCATTTGTCGTTTGACCGCACGCCTGAGCAGCCCGTCGAGCTGGTCCGTAGCGTCTGCCTCACTGCCGGTAAATGGGTCCAAGCGTGCGCGCCGCACGGAATCGCACATCGACCAGTATTCCGTGGGTGTCGCTAACACCTTGCCGCCTAGTTCGCGCGGATCAATCTCCAGAAACGTCCCGGGCAGCAATTTCCAGACTCTCTCGTAAATCGAAAAGGGTGCCGGGATATAATTGAACTTCATCAACCTCTTCAGAGCATCACGATTGATGCGAAGGTCAAATAGCGACGCCGCCTTGATCGCTTTGAGCTCGGACGCGAACAACAACAATCCGCCAATTTCACCGTAATACAAGGGCTTTTCGCCGAAGCGGTCGCGCGCGAGCGTTAACTTGCCCGCCTTTCGATCCCATAGTGCAAATGCGAACATACCAACAGTGAGCTCAAGTGCACGGCGCACGCCCCAGCGCGAAATTGCGCTAAGCAAAGTTTCAGTGTCCGAGTGCCCGCGCCACTCGGAGACGCCAAGTTGTTCGCGAATCTCCAGATGATTGTAAATCTCACCATTGAAAGCAATCACGAAGCGTCTACAGGCTGAAACCATGGGTTGATGGCCCGCTGATGACAGGTCAAGAATAGAAAGTCGACGATGTCCTAAACCGACCGCGATATTGTCGTCCCACCACTCTCCGCCATCGTCAGGACCACGATGCACAAGCGCGCGCGTCATTCGTGGTAGCGCAGCTTTGAGATCATTTCTGTTTCTGGATACAGCCAGTACCCCAGCAATTCCGCACATCTAATTCACCAGCCTGCCGCGGTAGGAATTACCTAACAGCTCAAAGAGCGACGCATAGCGAATCGCGACCTTATGCAGCTCAAAATTCTCCAAAACCCTGGTTCTCCCGAGCGCACCTATTTCTGCCCGTTGCTCAATGGGCAGTTGCAATAGCCGCAAAATGGCCTCTGACATTGCTCCAGTATCGGCAGGCCGTACGATCAGGCCCGCAGAACCCAAAACGAATGCGGAATCACCGACGTCAGTTACCACACATGGCACGCCGCAGGCCATCGCCTCACCTATTACATTGGGAAACCCCTCGCCATGCACGGACGAGGACACAAACACGTCCAGTGCCGCGACTATCCGGGCGACATTATCTTTCTTTCCTAACAAGTGTATGCAGTCAACAATATGCAGAGCCTGCGAGGTATCGGCCAGCTGAACGTTCTCCGGTATTACACCTTCGCCGATCAACAAAAAATGAACATCTGGAGAATGTTGCCGTACTATTGCCGCGGCCTCCAATAGACCTAGATGATTCTTCTGCGGATGGAATCGAGCGACTGATCCGACCAGCAACGCATTGTCGGGCAAAGACAGCGCAGCTCGCACCTCTCGCCGCGCATCAGAAGACGGTCGAAATGTGTCAAGGGCAAAACCGTTGGGAATCACTTCGAAAAGACTTCGCTTATAACCGAGCGCCACATGAATATCTACTGCGCGCCTCGAGCAAGAGACGACTCTCTGCGGCACCCATCTCGATAACAATCCAAGCAAACGTACAACACAGCGCGTCATCAGACTTGACGTGTGCGGACTGAGATCGCTATTGCGAATACCCCAGACTACAGGCAATCGCGACAGCCGGCCTGAAATGCCCCCCACTAAGTCTGCGTGATACATCCATGTTGACACTATCGTCGCGTGTTCAACGCGGAGTAACCGACATAGCCGAACAATCGCCAAAGGCAAATGGAATACCGAACGCATCCCCAGTGTGTGTACAGTAACCCCGAGCGCTCGAATTCGATCAGCGACTTCACCTGTCGGCGTCAACGATACAACAAAGCCGCTACGCAAAATAGCGCTACTCGAAAGCAACTTCCATAACATCAATTCCGCGCCGCCAAGGCTGGTTCCTGTGATGACAAACGCAATTCTAGCCAATGGCAACCGCCGCGCAGTTGGCAATGAAAATGCAAGCGTATCGACCTTCAAACGCTGCTTTCACGCACAAATATGCGAGAAAGAGATAGACAGGACTGACAAGGATTACTGTATCGATCGAACGACCATCCGACTGCGACGAAACAATGAATCTTGCATTGGCAAGCAACGGGATAAGCCCAAGCACAGCTACGTACGGTAGGCGCGCATTCCCCATTGGAAAGAGAAAAAAACAGATAACAAGAAAGAGCGTCATACCAATGTACGTGACTAAGTAATGCTCAAATGCTTGCTCATCGGTTGGGGTTAGTTCGAACACTCGACTTTTTGACCAGACAGCTAAAAGGGGAAAAATGAGAAACAACAAAAGCATCAATAGGAAGTTGTATGAAAGATCAAAACTCTCATCTGCGTACACAGCAATTCGGCGGCCGCCAAACTGCTCGAACAACATTTGGCCCGCTAGGGCGGTGCCTAAAGAAAAAAATACGCTGAGCAGAATCCGCATCATAGCAGAGCACCGACGCAGCACTGCAATCGCAGCGAGCGGCACCACCACGAGAAAAGTCGTATGCACAAAGGCGGCGATGACCGTCGCCAGCAGCATGCGACGGTGGCGCAACCCCACGTACATCCAGATAGCGAACGCCAGTCCCTGACGAATCTGGTATGTACCGATTACTGCAAAACCGAACGGCAGCAGCAGCCATAGGAGCATTGCCAATGTACGGTAGCGAAACCTAACGAATGCAGCCGCGAGTACCAAGTTGACAATACTGACGGTCAGATAGACCGCCCCCATGGGTTCAACAAAATAGCCGACGACGGTTGTCCACGCTCGCCAGAGAATTTCCTCCGTGAACAACAACGTCACCGCCTGGAGCGGAGAGGTGGCCAACTCCATCAGCCGGAGCCAGGAATCGATCGTCGCTTCCTGAAAGTATTGTAGGTAGTTCGAATTGTCTATCATGCCGTATCGATCAAGGATCAACGGATAGCCAATGGCGAACAACGACAACACAAGGAAGCAGGCGTGATCCAGTGGGAATCTGTCCTTGCCTCTAAACACAGACGGCATCTTGCCAATTACCCAGGGTCGCAGTGGACCCATCGACGGACCCTGGCCTCCCGTGAGCACGCCCAATTTAGTGACCCTCCAGCACGCGAGCGTAGTGCCCGACGATATTTCCGACTTCGTATCGCGACACAACATTCCGATCGATGCGTTGTTTCGATCCGGCGATCCATTCACGCATCGCACAAGCGAGCCCTTCAGCCGACACTGAAGCCGCGAGCTTACATCCGGAAATGCCCTCGAGAATCTCGCGAGTTCCTCCGGGTGCAGGCGTTGCGATTACGGGAGTACCACATGCCAGGGACTCGAGCACTACGTTTGGAAAACCTTCGAAACGCGAGGAGAGAACAAAGGCATCTGCCTGCGCGATGATTGGAAACGGATTGGCGCTATGGCCGGCAAAGCGCACACGATCAGCCAGACCAAGCTGTTGCGCTTGCGCCCGCAGCGCAGGCTCACGGGGTCCCTCGCCAAGGATTGTCAATCGTAATCGCAAATCTTCACAAAGTGCGATGGCTTGCAGAAGCAGATCGAAGCCTTTTTGGTCAACTAGGCGCCCGGCAGCGACCAGCTGGATCGTATTGCGCTCGCGCTGCATAATTGCGTCGTCTATTGACGCGAGACTCCGGGCGTGGACCCATTCAAAATCAACCGGATTGTTAATCAAAACGAGGCGAGACCGCGGGAAACTCCAATTTCGAATCAGGTCTTGTCGTATGTCCTGGGACTGGCAAATCATGCAATCAAGCTTCGGATAATATTTCTTTAAAAAGAACGACCACATTGCCGGAAACCGAAAATTGTGAAGGTTTTCGGTTAACACCACCGTGTCGCGACCGATAAGCCTGACATTTTTCGGCAGTACCGGGCGCAACATTGCCAATGCCAATACTAGATGACTGACAGTTGCCAGGACCACATCGGGTTTCATCAAGCGCAAGCGCCATGGCAATCGCAACCACGCATCGCGAACTCGACCACAGCGAAGGTCAATATACTGAATGTCCGGAGGAATTTGATCGCGCACAACCGCTCCACGACCATCGATAACGATCAGCGAAAGACGAAACTTCGATCGATCCAAGTGTCGCAGTATCGTTGCTGTCACACGTTCAGCACCCCCGCCATGCAGCGTCGGAATAACAAATACCGCGTGCAGGCGTCGCCGTGACAGCTCGCTCCGTTTGTCAGAAAGTGGCACAGCTTTGTGGGTCATCGAGGACCCCCACGGGCACTCACTTCTTCCACCACTGCATCCCATTTCTCAAGCACTCTTTCGATCGACAGCCTACAACGGATCTCTGTCGCAGCGTCGCCAAGCTTTTTTCGCAGTTCTGGGGACTTGAGCAAGCGATCAAGAGCACGCGTAAGAGCTGCAATGTCTTCGGTTGGAACCAGCAATCCGTCGCGCCCGTCGGTAATAATTTCCGCTGGACCGCTTGGGCAGTCGGTGGCGATGACTGCACAACCAAGCGCCATTGCCTCAACCAGCACATTTGGGAAGCCTTCAAATCGCGACGAAAGTACGAACATCGTCGCCTGCATCATCTCCACCTCAGGCGTAAGCGACGCGCCGGGAAAGTCGAGATAGCCCTCGATCCCCAGTTGACGCCCAAGTGCCGTCAGGTTGCCTAGTTCATGACCGACACCAACTATCTTCAGGCGGAATCCCAATTCACGCGCACTGCTTGCGGCGTAGGCCTTCAAAAGCAAATCAAAGCCCTTTTGGGCATCGAGACGTCCCATAGCGAGGAGATAGTGCCCATTGGTTCGTGAAGAGACAAAGTTCATTGCACGCACGAAATTTGGTATGACGCGCACCTTCTTCTTATGCACAACTTGCACAGCCCATGACGCAACGGACCTTGTCTGAACTACCAAGGCAGCGCTAAACGGATACAGGAGACGCCGGGCGAGTGACCACCCGCGGCTGATGCGATGGACGCGCGGATCGATGCGTTCCGACACAATCACCGGAGTGCCTGTGCCAAGCATCGCTGCCAGAACGCGCATGTTCGTCTGATCGGCAAACGTGATGACCACGTCCGGCCTGAATCGCAGAATCTCGCGACGCAGCGTGAAACTGCGACGCAAATTGCTGAGCAGAGCATCCCAGAGTCCTTTGCTATCCCAGATCAAGTTTACGGCGATTCGCATAACGTTCGCATGCAAGCGATAGTGATCGGATTGCACACTGGAAATCGTCAGCAACGCGACGCGACTGCCTCGCATGGCCCAAGCGTTAGCTATCTCCGACGCGGCGCGCTCGGCGCCGCCAGCGGTTAACGTTGAAACGACGATTAGGATTGATCGATTCACGTGCATGCGACCGCGTCAACAGTATTGCGTGCTAGCACAACGCCAGGTTCCGCTCGACACTATGGTGAATGGGCGCTGTGTATCCTCGTTCATTCCAGTCGAAATCAAGGCGTAGCGCATCGCCAATCGGCGGTGCAGTACACATGAAAAAGTCTTTCACTGGAATTGGACGCCTCGGATCAAACTGACGATTGGCGGTAACACGACGGGCAACGGCATCCCGCCCGTGGCTGTGATTCGACCCGCGGTGATTCGCAATCAGAATGAGAAAAGAATGCATGGTGCAAAATCAACAGCTATATAGGCGAGTGTCAAGCTCAAGAAAAAATGGTGTGATTCTGATTCGAGTGGATGCATCCGCTTTCATCCAGCACGAATGCCTACCAAGGAAAGACCAAGCACCCGAAGCTGATCAACGGAGAGGTTCGAGAATGTCTCCGCAATCTGCTTCGGAAGCCGGCCGATATCGTCAAGTAACGCTGTAACCTCCAGCTCCGGCAGTTCGAATCCGGCTCCGTTGAAAATAGACTCGAACTGAACCGCGCGGCATCGATTCACATAGCCGTGGCTATTTGATGCCATAAAATCCCAGAGCCGACTCGAATACCTAAGCATGTCCAGTCCGGTCGGATCAAAGTGATCCCGCAAGTCAATCACGTGTGATGTGTAAGCTCCTGCTTTTGCAACGCGGCCAAACTCGCCGCATACATCGCGTGGCGACCTAACGTGCTCCAGTACCGCGTGACTGAAAAGAAGATCAACTGATGCAGATTCCAGCGGTATGTTCTCAGCGTTGCAGGGCGCTATGTATTGAATTTTATCGGAGTTCAACTCGACCAAATCACCGACTACTGCGATTGCGTCACGCAGGCGAGCGCGTGCGGTGTCACGATCAATCAGAAAGCGGTCACACAAAGCCAAGAATCCAGGGTCATCCAGCAATCCGGAAGTTAGCTTCCGGTAAAACGCCACGCGTTGCGACTGGAAATCGATATGCCGGTAGTTGTCGACGCAATAAACACGCTTTGCGCCCAAAGCCACGAGAATGACGGCGTTTCCTAAATTGCCGCCAGGACCAATTTCGACAATCACCTGACCTGCGGGAGCTTTTGAGCCGTGTTTACGCACCGCGAGCAAGTGGTGCCGACAGACCCCTATGTTATAGGAAAGATCGTAATATTTTTCCAGTGGTCGGGCGAGGGAATCTCGAATCATTCTCAGCAATGGAACTCGGGACAACTGGTTCCGGATTATTCTTGTCGCAACGTTTGTCATGTGCGCTCCTTTTCGCATCCATCGCTAACGCCATATCCTGGTTTGAGGGCGCTTGAAAGCTTCCACATCATGCAGGCTTGTACAGCACAAAACCCAGATTGAAGCCCAACCCGAGAGCATCGAGAATTTTCTCAGGAATCAGCGAAACAGCACGGTCGAAACGACTTACGTTAAGCACAAACGTCGATGGCTTGCCACGCCACTCGCCATAGAAGAGCATCTTGTGTTCGAGCTGCCGCCATTCAGCAAATGTCTCATCAGCGCTGTAGCCTCCGATGCGCTTGAGCAAATACACGAACATGCCGTTAAGGGTTGCCCCATACATCTTCTGGTCGGTCCAGAATCGCTCGGCATCTAAGCCGTGCGCCTTCGCCAGCCGTCGCACGCTCTTTTTGGTGAAATAGGTCAAATGTCGAGGGTAGTCATCCGCGCGAAAGTATCGCGCCTGCAGGGAATTGAAATTCGACACCACTGCCACACAACGCCCGCCGGGCTTGAGAAGTCGGGCCACTTTCTTCATAAACCGGGCAGGCTCATACACATGCTCTAGGACGGCCCACAGTGTGATGACGTCGTAAGAAGCGTCTTCGAAATGCATCTCAAGGAAGTCACCATGTCTAATCGACATGTTCTGAGGATTAGGAACGGCGTTATCCAGTTCAACGCCTTCGACACCCCACCCTCGGCTGCGCATATACCAAAGGAACTCGCCTTTCATTGCGCCAATATCCAGCAATTTGCCGGGCACAAAGCCAGCTAGCGTCGCTGCCTTCGCCTCCAGCTGGATTTGACGTCTACTAACAAGTTCATCCCACGATAGATCGCCAGTCGTTCCTTCCAGCGACCAGTAGTAGGTTGGTGGGTAGTACTGTGCGACCTTGTCGATCGTAGGACGCGGACTGAGAAAGGCGCAGCTGCAACTAATACAGCGGCGAACACCAAACTGATCGTCGGTGATGCCAAATGCCCAATCGCGGGCAGCGAACATATGGCGGGAGTCACTGCTACCGCAAAGTGGGCAGGCGATTTCGATAAGAATGCTTGGCATTTCATACTTCCGGAGAATGCGGGTGCTTCAATTACGTTGAACTAATGTGGGACTTGTTTGGATCGTATGCCCGGATAGCAATCAACATCGCGATCGTCAACACGGCGCTGGACAGTGTCAGCGCTAGCGACACCGAAGACTCGCCCGCTACACCGCGCATCGCAATGGTTACCAACACTAGGACAGCAGTGCCCACGAACGAAAGAAGAGCCAACGTCGGAGCGCCGCCAGATGCCTGAATACGCTTCGCCAGCACGTTGCCGAAAATCGCGGTCCCCAGTCCGAAGGTCAAGCACAACCAATGTTTGGCAACGCGCGCAACCGCGATATCGTCGAATCGACCGTTTCCGAACACCAGCTTAAGCAGCGGCGCACCTAGCACCCATACAGCGACGACCGCTGTCAGTCCAATGACAGCCGCGGCCAGCAGCGCTTTGCGCTGTAGTCTGTCAAGCGTTGCCCACTCTTTTCGGGCCACCAAGTCACTGAACCGTGCCAGTATTACTGGTGCTGCGGCCATCACCAGCAGCTGAACTATGCTTTGGTGAATGCGGAACGCATAACCAAAAGCGGACACAGCGCCATCGCCGAATCGAGTCAAAAGCATAGGTGGCAAAGCATTCGTTACATTTGAGAATAGTAGCGCGGGAAACATCCAAACCGAAAGGCCGAGAATCCGGCGCGCGGCCGGCGTGAACTCGGCGCGGCTCGGCAGGTCGCCAAAAAGGCGAATTCCGTGCACGTGCGCGCCAAGCGCAACGATGCTGACCTGTAATGCGAGACCGACTGTCGTGCCCGCCACAAGGTTCAACAGCCCGAGCGTCGGCCAAGCAAGCAGCATAGCGCTGGAAACAACAACGTTAGCAATCGGCGCTGCCGCTGCAATCATGAATTTTCCACGCATCGCAAGCTGATATCCGAGGAGGTCTCCAGCTACATTCAGTACAACAGCTGCGGACGCAAATTTCATGGCAAAAATGGTGGCACTCACGACGCCGACTGTTGCGTCTCGCGCAATCCACCCGCCGACCAGACCGTTAACGGCGAAGAGCAACAAACTGATGAGTAACGCAAGCGCGGTCACACCCACCAACACCATGCGTTCTATGCGAACAGTCGCCACCTCGCCACTTTCCTGTCGCAGCTGTGAACAAATTGGGAATAGCCCAATTTGGATCGAACCAGAAATGACGCCTACAATCACAGCAGGAGCCGTAAACGCCAGGTTGTAACCGTCCAGATCAGGACCAACACCGAACTGACGCGCGACAATCCATGTCTTGGCAAGCGCAGCTATTTGAGAGATACCAGCGAGAAATGTGACGCCAATCAGCTGTTGTTTCACGACGCCAATTCGTCAGATTTTGTATCGCGTGTGTAAACAAACTCGTCACAACCAGAACCGAAAATGCCCGAAGAAATGCGAGTGCGGGCATTGGAATACTGCATCGTGAACCCCAGTCGCCGCATGGTGGCCTCGACTTGAACCGGTGTAATCGATTCGTACGGCCAGCCGCCCATCCAATCATGAACATCGTGGAAGAAATCCATTCCGCGATTGTTCTCCTTGTACTTAGCGGTAAATCTCTCAAATGTGCGCTCGGGATCACTCTCTCGACAAATCGCGATTCTGAATAGTCGCACGTAGACAGCGCGCGCTGCGCGCTGCGCTCGTTCGCTAGCCGTTGTATACCATTTCTTTTCGATACGCCAAAACCAGCACATTCTCGTTTTGCGATACAACGCGAAAACAAACCTGCCGCCTGGTTTGACGAGCGCTGATGCGCAATCGATCGCTCGATTCATGTCGCCAGTGTGATGCAGTACACCCCAAGAATAGACGATGTCGAATTGACCCATGTCCGTCGGCTTCGCGTCGAATACACTCTTCTCGATAACTCGCCAGGGCTGACCGGGCACTCTGGCAGCGAGCACGCCTTGCGTGGTCCGGACAGAGTCTGGATCGATATCCATCGCTACGACCTCGGTCGCACCTAGTCGCAATGCGCACAACGCATGTAGTCCGGAACCGCAGCCGATGTCCAGCACACGCGCGCCGTTTACGCTTTCGCCAACGAGTTTTTTAAGTCCTTCTGTAGCCTCAGCCATCTGGGGCTCCGAAATTAATTCGGCGTAGCTCGCCCAGTTTTTGCCAAACGCAAAGTGGGTAGACTGCTGCAAAAGATCGTTTGTCTGGCTCATTTGAATAGCACCAATGTTTTGTGAAAACTTTTTCAGACTGACCGGCGTCGAAGCAAAACCTGTCTCACGCAGGCAAGCAACATGCCTAAGGTAAGCCCAACAATTCCGGCTGTCGCTACGAGGCGCGCCCGTTTCGGGCTCGATCGCCATTTCGGCACTTCAGCTCGATCGATAACACGAAAGGCAAATTCCTTTCGTCCGCGTGCAACCATCAGTTTTTGCAGCTCGCCGTCGAGCAACCGGCCGATCGATTGCTGCAATGTCACGACGCTTGCTGCCGCGAGCTGTTGCTGCAGGTAACTGACGTTGGTCTGTGCATCCACCACGGCCCGTTGCCGCGTCGCATCGTTAACGCGCTCGACAAGTAAATTCGCCCATTCGGAGGCCAAGCGAGGGTTTTCCCATTCAACCGTCAACAATACAAGCCCTGTGCGCTTATCCTCCACCACACTCATGATGTCTTCGGTAAAGCGCTTAACTCCGTCCCGTAGATCTGGCACCTTTTTTGGGTCAGTAAATTTCCATTTTCGCGCTGTGGTATCCCAATCGCGATGAAACAGGACGGGCAAGAGATTTTGCTCCGCAATAAAATCTCGAGCAAAGTCGCGAGACTTGAGCACGGCCAATAGATCCGAATTGTTTCCATTGCTGACCGCTAGGCCCGCGAGACTTGCAAGTCCGCCGAGGCCACCGAGCTGATTCAAAAGGCCTTCGGTGCCTTTACTGGCTACTGGTGCGAGTTGCACCTCTGCTCGATACAACTCCGTTGCATTGAAGGCATACGCAAAAGCCGCAAGCATGCTAGAGAAAGCAATTGTTGCAATTAGCCATTTGTCGAACCACAGTGCGTCGAGTATTGTTCGCAATTCAGAATCGTTAGGAGGCATCGTGGAATTCCCCTCGGTGATATCCTCGCTCTGTACTCCCTGGGACATCTAGAACACCTTCACAGCAGCAGCTGCAATTGCAATGTTGTAGATAATCTGCGTCACCGCCTGCCACAACGGCAACGGCGGCAGCCGGTCGGTAGCCAACGGTACGACAACAGTATCGCCAGGGTTCATCGCAACTTGCGACCCACGATGGAACCAGCCCCGGCTGCCACTGGCGATCACGCTTCCGTCAGCACGTACCACATAGATCTGCCGGTCATCCGCCTTGCGCGTTAACCCACCGGAAAACCCGATGTAATCATCGCGCGACAGGCCAGCGCGATAGAAATGGGAGGTCGAATTCTGCACCTCGCCGATCACTGTTACTTCCTGGCGCAGCTTGGGAATAATCAGGCGGTCGCCATCGCGCAAAAACACATCGCTTGCAGAACCCACAGGCGCGGCCACCACCCGATTCAAATCGATCACAAGCCGACCGACAGCCTTGGTCGTCTTGAGCTGAGCAAGCAGCGACTGGCCGACGGCGAGCGCTTGCCCGGCCTGGTTTTGATTGGCCTGCGCGCTCTGCAAAGCAGACGCGGCCAGATTTGTCTGGAGTCGATCGGCAAGGCGATCTACTTGCAGTTGCTCGCGTTCTTGCAGTTCCTTGCGGGTGAAAACAGCGCCGCTCGGAAATGCCAAATCTGTGAATCCGCCTGCCCGATCTAGGACTGACCGCAGCGTTTCACCGCGCCTGATCGGGTAGTTCCCAGGAAAACGCACCTCGCCGGACAAGGTAATCTGCTGCCGTTCAGTCCACTTCGGCGTTTCCTTAATGTTCAATACATCGAAGGGCTGCAGCACGACGTTAGCAACGGGATCGCCTGATTGTGCGGCTGCTAGATCAATGTCTATCAACACCGTCATGCGACCGTCACCGCTGGTTTTGAACCGCACGAGCTCCGCACGCCCGCCAAATGCCGCGTCCTGGAGGCCACCGCCCGCGCGCACAAGGTCGCCGACCCGCATGCCCGGCTCAAGCGGATATTCACCTGCCGCCTTCACACGTCCATCCACCCGCACAATCGCAGTCGGTCGATCGGGGTCTGCCTGGCGACGGAGCTCTGCGAGCAATGGATCGAGTGCCTGTCGGCGCCCGGCCTCGCTGTCGAAAACAATGACCCGATCGCGGCGTGCAAGCTCCGGATCCGCGCGCGAACCCGGCGACCTCAGCGCCGCTGACAGATCCGCGGATAGCACCGTGACCCGCCGATCTGGCGGCAACTCACGACGGATGAGAATGTATCCAAGATCGGCGTTAGGTTTGAGTTCATCAACCGAAGCAATGACATCCGTGAGCCGCAATCCCTCGCGCCATGCAACCGCGCCGGGCCGGAAAACGAATCCTTCCAACACGACTCCGGAATCGAGTGTGGGACGCAGACGCAGCACACGCAACGAGTCGCCATTGCGGAGGTGCTCGCTCCGGCCTTCTGCAGCCGCAAGCGGTACGTTGAGTACTACCCTTTGGCGCTGCTCGTTGACTCGCACCATGGCCACTCGAGTGTTGTCAGCCTCCGGCGTCAGTCCGCCCGCCAACTGAATCACTTCGGCGACGCTGGTCTCACTCTTGACTTCATAGATCGCAGGACGATTCACCTCACCGTCCACGGCGACGGTCGCTCCGACCGGTGGGACGAATATCACGTCACCCGCCAGCAGCTTGGCGTCATTGCTCGTGTCGCCTCGAATCAAAAGATCATAGAGATCAATGCGGCGCACGACAGCACCCTGGCGCTTCAACTGAATATCTCGCAAGGATCCGATCGGCTTGACGCCGCCCGATGCAAACAGAGCCGTGGTCACGCTACCGAGACCGCTAACAGTGTAGGAACCGGGCCGGCTCGCCTCACCTAACACAAAGACCCGTATGGAGCGCGTGTCACCCATGGTGACGCTGGCCTTCACACCGATCATTTGGCGCGCGACTCGCGCCTCAAGGTTTGCACGAACCCCATTGAATGTCTGGCCGGCGACACGGATTGGGCCCAGTTCAGGGAAGTTCACGCTACCGTCACGTCCGACAACCAGTTTCAGATTCCTATTCTGACTGCCGTAGAGTTGAATCGTCAGTTGGTCGCCCGCACCCACAATGTAGTCAGCGGGTACCGGCGCATCGGTGACCGGCGCGAAAGTAGAAGGCGCCTGACTGAAAAGATCATAGCCAAATGGCTTCAGTGCAGCCAAACCAGATTTGGCAACTGGCAAACGGGTCACTTTGACATTGAGCTTCAGCAGCGCCGGTTCGGCTGAGAGCCGCCGCGTTGCCTGCGTGTCTGTTAGCCCGCTGACAGGAATGGGCACAAATCCAGGCATTTGGAGTGCGCCGTTACGATCCAACGTGTAAGGATTGCGCGCACGCACGAGATCGACCAGTCTTTGTAACTCGATCCTCTCATCGGATTCGTAGACTGGTGCAGGCTCACCGGGAATCGAGACGGGTGGCAGTCCCGGTCCTTGTTGCTCCAGACGCGAAGGCTCTGCCTTGATGAAATCGATGTCAATCAGCACGGTATCGTCGACCTTCAACGTGTTGTCGATTGCCGCAAGCTGCGCAGCGAATGTGGCGCCGGATCGTGCGGTCGCGTCACGTTCGCGCGATGCATCGCGCTCATCCGCGGACCCAGAGTTCGTCGTCTGCGATGCGTCGTTGATACCCATCTGTTTCAACAACGCATCACGATCTTCGGGGCTCAGACTTCGAAGCAATTCGATTTGCTCAGCGCTCGGCACCTGGGCCAATGACGACGCTCCCGCAAAGAAAATTCCTAACAGCGTACTACCTACAATCGACCAGATCTGCGAGCGTTGCTTCACCATCAAAACCTCTGGCGCCATTCAATAAAGCCTCGCACATTCGAATCATTGCGCACCCCGGAATAATCATCCATTGCCAGGCCAACGCGAATGTCGCCGACTTTGAAGCTGCGATGATATTCCAGATCGGCGTTACGAAGCTTTGACGGACCCGCACTCAGCACATGCGTCAGGTCCGGAACGCCACCACCGCGATTGATGCGTGCGTCCCGCAACACGATCGACCAACTGTCGCCCGACGGGCGAACCAACACGGCACCGATGCTCGCCATGCGAGAGTCGTTATCCAGACCATGACCGATCATCCGTCCACGATGACCGTAGCCTTGCGGGAACAGGCTGTTACGATATGCACAATTGAATTCAGGGTTCTGGCGCGTAAAAACGCAGGCCGTGTCCGTAAATTCTGCGCGCAAACGCCAACTTCCCAAGGCAATCGAACCCCAAACCTCAGCGCCGAAAATGCCAAGGAACTTGCTGGGTAGCCCGTTAGCTTCATCTTCGCCTATTGCCTGAACATACACAGTAGCGGGAATCTTATGCCATGGCGAACGAATCCGCAGATCGTAGCCAGCCATTTGGTTGCCGGGTTGGGTCGCCGAGTTGCCATTGATTATCTCATTGTCCCGACCTAACAAAAGATCCTTGATAGTGCCGAGCGAACAATCGCGTCCCTGCCCACAAAACTGCGCCGATCGTGTCAGCGCAAACTCCATCCACGGCCGCGGCTTGAAATTCACGCGGGCAGCGAGAAACCTAACGTCCGGCAGCACCGGCAACCGTCCGTCGCGGGCAGTCGTCGCCCCTTCCGCCTGCCCGACAGCAATACTCGCCCGCCACGGTCCAATCCATCGCAACCACTTGCTCGTGAAGGGATCCGTGTAATTGCGTTCAACTGTCAGACTGGGAATCGGGCGGGCATTCGTGCCGAGGATCAGACTCCCATCCCAACCGGGCCCCCACCAGCGCTCCATTTCACCGGCGCTGATCATAAAATTGCCGACGTTGACGCCGACGTAGGAACCATCCAGACGGACAGTCTTGTCATCGGTGGGGCTCGCGACCCCGGTGACCTGCACCCGCGCAGCAAAACGCTCGCTTATCCACGACGACGCTACAGACACCTCGCCCTGCTCACGCGGCTGATCTGAAAACGCGCGCCACTCGGGCGCATCGCTCGACCCCGCAGCCCGCACTTCGATGCCGCCTGGACCGTGGTGCTGCGCATCGCGTGCCGCTCGCTTGACCCGTGCGAGTGCCTCGTCCAGCGACGAATCGCCTTGGGCGGTGTCCGCAGCTGCCAGAACGTCGCGCGCAATATCGGGCCAAGACATGGGCCAGGTCATGACGGGTCCGCGAATGATGCCAGCGTCGGCCAGCAATTCGATGTCATGGCGCAGCGCCAAGTCTCCGGGCGCTAACCACGGATCTGCCTGAACCCAACCGGACGCGAACAGCAGGACCGCGAATGCTCCCTGCCGGATCATAGTTTTTCCAAGCACCCAAACCTCGAAATCTGCGGCTCCGCAGCAAGCCCACAATGATAGCGAAATTTACCCCTTCCAGGCGCAGGCTCGTTGCAAGGCCGCGACTACCTGATCGATGTCTGTTTCCTGGAGGTCGGCGCTCATCGGCAGGCTCAGCACCCGCTCTCCCGCCTGAACGCTCAACGGGCAGCATTCGGGGCAGCAAAACTGCGTATAGGCTGGCTGCAGATGTAACGGCTTCGGGTAATGCACCGCGGTCGGAATGCTGGAGGCCTGCATGCGCTTCTGCACGCCATCGCGGTCCGAGACGAAGATGGTGTATTGCGCCCAGACGCTGTCGCGATCCGGCCGCACACTAACAAATTTGACCGGAATGCCCGCTGCCTGGATGGCCGCCTGGTATTTCCGGCCGAGTTCCTTGCGCCGCTCGACCTCCCAGTCGAATCTTTCCATCTTGCCTAACAGGATGGCGCATTGGATGGTGTCCATACGCCCGCCCACGCCGATGCGCGTGTGGTGGTAGCGCGCGCTCTGGCCATGCACGCGGATTTCGCGGCAGGCGACCGCGAGCGCATCATCGTCGACAAAGATCGCGCCGCCATCGCCATAGCAGCCTAACGGCTTGCTTGGAAAGAAGCTGGTGCAGCCGATTTCCGAGAGATGCCCGCTGCGGCGGCCTTTGTAGGTTGCGCCGAAACTCTGCGCGGCATCTTCGATGACGCACAGACCATGGCGCTTGGCGATCGCATTCATCTCGTCCATGTCCGCGCACTGCCCGTAAAGACTCACTGGCATGATCGCCTTGGTGCGCGGCGTGATCTTGGTTTTGATCTTGCTAACATCGATGTTGCAGGTTTCGGGCTCGATGTCGACGAACACCGGCTTAGCGCCGACCAGCACCATCACTTCGGCGGTCGCCACGAACGTAAACGGCGTCGTGATGACTTCATCGCCCGGGCCAATGCCCTTGGCCATCAGCGCGATCAGCAAGGCTTCGGTGCCGCTGGCCACCGTGATGCAGTGCTTTGCACCGACATACTTGGCGAGAAGATGTTCGAGCTCGGCCACTTCGGGGCCGAGCACGTACTGCCCGTGGTCTAACACTTTCTGGATGCGGGCGTCGATGGACGGCTTGAGCGCCCTGTATTGCGTCTTGAGGTCGATGAAATCCATCGCAATAGTCTAACGGTTGTGCCTAACTTGGTATATTGCAGCGGTGCTACCCACTACCCACATGTTCTGGCACGGTGCGCCGCTGTCGCGCGTTGAGCGGCTGGCAATGGCATCGTTCGTGGCGAACGGTCATCGGGTTGAGCTGCACGTCTACGACGAGCCAAAGAATTTGCCCAAGGGTGTTGCTCTCTGCGACGCTGTGGAGGTGCTGCCGCGCAGCGCGATATTCCGCCATCGTCGTACGGGATCGCTCGGCCCCTTTGCCGATTGGTTCCGCTATCGGCTGCTGTACGCACGCGGCGGCATCTGGGTGGATACCGACGTGATTTGCCTGCAGCCGCTCGATTACGACGACCCGCTTGTGTTTGGGTGGGAGAACTCAGAGTTCATTAACACCGCAGTTCTGGGTCTACCGGCGGGGCACCCGCTCGCGGCTTGGATGGCCGACGCCTGCGAGGAACCGAATCGGATTCATCCGTACGACCCCTGGTCACGACGACTGCGCAAATTCGTGCGACGACGGATCCTTGGCAACCGCCGCGATGGTATCCGTTGGGGCGAATACGGCCCCAAAGGCTTCACCCACGCCGTTCGGCATTTCGAGCTGCTCAACCGGGCGAAGCCGGCCCAGCATTTCTACCCCGTCCCCAGCAATCAATGGCAGCGGTTGTTCGAAGCCGAGCCGCTCGCTTTCAACACCGAGAGCCGTGCGGTGCATTTGTGGCACGCGATGATGCACAGCCAGCCCGGCTTCGATAAGAACGCGGCCTTTGCCGCGGACAGCGCATTTGAAGTCCTGTGCCGCCGCTACGGTCAGAATCGCCTGGAGAGCGATAACGTCGCACTCTCGACATCGTAAAAACTGTCGGGACGCCCACCGACAGGGTCTTGAGGCACTAGGTGATCCCGCGCGATTTTGATGCCAATACGCGCCTCAAGGCCAAGGTCCCATCCCGCCATGATGTCGCGCCAAGCTATGCCAGCGCCGCCCCACAGGCCATAGGCAGGCGTAGCGAGATCGTAGCGCGCGGCGCCTAGAAAGGCATTGATAGCCAGCGGGCCCTGAAAGCGAAAACGATAATCGACCGCGCGCACCGCCGTTAGCAGATGACCGTCGATATGGTCCAACTCCAGGCGCACGCCCAAATCCTGGCGCTTTGATACTTGCCGCCGGGCACCGATCGCGACATGCGGCGAGGTGCTTGTTTGCGTAAATCGTGGAATATCGTCCGCGAGATCAATCGTGACACGACTGGAGGCGAGCCCGGCGTCGACAAACCACTCGGCGCCATCGGCACGAGCGGAACGACTGGCAATATTTCTTTCGCTTGAGCGAGATTCCCCGACTCCATTGCCATACCGCAGAAAACCGGCCACCCGGGTGTAGGACTCACCGAACACGTCACGGCCTACTTCCAGTGTGGCACCGGCGATCATCACCTCGCGGAACGGGCGCGAGTAGCGCAACGATAGTTCCTGCGCGCGATCGTATTGAAACCGGCCATAAGATTCGTTGCGCAGCGTTCGATAGCGCAGCTCAATATCGGCGCCGTGTTTGTTAGTCCATCCCAGGCGCGCCATGGCGGACTGCGCACCGATTTCATCGCCGCGCGCACGATCAGCGCCGCCCCAATGCCCGATAACGCGGCCCCGATTGGTCAGGCCGTCTCCGTACAGACTATTCACGTACCAAGCGTTCTGCCATTCGCTGAATTCGATCGACAGGTCGAAACGGTCCGCGAGCCGCGGCATGCGAATCCCGGCCGACAGCGCGGCATTGCCTAACAAGTAGCTGCGGCCGCGGGAGGTGTCTTCACCCGCGTATTCGAGGTAGACCACAACCGGATTGCGGGCCGGAAAGATAAACGAACTCGTGACCGACGCCAGTTGGTTGCCAAATTGGTCGTCAAGAAAGCCAATGTCCGCATTATCAAACCGACCGGGATTGAAAAATGCGTTCAGCAAGTCGCGAAACGGCTGTCCGCCGCGCGCGCCGCCGCCATATTGCAACAGCCGGTTGACACCGATCGACCAACCACGCGCGGGCTCGATCGACAGATGCGCACCGGCGAGCCGCGGGTGGCCCTCCGTGAAGCCGCCGCGATACGCAATGCGATTCGAGCGCGACATATCGGCCAGGAAAAACTCATAGCGCAATCCGAGGCGTGTTAGCGGCACGATGTTGGAGAACGTCGCGGCAGGCATGGTCGGTGCCTCTGTGCCGATCAGCATGCTGCTGTCGGTCAGCGGTGACAGCCAATGCGAGCGATAACCCAGGTCCAGCTGTGCGCGATCGACGCCGACGGAGACGAACGAGCCCTCCGGGTTCACTTCGCCGTCATAAGCGACTGCGCCGGCGTTGACGATGGCATAGCGACTTGGTTGCCAACTGAGTTGCGCCGAGTACACCCAGGGGCTCGTGCCATCGAGCCCGTATCGATTGGGCACGACGCGGTTGGTGTTGCCGGACTCAGCCCCTTCAAGGCTGGTACGAATCGACGAGCTTTTATCCAGCAGCACTGCGAGTCGTCGTTCAATGTGTCGGCAGACTTCTGATTCAACGCCGCAAGCTCGCGCCAATGCGGATCGCAAGGTCGCAACCGGAATGGGCCGTTTCAACAAGGGCTGGTCCGCCAGAATGAGCACTTGGTCGATGCGCGCTTCCAGTTCGGGCTCCAGGTTCAGCGGCAGATAGGCGCTGACACCTTCTGCCGCAGCCGCATGGGTCGCCACAAACCCAAGCCACAAAATGCATCCCACAGCTCGTTTCATCGGGCGACTTCAGGCACGGACTTGACGGACGACGGGACACCTACCGCCCGCGTAGTCAACCGGGCGATCGAATCCATGACTTGATCCATCGCGTTGACAATCGACAGTCGTTTGATCTGCTTAATCTGTGCGTCTCGAATTGCAGGGTCTTGCCATAACAGTCGCGCACGCTGCAGGATTTGTTCGGCATCGATGTCGGCTCGCACATCGAGTCCGCGCTGTCTGCAGCGTTCGAGTCGTATCACCTGATCGGGCGCCATGGCGATGGCTACGCAGGACCGACCCAGCGCCAGAACCTGGATCAAGGTGTCTCCGCCGTTACAAATAACAACCTGCGCGGCGCGAATATGCGCAGCCATCTCTGTGACCGACAGACGGGGCAGAATCCTGAGATTCTCAGGCACGCGCGACGGAATCAGTTCCGCCGGCGTGCCGACGAGAATCACCGGCACATGATCCGCCGCCAACCGCGCTGCCGCTTGCGCCATCACGTGCGGTGCCGCCGCGAAGTCGCGATCGTCAGCGACACCGCCTGTTAGCACGAGCACATGTTTCTGCAATGTAGAGTTCCCTGCGTCCGCGCCGTCGCTGTCGGCGATCATCGCATCCGGCAACAGGCAATCGAGATGCCTGGCGACACGGCGCCCTGCGATCGCCACTTTGATTTTTTCGAACAGAGTCGGCGATCCTGCGATGAATTCCGGATAAGCGATCCAGTGTTCATCCACTAAATTCAGCCAGCGCAATCGATACGCGCGGCGCCGCTGCCTCTGCCGTGAGCTAACAAAAATGACTTTCGCACCCGCCTTGCGGGCCGCCTTGAGCTGCGCGGTGCGACCTGCGTTGTCGAAAATCACGATCGTCGGATGAAATTCGGCGATCAGCGCGACAACACGCGACGTATGGAACGTGGGTGATGATGGCAACCATGTCGCCGGGAATGGGCAATCGCGGGCATAGGGCGCCTCCTCACTCAATGCGAAGTGACAAGTCGCCGCTGGAAATCTGCGCATGACCTCGGTCGCGATCGACAGCGCCCGCGCATATTCGCCCGACCCGCGTGGCGAGGTCACCGGCAAAAAGAGAATTCGCAACGGGTTAGCAGTCAAAGTCAACGGAGCTGCTGCACGCGGCGTAACAACGACGCCAATCGGGATTCGCTCGGGACCTGCTGCGAGTTCGCAATTTGCGGTACTAACGGCGCACAGAGTTTTTTCCCAAGCTCCACCCCCCACTGATCGAACGCATTGATGCCCCAGATCACGCTTTGTGCAAACACCTTGTGTTCGTAAAGCGCGACCAGTTTACCCAATGTCGCCGGGTCCAGTTTCTCTATCACCAGCAGACTCACCGGTCGGCCGCCCTCGTGGATTTTTTCCCGCGGGATGTCGCTCGAGTGCTGTCCGAGCCAGAACGCTTCGGCCTGTGCGAGACAGTTGGCGATGGCCAGATCTTGATGATCTTGTCGACCACAGGAAGACTTCACGGGTAACAAAAAATCGATCGCGGCGCGCGGCGTGCCCTGATGCAACAGCTGAAAGAACGAATGTTGCGCGTTGTTAGCGGCCTCGCCCCAGACCACGGTGCCGGTCGGCACCTGCACAGGCTGGCCGCTCTGTGTGACTGACTTGCCCAGGCTCTCCATTTCCAATTGCTGCAAAAAAGCCGGAAACCGGCCGAGACGCGAATCGTAGGGCAGCACCGCCAGCGTTGGCAGACCGAGAAAATTGCTGTTCCAAACTGCTAACAACGCCGCAATTGCGGGCAGGTTTTGCTCCCAGGGCGCATCGCGAAAATGCCGGTCCATCGCGTGCCCGCCGGCTAACAAGGCGGTGAAATGCTCGCGACCTACGGCAATGGCAATGGATACACCAATCGACGACCACAGCGAATACCGTCCCCCGACCCAGTCCCACATGACGAAGCGATACTCCGGATGCACGCCGAACTCGTTCATCGCGGGCGTATTCACCGACACGGCGGCAAAATGCGCAGGCACCGCCTTGTCGCCCAGGCGCTCGCGGATCCAGGCGCGCGCTGAATGGGCGTTCGCCATGGTTTCCTGTGTGGTGAACGTCTTGGAAGAAATAATGAACAAGGTGGTGGCCGGATCCTGCTCGGCGCAAATGTCCATCAACGCACAACCATCGACATTCGACACGAACAACACTCGCGGGCCCGCACCGCGATAGCCCCGCAGGGCTTCAACCGCCATCGCCGGCCCGAGATCCGAGCCGCCAATGCCGATATTCACCACGGTTTGAAACGGCTGGCCACTGGAGCTACGGATCTCGCCGCGCCGCACGCGCTCGGCAAATGCCAACATGCGCTCACGTTCCGCTAACACCAGCCGCTCGACTTCGGCGCCGCCGATGGCCGCGCCCGGCGGTTGACGCAGCGCTGTGTGCAGAACCGCGCGGTTCTCAGAATGGTTGATAGGGTCGCCGCGGTACATGGCGGCGATCGCGCCGCGCAGATCCACTGCATCTAACAACGCGAACAGATTCCGATGAACGGCGTCATCCAGACGCTGGCGGCTGTAATCGAGAAACAGCCCTTCGGCGTCCACAAATCGTTCTTCAGTGACTAGGTCTGCGGAAGCGATGTTGCGGGGCGCATCGCCGCCACGCCATGCGTTCGATTGAATTCCGAGAGTCCGCCAAATTGAGGTTTCAGGGCCGCGCATGCCCTATTCTGACTCAAACGGCGTAGTACTCGCGATACCAATCGACGAAGCGCCGCACGCCTGTCTCCACTGGCGTCGCGGGCTTGTAGCCGACATCACGTACCAGATCCTGAACATCGGCAAAGGTGTCGGGCACGTCGCCCAACTGCAGCGGCAGCATGTTCTTGATCGCCTTGCGGCCCAGGCAATCCTCCAGCACGGCGATGTAATGCGCCAGTTCGACTGGGCTGTTATTGCCGATGTTGTATATGCGAAATGGTGCTGAACTGCTCGCCGGATCCGGTGCCGCGGAGTCCCATGCCGCGTTAGGCTGGGCGATACGATCGCAGGCCCGCACCACGCCCTCGGCGATGTCTTCGACAAAGGTGAAGTCGCGCTTGTGGTGGCCATTGTTGAAAACATCGATTGGCTGGCCGGCGAGGATGTTCTTAGTGAACATGAAAAGCGCCATATCCGGGCGGCCCCAGGGTCCATAGACCGTAAAAAACCGCAGCACCGTGACCGGCAGTTTGAAAAGCGCCGCATAGTTATGCGCCATTAACTCGCCGGCGCGTTTGGTCGACGCATACAACGACAACGGGTGATCCACGCCGCGATGCGGCGAGAACGGCATGTCGGTGTTCATGCCATAAACGGAACTGGTGGATGCAAACACCAGGTGCTGCACATGATTGTGCCGGCAACCTTCCAGCACATTGATCGTGCCCGTGACATTGCTGTCGATATACGCATGCGGATTGTCGAGCGAGTAACGCACGCCCGCCTGCGCGGCCAGGTGAATCACGCGATCAAATTTTTCCTGCTCAAACAGCGCGGCCATCGCAGCGCGATCTTCCAAGTCCAGCTTGACGAAGCGAAATCCCACGCGCGGTGTTAGGCGCGCAAGCCGTGCTTCCTTCAAGCGCACGTCGTAATAGTGGTTGAGATTGTCGAGTCCCATCACTTCGTCGCCGCGGCTCAGCAACAGCCCGGCCACATGCGAGCCTATGAACCCGGCGGCTCCTGTCACCAGAATTTTCATCACGTGATCCTACAGCCGGCCGTCGACTTCAGCCTTGGGGAACACATATTTGATGTCGTAGATCACATGATTTTTCTTGCACAGCCGACGAATGCCGGCGATGCCCATTGTCCGGAACTCATCATGCGCCACGGCAGAGACCACGGCGTCATAGCGTTTCGGCAGTAACTTGCTGATGGGTTTGATGCGGTACTCATGCCAGGCTTCGGCGCGATCGGCCCAGGGGTCATACACGTCGACTGCAGCGCCCTGCGCCTGCAATTCACGGATCACGTCCACCACCTTGGAATTGCGCGTATCCGGGCAATTTTCCTTGAAGGTCAGACCTAACACCAGGATGCGCGAGTCGCGCACGTGAATGCGTTTTTTGGCCAGTAACTTGGTGACGCGGTCGGCGACGTAAATCGGCATGTTGTCGTTGACCCGCCGCCCCGCGAGAATCATCTCGGGGTTATAGCCCACGGCTTGGGCTTTATGCGTGAGATAGTACGGGTCCACACCAATGCAGTGTCCGCCCACCAGACCCGGTCGGAATGGCAGAAAATTCCACTTGGTGCCGGCGGCTAACAAAACCTCTTCGGTGTCGATTCCCAAACGATGAAAAATCAGCGCCAGTTCGTTGATCAAGCCGATGTTGACATCGCGCTGCGTGTTCTCGATGACTTTGGCGGCTTCGGCGACTTTGAGGCTGCTGGCTTTGTGGGTTCCCGCGGTGATGATTGTGCGGTACAGGCTATCGACGAATTCTGCGACTTCCGGCGTTGAACCCGACGTGACTTTCTTGATGCTCGGCAGGCGATGTTGCTTGTCGCCCGGATTAATACGCTCCGGACTGTAGCCCGCAAAAAAATCCGCGTTGAATTTGAGTCCCGAGACCTGTTCCAGAATGGGAATGCAGACTTCTTCGGTGCAGCCCGGGTACACCGTGGACTCATAAACGACCACGTCGCCTTTTTTCAGTACTTGACCGACACTGTTGCTGGCGCCAATCAACGGCCGCAGGTCCGGGCTTTTATATTCATCGATCGGCGTGGGCACGGTAATGATGAAAACGCGACAGGCCTTCAGGTCCGAGAGCTTTTCCGTGAATGTCAGGTGCGTGGCCGCCTTGAGTTCATCGCGGGTGGTTTCGCGCGTGCTGTCTTTGCCTTTGCGTAATTCGGCAATACGGGGCGCTTTGATATCGAAGCCGACCGTCTTGAAATGCCGGCCAAACTCGACCGCCAGCGGCAGACCGACATAGCCCAATCCCACAACGCCAATACGGCAGTTTCGCAGACGCAACATTGACTCACCTTTTGCTTCAAGCGGCCATGTCAGGCCATTTAACGTAATTGTGCAGGACGAGGTCGCCGGAAAACAGCGATCTGGTTCAAGAAATCAGGGTTGCGTCGAACCGGTCGGCCAATTGACAGTCTTGCCCGAGGCCTTACCTAACTTGAGCATGAACGCCTCATGGGCGGCGAGCTCCTCACCTGTGGCCGCAACCACCCGCAATCGAGGCGGCCGTTCCACCGCCGCGACCGACGACGGGCCAGCGTCCTGCCCGCTTCCGTTGGTTTTCGAATCAAATAACGCAAGGGCACTCTGCCCGCCGGTCATTGCCAGATAGACTTCGGCCAGCAGCTGCGCATCCAGCAACGCGCCATGCAATTCGCGGCGCGAATTATCGACGCTATAGCGCTTGCAGAGCGCGTCGAGACTATTGCGCTGCCCTGGATGCAACTGACGCGCGAGCAGCAGTGAATCGACCACCTTTCGGTCGGCCGAAAACCGCGCAGCTAACGAAGTGAGACGCGCGAATTCTGCATCGAGAAACGCCAGGTCAAAAACGGCGTTGTGAATCACGAGCTCCGCGTCGCCGAGAAAACTCAGCAGATCAGCGGCGATCTCGGCAAAGCGCGGTGCTTTTTCGAGCTGCGCGCGCGAAATGCCATGCACTGCCTGCGCTCCCTCATCGATATCGCGGTCCGGGTTGATATAACGATGAAAGCGGTTCTGGGTCGCGCGCCGATTAATCAGCTCGATGCAACCTATCTCGATGATCCGGTGGCCGCTTGCCGCTTCCAGGCCGGTGGTTTCAGTGTCAAGAATGATTTGCCGCATATGCGCATCCTACCCAACGAGCGCTTCGATCGCACGACGCGCCAGCAGATCGACGCGCTCATTGCCCGGTACGCCGGCATGTCCCGGCACCCAGCGCCAATCGATCTCATGCCGCTCGGCCGCCGCATCGAGCGCCAACCACAAGTCCTGATTTTTGACCGGTTTGCGATCCGCTGTCTTCCAGCCGCGTGCCTTCCAGGCGGTTACCCACTCGGTGATGCCGCGGCGGACGTATTCAGAATCCGTGTACACACGAGCGCGAACCGGACGCCGCAATGCCTCTAACGCGCGCAACACGGCAGTCAACTCCATGCGATTGTTGGTCGTTTCTGCTTCCGCGCCGCTGAGTTCACGCTCGCTGGAACCCTTGATCAGCAGCGCAGCCCAGCCGCCGGGCCCGGGATTGCCACGACAAGCGCCGTCGCTGTAAATCACGACTTCAACGTCGGCATCGACATTCACCGTGGGGAATCTCCGGAACGGTCCTTGGTACTGGGCCGCGCCAGCCCCGCGAGCACGCGCACTCGCTCGCGATCACGCCAACGCAAGCGCAGCGGCGTTCCCGCATAGAGCCGCTTGCGCGCCTGCAACAGATAGGCGCCCGCCGGCCACCAACTCGTCAGACCGCGCCGCAACATGCGCGCCGGCGTGCCCGGACCACCCCAGGGCATGCCAAACAGATAGCGCCGCACCGGCACCACTTCGTACCCTAACAATATCAGCCACTCGCGCAATCTTCGCTCCGATAACAGTCGTTGTAGGCCGGGCGGAAAGCTGCCGCGGGACGCAATGGCTCGCAGACCCCAAAAACTCCAGGGGCGGAATCCTAGAATAATGACCTGGCCTTCGCCCGTCAGTACGCGATCCACTTCCCGCAACAAAGCATATGGATCGGGCGCGAACTCGAGCGCGTGAGCTAACAAGACCGCATCGATGGAATCGGACGCCACCGGCAACTGCGCTGCACGCGCCACCAGGTTGAGTGCCACGCCCGCGCGCTGCTCCGCCAGTGTGCCGGCAACGGCAGCATGCCGGGTCCGCGCTCCCGCCAGGAGTTCGCGGCGACTCCCCCAGGCGCCCACTTGCAGCAATTCCCAGCCGAACACGCTTTCGAGAGCGTCGCGCAACAGGGCAGTCTCTGCAGCCACGATCGCACTGCCCCGGGGGCTGTGCCACCAAACGCTTAGTTGTGCGTCGGCGGGTCGGTTTTGTGTATTGGATTGAGACATGGCGCAGGGTAAAAACAATAGCAATTTTCTGAACTTGCGGGTTAAATACGCGACATTGGTTCAAGGTCCGCAGCTCGCGCGGATCTGGGCCTTCTTGTGCTTCGGAGGTCGCTTGACGAGGCCCATTCAGACAAACAGTTGGCTTAACTTCGTGGCGGCCTTTTGCCTGGCCGCCTCTGCCGTTGCGCGTGCGGACGATACTGCGGCCGCACTCAACCCACCCTCATCCAGCCCGGCCGCGCCTTCCGTTCCTGACGCCAGCGCATCCCAAAATCCCGCGCTGCAGTCCGGCACGCCACTGGATGGTGCCATCATCGAATCTAACGACGCCCTGCTGCCAATCCCGAATCCGTCTGCGGACAACTCGCAGCCCACCCGTGAAGCTGCTCCCACCGGCAGTCCGGACCTGCTGGCGCGAGTTCGCAAGGGCATGCAACTGCCCGAGCTGGACCAGAACGCGATCGACGTGCAGCTTAGCTGGTACGCGCGCAACCCGGAATATCTGGAGCGCGTGTTTGGCCGGGCGGAACTCTACCTGCACCACATCGTCGGCGAAGTTGAGTCGCGCGGCATGCCGCTCGAGCTGGCCTTGTTGCCGGTCGTCGAAAGTGCTTTCGAGCCCTTTGCTTATTCACGCTCGCGCGCCGCCGGTCTCTGGCAATTCATCCCCGACACCGGCAAACGATTCGGCCTGCCGCAGAACTGGTGGTACGACGGTCGCCGTGACGTTCTCGAATCGACCCGCGCGGCGCTCGACTATCTGCAATACATGCACGATGAGTTCAACGGCGACTGGCTGTTAGCAGTGGCTGGCTACAACTGCGGCGAAAATTGCGTCGCACGTGCGGTCCGGGAAAATCAGGCACGCGGCCTGCCCATCGACTTCTGGAGCCTGCGCCTGCCATCCGAAACCCGTGCCTATGTGCCGAAATTGCTGGCCATGAGCCGACTGATTGCCAATCCGGAACTCTATGGCATCGCTTTCAGCAACATTCCGGATGAACCCTATTTCGCGCGTGTGGAAACCGGCGGTCAGATCGATCTGAAATTAGCCGCGGAAATGGCTGGCATCAGCTACGACGAGCTCACTGAACTGAATCCGGCGTTTCATCGCTGGGCGACGCCGCCTCAGGGACCGCATCACCTGCTGATTCCGTTGACCGCGGCCGACAATTTCCGCCAGGGCCTGACGCAGCTAACGCCTGACGACATGATGCGCGTAGCGCGCCACGCCGTACGCCGCGGTGAGTCCCTGGCGAGTGTCGCCAAGCAGTATTCAACCCAGCCCCACGTGCTGCGGCAGTTGAACGACCTCAGCGACAGCAAGCTGGTAGTCGGCAGCGAAATTCGTGTGCCGACAGGCAGCACACGTCTGCCCGATAAAGTGGCTCGCGCAGCGGCGCGAGTCGACGGCGGCAGCAGCAGCCGTAGCAGCCGTGCCCGTGGCGGCGGGCGACCTTCGATCCATGTTGTGCGGCGTGGCGACAGCCTGTGGGCCATCTCCCGGCGCACGGGTGTCGATATGCGCACCCTGGCACGCCTCAACAATCTGAAACCTAACGGCAAACTGCACGCGGGCGACCGGCTCGTGTTGGCTCAGGCCAGCGCTTCGGCGAGCCGCTCGGGCAAAGCATCCGGGGGCAGCAAGAGCAAGGTTCGATACCGGGTACGCAACGGCGACACCCTGTATCGCATTGCACGCATCTATAACGTGAGCGTGACCCAGATACGCAGTTGGAACAACCTGGCGGCGTCCGCCTCGATCAGAGTCGGGCAAACGATCGAGATCATTCTGCCGCGACGTCGCTAACAAAAACGGAAGTTGCAGACATGGGATTTCTGGCCGGCAAGCGCGCTCTGATCGTCGGCGTGGCCAACGAACGATCGATCGCCTGGGGCATCGCACAGGCCATGCACCGCGAAGGCGCCAGCCTCGCCTTCACCTACCCGAACGACAAACTGCAAGAACGAGTCGAGCCACTGGCGCGTGAAGTGGGCAGCGACATCGTGTTACCGCTCGATGTGGCGAGTGATGAGCAACTGGCCGCCTGCGCGGCCGCGCTGGGCAAACGCTGGGATTCGCTGGATATCGTGGTGCATGCGGTTGCCTTCGCGCCCAAAGAAGCGTTGGGCGGCAGTTTCGTCGCGAATACGTCACGCGAAGCCTTTCGCATTGCCCATGACATCTCCAGCTACAGTTTTACGGCGTTGGCGACGGCGCTTGCGCCGCTGATGGCAGGTCGCGACGGTTCATTTTTGACACTGTCTTACCTGGGTGCGGTGCGTTCGGTGCCGAGCTACAACGTCATGGGTCTTGCCAAGGCGAGCCTCGAAGCTAACGTGCGTTTCATGGCGGCTGACCTGGGACCGCAGGGCATTCGGGTCAACGGCATTTCCGCCGGACCCATCAAGACTCTGGCGGCCGCAGGCGTCGCCGGCTTTCGTAAGATGTTGCACCACGTAGCCAGCGTGGCGCCGATGCGCCGTAATGTGACTGCCCAGGATGTCGGCAATGCGGCCGCGTTCCTTTGCTCAGATCTCGCGCGCGGCATTACTGGCGAGATTCTCTATGTCGACAACGGCTACAGCACTGTCGGCATGAGTTTTGACGAAGCTGCGCCCTGAATCGCAATTATTCGTTGAATGTTTTCGGGTTCTTTTCGACCGTGGCGCTGCGGCGCAGATCTTCAATATAGGCCGACACGTCGCCCGACCCACCGCGCGAAATCACTTCTTCTACACGCTGCTTGTTAAGTTCGGCATTCGATGCATCCAACTCGCGCCTAACGCTAGTCACTTCGAACAAAGCCGCACCGCCCGATTCCAGTTCAAGAGCGCCGCGCACCGCAGCTTTGTTAGCCGCCACACCGGGCCGCTGAGCCGCGAACACCGCGGTGCGCAGTTGCGCGGGCATGGAAGGATCCGCCCGTCCGACATAACGTTGCGCGTCGAGCTGCAGGTTCTGCGCCTTGGCCAGAGCCGCCAAGGAGTCACTGCCGGCATTGAGTCGCGCCATCGCAGCTTGAGCGGCCACGAGTGCCGCCGCAGTGCCTTTTTCCTTGCGAGCAGCGTTGACTACCTGGTCACGAACGTCCGCCAAGGCTTTGGGTGCCGGCTTGCGATGTTCCTCAACGCGGAAAATCACCATTCGATCATCGCCCAGGGCCACCGGACCGCCGATGCGCCGCTGTTCCAGGGCTCGCGGCGCAAACACCGCGGCATCCAAATCGGGGTTGGCTACTAACGTTCCGCCACCTGTGCCGCGTGCATACGTGTCAACAACGCCGGCGGACAACCCGAACTCTTTGGCCAGATCCGCGAGGGTCGCACCGCCCGCTTCAATGCGCTCCTGCAGCCTTTCCTGCAGATCGCCAAACAGTGTGGACGCTTGTCGATTGCGGAACTCTGTTTCCAGTTCAGCGCGCGCCTGCTCATAGGTTTTCGCTTGCGCTGGCTGAATTTCATCGAGCCGGGCCACGTGATAACCGAATCGTGTTTTGACCGGTGCCGATATTGCGCCAGCCTGCAGCGCGAAAATCGCTTGAGTGAGTTCTGGCGTGACATCGTCAGCACTCTTTTCCAGCAAGCCAAGGTCGCCGCCCTGCGAGGCCGTCTGACTGTCTTCCGAATTGGCACGCGCCAGCACCGCGAAATCCGCGCCGCCTTTCACGCGATCGTAAAAACCCTGGGCTTTGGTTTTCGCCGCGGCGTCGTCCGCGCCCGTCACGGTCACCAGAATATGCCGGGCCCTGCGTCGCTCAGGCGTGACATAGCGGACTTTGTTTTTGTCGTAGAGATCGCGCAGATCGCTGTCCGAGACCACGACTTTGGCCGCGACTTGCGCCAGCTGCACCTCCGCAAAGGCCAGCCGTACAGATTCAGGCGTCTGATATTCCGCCGCATGTTGAGTCAGCCAGGCCTGCAAGGTCGCGTCGTCCGGTATCGGACCCGCAAACTTGTCGACCGGGAACGTCAGCACAGCCACCTCGCGCTGTTCGTCCTCCAGAGTCAATCGCCGTTGCATTTCCGTCGCGGTCACGAAATTCGACACTTCAATGGCGCGTTGCAATTCGCGGTTGCGCAATTTCGCGCGCAAATCATCGAGATACGCGTCCTGGGTCATGTTCATTTGTTGCAACACGGTGACCGCACGGCCTTCGTTGTATTGGCCTTCGATCTGAAACGCGGGCTCGCGAGCGACAAACTGATTGACGACATCGCGCGACACACGATAGCCGGACTCCAGTGCACGATCGCTCATCAGGCGCTGTCGAACCAAAGCCTCCAGCAGATTCTCCTGCTGGCGCTTCTGCTGACTCTCCGGCAATTCACCGCCAAAGCGGCGTTGCCATTCAACGAGCTGGTTGCTCCAGGCTTCGGTGGCTTCCGCGCGAGGAATCGTCTCGCCATTGACCTTGGCCGCATAATCCGACGCGGTAAAAAAATCCATTTCGACGACGCCATAGGCACCCCAAGCCAGAAACACTAGGATAAGGGGCGCCAGAATCAAATAGGCCAGCGTCCTGCTTCTTTTGATGCTGTCTCGGATGCGTTGCAACATGGGCGTTTTTTACCAGGGGTTCAAATGCTTAGGGATAAGTGGCGGAGCGGACGGGACTCGAAAATTATATCTAACTGATTGATTTTAATGTCAATCTGATTCAGATAAAACCTGTCGTACCCCCCAATCGTGCCCCCAAAAATTGATGCCATATCGATGGCACAAGGCAATTTCATGCGCTTCTTGTCCAGCCTTGGACGGCAATTATACCGATTGGAAACACGCAGGCCTTGCAATCGAGCGACTCTGGTCGATTCCGGTTGTGGCCCGTTCGCGCCCTTCACGCTGTGCGCAAGTGCATGCGGGCGTGAAACTGCGGCCATATTGTCAATCAGTCGGACCACCGCACGGAGACCAGCCAGATCTGGTTGACACCTTTGTGGGTGCGCGGTTCGATCAGGTATTGAGTCACTGTGGAACCAACGTCGACGGTCAGGCCCCACGGTTGATATGTCACGTCCCAACCTATCGTCAAGGACGCATCACCGAAATGCTTGCCGTTGCCGACGCTGGCGGCGTCGCCTCGAATGTCAAAATTTGGGCCTGAAATTCTACCAACGACACTACGGCGCGGTAGCGGTATTGCGATTTGCACATGTGGCGCAAAGACCCACCGCCCGCGATCGCGAGGCCAGGCGACGCCGGCGAACGGCGTTAGATGAGCGTAAGTCGCGCTGTAGTCCAAATAGCCAATCGCACCCAGGTTGGCGCCATTCAATACACGATAGGCAGTGCGATAATCGCGCAGCGCCATCTGCTGCCATAGCAGTCCGGCCGTCCATTGATGTCGACCTAACAACCAGCGCTGCGCATTGCGGCGCATGGCAAAACCCAGGCCGATGTGACGTGCCGTGCCCGTCAGTTGGGTGAATTGCGCGGCAGCCGGCAACAGCAGCGGAACGGCCGACGCGAACGTCACGTCTAACGGGCGCTGATCCGGGCCGCCAGAGAATCGCAGCTCGTCAAGGAACCCGAATACGCCCAGCGCCCAGCTATCATTGAGGCGGCGATTGAAGCCCACCGACAACGCAGGTCCGGCGAGCGACAGTTGTCCCGAACGCAGCCGGGCGTAGCTTGCGGTGATGCTGCGGCCCCAGATTTTCTCAGTGGCTTCGGGCGCAGGCGCCCAGAGCGGCAGACTGGCGTAGCGATTGTCCATCGCAATTTCTGGCAGGTGCTCGGCAATAAACTCAATATTCTCGGCGTTTGCAGGCGTCATCGCGAATAGTGTCGAAAGAAACGCGCCGACAAGTCTCAAGGTTTTCATAACATTTGTGCCTTAGTAACACGATGTTAGCGCAGCAACTGGCTGGTCAAGGCGGCTATATCAGACTTGTGCAATAAAGGCGTATCGCGATGTGCGTTCTGTCATTTGGCGCGTTTCCTGCCGGACTTTGGCAGTCTCGATTTCAAACCCAATATCTGGCCCACATCGTGACGATCAATGTAGGGCGCCAGCCGTGGACGACGACTGACCGCTCTGAGTTCGTCCAGTTGCTCTTTGGAGCTAACAAGTTCGAATCGCTGCTCATCCCAAGCGTCGAGCAAGCGCGCCGGGAACCCTTGGACCGAAATGAGTCCGCTGATGATTAGGTTCGTGTCAAGAACGACGCGCATCAGACCTTAACTTCTGTCAGCGACGTGTATTGAAACGTTCCGCGCGAACTTCCGCCAAGGCTTCTTCGATCAGATTCTCCAATTTTGCGGTCGACACCTTGGTGTTGCGAGCACGGGCGTCGAGCACGGTTTGCGGATAGACGCTACGCCGAGCCGCCTCATCGACGAATTTCGACAAGTCACCCTTCTTGAGCCCCTTTTGCGCCAAAAGACTACGCACAGCGATGTCGGTCGATTTCGGCACCTTGATTGTCCAGCGAACGGCTCCCTCTGCCACGACGATTCTCCAAGTGAGATATGTACATAGACGCTTATATGCCTATTGCCATGGACTCGCAAAGCGAGCTTTCTTGAACGAAGAAAGCAAGCGTCGCGACAACGCGTGAATCCTAACAAGAAATAGCGTAACTTATTGATTTATAGAAAAAATTTTGGCGGACCGGGCGGGGCTTCAATTGGCGATCTAACTAATTGATTTGCATATCAATCGGTTTCCGAAAAACCTGCTCGTACCCCCAAAAGCACCCCTGCTCTTGCGGTGGCTGAAAACTAACTGGCGGCGATTCGTTAGGTGGCCCAGCACGCACGGTTCCTGATTTACTGCACTCAAACGCATGCACGGATTTTTGAATCCTACCAGGCATCGAGCATTGACCCGAACGCTGGCGCCCCAATCGATTCACGCCGCTACAATCGCTGCTTCAAAGCGACGCACCTGACCGCGCGCTCAATCGCGAATGGTGGCGAATGCTCGTTCCGGAAATCTCTCTGGCAGAACCGACTCCACGCGCTTGATCGCTGGCACCACAGACTCGACATGCTCCTGCATGCGTTGCCACATCGCAGGTATTCCCGCGCTTTCAGCGAGCGCCTGCCAATGACGCGCCTGAATTTCACGGATTCGATAGTGAGCACTGCCGCCACGAACCGACATGGCCATCTTTGCTTTCTCGATCGGCAGTTGTTTCTTGCCGTGCCCGATGACAGGC
>JAYVJR010000008.1:0-32236 GCA_043769085.1 Gammaproteobacteria bacterium
ACTGCGCATCAGCAAGGGCACGATTGATCGTGATCTCGCGAAACTGGCAATCTTCAATGCGGGCAAGACCTTCGACTGGATGATGGAGCGTGGTTACGATGTGTTGCCGCAATGCCCCGCCATCGAGAGCGCGCATGAGCCGTATGACGTCGCGCGCTATTACTGGAGCGGCGATCGGGGCCTGTCCATCCTGAAGGTTCTGGAAGGCGCCATGCGTGAGCAGGAAGCGCGCGGCCGCGTCACGGTGCTGACAAAAACTTGTGTCGTTGCCCTGGCGCAGGACCGGCAGGGCGTCGTAAAGGGCGTCGACATCATCGATGCCGATGGCACAGATCGCCGGGTCATGGCCCGCCATGTTGTGCTCGCGGCGGGTGGGTATGCGGCTAACGCCGATCTGTTCCGGCGTTTGTGCGGTCAGCGCAGCTATGTCAAGGGCGCTTACGACTACGCGCAGGGCGCGGGACTGGAACTGGGCGTCGCGGCGGGGGGTTACTTGCGGGGCCGCGAAAATTATCTGTCGAATTTCGGTTGGCTGCTCGACGACGGACCCTTCCCCAGCGCAATCCTCGGGCGCGCCAATACCTACCCCGAGAGCCGTTTGCCCTGGGAAATATATGTGAATTCCTCGGCGCAGCGCTTTGTCCGCGAAGACGAGCCCAGCGTCGATCTGCGCGAACACGCCTTGCTGGAACAGCCTGAACTGCGCTACTGGATAATTTTTGATCAGGCGATTTTTGAGCGCGCGCCGCCCATGGTCATTGGCTGGAGCCGCGAGCAGATGGCGGCCGCCTTCAATACCAAGCAGGTCTTCCGCAAAGCTAACAGCCTGGACGAGCTGGCGCGCGACATCGGTCTCGACCCGTCGGCCCTGACGCAGACCGTGGCCAGGTATAATGCGGGGCGTGCAGCCGGCAGCGACGCGTTAGGTCGATTACACATGCCGGCAGCCATTGGCTGCGGGCCGTTCTATGCGATCCGCCAGCAGGGCGGGTCGGTGACTTCGACCGTGGGACTCGCCGTGAATGCGCAGCTGCGGGTGATCCGGCCGGACGGCGCCGCGATTCCCGGGCTGTATGCCGGCGGGGAAATCCTCGGTTCCGGACAGCTGCAGGGCAATGCGTTCGTCGGTGGCATGATGGCGATGCCGGCAATCGTATTCGGGCGATTGTTAGGTGAGAAGTTCCTGAATCTATGAAATCCTGGCCAGCGAGACAGCCGCTATGCGACGTCGAATCTTTATCGAGGCATTGGCGGCGAGCGCCGGCCTGCCGGTCAACATCGGAGTTGCCATGACCGCAGCAGACGACCCGACGCTGGCGGGCACGGGCGGACACTGGATCGGCGCGCCCGCGCTGAACGGTGGCAAGGGCTACGCGGCCTGCCCACTCGGCGCCACCCATTACCGAGTGCTGTCGGGTGGTTTGTCGCAGTCGCGCCACGCGACGCCTTTTCTCCTCATTCACCAGACGCCTTTTGGCCTGGCGGAGTGGGTCGACATCCAGCCTTTGTTAGCCGCCACCGGTCGCACCGTCATTGCGCCGGACAATCCGGGCTACGGGATGTCGGATGCACCGACAGCGGCCGTCACCGTGGCGCAGCTCGCGGACAATCTGATCGCGCTGCTGGATCACCTGGCGGTGCAGAAGGTGGTTGTCGTTGGCCACCACACGGGCGCCGCGATTGCCGCGTCATTTGCTGCACGGCACCCCGCACGGACAGCGGCAGTCGTGCTGCATGGCTGCCCGTTGTACACCGCCGAGGAGCGCGCAGAGCGGCTTGCGCGGCCCGCGCGTGCATTTGAACCGCGAGCCGACGGCAGTCATCTCGCGGACATGTTCAAGGCCATTCATGCCGTTTCAGGCCAGCGTCCGGAAGCGCTGGTCACGGCCACCTGGGCAACGCTCGGCGCCAGTCTCGCGGGACCCGACACGCCGACTTACAAAGCAGTTTTTGCTAACGACATGTCGCTGGACATTGCCAGGATCAAGGCACCGACACTTGTACTGACCGATCGCACGGACAGCCTGCACGTTAAGGATCGGCAGGTTGCCGCGCTGCGCGGCGACGTCACGCTCGAAGAGTTCTCCGACGGCGGTTCCTTTTCCCTGATGCTCGCGCCACAGCGCTGGGTGCAGCGGGTAACGGCTTTCGCCCGCGACAAATCTGTCTGAACAATCAGTCCAGCAGCGGATTGCTGACGAGCGCGGCGCGACGAATCCGGTCGATGATCTCGATCAGTCGACAGCCGTCCTCATGCAATACGCTGCGATGCGGCTGCCCGCGAATCGCGTGCACGAATTCTGTCAGCTGCGTCTCGAAGCACGCGGCCATGTCCTTGCCGCCCATGCGCCGTTGCTCCGGGCCAGGTCCCTGCGGCGTGCCGACCACGAGTTCGTCGTTCCAATAGAGCCAGTCGCGGTCCTCGAGCCGCAGTACGCCGCGGTCGAACAGCAGCGTCTTGCGGTCCACGACCCGGCGCTGGTTGTAGGACACATGCACCGTGGCCATGCGGCGACCCGGGTACCCTAACAAGATCATCGCTTCGTCTTCGCCCTGCCAGCCGGATTGATGGCGCGCAGTCTCCGCTTGGACCCGCAGCGGCTCATCGCGCATCACCAGCTGCACGAAGTCGAGCGCATGCGGTGCGAACAGCGACAGGATGAGCCCCTGTTCGCGCGTCCGCGTCGCCCACCAGGGCGCCTGCGGGCCGTCCCAGAAAACGCATTGCGACACTTCCAGCGAGTGCAGCGTGCCGAAGTCTGCGAAGTGATCCTGCAGGTAGCGCACGGCGGCACTGTGGCGAAACGTGTGGCCGACCGCGAGAATTCTGTTGGCAGCGATGGCGGCATCCGCCATGCGGCGCGCATCGGCGGCATTTTCCGCCATCGGTTTTTCGACCAGCACATGCCGTTTCGCGGCCAGCGCTTCCAGCGAGTTCGCGGTGTGCATTTCATTAGGCGTGCAGATCAGCACCGCTTCGATCTCGCCCAGTGCGAGGGCGGAGGCGAGGTCGCCAAACGCATGAGGAATCCCATGCCGCGTCGCGACCTGTTGGGCGCGGCCGAGGTCCCGGTCGATGACCGCGACCAGGTTCAGGTTCCGCGGCTGGGCTTGGATCGCGGCAATATGCGCGGCCGAAATCCGGCCGCAACCTAACATGGCGATGCCGATGGCCGAATTGGGACCTGCGCTCATACCGTCAGTCTATGCATGCCTGCTGCTGTTCGACAGCCGTGCTGTGCCGACTTTGCGTACTTGTGTCGCCAAAGCAACAGAGAATCGTCCGGAATCCGGACGCTCATGGTCGTGTGGAGAGGGCGGCCGTCAGGTCGGTGATAGCCTCTTCCGCTTAGGCCCTATCTTGTTGATTTTCGGGAGTTAACCCTATGTCGTTGCGAAAACTATTCCTGTCCATCGTGTCGGCCGTGGCGACGCTAACCGCCGGCCAGCAAATGGCGCTGGCCGCCGATAAACCCGCATCGGAAAGCGCGAACACGATTGAAGAAATCGTCGTGACGGCACGCAAGCGCGAGGAAAGCATCCTCGACACGCCCATCGCGATCACCGCCGTCACTGGAGAGGATCTGGCCGCAAAGGGCATTTCGTCTTTCGTGCAGCTTGCTGACAGCACGCCCGGCGTCAATCTCTCGAACGCATCGGCCGGTGCGGGTCGCAGCGACCGCTCATTCCAGCAGATCACGGTGCGTGGGTTCGTACCGTCGACGACCTTGTCGACGCTCACGGCGACCTTCATCGACGGCGTTCCCGTCGCGTCGCCCTCGGCTGTGGCCAGTGTCAACGATCCGGCTCGCGTGGAAATTCTCAAGGGACCGCAGGCCGCGTACTTCGGTCGCAACACCTTTGCGGGCGCTATCAACGTCGTCAACAGGCTGCCGGGCGCGGAATTCGGCGGTTCGTTCAGTCTAATGGGCGGCAATCGCGGCAATCTGGATGTCTCCGGCGCTATCGATGGTCCGATCGTCAATGAGAAATTTGGCTTTCGTCTCAGCGCCCATTTGTTCAAAAAAGATGGTTCTTATGACAACCCTGTGCAGGCCGGCCAAACGCTTGGCGACCAGCAGACTCGCACCATCACGTTGTTGCTGACCGCAAAGCCAACCGAGAATTTCTCGGCCAAGCTGTTTACGCTTTATTCCGAGGATGACGATGGACCGAGCGCACAGGGCTATCTGTCCGCCTACGAAGTGCGCTCGAACAACGGTGCCGCAAACGTCCCCTTCAACAGTGGCAATACTGCGGGCACGGTGGTTATTCCGGGTCGGTCGAATTGCACAATCACGGGACTCAGATTTGGTGATGGTCGCGCATTTGGTCCTTTACCGACCGACGAAGCGAATGTCGCGCGGCCGTTCTTTTGCGGCGCGCTGCCAAGTCTCGCGAGTGGATTCAGCCCGGCGCAGAACACGCTCGAGGATTCGCTGCTGGCGGCCTCCCTCGCGAACCCCGATCAGCGCGTCGTATCGCCGTCTGATGGTGCGCAGGGTTACGGCCTGGTGCGAAAGTACATTCACACCCATCTGAATCTTGACTACGTTTTTGGGGACAGCGGCTTCACCTTGTCTTCGCTGACGGGTCTCAACGCTGAGTACTGGAGCGAGGTTGCTGACCTCGACAACTACGATTCGCGTCTGTTCAACAACCCTTCGAACCCTGGCAATACCAATCCGGCCCGCCGGACGTTTTGGGACTTCGTTTTTGGCGTAGAGCGCGAGACCTATGACTTCTCTCAGGAATTGCGTGTCGCCTACGACAACGAAGGCCCTTTCTCAGGTTTGTTCGGCGTCAGTTACCTTAAGACCAACGTCTGGAACAATCTCATCAATATTTCCACGGAAGTTCTTGCGCAAGGCAATCGCAATGTCCTGACATCCGCCTCCAAGACACCTGTAGAAACCAAAAGTCTGTTCTTCGGAACGACCTATGAATTCACCGATGCGTTCAAGCTCAGCCTGGAAGGCCGCTACCAGGAGGACGAAATCACGGGCTTCGCATCTTCGTCGCCGATGGGTGTGACCGTGTCCGCGGCGGGTTCGGCGACGTTCGGGATACCGGCGGGTTTTTACGCGCCGCTGACCAAGATCATAAGCAAGAAGTACAGCAATTTCCTGCCACGTGTCATCGCGCAGTACAACTTCAATCCCGACATGATGGGATACGCGTCTTACTCGAAGGGTGTCAATGTTGGCACCAATTCGATCAACACGGCGTTCCTCAGCCTGTCGCCGCTCGGTATTTCAAAGGCGCTGGAATTGGGCCTGACGGTGACGTTGAATCCCGAAGAAATGACCAACTACGAAGTGGGGTTCAAGGGCAAGTTTCTGGACAACAGGCTGCAACTGCAGGCCGCGGCCTACCATGCAATCTGGACCAATCAACTCAACGGCCGGAGCCAGACGTTTCTTGATCCGGCCATTGGCAATACCGCGCAGCAGGTTGCTGGATTGGCGAACACGGGCGAGAGCACGCTGAATGGCGTGGAAGTGGAACTCCTGGCGCGGCCCACGCCGCACGTCGACGTGAACTTCGCGGCAGCGCTGACCGATTCGAGCATCCGCTCCTATTCGACGCCGTCGCTGTCGCAGTTTTCCGGCGTGATTGGCGCCGGATTCAAGGGCAAGCAGCTGCCCCTGTCGTCCAAGTTGTCGATGAATCTGGGCGCGCAGTACAACCGTGACGTGAATGCCTGGGAGGACGGTTCGTGGTTCGTGCGCGCGGACATGTCCTGGAAAGACAAGATGTTCCTGGATGCGTCCAATCTGACCTGGATCAAGGCTCGCTCGGTCGTGAATCTGCGCGCGGGCATCAAGCGCGGTCCGCTCGGCGTCGATGTGTTCGTAAACAATGCGTTCGACGACAAGAACTTCGTATCCGCATTCACCGGGACCGTCCTGCTGCCGAACTTTGCGCCGGTCGCGGCGAACGGTGCGCAGAGCTACGCCATCACCGGAATGCCTGAACTGCGCACGTATGGTGCGCGCGTTACCTATAAGTTCTAACAAGCGTCGCTGGTTCGTCGGCATTATAGGGCGACAGGCAACTCCGCCCCTTTTTGTTTACGTAACCACGATCGACTGTGGCGATCTTTGCAGCGCAGGTGGCGGGTTACCTATGTTTAGGTTATGAAAATCGCAATCGCATTTTTGGCAATGTTGGGGCTGTGCTGGTCCAGCCCTCTGAGTGCCGCAGAGATCAAGACGCCGCAGGAGCAGTTCAACGCGTATCCGAATCGGCTCGAAGACTTGCCCCCCGGTTGGGCCACCACCAAGCCCATCCGGCTGCAGGTTTGTTTCAATCTGAGGTACGCACCCAACTCCCCGGAAGCTAACAAGTTCCTGCAGACCTGGTACCGGAGCATCAAGGCGATGCCATTTGGGGTCACGCTGAGGATGGAGCGCGTGGTATTCCCGGTGAAATATGCCTACTGCGCATCGCTGACGTTCAAGAACTGGGCCAACAATCGTGCCTACGAGACCAGCGAGGTGTTCCTGAACTATTACCGCACCGAATGGAAACCCGCGGTCACCGAGGCGCAGGAGCAGATGACCATCCTCGATACGGACGTGACTCCGCGTTAGCAGCGTGCGCCGCCAATATCTGGACATTGCCGGGGGCCAGCTCCACTACCGTGAAGCGCGCGCTCCCGCGGGCTCGCCGTCGCGAACGCCGGTCATCTGTCTCCACCAGACGCCAACCTCGTCGCGCGAGTTTGAGCCGCTGATGCGCGAACTGGCGCTGGATCGCTGGGTCGTGGCGCCCGACACACCCGGCTATGGCGCCAGCGATCCGCCGCCTGAGCCCGCATCGATCGACGATTTCGCGCAAGCGATGCTCGCCGTTGTTAGCCAGCTGCAGGCGATGGGCCGATTACCGTCGGGCCCAGTTGACGTATTGGGATATCACACCGGCGCAATCGTCGCGGTCGCGATGGCTACGCTCGCGGCGGGGCAGGTCGCCAATTTAGTCCTGATGTCGCTCGCTGCATATCCCGCCGACGTGCGCGCACGCAAGCGTGCCGCGCTCGCCGACTGGCCGGTGCCACGCGACGATGGCAGTCATTTGCAGGCGCTGTGGTCGCAGATTGGCGCGCTCACCGACCCCCGCATGGATGCCGATTGGAAGCACGCGTCGCTGACTGAAAATTGTCGCGCGGGAGCACGAGGAACTTGGGGCTACGACGCCGTCTATCGCTATGATTTTCAGGCGGCATTGGACCATTTGCGTCACCCGGTGCTGATCCTCAATCCCGAGGACGATCTCTTCCAACCGACGGCTGCTAACGCGCCGCGCGTGCCACATGCGCGGTACCTCGAGCTGGCGGGAATGAAGCACGGCCTGTTCCAGGCCGAATCCAGCCGGATCGCGCGGTTGATCGAGGACTTTCTCGCGTCTTGTTAGATCGCCCGCAGGAATCCCCGGATCGCGCCGGCCGTCTCCGCCGGTTTCTGCTGGTGCACGAACGACCCCGCGCCAGTGATTGTCGCGGTCCGCACGTTCCGGATCAGACGCTCGGCCGTCAGGCGATGGCGCAGGTAGGTGCCCTGGTCCGAGTAAATCAACAGCGTCGGCGCTTCGATGCGCGGCAGCAGTTCGGTAAGACCTTCGCGCGCCACGCCACGTTCCGAGGCACGGATCCAGCGGCCCGCCGCGGCGCGGCTGCGGTTCATGCCATCGACGAGCGCAGGGTTCACGCCAAAGGTTTTCATCCAGGTCTCGGCGCTGCGCGGCAGCGGCTTGCCTTGGGCATCATAAATCGGCGGATTGACTCTCGACTCGTCGCGGAGGATCTGCGCGCGCGGCACGCACTCCGGCACCGCCGTGCTGATCAGGATCAAACGCTCGACCGCGCGCGGCCAGTGCGCGGCTAACGTCGCCGAAATGCAGCCGCCGAGCGAATTGCCGACCAGTGTGAATGATTCGAGGCCGAGTTCATCGAGCGCGGCGCGCACCCACGCCGCGGATTCGGACAAGGTCTGGATGACAGGCGGTTCGGTGGCCATGCGCGAGGACCCGTGACCGGGCGGATCGACCGCGATCAGGCGGTACTCGCCCGCCAGCTCGCGCGCGAGCGGCGACCAGTCGGCGATCCAGCCGCCGAGCTTGGGCAACAACACGATGGTCGGGGCTTGCGCATGGCCCTGGCCGGCGAGCGCGTAGCCCATGACACCGCCTGGCCGCCGAATTACGCCACGCTGGGTCCACGGTCCGGCGTCCTCCGGGCCGTGTGAAGTCGCGGCCACTGCAGAATGCGTGGACGCGCTGGCCAGTCGGCCCGGCACGGCGATGCCTGCAGTCGAGAGCAACAGGGTTCGTCGATCCATGAGGCAATTCTAGCTGAATTTCACCGCATGTTAGGTTTTCTGATTTATTGACGCGGCCACTGGCATACTGGCTTTATGGCAGTGCAACGGTTCGACGGTGCGGGGCGTGGAGGGGTACGATGAACTTATTGGCGGCGAGTTCGACTCGAAGACACCTGCTTTTCGCGGCCGCAGGCCTCAGCGGCGTGACGCTCGCGGCACCGCGGGGCTCCTTGCCCACGGGCTCGCGCCTCGATCTCAGCGATCCGCGCGTGGCGCTCGAGTGCTATGTGAAGCTGCGGGGTTCCACGGTCGATGCGACGGTGTTCCAGCCCTATGGCGGCGACATCTTCCTGGCCGCGGACCGCAGGCTCGGCGTGCCGCTGTTAGGGTTCTGGGGGCTGCAGAAATCAGTTTGGCGGCGCGGCGCCGATGGCAGCTGGACCAATCAGGATTACGACCTCGGGTTCTATGTCGATTACCAGACACGCGCCATCCTCGATCGCTGGCGTAATCCGGTCACGGGTCGCGAGGTGAAGGTCTATCACTACCGCGGCGGGCCCTCGGGCGGTCGCTTCGCGTTAGGTGCCGTGGCCGGCGCCGGCGATCCGTACAGCGACCTCAATGGCCGCTGGACCTTGGCCGGCAGGCAGGTGTGGTACACCGCCTCGGTCTGGGGCGAGCGTTTGAATCCGCTGCAAGCCGGGGAATTCCCCGAGGCCTGGTCGGGGGACACGCTGCGCAACTCGATGAGCAGCACATATTCCGGTCCGCTCGCGGAGCTGGCCGATCCCGCCGTGAACCAGGTCAGTGGACTGCAAGTCTGGAGCAACACGTCGTCGTGGATGCACTGGATGGAAATGGGCCAGCAACCTGGCTACAACCACTGGCGCTGGATCGGTGCGAAAGGCACGGCCGTTGGCGATCTCGAGCCCGCCCTGGTCGCCGCGGTTGAGCGGGCCTGGCCAGGTTATGTGACGCGGGATGCGGCATGGAAAACGCCGACCTCCGGCGGGCTCGACTACCTGCGTCTGCGCCGTGGACTGCCACTAACAAACTAACAGCAGAGGTAACCCCATGAACGAACCGTCACGACGGGAATTTGTGCAGTGCACCGCGGCCCTGGCGGCGCTCACCGCCGCGGGCTCGTCCGCGGAACTGCCGGCGTCCGAAGGCCCTGCTATGCGCAAAACATTCGATTTTCAGCATGCACCCGCAGCATTGCCGTTCGACGCCAGGCGGCTGCAGGGTATTTCCGAAAAGCTGCTGCAGTCCCACTGGGAAAATAATTATGGCGGTGCCGTCAAGGCCTTGAACGCCGTCCGCGGCCGTCTAACGCAGGCGCTGAATGACCCTAACACGCCGCCGTATGTTTACAACGGCCTGAAACGCGAGCAACTGCTGCGCACCGGGTCGGTCGTGTTGCATGAGCAGTACTTTGCCAACCTGGGGGGCGATGGCAAGGCGGGCGCCGATTTGCGCAGTACCCTGTCAATGTCATTCGGCAGCTTTGACGCCTGGGAAGCGGAGTTCCGCAAGATCGGCCTGGGACTGGGAGGCGGATCGGGTTGGGTGGTTCTCGGCTACAACAACCATCTGAAGCTTCTTGAGAATTATTGGCTCGCGGACCACACCACCGCACCGGCGGGAGTGCGGCCGCTGCTCGTGATGGACATGTACGAACATGCCTATCAGATGGACTACGGTGCTGCGGCGCCGAAATACATCGATGCATTTTTCAGCAACATCCAATGGGACACCGTCGCCGCGCGATTGCTAACAGTCATGCGCGCATGAATCGCAGCCCGACGGCGCAAGCGCCGCCGACCGTGAGCTTTCGCGCAGCCCTGGCGGTTTGGGCTCGGATCGGAATCCTGAGCTTCGGCGGACCGGCGGGCCAGATTGCGCTCATGCATCGCGAACTTGTTGAGCGGCGTCGCTGGATCAGCGAAACGCGCTTTCTGCACGCGCTCAACTATTGCATGTTATTGCCCGGTCCCGAGGCACAGCAGCTCGCCATTTACATCGGCTGGCTGATGCACCGGACCTGGGGCGGCATCGTAGCCGGCGTGTTGTTCGTGCTGCCCGGCGCGCTCATCGTTCTGATCCTGAGCATGCTTTATGCGCGTTTTCAGCAACTGCCGATGATGACAGCGCTGTTTTTCGGTCTCAAGGCTGCAGTGCTGGCAATCGTATTCGAGGCCGTGCGCCGCGTGGGACGTCGCGCGCTCAGGACCGCGTTCATGGCGGTCATCGCCGCCGCCTCATTTTTCGCGATTTTCGTTTTCAATGTGCCATTTCCCCTGATTATTCTCGCTGCGGGCGTCACCGGTGCGCTGGCGTATCGCCTGCAACCCGGATTGTTTCCACAGGCGCAATCGAACGAAGCCGATTCCTCGGCCGAGAATAGCGTGGTGGACCGCATGGCCGCGAGCGGGCAACTGGAGCACACACGCCCGAACCGGTTGCGCACCTTGCGCGTCATCGTGGTCTGTCTCACGCTGTGGTTCGCGCCGCTGCTGTGGGCGGTGATCGTGCAGGGCGAAGGCGGCGTCCTAGTGCAGCAGGGGATTTTCTTCAGCCAGGCCGCCGTCGTCACTTTCGGCGGGGCGTATTCGGTACTGAGCTATGTTGCCCAGCGAGCCGTCGACGATTTTGGCTGGTTGCGGCCAGGCGAGATGTTAGATGGTCTGGCACTGGCGGAAACGACGCCAGGCCCGTTGATTCTTGTACTGCAATTCGTGGCCTATATGGGCGCCTATCGGCACGCAACCGGACTGTCGCCGGAATTCGCGGGATTGCTGGGCGCAGCCATGATGCTGTGGACAACTTTTGTGCCTTGCTTCCTTTGGATTTTTCTAGGTGCGCCCTACATTGAATCGCTGCGCAAACTGCAAGTCCTGAATGCAGCCATGGCGAGCATTTCGGCTGCAGTCGTCGGTGTCATCGTCAATCTCTCCGTGTGGTTTGCGTTGCATGCACTGTTTGCGCAAACGTACGTCGTGGATTGGAGATGGATTTCGGTGACCATACCCCAGTGGCATACCGTGAATGTCCCGGCGCTCGTGCTAACACTCGGTGCGATGATTGCGATGTTGCGTTTCAAGGTCGGCATGCCAGGCACCCTGGCTGCCTGCGCCCTGGCCGGGTTGTTGTGGTCTCTGCGTTAGCGATGTGCGTTACAGCTGTCGCCTGTCTCGTTCTCGGCGCCGGGCCAGGCGCGTTTGCCGCGGAGCAGGCTCCCCTGATTCTCGAGACCATCATTCCTCTGGGCCATGTGGCCGGACGCATCGATCATCTTGCAATCGATAACGCGCGGCGGTGGCTGTACGTGGCGGAACTTGGCAACAACAGCCTGGGCGTAGTCGATTTGAGCCACAAAAAACTATTGCGCAGGAAAACGGGTCTGCGCGAACCGCAAGGGGGCGCCGACCTCAAGGAGGTCGACAGAATTGTCATTGGCGATGATCCCGACAATATTCGATTCGACGCAACCAGTAACCTGCTCTATGTCGGCTACGGCACGGGCGCGTTAGGCATCGTCGATCCAGTATCGCGAAAGAAGATCCGTGCCATCCCACTGCGCGCACATCCCGAGGGGTTCCAGCTCGACAGTGGGGGTACGCGGGTCTTCATCAATATCCCGGATGCGCAGGAAATCGCCGTAGTGGATCGAGCGCTCAACCGGCAGGTCGCGAGCTGGAATACCCTGGACCTGCACGGCAACTATCCCATGGCTCTGAACCATTCGGCTCGCACAGCGTTGGTTGTATTTCGACGTCCGCCGACTCTGGTGGAATATGCCCTCGCGAATGGCGCGGTGTTAGGTCACGTGACCAGCTGCGCGGATGCGGACGATGTGTTCTACGATCAGCAGCGCCAACGGATCTATGTGAGTTGTGGATCAGGGTTCGTGGAGACTTTTGCGAAACAAGGTGGCCGGCTTGCCAGCATTGGCAGGTTGCCGACCATCCCTCGCGCCCGGACGGCGCTCTCTATGCCCGAAGCCGATCGCATGTTTCTGGCTGTTCGCGTCAACGGCGCAACGCGAGCTTCAATCTGGGTATTGCGGCGCGCAGGATAGCGGGCAAGCTTGGCGTTAGGTGCCAGGCCCTTGCCCGGCTCGCCGGTCCGCGGCGATGCGGAACCCCTGGTACCAGACGCGGTAGCTGGGTTCATTGGCGACCCGATTCGCGCTGCGCAGTCCGGGCGGTCCGTAGACGAAAGTGCCGCCGCGCGCCATGCGAGCGGCGCAGTCGCCACTCAGCCAGACCGAGCCATCGGCTGGCGCTGCGACGTAACTGTCGTGCTGGCAGTCCTCGGTCCACTCCGAGAGATTGCCGATCATCTCGCGCAGACCGAAGCGGTTCGCGGCGTAGCTGCCGACCGGCGCGGGTGAGAAGTGGCCGTCGTTGCAGTTCATGCGGACATCCCATTTGCCGCCGTCCGGCCATGGCGTCAGGTCTCGGCCGTTGGCCAGGCCGCAACCCGCATCCGGATCGTTGCCCCAGGGATAGAGGGTTTGCGAACCGGCGCGCGCCGCGTATTCCCATTCGGCCTCCGTGGGCAGGCGGAAAAGGCGAGCGGTGCTGCGGCTGAGCCACTCAAGATAGGCTTGCGCATCGTTCCAGCTGACGCAGGCGATCGGATGACGTTCGGTCACGGGATACCCGGGCGCTCGCCATGTCAGCCCGCTGATCCAGCCGCGCCCTTCTTCCCAGGGCGCGCCGTCCCGGGCCTGCCGGCCCACGCAGCCCTCGTGTCCTGTGTTGCGCTCGGCGTCGGTCACAAAGCCCGTCGCGACGACGAAGCGCCGAAATTCGCCGATCGTCACTTCGTGGCGACCTAACAGAAAGCCGCGGACCGTGACGTCATGAACCGGACGCTCGTCGCTTTGGCCGCCGCCGTTACCGTCGCCCATCTGGAACGTGCCGGCGGGTATTGCCACCAACTGCGGCAGCACTGGCCTTGCCGGGCCCGGCACCGAGCTGCAGGCCGAGGCTGCCGTGCACAGCAGCAAAGCCGTCATGCACTGCTTGTCAGGCGAGTGGCGCATCAGCTTGTCACTACTTGTTGTAGATCGCATCCGCGCCAAGATCCTCGCCTTCAGCATAGCAGCGGATGTAGAACCAGCCGAGGTTCAGACCGAAGCGCGCGGCATTGTCGACCGCATAGGCATAGGCGATCGGAACCTCTTTGCCTTTCTCATGAATGCGGAACAGCGGGTACTCGCGATCCGGTGGCGAGGTGAATGCGCGAGAGTGGATCGTGAACGTCAGCGTCCGGCCGTCGGGCCAGGGAATATCAGCCACGCCACCCTGATCGTGCAGGTGGATCGTTTTCAGGAAACGCGTCTTGCGCATCTCGCCGTCGGCATTTTCCTGCACCATGCAGGTGAATGGCCGTGCCCGGGTCTGCTCGAACCACTCGTTACCAGGTTGTTCCCTGAACCAGTTGTAGCGTGGCCCGACAACCAGGCCATATTCGACCGGCTTGCCGCTGATCTTGCATAGCCCCGCAGGCAGGCTGCCCTCGAACTGTCCACCGACAAAGCGCAGCAGCAGTTCGCAGGACGCGCCTAATGGCGTTGTGTCCGCGAATTGTGTCAAGCGCAACGCGCCAGCGGCGGTGTCGAGGCTGACCACGTAGTTGCGTGAGCGCAGCGGCCTGGCGGGATCGTCATCAAGATAGTCGACGACGGCAATCACATTCGGGCCGAGGGCTGAATCTGCGACCCGTGCGTAACGCGAGTGCACGCGATAAAAAGGCTTGTTAGTCAGCGGCGACAGGCCACCGCCGGACTGGCGGACGATCTGTTCGTGATTGTCGTACTCGCCGGGCCACCATTTCATCAGCAACTCGACTTGCCGCTTCAGGTCGTATTCGCTGCTGGCGGCCAGAACGGGAGGAGTCGCGACGCCGTTGAGCGCGACAACGAAGCTACAGATGACGATGCGCACACTAGCCATTGCAAAGACTCCCAGTGATTTTCATACGCCCGCGCCGCGTGGTGCTGCGGCCTGCCGGGGGGTTCAGCAACGATAATGCTGCCGCCTAACAAGCGCCAGCGTCAAACGGACCGGCGCCAGGCGTGCACAGGTCGCCGGTGGCCGGTCATTGTGCCAGTCGCGCTTGACGCGGTCGTTACGAGGATTCACTGTTTCGCCGGTATCGGGCCACCAATTTCGTGAGCGAACCATGAGCAAACCAGTCAGCGCTGAAACCGCCCCCATGCAGATCAATCGACGCCGCGCTATTGCCCTCGCATCGAGCGCCGTGGCAGTGTCGTTGATTCCTCCGGCCGACGCCGCTTCACTCGATCTGCACAGACCGCAGGACGCCTGGCAGATCCATCGCAAGTTGCAGTTCCGCACTGACTCCGGCCTCGTATTCTGGTGGATACGCGGCCCCTCGTTCGGGCAGATCGGCGCGGATCTAACACCCTTGTACGAGTTGAACTTCGGCACCGTGCAACGGGTGACGCAACGCGCCGACGGTGGTTTCGATGTGACGCAACTCGAAATGGCTTTCCGCACCGATCTGGAAACCGGGCAGCCGCTGAAGTCGCTGCGAAATCCCTATACCGGCGAGTCCTTCCCGATCGAGTTTACGCCTGTGGGTCCCACGATCCTGCACTTTTCGCGCGATAACGTGCCGGTGGTGCCAACGGAAATCGGTGGCTCGAAAATTCAATTTGAATCCATACCCTCGACGCCGTTCATCGTTGGCGACACGATCTATTACCGCCATCGGGCGCGGTCGCGCGTGATCACTGCGGGCGCGCAGGATCGCATCATTAATGACATCAGCACGATTTCGGGTCCGGCACGCGAAGCGCTCAATCCAGCGGCGACCTGGGTCGATGCCAGGCTGCAGTCCTCGGATATCACCGGCTGGCCGCGCTGGATGAAGATGGGCGATCGGCCCGGTGGCGTTACGCTGCGGGGGGTCGGTGGCAAGGTGCGTCGTTTCGCCGACATGCCGGCGGATTGGCTGGCGATGTTGCACGCGGCCCGGCCGGATATTGCGGCTGATCCTGTGGCAGCGCTCGACCGTCCTCAGGCGATCTACAAAAACTGACAAACCCGCATGTCAGGTGATGCCCTAACACGATGGAAAAAGATGCGCGCGACATTCGCGCACTTTGCTAGCGGGCTGGCCTAAGGGCCGGCCAATGGCCACATGCGCCGCAACACCGAGTCGCGCCGCCTCCAGTGATGCCAGAGGGCGGCCGACAGGTGCAGGCATACGAGCGCGAGACCGCACCAGAGGCCCCAGATGTGCCACTGGGCGAAACGAGCGTAACCGCTGGGATCGTCAAAGGGCAACGGCTGCCAAATGCGCGGCAGAAAATGGTCGGCGGTGAAGAACCATAGATGAGTCGCGCCGAATTGCGCGGAATCGGCGAGCGCCGAAATGGCCGCCCAGCCGGTCAGGGGCAGCAGGACCAGCAATGAAAACAGGGCGAAGTGTACGATCCCGGCAGCGGCCCGCGCCGACGCCGGCTCGATGGGTGCGACCGTCCGGCCGCGAATCAGCCGGCGCGCAATCCAGACCAGCGCCGCGGCCAGCACCAGGATTCCGAGGGTGTGATGAATCTGGGAGGCCAGCAGATGCAGTTGCAGCGCCCGCGCGTCCTTAAAGCTTGCGCCATAGGTCGAACTCATCACATAACCGGCCGGCGCCGTGATGACGATGGCCATCAGCATGCACCAGTGCAGGGTTTTGCTTGTTCCGTCCCATCGGTCCATCGTGTTAGCTCTCCATTCGCTCCGCGATCTCTCGGGCAGCGCGCTCGCCAGATTCCATTGCGGCCTCCATGCCCACTTCCATGTTGCGCAGGTGCTCCCCGGCAAAATGCAGATTGGCGTGCGATTTACCCATGACCCGTGCCCAGGCCAGCGTCTTGCCGGGCACATATTGATGACTGCAGCCGCGAATTGTGGGTGACTGCTCCCAGGAATGGGCGCCGACGAATTCGAGCTGACCGCGGGTCGACGGACGAATCCGCTCGATTTCGGCGATGGCAAACCGGCCTCGCTCAGCGGGCGGCATGGCATCGAGCTTGCGCGAGTTCTCGCTGAACGCCAGCGCACTGATGAGCTGGCGCGAGCGGTCCGATTCAATCTGCTGGCGAATCAGATTGAACGCGCCGTCAGTCCACATCGACGCTTCAATGCCGTCCGCTTCCCAGTACGGCGACTTGACGCGCAACCAGACCTGGCTCTGGTTGCCATAGGGCATGCGCCGCACGGCATCCAGCTGTTCGCCGCCCAGACGGGGCGTGACGGCAATCGAACGCAGCACCGAGAATGGCACCGCCGCCAAGGTGTAACGAGCCTGGAACCGCGATCCGTCCGCACAGCGTAACTCGCAATTTCGCGCGGTCATGTGAATCGCAACCACGCGCTTGCGCAGGTGCAGCTGCGCGCCGAGCGACGCGCTCATCGCGTCCGTGAGTCGTGACGTTCCGCCTACCACATGTTGCGAAAGGATTGCGGCTCGCTCGTAGGCGTCCTTGCCGCGCAGCCGTTCTGCATCGACCGTGTCCGCGCCGATTTTCGCGCGTGTGGCCTCCTGCATCATGCGCAGCACCGAGAGCTCTTCCAGCGGACGCCCCTGCGATACGCGAATGATGCGACGCGCTTCGCTGGAAGCGCCGAGCTGATCCAGCCAGGCAGCTAACGAGATGTCATAGGCGGAGGCGTCGTCGGCCAGCCAGCCGTCCAGCGTCCTGAAGGGCGTACGGCCCTCGACGTAATGACCTCCGAGGGCGTGCGGGGCAATACCGCGCTCGGCGCCGACAGTCTTGTTGAGCGGCGAGTCCGCCCACTTGTTAGCTGGGACCAGCGTCCCACCTAACACAAACGAATAGGGCGCGTTGATATGCGCGCCAGGTCCAAGGCGCACCTGCAGGCGATTCGCGACATCGATGACGCGGGCGTAGTCGCGGCCGATTTGCGCGCCACCCAGATCGGGCGTCAGAAACCAGCGATCCATCGTCAGGCAGCGGCCGCCGCTGTGCGTGTCGGCTTCCAGGACCACGACCCTGGCCCCGAGCTCCGTCAGGATCATCGCGGCATTGAGGCCCGCGAGGCCAGCGCCAATGATGGCTACATCGTAGCGGTCGCGGCCCGCGGCGGCCGCGCGGCCGGCGGCCCAAGTCGCAGCAACGCCGCCCAGGGCGACAACCGTTTGGCGGCGCGAGTATTGTCGGTTCATCGAGCGAGCCTCATGAGTCGATTGGCAGAGTCAAAGCGTATCAGTTTGTTAGATATGCTCGACGGAGCCGAACTCTGTGGCCGTTATGTGGAGCATGCCGTTCATTGACTTGACGACTACGGCCCGGCTGCCAAGATGCATGGCCAGGGTCTCTATGGAGCACAGGATGCCAGCAAGACGGTCGGTGATACTGGGAGGCTTGTTCGGCGCACTCGCAGGTGCGCGCACATACAGCGCTTCCAAAGGTCCGTCGCGCGCGATCGCGGCCCCCTGGGTGCGGCGGGTTTTTCACATGTATACGAGTGCGGGCGGCGCCTCGGTGATCCGCAAGGTCCCGGTGCCTAAACTTGGCCAAGCTACGACTTCCAGGCTGCTGCGGCGACCCGCAGAGCGGGTCACGATCGGCACGATCGCGCCCGGGTTCATGATGGACTTCCACATTGCCAATCAGCCCAATTATCTGATTCCCATTTTCGGCACATTGGTTGTGCAGCTCAAGGACGGGTCGAGCTGGTCGTTTGGTCCGGGCGACATTCTTTTTGCCGAGGACTGTACCGGCGGCGGTCATCGGTCCGGCGCCGGCCCGGACGGCTGCTTCAGCGTCTCGGTACAGATTGCCAGGACTGTGCATTGTGATGCAACGGCGGCCAATCCCGCCAACGTGTTGTTAGGTGGTGACGGATCGACGCCGTGAGCGAAAGCTCATGGAGAATGCGGATCGGTTGGGGCCTTGGGTCGCTGCCGGGCAGTGCGCTCAGCGTGACTGCAAACGTCCTGCTGTTGCGATTCATGACCGACACCTTGGGTATCGGCGCGGCGCTGGCGGGCTCACTGTTCGCAGTCGCGAAGTTGTGGGATGCCGTCATTGATCCCTTTGTTGGTCGGCTCACGGATCGCGTGCGTACGCCATGGGGTCATCGCCTGCCGTGGATACTCAGTGGCGGGTTGTTGAGTGCGTTGGTGCTGGTGGCGGCGTTCGCGGTGCCACTGGTCAATGGGACCGGATTGATTGTCTACATGACGATTGTATTGTTGCTGTTCGCGACCACGTACTCGATGCTGATGATTCCGTATCTGGCGATGCCGGCCGAAATGGTGGGCAGCTATCACGGTCGCACGCAGATGATGTCGATTCGGGTGCTGTGTTCTTCCGCCGGCACGACCCTGGGTCTCGGTGTGGCGCCGATGCTGCTTGCACACTGGGGCGCTACGCGCGCGGGCCACACCAAGGTGGCGATGTTGATCGCCGTGGTCGCGGTCGTAACGACGATTCTCTGCGTCTGGATGATTCGCGACGCGCCGCGGCCAGTGCGGCCCGAGTCGCCGCCAATCGCACTGCGCGACCAGTGGCGCATGGCGGTCGCGAATCGGCCTTTCATCTGGCTGCTAACAGCCAAGTTTCTGTACTTCATCGTGCTGGCCTGCAGCATCACGACGTTCGCCTATTTCACCAAGCACGTGCTCAAGACGTCCGACGCCTGGCTTGGAACGTTTCTCATGTTGCAATCGCTGGCGGTTGTTGCTTCGCAGCCGTTGTGGTTGCGCGTTGCGCGTAGCGCGGGGAAAAAGACCGGCTTCATGGTGGCCGGACTGGCCTACGGGCTGGGACACCTGTCGTGGTGGTTTGCCACACCGGCCGAGCCCACCGCATTGATTTTCGCGCGTGCAGCATGGATCGGCATTGCCGGAGGCGGCACTTTTCTTTTCATGCAGGCCATGTTGCCCGATGCACTGGAATTTGATCAGCTGAGCACCGGCCAGAACCGGGCCGGTGTTTTTACCGGCGTGTTTGTTTTTGTCGAACAGGCGGCCGGCGCGCTCGGTGCAGCAATGATCGGACTGCTGCTCGGAGGCATGGGCTATGTGGCAACTACCGAGGGGAGAATTGCAGCGCAACCAGCGGGCGCGGTGCTTGGCATCTATCTATGCATGTCCGTCATTCCGTTCGTCGTGCAGCTGAGTTCGTTGTTAGCCATGTCGCGCTACAGTCTGACGGCTGACACTCTAGAGCGACTCCGGGTGCAGGGATCGCATGCATGTCGAGGTAGGCAACGGTGACACGTGCACGGTCCTGCCGGGCGACCTGCTGTTTGCACTGGATACACGCGGGCAAGGCCATCGCGTGCGGCTTGCCGAGGATTCTCGCGGCTTGACGGTGGCGCTCGACGGTGAGCCCGAGCAGCTGATGCAGACACTGTTCGGGCGCGTGTTCATCGACTAGGGCCTGTTAACACGATGAACGACACTGCGCCGTTCATCGTGTTAACAGGCCCTAGCGCCCGGCGTCGGGCGGCCGTTGCCAGATGACGGGGAAGAGATCGCCGTCAGGGGCTTCGCCTTCGGGCAAATGGGCCAAGCCAGGGATAGGCGCTTTGTAGGGCGCGGGATACCAGCGCACATCGTCGCCGAAAACCCGCACCGCGAGTCCGATGCGCGGTACATCACTCGAAGCATTGCCTTTGGAAAAGTGTGGCGTATGCGGATGAAACACCACCGCATCGCCGGGCTCCATGTCGAAGGCAACGATGCGAAACGCAAATTGCGGATCCGCGCGCAGCTTCTCAAAATCCGGGCACAGGCCGTTAGCCTGATCGGGCCGAAAGCCGAACTTCAACCCTTGCTCGATGCAGTAGCGGTGATAGCCCGCCACGTACTCGACGCGCCCGTTGCGCGCGTTGACGGGTGAAAACGCGGTCCAGATGTTAGGCGCCATTTCGCCGACGACCGGCCACGCGGTTTCATCGCAATGCCAGGCCATGATCTTGGACGACTTCGGTGGCTTTACAAACAAATGATCATGATACAGGCGAATCGTATTCGCACCGATCACGCGTCCGACGACTTCGCCGATCGGGGAGCGCAACGCAAAGTCGCGAAATTCACCCGCGTTACGCGACATGAAGCACACGGAGGTCATCGCCCCATGCGACGGACCCAGGATTCCGTGCTCCCTGGGTTCGGCGATCACCTTGTCGATTGCGGCCTGCATGGTCGAAATCCACTCGGCGTCGAGCATGCCACGCAGGAGGACAACACCGTCGCGACGATAGGTGTCGACGTGCTCCTGTGTGACGGAATGCAACGATTGCAGGTTCATGACGGCAGGCCTCCGGACGCTGTAGTCAGCACGCACTGATCTGTGTGGACGCGACCTTTGCGGCTGCGCATTATTTTGCACCGCGATCGGCGTCTGTTCCGATGGCAAATTCCATTATTGGAATTGCTGGCTTAGTCAGCCCATTCGTCGCAGCACTCGCCGCCGGTCAAGGTGGTAGCGTCGACCATTGGCAAGTCTGGAGGCTCTAGCCTTGGCGACGCAGTACCAAGATTCAGTTGATACAACGCTGATCCGGAAGATTTCCAGTGCCGACCACGACACCAAGTCTCTGCTGAAAGGCCTGCGCATTATCGAGGTGGTTAATCGTTGGCCCGGCATGATTCTCGCTCACATCGCATTGCGCTGCGGTCTGCCGCGCACGACGACGCATCGGACATTGCGTACCCTCGAGCAAAATGGCTTCGTCTATCGCGACGAGGCAACCGGTCGGTTTTTTGCTCACCGCCGCGTGTTAGCTCTGTCGAGCGGCTTTGATCCCATCGCCAGGGCCACCGCATCGGTGCGCGACGAATTCGCCGAGCTCGGCCCCAAGGTGGGCTGGCCAATGCATTTTGCGATTCCACTGCTGAATGTCGAAGATCCACAAATGCAGGTGGAGGCGTCCACCGACTACGTGTGCCCGCTCGCAGTCGAGAAAATGCTGCCCGGGAAATGGATCCCGTTGCTGCAGTGCGCTGCTGGCCTGGCCTGGTTGTCGTCAGTTCCACATGATGTTTGCGCGCCGATCCTGGATCGCGCGATCCGCAGCAGCTGCGAGCGGCCGGCGCAAAAGCGCTGGACCAGGTCCGCCGTCGAGGAAACGCTTAATGTCGTCAGGCGTCGCGGCTTTGCTGATTACTATTGGCTGTGCCGTCACACCAACATGGTCGGGTTGTCAGTTCCCGTGCAGATCGATGCGGAACGATCGGCGGCCTTGACTGTTCGCTTCGCTGAATCCGCAGTGCCTGTCAAAGTGGCGGTGGCAAAATTTCTACCTGTGTTGCGCGCCGTGGCCGCGAAAATAAGCCTGCAGGCGGATGCTCCGGAGCCAAGGATGATGCGAGTATCCTGAATCTCTTGGTCAATTGTGCCACACGACCGCAACGCGTGGCCGCCATGGTGCTCGTCATCGCGGCCAGTGCGGCTGCTGCCGCTGCGCCCCGCGAAATCGTACGCATCGACGGCGGGTTCCTCCGGGGCGCCAGCGTGGCGGGTGTTGTTAGCTTCAAGGGCATTCCTTTTGCAGCGCCGCCGATCGGGCCGCTGCGATGGCGCGCACCACAGCACCTACGGCATTGGGACGGGATCCGCGCCGCCACCGAGTTCGGCAATGCCTGCCTGCAGCCGGCCTCGCGGACCGGCTCGTCTCAGCCCCTGGGCGCACCGATCAGCGAGGATTGCCTGTATCTCAACGTCTGGCGCCCGGCAAGGTCGAAAGGACTGGTGCCGGTCATGGTGTGGATCTACGGCGGGGCGCTCGTCAGAGGCGCGACCTCGATTGCGACCACCGACGGCGCGGCGCTAGCTGGCCGTGGTGTCGTCCTGGTCTCGATCAGCTACCGGATCGGCTACCCCGGGTTTTTTGCGCACCCTGCATTGACACGCGAGGCCGCCGATGGTGGGCACATTGCGAACTATGGGCTCATGGATCAGGTCGCTGCGCTGCAGTGGGTGCGAAAAAACATCCGCGCGTTTGGAGGTGATCCCGCGCGCGTCACCATCTTCGGTCAGTCGGCGGGCGCTTTGTCGGTCGAAGCTCTATTAGTCAGCCCGGCGGCGCGAGGGCTCTTTCACCGCGCGATCGTACAGTCGGGTTACTACCGGGGTTCGTATCCGCGCATCGCGGAGCGCGCGCCGGATGGGCGCAACTCCGCGGAGGAAGACGGCGTCGCCGCGCTGAAGGCAATTGGTGTCAAGGTTGCCGAAGTCGCCGCGCTGCGAAATCTGACGACGCAGCAGCTACAATCGCTCCCGCTTCACGGTGTCAGCGGCGCAATCCCGGCAATCGATGGCACGTACATCGTCGAAGACCTTTGGATCTCGTTGCGCAAGGGGCGCATGGCTCCGGTGCCGCTAATGGTGGGTGCGACCAGTCAGGAGACGCCCAAGTTGCCGCCTGACATACGGTCCCAGTTTCGGACGGTTATGCAATCATTTATTCACCCGGACGAAGAGGCGACACTTTTGCCCGTGTACGGTGGCCAGCAAGGGTTTGATCAGAGTCTGAGCAGCGACTTTACCTTTGCAGCGATGATGCACAGCCTTGCTAGTATCCATATCGCTAACAAGCACCCGACCTATCGTTACCGCTTCGCCACACTGCCTGATGAGGCAGCGCTGACGCTGCAGGGCCTGCCGCACAGCGGCGATTTGCCCTACGTGTTTGGCACGCTCGATACTGCACGTTGGAAGATGCAGGCGCGCGACCGGGCGGTGTCCGACGCCGCAATGGATTACTGGGTCGCATTTGCGCGCATTGGCCGGCCGGCACCCAAGGGTCGACCTGCCTGGCCGAGCGCTGAGGGCGAGCAGATCATGTTGTTCGACAATGAGGGCGCGAAACCTCAGTTCGACGATCGGTCGGATCGATATCGGGCGCTTGCCGAAATCATTGATCCTCGGTCCTGATGCGGGTTGTGCTGCATTACTGAGCTCATCGGCTTTGGTAGGCAACGTATAGTAGGCCCCGCAGCGATAGCCTACAGTCGATCGGGCGCGGACAGCGCTTTCGGCCAAAATTCGGACCTTCCGTGCTGGGGGCATGTTTGGGTGTACAGACAGGTATTTCTGAATCAGATTGGTTCTTTAATCGATCAGTTAGATTGCGATTTCGAGTCCCGTTCACTTCCGCCTTTTGTTTGATGCATTTTCGTTAGGCATTTGCTGAATACTAGCCGCAACATCAACGTAAACTAGGCTGCAGCGCGGCGTCTTGCAGATACGGCAACGACGAAGGCCTTCCCCAGTCGACTTCGCGGCGCAATGTGTTGCAGCTGTCCTTGCGCCATACCAAGTAGCTTGCTGTCACTCGCACACCCGTTAAACAGGATCAGTTTTGGACCTGCTTACGGTTTCGGGCTGGCGTCGGCCCGTGACATTGGGCTGTCGCTTTAGCTCAATAATGAGCCTGGTCGCGAACTCGACATGGTCATTGATCGCCTGCTCGTACGACCCATTCCGCACCGAACCGAGTGGATTTCGCCTGCGTTTCAGGGCAAGAGAGGCAGGTGACACCCCAGGGAACCCCAGCCCTTTTTCGGGGTAGAGCCCTGGCATCCGAAGATGGAGCGAGGTGGGTGCGGGGAGCGGCAACCGACCATTGTCTGGGACCTCAAAGATATTGCGTCAGTGAACGCTCATCTGGTTCTGGTGCATCTGGAGGCCGGCGGTAGCATTCTGGGTCTGTTCTCCCGAGGTGCCCGATGACCAAGCCGATCGCTCGCGACCGGATCTACCGCAGGGGCGGCTTCGACGCCGAGATCATCGAGCTCTGCGTTCGCTGGTACATCACCTAACGGCTCTCATACCGCGACCGGGTCGAGATGATGGCCGAGCGTGGGGTCCATGTCGCGCATTCGACGATCCTGCGGTGGGTCACGCGGTATGTGCCGGAGTTCGAGAAGCGCTGGAATCGATTCTCCAGAACGATCGGGACATCATGGCGCGTCGATGAGACGTATATCTCGATCAAGGCGAAGTGGCACTACCTCGACCGCGCGAGGGAGAGGCGCGGGATGCGTACGGCATCGTCACGAGCCGATGCTCCCGTGATGCGCCAGAACCGCCCGGCGAATCATCTTGGTTTCAGGCTGGTCCGGTGCGCTCAAACCTAACAAACGCAGGATCGCAAAAAATAACCTAAGGTAAAGTTCACAAAAACCCTGTAACCATTCTAAATACATAGAAAAATGGTGCCCGGGAGAGGACTCGAACTTAAACAAAATCCTCGGGAAAAATAGTCTTTTTCGATAGTGAGCCGCGTTTTACCCGCTGGATTACCCACTAGGATTTTTGGCTGCGTTTCGGCCGAAAATCGATGGCCGGATGAGACCCTTTCTGTCACTGTGACTTGCAATGACATGAATACAGCGGCTATTCATATCATCGACCGATATGAAAATAGGGCAATCGTGTCCGGCAACACCTGGCAGCTTTTGACCTGGCGGCACTGGCAATGGTCCGAGTCGGCGCTGACAGGCCTGCTCAAATCAGTAGCTCGCAAGCACGACCACCTGACACGGCTAGCTGCAAGTCGCGCTGCTGAGGTCCGTCTTGGGTCTACGCGCTGAAAACACTGCGGATCGTATAGGAACTAATGTGATCATGAGTGAAACAGTCAGCGTGTTTCCTATAGGTTCAAGGTTCCAGAATATGGAAACTCGGATTCCATTTTTGGGAATTATTCGTTAAGATCAGCGCTCATGATAGTGATCGGAACAGACTTGGTCGAAAGCTATTTCGCCAGTCGGTCCGGCCACCGAGGGATCAAGGCAGCCCGGGCGCAGTACCAAGCCTGGCGCGCAATTGCCGAAAGCGCGCAGTGGAAAACCCCGGAGGACATCAAATTGGCGCATCCTAAAGTGAGCATTCTCAAAGGCGGTAGAGCGGTCTTCAACATCAAGGCGAATGACTTTCGATTGATCGCATTAGTGCAATACCAAGCGGGCGTTCTGATGATTCGTTTTTTTGGATCGCATGAGGACTACGACAATATTGATGCGGAGGCGGTGTAATGAAAGCGACGTTGTTCATCGTTCAAAATGAAGTTGATCACGCTCAGGCGAAAGCCCTGATCGAGAAGCTGATGGGATCGAAGGATCCTGCGGATCGGGCGAGGATGACCGCTCAAGCCCGGCTGGTCGAGGCTTATGAGCGCGTTCGTTGGCCAAGGCGAACGCCGCTGTTGCCTGAGCTTCTAACGTACTTGATGGATCAACATGGCCTCACGCGGGCTGATCTCGTGCCGTTGTTGGGAACAGCGAGCCGAGTCAGCGAAGTGCTAAATGGTCAGCGCGAGCTGAGCATGAATATGGTGCGAAAGCTCCGCGAGCGATTCCACATTTCTGCAGACCTATTGATCACCCAGCGCAGTGCCGCCGCGTAGCAACGCGTATAGGACTGCACTGCGGCTGCTTCGATACGGTGCCGATTGGCAATGACGCCGAACACCGCCTTGCAACAGCCTAACAAGGTTGGTTGCCGCGACGGAGGCCAAGGGACTGGTGCACCGTAAGGGTTTCGCACCAGGAAGTTCGAAATCGCAATAGCGCGTGGCCAAGGCGACCTAACAGGCGCTAGCACACCTGGGTCAATGCTAGAACTATACTAGAAAAATCTCTTAAACCATTGATATTAAAGAAGATTCTGGTGCCCAGGAGAGGACTCGAACTCTATGAAAAACCGCTGGAAAAATCGGCTTTTTCGACCATCAGTTGCAAATTACCCGCTGGATTACCCACTGAACATTGATTGGCCCGACAACGGCCTCCGGAGCGGCGGAACAAGTCCGAGAAACGCGGATTGTCGATCCAATATTGGACTGGAGCGAAATAGCGCAGTTAGTTCTTGTCGCCAGCGCCCGCTGTCGCCTTGGTGACGCCGGCAGGGTCCGTCACATGACGGCTGTAGCCGCCACCCCAATCGATGGTTCGTTCCGTGCCAGTCGGCGTCGCGGGCCTTGCCGCGGGTTTGGCACTCGCTGCTTGTGCGGTCGGCGCCGGTACCGTGCGTTGCGCGCCACCACTTGTTGCGGCGGTGACACCCGCCGGATCGCGTACATACCGGACATAGCCGCCGCCCCAGTCAACCGAATTGGACGCGGGTATTCCCTGTGCCATGGACGGACCGACGCCGGTAGCAATCATCACGCCGCAATACAGGGATAGCTGTCGGGTATTCATGGTCCAATATCTTGGCATGGGAGGGTCTACCAAAGGCCGTCAATTTGGATGGTCAGATGAATACGGTTGTCACTTTAGCGAGCTTCGGTCAGTCTCAACCCTCAGTTTGGGGGTCGCCATGCGTTCTAGAAATCTGGCAATTCTGTTGGGATTGGTTGCGGCCGCGATGGCGCTGCCCGGGTCCGAGCTGCGTGCGCAGTCGGCAATTGCAATTAGCGCCGACCAGTGCCGCGTGCTCGCCGATTATGCGGCCAGCCGGCAGACCGACAGTTCTTTAAAGAGCGTCCTTGCGCGGCTGCCTGAGGCACCAACATCTATCATGCAGGCGGAGGTCGTCGCCGCCTATGACGACGTTCCCGAAGTCTGCCGGGTCAATGGCATCGTTGCGCCTGATATCCAGTTTGAACTGCGCATGCCAACTGCGAAGTGGAACGGCAAATTCATGCACTACGGTTGTGGCGGTGCCTGCGGCGTCCTGTATCGCCCACAACTCGAAGAGCCATTGGCGCGGGGCTATGCCACGGTTGCCAGCGACATGGGTCACACCGGCGCACCTAACAATTGGGCCTTCACGTACGCGAATCTGCAGGCGCTGATCGATTTCAGCTATCGTGCGACGCATGTCGTGACTCTGGCCGCGAAGGAAGTCGTCAAGGCTTACTACCAGAAAGCAGCAACGTATTCGTACTTCATGGGATGTTCGACCGGTGGCGTGCAGGGCGTCATCGAAGCACAGCGTTATCCGCATGATTTTGACGGGATCATTGCGGGCGCACCGGCCTACAGCAACGGACCCAGTTATATCGAGTGGAGCATGCGTGCGAATCTCGATGCGAATGGTCGCGGCATCGTCGATCCGGACAAGTTGCCGATGCTTCGCAAAGCCGTGTTAGCGGCCTGCGACAAACTCGACGGGCTCGAGGACGGTCTTATCCCGGACCCAAGGGCCTGCCGGTACGATCCTGCGCAGCTGCAGTGCCCGGCCGGTCAGGATGCCAAGACCTGTTTCACGTCCGATGAGGTGCGGGTCGTCAAAATGTTGTACGCGGGCCCGACGAATTCCAGGGGTGAGACCCTGTCGTACGGGCAGGGCGGTCTGTCGTATGGATCGGAATATGAATGGGCGCCGCTGTACATCGGCGCGAAGGGGCAGCCGGGCCGCAGTGGTGGTTTTTTCGGTACCGGGTTCGGCAACGGAATCTATGCACCGGATTCAGCAAACGCCGGCAAGCGCTATGACTTCGATGCCGATCCGGCCGGCGATAATCTGTATTTCATGGGCCCGACATTGCAGTGGCTGCGTTACGCGGGCAATCCTGACCTGCGCCGCTTCCGTGATCGCGGCGGCAAAATGATTTTGTGGCACGGCTGGGATGACAATGAAGTGGCGCCTGGCGCATCGGCCGACTACTACGACACTACGACTAACACCATGGGAGGACTCGCGGCGACGCAGAAGTTCTTTCGGTTGTTCATGCTGCCGGGAACCGCGCATTGCCGCCGCGGACCGGGCGGTGATGCCGTCGACTGGATCAGCTATCTCGAGAACTGGGTGGAAAAGAACCAGGCTCCGGATGAAGCGATGGTCCATCATTTGGTCCAGGAGCAGAATTACCTGGGTTTGCCGCGTCCGCGTTATCCCTTGCCGGCGGGTTCGTTCGACCGGACCCGTCCGGTGTATCCCTACCCAGCGATCGCGCGATACAAGGGCAAGGGTGACCCGAAGCAGGCAACAAGCTGGCGTAAAGGTCAGGTCAAGGAATAGCGCGGCGTGAAGATTCTCGAGAAAGCGGGCTGGGGCTTCGGCTCCATCGGGACCCAGGTGGTTACTTTTTCGCAGTCATTGTTTCTGCTGTATTTCTTCACGGTGATATTGGGTTTACAACCGGCACACGCGGGATTGTTGATTTTCTCCGGCAAGATATTCGATGCGCTGCTGTCGCCGTTGGTCGGACGCATGTCGGATGCTACGCAATCACGCTGGGGCCGGCGCAGGCCCTATCTGTTAGCTGGCGCTTTGATCTGTGCGGTGGGCGTTGCCGGCCTCTTCAATGTCCGCGCATCGACACCTTTGCTACTGTTGTTAGGCTTGCTGGTAATTTCCGTCGGCTATTCTTTTTTTAATATTCCATATCTGGCGATGTCGGCTGAGATGACGGAGTCAACGACAGAAAGGACCTCGTTGATGGCCTGGCGGGTGGCGTTTGTCGCCGTTGGCCAATTGCTCTCCACGGCACTTTTGCCGCTGGTCGTGAAGGCGGGAGGCTCGGGTTCGGCAGGCTACGCGAACCTCGGCGTGGTGGCAGGCCTGCTGATACTGGCAACGATGCCGGTGACGTTCTTCGCGACGGCGCGCGTACCGGCCACCGTCGCGAGCGCCGGCGGCTATTCTGTGGCGGCAATGTGGGACGCCATCCGTGGCAATCGGCCGTTTGCCTTGTTGATCTCGGCCAAGGCGCTGCAGCTGGTCGGGCTCGCGGCGACGTCGGCCGCGATGCTTTTTTTCTTCAAGAACGTCATCGGCGGTGGCGAAGGGCGGCTCGCGCTGTGGGGCGTTCTGGTCAACGTGGTCTCCATCCTGTCGATGTCAGTCTGGCCCGTGTTGGGCAGGCGCTACGGGAAGGTCGCAATATATACATTGACCTTACTGGGTTTTTCCGCGGTTGGATTTTCCTGGCTGGTCGCCAGCTCAGACACCGGCGTCGTCGGCATCGTTACCCGGGCCGTGCTGTCGGGGACTTTTGTCGGAGGCCTGCTCTTGATGCAACAATCCCTGATACCCGACACGATGACGGTCGATTTCGCGCGAACGGGACAAAGGCGCGAAGGAATCTTTGCCGGCGCCTACAGCTTCGTAGAAAAAGGCGCGGGTGCCGTGGGGCCGTTGATTGTGGGTCTGTTGTTTCAGTTCATGGGGTTCAATCCCAAGGCCGCCAGTGCGAATACGGATCCGACCGCGGTCTATGTGGCGATCGGAGTTGTTACGCCGTTGTTGTATTTGTTAAGCGCCTGGCCGGTTGCGCGCATCAGGAAATCGTTGGTGGCGGTGATTACGCGGGAGCAAGCATGAGCGACGATGACGCGCACCAGAAGTTGCGACAGCGCGGGCGCAAAAACATGGAGCGCATACTGGGTAGCGACTATTTGGCAAAGCGAGACGCCGGAACCAATTCGCTGAATGCCGCGCTCCGGCAGCTGTCGGAGGAGTTTGCCTATGGCACGGTCTGGGAAGGGCCGGAGCTCGATACGCGCCAGCGGAGCATGCTGACGGTCGCGGTGTTATGCGCGCTCAATCGTCCAGCCGAACTGCGATTGCATGTGGCCGCCGGCTTGCGCAACGGTTTGACGCCGGCAGAAATATCCGCGGTCGTGACGCACTGCGCCGTGTACTGCGGCATTCCGGCGGCCGTCGATGCGATGCGAGTGGTCGACGAGGTCGTTCACGAAGCAACGCGCAGCTAACGAATGCCGCCAGGAACAGCGTTCGGATTCCGGCAGGTGTATGATCGATAACAGAATTCCGGCCCAAAAGGCATGTCGATATGCAAATTGAGTTACGCCAGCGAGGGCGAGCGTCGGTCGATTTCCTGTCCGCGCTGGCACGTGTAACCTCGCGCGAGAAGCAGGCGGTGGGCCGGGAGATGCAAGGAGGCGGTTTTGTACTGGACGATCCGGCGGAATCGTTCGCCGCGCGCTGTGCTCGTTTTGCGCGGGCAATCGCGGCTGCCCCAAGTTTCAATACGTTTCGTGCATTACGTGAATGGTCCGCTGAGCGTCACGGACCGATCGCCATGGAGGCTTTCGACGAGGTGCGCGCCGATTTTGCGCCGGCGCTCGACGGTTTGCTGGTCGGGCCAACGACGCTGGAAGCTACGTTAGGCGATCAGGTTCCCGAGTATTATCGCGGCGTGGCGTTTCACAGGACTGCAACCTGGGATGGCCATGATTATATGGGTGTCGTACACGGCGAAATTGTCCATCGCAGGATCGTTGCCAGGAATTTCGGTGGCGACATCTATCAGCAACGTCGTTCCGCGCTGCAGGAGCTGCGCCGCCCCAGCTATCACGACATTCTGGAATTGGGCACAAGCTCCGGGAACTTCACGGTGGCGTTGTCGGAGCAGTTTCCAACGGCGCGTATCACGGGCATTGATCTCAGTTTGCGCATGCTGCAGCAAGCGCAGCGCCTGGGCAACGAACGTGGTGCCGCTTGGCGGCTCTTGCAGCGCGCAGCGGAGTCAACAGGTTTTCCAGATCAGTCGTTCGATCTGGTTGCGGCGTATTCGTTCGGTCACGAAGTTCCGGCATCAGTCTTTCGGAAAATTCTGTCGGAGGCGCTGCGTATATTGCGACCCGGCGGCGAGTTTCTGTTAGGGGACGTCATTCCATACTCGGCGCAGGATCTGCTGACGCAGTGCTGGGCCGATTTCGACGCGCAAAACGGCGGCGAACCTTTCTGGCGCGAGTTTTGTCAGCTGGATCTCGCCGCGGTTGCCAAGGAGCAGGGTTTCGCGACCGCGCACTACGATTTCGCACGCGGTCCGAGGCGTTTTCCGTATGTATTACATGCGGTCAAAGCGGACGGTAGTGGCCGTTAGGTTATTGATATGCCAAGCGACTCCGAGATTAATCGTTGGTCCCCGGTTGTGCTGGCACTGGCGAGCGAACTGTGGGTCGTACGCGATCGCGTCAGAGTGATGGAGGCGATGCTGACCGACCGGGGCATATTGGCTGTCAATGCGCTCGACAACTATCAGCCGACCACAGAACAGCAAACGCGCCTCGATGAGGAATGTGAGGCCTTTTTGAGCCAGTTGATTGCGCAGATGCAGGGCATCAAGACCTGACCTCAGCGGGCACGGCATGGGTCGGGTACGCAGAAATGACCTGCAAGTTCGATTGCCTGGCTTGAGCAAGTCGATGCATTGATATGATTCCGCGCGGGTATGGCGCCGAAATGATGGCACCATGCGCCTATCGTTTGCCAATCGCTGGTTTATGAGGTCCTCGAATTTGCAACGCCCCACTGCAGGCGCTGATTCGGCTGATTTGCTGCCGCAACTGGCCCGCGTGCTGGGCCCGGGGCATGTGCTGACCGACATAGGTCAACGCACATTTTTTTCCACCGACATCCTGTCCCAGGGACCAATTGTCGCAGCGGTCATTCAGCCAGGTACCGTGGCGGAGCTGCAGGCCGCGCTGCAACTGTGCTCCCAGGCTGGTGTGGCGGTCATTCCTCGCGGCGGCGGGTTTTCATATACCCAAGGGTATGTACCGACAGTTCCTGGCAGCGTAATGGTGGATCTGCGGCGTCTGGACAAGATTGTTGAGATCAATGCCGAGGACATGTACGTCACGGTAGAAGCTGGTTGCACCTGGAAGAGCCTGTACGACGCTTTGGGCGAGCGAGGATTGCGCACACCCTATTTCGGGCCTATGTCCGGCTACAGCGCCACCGTCGGTGGCGCACTATCACAGGGCAGTTTTTTTCTGGGCTCTACGCAGCATGGGACCGCAGCCGACTCGGTGTTAGGGGTGGAGGTTGCGCTGGCGGACGGTACTCTAATCAAGACCGGCTCGGCGGCAGGCACAGAATCGCCATCGCCTTTCTATCGGTGGTATGGCCCTGATCTCAGCGGCCTTTTTCTGGGCGATACGGGCGCGTTCGGATTCAAAGTGCGAGCGCACCTGCGCCTGAT
>JAYVJR010000009.1:0-6611 GCA_043769085.1 Gammaproteobacteria bacterium
CCGTCACCTTCGAGCACGTGATAGAGATCGAGGCTGCCCCCATCAGTCGTGGGCGTAATGCGTGCATCGACGATCGTTAGTCCCAGTTGATCGAGCACCGCTGTGACGCGCGCAAAACTGCGCAATCGATCCGGAGTCAGCGTTGTCACCGCGGTGGTGCCACGCTCACTCTCAGCCTGCACCGCGACAACCGGTTCCTGCGATGCGCCGGTGCGCGACGCAATCAGCCGTGTTTGCCATGCCACTTCTTCGCCTGTATGCCGCAGGAAGTAGCCATCATCCAGGATGCTCCAGGCATTGCGAATTGCGACATCGCTCATGCCACCCTGAGCTAACAGTCGACGCGCTACCACCTGAGTCTCGTCACGCAGTTCTTGTGCATCAATCGGACTTTCCAGTCCGCGTCGCAGCGCGCGTTTTACTCGGTCGTAGAATTCCTGGAATAGTGATGCCTTCCAGGAGTTCCATAGTTTCGGATTGGTGCCGCGCACGTCGGAGACGGTGAGCATGTAAAGGTAGTCAAGGTGTGATTCATCGCCGACGAAGCGTGCAAAGCTGCTGATGACTTCGGGATCAGAAATGTCCTGTTTCTGCGCAGTGACCGACAATTTAAGGTGCGCGCGCACCAGCCAGGCGACCAGTCGCGCGTCGTAACGCGACAGACCTTGCTCGAGACAAAAGGCTTCGGCATCGACCGCTCCGAGCTCCGAGTGATCGCCGCCACGGCCCTTGGCGATGTCGTGGAAGAGAGCGGCCAGATAGGCGAGTTCCGGGCGCGGCAATGTTTGCATGATGGCTGACAATGCCGGCAGTTCGTGATCGTAGCGGTTGATCGCCAAACGGCGAAGATTCGATAGCACGAAGAGTGTGTGAGCATCGACTGTGTAAGCGTGGAACAGGTCGTACTGCATGCGGCCGACAATGCGACCGAATGCCGGTATATAACGACCTAACACGCCATAGGTGTTCATGCGGCGCAGTTCGTGCGTCACTCCCGCGGGCGCGCGCAGCAGCTCGATGAACAGCCGGTGGTGACGCGGATTCTGGCGGAATTCTTCGTCGATCAGCCACAGACTGCGGCTCAGTGCCCGCATGGTCGCGGCATGCACGCCGCGAACACTGGGGTTTTGCTGCAGCAAAACGAATAGCTCAAGCAGAGCAGCCGGATAACGCGCAAATATCTCGTCGTTGACAGTCTCCAGATAATCGTCGCGAATTTGAAAGCGCGCGTTCAATGCCTGCGGCGGCGCATTGCTGACTGGCGCAATGGCTTCGCGGAACAACTGCAGCAGCAATTCGTTCAACAGACTGACGTCCATGACAGTGCGGTAGTAACGCTGCATGAGCTGCTCTACAGCCAGCGTGTAGGTCGCGTCTTCGTAGCCGAAAAGCTTTGCAACCCGGACCTGATGATCGAACAGCAATCGGTCTTCACGGCGGCCTGTTTCGACATGCAGAGCGAAACGCACCCGCCAGAGAAATTCCTGCGCAGCCCGAAGTCGGCGCAATTCGGCGGGCGCCAGAAATCCGTTGGCAGCTAGCTCCTCAAACGTATTGCAGTTGAAGTGCCGTTTGGCAACCCAGCCTATCGTCTGGAGGTCGCGCAGGCCGCCTGGGCCGGTCTTGACGTTAGGTTCCAAATTGTAGGCGGTATCATTTGCCTTGAGGTGTCGCTGCTGTTGTTCGTGCACTTTGGCGGCGAAGAACTCCTGGATTGGCCAGACGCCAGCAGCGTCGAGCGCGGCATGCATTTGCGCCACCAATTCAGACGATCCTGCGATCAACCGCGATTCGACCAACGTTGTCATCACGCTGACGTCCGCGGCGCATTCGCGGCGGCAGTCGTCCACGGTGCGCACACTGTGTCCAAGTTCAAGGCCGGTGTCCCAGAGGAACGCCACCAGTTGCTCCAGTGTTTCGCGGGCGGGAGCGTCGGGCGGCGCTGCGACCAGAATCAGCACGTCGACATCGGAGCAGGGGTGTAATTCGCCACGGCCGTAACCGCCCACCGCTACCAGCGCCCATGCCCCGGATCTGGTGCCAGTGAATTGCGCCCAGACGGCACCTAACAGTGCATCAATCAGTCGCGCCCGAGCGCGCACCAGGGCCTCGATCGATTCCTCCGCGATGAAACGATCGCGTAGATCCTGCCCTGCTTGGGCCAGCAGATCACGGTATTGGCTGGCGGCGTTCGCCGCGCCGGCGTTGACCGCCCGCAGCCGCTCCGGCCAGAGCCACTGGCCCAGTTGATAGGCGGGATCGTTCATGCTGCGGCGCGATGCCGATCACGCGCCCCCAGTGTCAACACTTCGAAGCCACTGTCGGTGACCAACACCGTATGTTCCCATTGCGCCGACAGTGAATGATCCTTGGTGATGACAGTCCAGCCGTCGCCTAACAACTTAACATGGCGCTTGCCGGCATTGAGCATCGGCTCGATCGTAAACGTCATGCCGGCGCGCAGTTCCAGTCCAGTGCCAGGCTGGCCGTAGTGCAGTACTTGGGGATCTTCGTGATAGACACGGCCGATGCCGTGGCCGCAATACTCGCGCACAACGGAATACTCGTGCATCTCGGCGAATGTCTGAATGGCGTGCCCGACGTCGCCTAACGTCGCAGCGGGACGAACCTGTTCAATGCCGCGCCACATGGCCTCGCGGGTCAGTTCCGCCAGTTTCTTGGCCGCCGGCGCGGGCGTGCCTGCAAAATACATGCGGCTTGTGTCGCCGTGGAAGCCATCGTGAATGACTGTGACATCGATATTGACGATATCGCCATTCTTGAGCCGCTTGTCGTTAGGAATGCCATGGCATACGACATGATTGACTGACGTGCAAATGGTCTTGGGGAATCCACGGTAGTTGAGATTGGCAGGGGTGGCCTGCTGCACCCGCACAATGTGTTCGTGGCAGATTCGGTCCAATTCCTCGGTGCTCACCCCGGGCACGACAAAATCCGTGACCAAATCGAGAACTTCGGCCGCCAGACGCCCGGCGGCACGCATCTTTTGCTGTTCTTCAGGGTTCTTAAGGGTGTACTGCATCTAGAACAGCGCAAGGCATTGATTTGACGGGGGGTGAATGGTATAAAGCGCGGCCTTTTTTGGCAAACAAACCACACGCGTGTCCATAAATCGGTAGTTGGGTGTCCTTCGGGATGACTGCCGAGATACGCGGAGGCCTAACCCGACAAGGAGAATTTTGATGGCCAGCGTGTCCATGCGACAGATGCTGGAAGCGGGTGTTCATTTCGGACACCAAACCCGCTTCTGGAACCCGAAAATGGCGGAATACATTTTCGGCGAACGTAACAAGATCCATATTATCAACCTCGAAAAGACGCAGCCGTTGTTTACGGAAGCGGCCGCCTTCATCAAGGGCGTGGTTTCCGACGGCGGTACAGTGCTGTTTGTCGGCACGAAGCGCTCCGCCCGAGATTCAGTGATGAAAGAGGCGACTCGATGCCAGATGCCCTACGTCAACCAGCGTTGGCTCGGCGGCATGCTGACCAATTTCAAGACCATTCGCGGTTCAGTCAAGCGCTTGGCCGATCTGACCGAAATGAAAGCCAATGGCCTGCTCGACAAGCGTGGCAAGAAAGAAGCCACCATGCTCCGCCGCGAGATGGAAAAGCTTGAGCGCAGTCTCGGCGGCATCAAGAACATGGAAGCGCTGCCGGATGCCATTTTCGTCGTCGATGTGGGTCACGAGAATATTGCGATCCACGAAGCGCGCAAACTGGGCATCCCGGTGGTCGCAATCGTGGATACCAATTGCGCGCCGGACCATATCGACTATGTCGTGCCGGGCAACGATGACGCCATGCGCGCCATCTCGCTCTATTGCGGGGGCATCTCTGAAGCGGTTCTTGAGGGTAAGGCGTCAGTGCCGTCGATGATGGTGGGCGAGGATGACTTCGTTGAGCTCGACGAGCAGGGCAATCCGAAACCGAAGTCGGCCCGTGATCCTGGGCGCGGCAAGCCGCGCCGCGATGCGAATGTTCGCAATCGCAAGCCGCCACCGGCCGCGCGCCGTCGTCCGTTGCCATCGGTTGCGGCCGAAGTGGTGGCGGACCCGGTCGCGATTGACTTGGAAGCGGTCGATGAACCCGTCGCGGGCGTGGTCGGCGAAGCGCCGAAAAGCGTCAGTGGTAGCGTCAAGCGCCGTTCAGCCACCGGGCCCACGGGCGGCGGCGCTCGCCGCAAGAGCTGAGACAGTCAGCGGACGATGAAATTGCAGTATTTGGGAAAAGCTAAATGAGTGTTACAGCGGAAGCCGTCAAACAACTTCGGGAACGCACTGGCGCTGGCATGATGGAATGCAAGAAAGCGCTGGTGGAAACCGGCGGCAATCTGGACGCGGCGGCTGAGATGATGCGCAAGCAGGGGCTCGCCAAAGCCGACAAGAAAGCGACGCGTATCGCTGCCGAGGGTGTGATTGCGATGACAAAGTCGGCGGATGGCCGCCAGGCGACGTTGGTCGAAGTCAATTGCGAAACGGATTTTGTCGCCCGCGAAGCCGACTTCCAGCGTTTCGCGTCGGAGGTTGCTCAGGCAGCCGCCACTTCGGGTGCACCGGATGTTGAGACTCTCGCGGCCGCCAAGCTGACAAACGGTCAGTCGGTGGACGAAATGCGTCGCGGACTGGTCGCGAAAATTGGCGAGAACATCAGCGTACGCCGTCTGGCGCATCTGGCCACTGACGGCTCGTTAGGTGCCTATATGCATGGCAGTCGCATCGGCGCGCTGGTGGCCATGAGTGGCGGTGACGCAGCGCTCGCTCACGATCTGGCGATGCATGTTGCGGCCAGCAATCCGCGCTATCTCACGTTTGCCGATGTGCCCGCCACGGAAGTTGCCCGTGAACGTGACATTCTCACAGAGCGTGCAAAAACCAGCGGCAAGCCTGCGGAAATTGTCGCCAAGATGGTTGAGGGCCAACTGCGCAAGGCCTTCAATGACGTGACGCTGATCGGTCAAGCCTTCGTCAAGGATCCGGAGCAAACGATTGAGCAACTGCTGAAGAAGGCAGGCGCCACCGTCAAGGGATTCAGTCGTCTGGAAGTGGGCGCAGGAATTGAGAAAAAGCAGGACGATTTTGTCGGCGAAGTCATGGCCCAGGTCAAGGCGAGCAGCAAATAATTGCTGCCAGTGAAAAGCCCCGCGAGTCGGGGCTTTTTTTCAGCCAATGAATTTGAGAGCTAACATGAATAAAGTCCGCTACAAACGCATCCTCCTCAAATTGTCAGGCGAAGCGTTGATGGGCTCCGGCGAATATGGCATCGATCCGCAGGTGCTGCGGCGGATCGCACTGGAGATTCAGGAAATACTTGCGCTTGGCGTGCAAGTCGCAGTAGTCATCGGTGGCGGCAACATTTTCCGCGGCGCGGGTTTGGCGCGCGCGGGCATGGATCGAGTCACCGGTGATCATATGGGCATGCTGGCGACGGTGATGAATTGCCTGGCGATGCAGGATGCGCTAGAGGGTATTGGCTGCCACGCACGGGTGCAATCGGCGATTCGTATCAATGAAGTTTGCGAAGACTATATTCGCCGTCGCGCCATGCGGCACCTGGAAAAAGGCCGGGTGGTGCTATTCGCAGCCGGCACTGGCAATCCGTTTTTTACAACTGACACCGCTGCCAGTCTGCGGGCCATCGAAATCAATGCGGAAGTGCTGTTGAAAGCGACCAAAGTCAATGGCATTTACGATGACGATCCGATCAAAAACCCCGCCGCGAAACGCTATAACAGCCTGACTTTCGATCGCGTGCTGGATGACCGACTTGCTGTCATGGATGCAACGGCCATCGTCATGTGCCGTGACAATCGGTTGCCACTGCAGGTTTTCAATCTTGGTAACGCGGGCGACATCAAGCGCATCGTGCTGGGCGAGGATGTTGGCACTGTTGTGACCAACGAATAATCACAAAAGGGGGTTCGCATGTTGGATGACATCCGCAAAGACGCTTTGCAGCGCATGCAGAAATGCGTCGCGGCATTTCAGGCCGATCTGAAGAAACTGCGCACAGGTCGCGCGCACCCGAGTCTCGTCGAGCACATGAGAGTCGACTATTACGGCACGGACACGCCGCTCAACCAACTCGCTAACATTGCCATCGAAGATGCGCGCACCCTGGTGATCACGCCGTGGGACAAGGCCGCCGTACAAGCGGTCGAGAAAGCGATCTTCAAGAGCGATTTGGGGTTGACGCCGATGACAGCGGGCACCGTGATTCGGGTGCCGCTGCCGCCATTGACCGAAGAGCGGCGTCGCGACATGGTCAAAATTCTCAAGAGTGAGGCGGAGAGCGCGCGCGTCGCCGTGCGTGCCGTGCGCCGCGATGTGCTGTCAGATATCAAAGACATGCTCAAGGAAAAAATGATTTCGCAGGACGACGAAAAGCGCGTCCATGAGGAGATCCAGAAGCTGACCGACAAGCATGTCGCAGACATTGAGCAGGTTCTGGTGGCCAAGGAAAAAGAGGTCATGCAGGTCTAGGGAAGCTCTGCCCAGGTAACGCGGGCGCGGCCGAGGCGGATTTTTTCACTGGCAAGGAAAGACGAGTGAAGTGTATCGAGATACATGAGCGAGGATGGACGCAGCCAGCGG
>JAYVJR010000010.1:0-133743 GCA_043769085.1 Gammaproteobacteria bacterium
GCGTCCTTGATGGAGCCCGCGGTCCAAAACTTTCCTTCGGCTGCCAAGGCGGCATTGCGAAGTTTCCGTTGGTCCCACACTTTCATGAAGATGATGAACCAGGAGGCCAGCGACATGACCACCAGAATGATCAGAGTGCTACGGGACACGATATTGCCGTCGCGCCACATCGGTATGAGACCGTATGGGCTTTCGGCGATTTGTTCTACGGCGGCAGCGGCGGCTTCTTGCATATGTTCCTCAGTCTTTTAACTTGTAAATAACACCCGCTTGCGAGGCGGATGCGGTTCCTGACAAAACTCAACCCTTGATCTGAAACTTCACTTTGAAAGCGACACAGGATTCGGCCATCGGTTGGCCATCCTGCTGGCCCGCGATGTAGCGACCGCCCTTGGCAACCTTCACGGCCGCGTCATCCAATTTTGGAAACCCAGACGATCCTTTAATGGCTGGCTCCCGCAGCGGCTTGCCTTTGGGATCCACGCAAACCTCGACGACAGCCGTGCCCTGCTCTTCGGCACGGGCGGAGGACGCTGGATAGTATTCGTCGGGATTTGGGACGTTCCTGATTTTGGCAGGCGTCGGTCTTGCGGCTACCACCGGCGCCGGCGGCGGCGGCGGCCTAGGCTTGTCGGTTACGTTCGATAGAGCACTGGTCTCGGCCACTTCGATCGGCATGTCAATGGCCACTTCCGGTGGCGGCACTTCGACGGGCGGACGCTCCATTTCAGGCGGCGGCGGCGGCGGCGGCTTATCTTCCTTGACTTCTTCTTCGATGATATCCGTCTGCAGTGCTTCGAATACTTTACTGGCCGCACTTTGGGCCAGGCCGGTAATAAGTGCCCAGCCAAAGAAAAAGTGCACCAGCAAGATGGCAACGAACACGGCCACACGGCTCGAATTGTTGGACTGGACGTAAGCGCTCATTTTTTGGCGATGCCTTGTTTACGCATAAAGTTTACGCATTTAAATCGTTTACGCATGACTCAAACCATTTGTCCGGACATTCAAGTCCGACAAAAACCGGCCGCGACACTAACCAAGTCTGCCGCCGACCGCAATAGCGACATCCATCCCCGTCGTTCGAGACTGAAAAAAACTCCGCCTCCCGACTTAACAACGCAGCCGACCGATACAGCGGGTTGAACGTTGTCTGTTATTGCCGCAGTGCACTGCCGCAGCCCCGTTAATGTGCCCAACTGTAGCCGCTGCTGTAGCCAGTGACAACTGTTCGTGACACGAAAATTCGTCCCTGTACCTGCGCGCCCTGCCACAGTGAGGTCAATCGGGCTGACCGTCTGTGACTGCGCCTGTGGAGGCGCTGCTAACGACTCGCGCATATTTCGCGAGCACGCCCTGCTTGGCATAGGCTTTTGGCGCACGCCAGGCGGCACGGCGCCGCTTTATTTCGGCTGCATTCATGTTCACGTCAATGCGACGCTGGACCGCGTCGATCTGCAATCGATCGCCATTGCGAAGCAATGCCAGCGGGCCACCGACCGCCGCTTCGGGGGAAATATGTCCTACGACAAACCCATGACTGCCGCCCGAAAATCGACCGTCAGTGATCAAGGCCACTTTGTCGCCCAGGCCTCGTCCCACTAGCGCGCCGGTCGGGCTGAGCATTTCGCGCATTCCCGGTCCGCCCTTTGGACCTTCATAGCGAATCACGACCACATCGCCCGGTTTGACCTGGTCCGCGAGAATGGCAGCTGTCGCCGCTTCTTCGCCATTGAACACGCGCGCGCGTCCATCGAAACGCAGACCTTCCTTGCCGGTGATCTTGGCGACTGCGCCTTGCGGAGCCACGTTGCCATACATGACAACCAGATGGCTATCCGCTTTGATCGGGTTGCTGAACGGCCTAACAATAGTCTGGTCTACCGGGTAATCAGCTACGTTCGCAAGATTTTGCGCCAGCGTCCGGCCGCTCACCGTCAGGCAGTCGCCGTGCAACAGTCCTCGCGCCAGCAGTCGCTTCATCAAGGGCAGGATGCCACCGATGGCGATCAATTCCGACATGGCATAGCGCCCACTGGGTCGCACATCGGCGATCACGGGCACTCGTTTGCCAATGCGCGTGAAATCGTCTAGGGTCAGCCGAACTTGCGCCGCCTGCGCAATCGCCAGCAGGTGCAGCACCGCATTGGTCGAACCGGACAATGCGATCGTAACGGTGATCGCATTCTCAAAAGCCTTGCGGGTCAGAATATCGCGCGGCCGAATTCCCTGTCGCACCAACTCAACGACCGCCGCGCCAGCGCGCAGACAGTCCGACAGTTTGCTGGGCGCAATTGCTTCCTGGGCGGAGCTGTTGGACAGCGACAGGCCCAGCGCTTCAATGGCCGACGCCATGGTGTTAGCTGTGTACATGCCGCCACAACTACCAGGCCCAGGTATCGCGGTTCGTTCCACGTCGGCGAGCTCTGCGTCGGTGATTTTGCCCGCGGCATGGGCACCGACTGCTTCAAAAACACTCACAATATCGCGCCGCTTTGCACCCAGCTGAATGGTGCCGCCATAGACAAAAACTGCGGGGCGATTCAGACGCGCAATGGCCATCGCGCATCCAGGCATGTTCTTGTCACAACCGCCGATGGCGACCAGGCCGTCGAACCCTTCAGCGCCCGCAACCGTTTCGATGGAGTCGGCAATCACTTCGCGCGAGACCAGCGAATAACGCATGCCCGGCGAGCCCATCGAAATTCCATCGGACACGGTAATGGTGTTAAACAGCACACCTTTGCCACCCGCCGCATTGACACCGTTTTCGGTTTCACGGGCGAGCTTGTCGATATGCATGTTGCAGGGCGTCAAATTCGCCCAGGTAGAAGCGATGCCGATTTGCGGCTTATGGAAGTCCGCATCGGTAAAACCGACTGCACGCAGCATGGCGCGAGACGGCGTTTGCTTGGCGCCATCGACCACCAGTCGGGAAAAGGCGCGTGGGTCCACAGGTCGCTTGGGTTTGCTCATGGGTGTCAGGGTCGCTGCTTTGCGTTAGGTGAATTGTAATGTTGTTTTCGTAAGTAACTGAATCCAATAGCGCCGGCGGTTGTGACCACCGTAGGCAGCAGTATTGAGTATCGCCCTGCGCCCGGTCGCCAAACGTCCAGCAACTCATAACAGAGCATACCCAAAGGGGGGGCAATCATGCCGCGCAATCCGGCCAAGGTCACGTGTACGCCCATGTAGTGTTGCGCGCGTCCTTGCGATGCAAAATCCTGGTGGCCGAGGTTCCAGCCGAAGTTGGCGCCTGCCAGGGCGGCACCCAGGAGCAAGGCACCTAGCCACAGCAGCGGCACGAATCCCCCCAGGATGCCAACCGTGCTGAATAGATACGCCAGTACCATGCACCAACCTTGCTTCGCCCTAAAATTGACGGTGTGCATGCGGTCAAACAACCGTGCCCAAAAAGGCACGAATGCCGGCAGAGCCACCAGCGGAATTACGCTCAACATCAAAATCTGTTGCTCACTCGGAATCTTCAGCTGGTCAGACATGATGACGATCATCTGCGAAGTCATCATGACGCTACCGGCGCCATATACGCCCATCCAAAACATGTAGTCCCGGTAAGGTTTATCGTCGCGCAGAATGTCGCGAAACACTTTGAGACTGAATGCAGCTCCTCGTTCTCCGGCATCCCGCTGCTCAGCGGCCAGCAATTGATATTCGCGCCGCAAGCGCGTACGGCGATACAGGAACGCGGCGGCAATTCCGGCCGCTGCGGCTGCCAGATAGAGAAGCCGCGTGTCGACTGCCCCCGAATTCAGCGCCACCGACACCAGCGCGCCGGTGGCCGCAACCATTAACGAGCTGCCGACGACGATTCGACCAGTCATTCGAGCCAGCGTATTGCGCGGATAGTTGGCAATCCAGACACTGGCTCGCAGCGTCAGGATGCCGGCCCAGATCATCCGTGCGGCCAGGATGGACAACACTGCAAACAGCAATCCACCTAACATGTTCGGCGCCAGACCGATCAATCCAACCGTCAGCGCGAACAATAGCTGCAACGACACCAGCACCGGCACACGGGCGCGACCATGCGCCATGTTCGCCCAGGCGAAACTCATGACATTGGCGATACTCGGTGCGCCACTGACGATGCTGACCGCGAAATTGACCGCCACCGATGAGCCAGAGCCGCCAAAGTGCTGTTTAACCAGTATCGCGGCGGTTCCTCCCTCTACCAGCCCCAGTGTGACGCCTAACAAAATCCACGGCAGCAACTCACGCCGCGCCAGCGCATTGGCAAACCGCAGCGTTGGCGCCGTCGGAGCACTTCGTTGTGCGGGCATTGCGCTAGCGGAATTGCCGGCGGATCAGCCCCACGACAGCACGCGCGCACTGCGCCTCCGCGCCTGCCGGCCTGCCAGGTCGCTCGCGCGCATTCCAGGCGTACAGATCCAGGTGGATCCAATTTTGCGTCTTGGTCACAAAGCGCTTGAGAAATAATGCGCCGATTATCGAGCCCGCGAACGCATGGCTCGCGACATTGTTTATATCTGCCACTTTGCTGCCGAGATCTTCGTCATACGGCATCCACAGCGGCATCGGCCAAAGAGGGTCGTCCAACGCAGTGCCAGCCTCGACCAACTCCGCTAACAGGTCGCGGTTTGGGCTGAATGCGGCTGGCAATTCCGGACCCAGCGCCGAGCGCGCCGCCCCGGTGAGAGTCGCAAAATCAATCAGCAAGGCAGGATTTTCCTGGTCAGCATCCGCGAGCGCGTCGGCCAGCACTAGCCGTCCCTCCGCGTCGGTGTTGCCAATCTCGATCGACAGCCCTTTGCGCGAGCGCAGCACATCACCAGGGCGATACGCCGCTGGACCTACGCTGTTTTCGACTGCCGGGATCAGCAGCCGCAAACGCAGCTTGACGCGGCATGCCATCAGCATTTCTGCAGTCGCTAGCGCACAAGCGGCGCCGCCCATATCCTTTTTCATCAGTAACATGGCAGCAGATGGCTTGAGATCCAGCCCACCCGTGTCAAAGCAAACGCCCTTGCCAACCAAGGTCACGCGCGGCGCGTCTGCAGGTCCCCAATGCAAGTCGAGTAGCACCGGTTCACGTGCACTGCCCTGTCCCACGGCAGCAATTAACGGATAGTCGCGCTGCAACGCTTCACCGCGCACGACCTGCAAGTGCGCGCCGTGGAGATCCGCGACCGCCTGCACAGCAGCCGTTAGCGCCGCCGGTCCGAGATCGTTAGCTGGGGTGTTGATCAGATCACGTGCCCGGGTCAAAGCGTCGAGCTGCTGTTGGACCCAGTTCCCATCTACGTTTTCCGGTAGTCGCAGTTGCGGACCCGGCACTACCTTGCTGCCCCGGTAGCGCTCGAAGCGATATCGCCCCAGGCCAAATCCCAAAGCGAAACGTTCGGCGGTCGCAGCCTGGAGCGGCGTTGCACAGTGCCAGCGGCCGGCAGGCAATCGATCCGCCAGCGCTGCGGCCTGCCAAAGTCCGGGTGCGGTACTGTTCTCGGTCGCCCCGAGTCCAAAGACCGCTCCCGCCAGGCGACCCTGCGCATCGGGCAAAACCAACAGGCGGTTGCGCTCGCCATTGAAATGCTGTGCCAGCAGCCAGCTCCTGACGGCATCAGATTGCCGTGACACAAACTCCGTCAACGAGGCCTCCGATACAAGGGAGACAGGCAGCGCGTCGGCGGTGTCGTTAGGCAGCAAAAACAGTGCGTTTTCAGTCACAACGCATTGTACTGAAAGCGCCTGTCAAGTTGACAGAGATGCTCCTTGTGTGCTGACATAACAAGCATGTCTCAGCAGTACCACCAAGTCGCCATGCACTGCGCAACCTTGCGCGCCATGACTGATCTTGACGCGCGCCGGAAGGTGCGCGGCTCGCTGCTTCTAAGCCTGGTACTACTGCTTCCTCAGCAGGAGCGGGACGCGCGCACGAAACTCTGAATCAGAATTCGGGCGGCAGGTTCAAAAAGTCCCGCTCCGGCTGCAATAGCCGAAGCGGGATTTTTTTTGTTTGGGTTTTCTAACGGGAGTCGATTATGAAGATTTTTGGCAAAAAGGACGTCAACAAAAAGGCTCTTAAGGGGGCCCGCATCTGCGTCCTCGGATACGGCAGTCAGGGTCGCGCCCATGCGTTGAACCTCAAAGACAGTGGCTACGAGGTTGTGATCGGCGTGCGCAAGGGTGACAGCTGGAAGCAGGCCAAACGAGATGGCCTGGCAGTCGACATTCCGGAAAACGCCGTGGCAGGTGCGTCGCTGGTCGCGATGTTGGTGCCGGATCTGATGCAAAAAATGGTTTATCAGGCGATCCTGCCGACGCTCAAGAAAGGCGCGGTGCTGTTGTTCGCCCACGGTTTCAACGTTCACTTCAAGCAGATCAAGCCGCGCAAAGATCTGGATGTGGTGCTGATCGCTCCCAAGGGTCCTGGCGGTTTGGTGCGTCGCCAATATCAACAGGGTCGTGGAGTGCCATGCCTGATCGCGGTCAGCCAGAATGCCAGTGGCGCAGCCTTTGATCGCGCCCTCGCCTACGCCGATGGCATCGGCGGAACGCGTGGCGGTGTGTTGCAAACCACGTTTGCTGAGGAAACTGAGACAGACCTGTTCGGCGAACAGGCAGTCCTTTGCGGCGGTGCGACCGAACTGGTCGTCCAGGGCTATGAGACGCTGGTCAATGCCGGCTACCAGCCGGAGGTGGCCTATTACGAGTGCATGCACGAGCTCAAACTGATCGTCGATCTGCTGCACGAGGGTGGCATCGCGAAGATGCACAAGTTCATTTCTGAAACGGCCAAGTACGGCGATTTCGTCAGTGGCCCACGCGTCGTGAACAAGGCCAGCCGCAAGGCCATGCAGGACGTCCTGAGAGACATCCAGAGCGGCAAGTTCGCGCGCAACTGGATCAAGGAAAACAATACCGGCCGCAAGAAATACAACAAGATCCTCAAGGCTGACCTGAACCACCCGATCGAGAAAGTCGGCGCAGCGCTACGGGCCCGTATGCCCTGGCTGGACGCCGGTACCTGACTTTGAGATTGACAGAGATGCATTGTTAGCTGGAGCAGTGATATGTCCCCGAATCCCGACCGCGTGCTGATATTCGACACCACCCTGCGTGACGGCGAACAATCGCCCGGCTGCAGCATGACGCTGCCCGAGAAGCTGCGCATCGCAAGAGCGCTCGCAGAGCTCGGTGTTGATGTCATCGAGGCGGGCTTTCCGGCCGCCTCGCGCGGCGACTGGGAATCGGTCAATGCGGTGGCGCGTGAGATTCAGGGTGCAACCATTTGCGGGCTCGCGCGCTGCAACCGCGAAGACATCACACAAGCGGCCAAGGCGCTCAAGGTGGCCGAGAAACACCGTATCCATGTATTTCTCGCAACCAGTGCTATTCATCGCGAATACAAGCTCAACATGGCCAAAGAGGAGATTGTCCGCGCGGCCGTTGAAGGCGTGCAAATTGCCAAGGAGTTCTGCGAAGACATTGAGTTCTCGCCGGAAGATGCATCGCGCACTGAACTGGAATTTCTGGCCGAAGTCGTGGAAGCGGCCATCGCGGCCGGAGCGAGCACCGTCAATATTCCGGACACGGTCGGTTATACGGTGCCCCATGAGTTTGCTGAACTGTTCCGTTATCTGCGCAAGAACGTCCGCGGCATCGACAAAGTGACACTGTCGGTGCACTGTCATGACGATCTCGGCATGGCAGTGGCTAACAGCCTGATGGCGGTGGTTGCCGGTGCGCGGCAGGTGGAATGCACGATCAACGGCATCGGCGAACGTGCGGGCAATTGCTCGCTGGAAGAGATCGTCATGGCGTTGAAAACCCGCGAGGCGTTCTTCAATGCGGCAACGGGCGTCAACAGCACCCGCCTTTATCCGACCTCGCGGTTGGTTTCAAGCATCACTGGCATGCCCATTCCGCGCAACAAGGCGATCATCGGCGAGAACGCTTTTGCGCATGAGGCCGGCATTCATCAGCACGGCATGCTCAAACACCACAGTACCTACGAAATCATGCGGCCGCAGGACGTCGGGCTGTCACGCTCCAGTCTGGTGTTAGGCAAACACAGCGGACGCCATGCTTTCCGGGAACGTGTCAAGGAGCTGGGCTTCGAGCTGGAAGAGACGGAATTGAATCGTATCTTTGAGGATTTCAAAGCGCTGGCCGACAAGAAAAAAGAACTCTTCGACGGCGACATTGAAGCCCTGGTGCTGCGTGCCGAAGGCTCGGCCGCCGGACCGTGGACCTTGAGCAAATTGAATACCCGCTCAGGGGACCCCGCCGGCGCAAGCGCGACGGTCATCCTGACGCACACCGATGGCCACACCCTGGAAAAAACTGCCCAAGGCGACGGTCCAGTGGACGCAGCGTTCAAGGCCGTCGAAGCAATTACAGGCATTAACGCGCAGCTTCGAAAGTTTGAAGTGCACAGCGTTACTTCCGGCGAAGACGCTCAAGGCGAGGCGGTGGTCTATGTAGACCACAACCAGCGCAGCTATCGTGGCGCGAGTGTCACCACGGACATCGTGGAATCGGCGACGCGGGCATTTCTGGATGTTATCAACCGTATCGAACAGACCACGCGCTCACAGACTCGCACCGAACTCGAGCGCTCTGGCATACATAAAGCGGCCCAAGTTGCTATCTAACAACTTTTTCTGACAGGAAAGTTCATGTCCAAACCGACGACATTGTTTGAAAAGATTTGGTCTGCGCACGAGGTCGTGCCGCAAAACGCCGATACACCGGCGGTGATCTATATCGACGTGCATTTAACACACGAAGTCACCTCGCCGCAGGCTTTTGCGGAACTGAAAGCGCGCAACCTCAAAGTGCGACGCCCCGACAAAGTTCTGGCTACCATGGATCACGCCACACCAACGCGCACCGAGCAAGTATTCGGCGGCATGCCGATCACGATTGACTCGGCGGCGAAGCAGATTCGCCAGCTCGAGCAGAACTGCGCCGAATTCGGTATTGAGCTTCTGGGACTGCAACATGACCTGCGCGGCATCGTGCATATCATCGGCCCGGAACTGGGCGTCACCCAACCAGGTCGCACCATTGTCTGTGGCGACAGCCACACCTCGACGCACGGCGCTTTTGGCGCCCTCGCCTTTGGAATTGGCACCACCGAGGTTAGCCACGTATTTGCCACTCAGTGCCTGTTGCAGCCCAAACCCAAGACGTTCGCCATCAATGTGGAAGGTCGGCTGCCGGTCGGGGTCACAGCCAAGGATCTGATCCTCTCGATCATTGGCAAAGTAGGTGTGTCCGGTGGCACTGGCCACGTCATCGAGTTTCGCGGCGCTGCGATTCGTGCGTTGTCGATGGACGAGCGCATGACTGTCTGCAATATGACCATCGAGGCCGGCGCTCGTGCTGGGATGATCGCCCCGGACGACACTACATTTGCCTATCTCGCTAACACACCACGCGTCCCCAAGGGCGCAGCCTGGGATAAGGCGGTGGCGAACTGGCGCAAGCTGGCAACCGACGAGGGCGCCGTATTCGACAAGTCAGTGACCATCGATGCGACCCAGCTAGAACCGATGATCACTTGGGGCACCAATCCCGGTATGGTCGCGCCAATTTCCGGCAACGTGCCTGATCACCGTGGCGACCCAGTCTTTGATGCCGCCATCCGCTACATGGGGTTAACACCAGGTGAACCCATCCGTAACTCGCCCGTAAACGTGGTCTTCGTTGGCAGCTGCACCAACGGCCGGCTGTCAGATCTGCGCAATGCCGCTCGCGTGCTCCTGGGTCACAAAATCGCCAAGGGCGTGACCATGCTGGTCGTACCTGGTTCGCAGGCGGTCAAACGGGCTGCAGAAGCCGAGGGACTGCACGAGATCTTCCGCGCCGCGGGCGCCGATTGGCGCGAATCAGGCTGTTCGATGTGCCTGGGCATGAATGGCGATACGGTCGGCAAGGGCCAATATTCCGTCAGCACCAGCAATCGCAATTTTGAAGGACGCCAGGGTGTCGGCGCACGAACTTTGTTAGCCAGCCCCGAAACAGCGGCAGCTTCGGCAATTCGCGGCCGGGTTACCGACCCGCGCGAAATACAGAACGGTTAGGTTAGAAGACTGGATAAACCATGGACGCCATTAAGATCATCAAATCACGCACGGTCGTCATGCCATCGAGCAATATCGACACCGACCAGATCATTCCCGGACGCTTCCTGACCACCACGGTCAAGAGTGGCCTTGGAAAGCACTTGTTTGCCGACTGGCGCTATGACGCGGCTGGGATCGCCAAACCGGACTTCATTCTGAATCGACCGGAGGCAGCGGGCTGCCGCGTACTGGTCGCAGGACGAAATATCGGTTGTGGCTCCTCGCGCGAACACGCGCCCTGGGCGCTACAGGATTTCGGCTTCCAGGCCGTAATCAGCACTGAAATTGCCGATATCTTTCGCAACAACTCACTGAAAAACGGCCTGCTGCCGGTAGTTGTCGACAGTGCGACTCACGCTTGGCTGCTAGAAAATCCGGGGGCAGAGGTGCTCATTGATCTGGAGTCGACCACTCTGCACTTGCCCGACGGACGAACTGCAAAATTTCCGATCGACACCTTTCCACGTTATTGCATGTTGAACGGCATCGACGAACTCGGCTTTCTGTTGTCCAAGGATGCCGCGATCACTGCCTACGAAAACCGATGAAAGCACTGATTGCGGTGCTACCGGGCGATGGCATCGGCCCGGAGGTGGTCGCGCAGGCGCTGCGAGTGCTGCGCACCACGGCGCAGCGTTTCAATCATGACTTCGAACTGCGCGAGGCTCTATTCGGTGGTGCCGCTATCGAGGCGCGCGGCAATGGTCTGCCGGACGATACGCTGGCGCTATGCAAAAACTCTGCCGGTATTTTGTTAGGTGCAATTGGCGGACCCAAATGGGGTCCGTCAGCGCCGCTGCGCCCTGAACCCGCATTGCTCGCGCTGCGCGCCGCACTCGGTGTTTATGCAAATCTTCGGCCCATCAAAGTTCACCCTGCGCTGCTAAATGCGAGTGTGATCAAACCGGAGATTCTTCGCGATGTGGATCTTATTTTTGTACGCGAACTGACCGGTGGCATCTACTTCGGCCGCAAAGGTCGAGATGCCGACGGCGCGTTTGACGAGTGCCGCTACAGCGAACCGGAGATTATCCGCGCAACCCGGGTGGCCGGCACACTCGCCCGCGCACGACGCCGCAAGATCGTACAGATCGACAAATCCAACGTGCTGGAAACCTCAAAACTCTGGCGCATTGTCAGCGAGCGGGTCATCAAGTCTGAGTTTCCGGACGTCAGCATCGAGCACATGTTTGTCGATGCAGCCGCAATGCACCTGATTCGGCGGCCCCGTGATTTCGACGTGCTGCTTACCGAAAACCTGTTTGGCGACATTCTTACCGATGAAGCGGCCATGTTAGCTGGCTCGCTCGGACTGTTGCCGTCCGCCTCGCTGGGCGATGGCAAACTTGGCCTTTATGAACCCATCCATGGCTCGGCGCCTGACATCGCCGGTCAGGGAATAGCAAACCCAATCGGCACGATTTTGTCCGCAGCTTTGCTGCTGCGACATTCCTTGGGACTTGAAACAGAGGCACAGGCAATTGAGCAAGCTGTCGCAGGCGCGATCACTCATGGCGCGCGCACGGTCGAATTCGCAGAGCCGGGTGCTGTCGCGCTCAATACCGTGCAAATGGGCGACGCAGTGCTGGCGGCATTTGGCTAGCTAACGAATTCGATCGAGACCGGCGACCAGATCGCCGATCAGGTCATCGACGTTCTCGATGCCGATTGACAGTCGCAACAATCCATCAGTGAGGCCGGCCGCAGCCCGGGCCGCGGGCTCCATCGCCGCATGAGTCATGGTGGCCGGGTGAGCGACCAGACTCTCAACGCCACCTAACGACTCGGCCAATGAAAACAACTGCAGACCGTCCACAAACTGCCGCGCAGCGTCAAGGCCGCCCTTGAGATCCAGCGTAACGATGCCACCAAATCCTGTTTGCTGGCGACGTGCGAGCGCATGACCAGGGTGATTCGCTAAACCTGGATAAAAGACCCGGCCAATCTTCGGGCTGGCGGCCAGCTTCTCAGCAATCTGCTGGGCATTTCGGCCATGAACCTCAAGTCGCGCGTGCAAGGTCCGCATGCCGCGCAGAGTCAGGAAGCTGTCGAAGGGTGCGCCGCTTAAACCGAGGCAATTCGCCCACCAGGCAAGCTGCTCGGCATGCTCTTTGGTCGCAGCAACGACGGCGCCGCCGACGACATCACTGTGACCATTGAGATACTTGGTGGTCGAATGGACCACAAGATCCGCGCCTAACGTCAGGGGCAACTGCCAGACAGGTGAGAGAAAAGTATTGTCAACTGCCACCAATGCGCCTGCCTTGCGGCCGCGCGCGGCCAGGTCCGAGATAGCCGATATTCTGAGCAGCGGATTGCTTGGTGTTTCAATCCAGAGCAGCGCCGGGTTGGCAGCCAGGGCGGCCGCGACCGCCGACTCAGATGCGAAATCGACAAACTGCACGCGCATTTCGCCACGTTTTTGCCAGGCTGAAAACAAACGGAAGGTGCCACCGTAGCAGTCGTGTGGCGCAATAATCAGCGACCCTGCCGGCAACAGGTGCCCGACCAGGGTAATAGCTGACATGCCGGTAGAAGTGATCACCGACCCAGCACCCTGCTCCAGCGCGGTCAACGCGTCTGCTAACAAATCGCGCGTAGGATTGCCGGAGCGGGTGTAGTCATATTTGCGTTTATCGCCGAAGCGGTTGAATGCAAAATTGGAAGTCAGGTGGATCGGCGGCACTACCGCGCCGGTGATCGGATCAGATTCCAGACCGGAACGAACGGCAATGGTCGCGGGATCGAGCTTATTGGTCACTGGTTGATCTCACGACTTCGGCTCAAGCACACGTGCAAATATCGGCTTCAGCAAATCACTCTCCTTCAGAAAAGCATCATGCCCATACACAGAGCTGAGCTCGATCAATTGCGCGTTCGGCAATCGCGCCGCCATCGCCCGCGCATCGCTCAGCGGAACCAATTGATCCTCTGCTATGGTGATGACTGTTGTCGCCACGAAAATTCTTTCGGCATTAACGCTGTGCAAATCGATGGATTCCGACAGCGTTAGATAGGCTTCGGGACGGTGCCGCTTGACGAAATCCTCGCCACGCGCAAACAGGTACTTTTCAACAGGAAACACCAGGCGACCGGATTCCTGCTGAGGTGCCGCAGCGAATCGCGCCGCGAACTCCTCATGACTGCGATAGGTTGTCATTCCCAGGGCGCGTGCCAGTTTCAATCCGCCGTTGGGATCACCCTGCTGCAAACCGAAGCGAACAACACCGCGCTGTACGCTGCGCCAGGCGGTCGCCATCGGGTGGCTGCGGTCCGCCGCACTAATGACACAAAGTCGCAGCAGACGGTCAGCGTATTTCTCGGCAAAAGCCAAACCCACCATGCCGCCATAAGACGCACCGAAGAAAGCGTGCAGCGCCTTGATGCCAAGGTGATTAAGGAGCCTCAGTAATAGGTCGGCCTGGTCGTAACTTGATATGGCGGGGAACTGCTCACCACTCTGCGGCCCGGTCGTGCCACCACTACCACCGAGATAGTCGAAAGAAAGGATTCGACATCGTTCGGTCGGCAGCGCCTTGCCCTCGCCAGCAAGATCCTGCCACCAGCCACGTTCCTCGCCATCGCCAGTCGCGACGCGTCTGTCGGCAGAAATGCCGCCTAACGCGACTACGATAGGTCCGCTCTCGGCGCCCGCCAGGCGCCAGGCGACGCGCACCTGCGACAACGTGCCACCATGGCGCAAGCGGATTTCGCCCGGTATTTCCAGCAGCCCGTCACGAAAGGGAGTCATGGCCTGCACGACCGCCGGGCTGTTAGCTCGAGTCTGGCTGATTATGGAAACTACATTTTGCTCAGTCATGATTCCCGCCTGCCATCGAAGCCCGATCCGACATCGGAAATTCCCTGGGGACGGGCTGCAGAATTGGGGGTCGGGACAGAGGCGGACGGCTCCACCAAGCGGGCGGAACCTGTTTGCGGCCATCTGCGAACGACAAGTCGGCAGCCCGGCAAACCCGCTCATCTCTCTCGGCCCCGGTCAATTGCACCGGCGCCTCGCAGGAGTTGGCACCATGCCCAGATGGGTTAGATCTGGCGGTTGCCCCGGCTTCATTGGGCCTATCCCTCAGCCGGTCTCGATGAGTGCCGGAATCTTAGCTTTTGCGACTTGGTTACGTCAATGAAATTTGTAGCAATTGTACCAATGTGCTAATGTAACAGCGTACTAGTACATTTGAGCAACATGAAAACACACCAGAATGTCAGCCCGCGCCAGGAGGCCCAGAACGAGCGCAACCTGTTTGCGGCCGTTTGTCAGTTGAAAACGCTGGAAGAATGCCGCGCGTTTTTTCGCGATTTGTGTACGCCGGCGGAATTGCAGGCCATGGCCGACCGCTGGGCGGTAGTCGAGCATTTGGAACGCGGTGTGCCCTACCGGGAAATACATCGTCTCACCGGCGTTAGCGTCACGACCATCGGACGCGTCGCACGATACCTGGCCGCCGGCAATGGCGGTTATTCGCTGGTTGTCAGGCGACTCACAACGCCGCGTAGTCAACGTCCGGCAGGACATGCACCATGAACTCACCTGATGCGGGCCAGCGGCTCAAGCTGGCGGTTCAAAAATCCGGTCGCTTGACAGATCCGTCACTCGATGTCCTGCAGCGATGCGGACTCAAGCTGTCACGGGGCAAGGATCAGCTCATGGGCTTTGGCGAGAACATGCCATTGGACGTGCTGTTCGTACGCGATGACGACATTCCGGACCTGGTGCAGGAAGATGTCTGCGACCTAGGCCTGGTGGGTCTCAATGTACTCGAAGAAAAGCGGCTCGAACTTGAGTCACGTGGCACGCAGTCAAGGTTTGAGATTCTGCGTAGTCTGGATTTCGGGCGTTGCCGGCTGTCGATTGCGCTGCCGAATGACTCCACCTGGAACGGTCCGCAAACTCTCGCCAATCGGCGTATCGCCACCACCTACCCATATCTCCTGCAACGCTGGCTGAAATCTAACAACCTGCTGGCCGACATTGTCACACTGTCAGGTGCAGTTGAAATCGCGCCGCGGCTAGGTCGCGCCGACGCCATTTGCGATCTGGTATCCACAGGCTCGACTCTGCAGGCGAATCACCTGCGTGAGGTTTGCACAGTTTTTGAAAGTCAGGCGGCGCTGATTCGCACCCCCGTCAAACTTCCCGACGAGCGCGAAAGCTGGATCGCGCGTCTGCTCATGCGCATGGATGGCGTACAGCAGGTTCGTGAGAGCAAATACATCATGTTGCACGCGCCACGCAGTGCGCTGGCGGCGATCACACGCCTCTTGCCGGGCAGCGAAGGTCCGACCGTGATCCCACTGGAAGGTCACCCCGACAAAGTCGCGGTGCACGCAGTGTGCCGAGAGAACGTTTTCTGGGAAACACTCGAAAGTCTCAAGGCGGCTGGCGCAAGTTCTTTGTTAGTACTGCCGGTTGAAAAAATGCTGGCTTAGGCCGGTGAGCGGTATGCAGACCTTGGTATGGCAGAACCTGACAGCCGTCGCGCGCCGGACGGCGCTCGCCCGACCAGCATCGGGCGACGCCAAGCAAGTGCGTGCAGCCGCTCAAACAATCATTGACGACGTGCAGCGCGATGGTGAACCCGCCCTGCTCTCCCTGACAGCCCGTTTCGATCGGGCACTTCTTACCTCGCTGCTGGTGACCGACCAAGAGATCTGCGCCGCTCGCGCGGTTTTGCCAGCGTCTGCAACGGCTGCCATCGAGAGAGCCATTGGCAATGTAATGCGTTTTCATGCAGCAACCGCCAGTGCGCCGATTGCTCTTGAGGTCGAGCCGGGCGTGCATTGCGAACGAGTATTGCGACCGCTGCAGAGCGTGGGCCTGTACGTGCCCGCGGGATCGGCGCCGTTGCCGTCGAGCGCCATCATGCTCGCTGTGCCTGCCACACTCGCCGGTTGTCCACAGCGCATCGTGTGCACACCGGCACGCGCCGACGGCACGGCGGACCCGGCAGTTCTGGTCGCCGCATCGTTAGCCGGCGCAACCGCCATTTTCAAGCTCGGCGGCGTACAGGCGATTGCTGCGATGGCCTACGGCATTGGTCCGGTACCAAAAGTGGTTAAAGTCTTTGGTCCAGGCAATGCATGGGTGACAGCAGCTAAACAAATCGTGGCGGCAGACCCGGCCGGCGCGGCTATCGACATGCCTGCTGGTCCATCCGAGGTTTTGATTATCGCCGATGAAACTGCGCGAGCGGACTGGGTAGCCGCCGATTTGTTAGCTCAGGCGGAACACGATCCGTTGTCGCAGGCGGTGTTGCTGACTGACAGTGCACCGTTGATCGACGCGACGCGCGCCGCCTTGCTGACCCAGGTGCGCAGCCTGTCCCGGCAGAACGTGCTGCGCGAATCCGTGGCAGCCATGCGGCTCATCCTGGTGCCCGATCTGGATACCGCGTTGCGTATATGCGAGGACTACGCACCCGAGCACTTGATCATAGAAACGCGTGAGCCACGGCGCTGGCTGGCTTCGATCACCACAGCTGGCTCGGTATTTCTGGGACATCACACGCCAGAATCCATCGGCGATTATTGCTCCGGCACCAATCACGTACTGCCAACCTATGGCTATGCACGGGCTTACAGTGGTCTCGGACTGCCGGATTTTCAACGTCGCATGACTGTGCAGGAACTGACGCCCGCAGGCTTGCAATCACTGGGTCCAATTGCCGTCACACTGGCACACCTTGAAGGACTGGACGCGCATGCGCGGGCGGTCACTATCCGCGCCGACAACGACCAGCGGGGAACCTCGTGACGCTCGCCGCCGCTTCGGTGTTAGCACTGGCGCGCGCGGAGATTCGAGCGCTCAAGCCTTACGCACATGCAAGCTGGGCGCCGACACTGACGCGAATGCATGCCAATGAGTTGCCCTGGCCAACCCATGACGGTGCCGAACTCAATCGTTATCCGGAGCCACAACCAGCCGAATTACTCACAGCGCTGGCAAAATATTTGGCTGTCGAGCCTGCGCAGGTGCTTGCTACCCATGGCAGCGACGAAGCCATCGATCTGATCACCCGCGTGTTTTGCCGTGCCGGCAAGGATGCCGTCACCATCACACCGCCGACTTTTGGCATGTTTTCGGTGGCGGCCGGCGTGCAGGGCGCGGCGGTCGTGGAAGCTCCTTTGCTGCGCGATGCCGACTTCGCGCTGGACACTGCTGCCGTGATTCGCGCTATCGATGATCGCGTGAAGATTATCTGGCTGTGCTCGCCGAACAACCCGACTGGTGGCAGCCTCAAGCGGGTCGACGTCGAGCAAATTGTGCTCGCGGCCCGCGATCGTTCTTTAATCGTCATCGACGAAGCCTATGCCGAATTCAGCGCGCAACCGTCGCTGCTCGAAATGCTTCCCAGCCAGCCGCACCTCATCGTGCTGCGTACTCTATCCAAGGCGCACGGGCTTGCAGGAGCACGCCTGGGCGCCGCCGTTGCGCACCCGGAAATCATCACACTGCTGCGAAAGATCGTGCTGCCCTACAATTTGTCGCGCGACAGTATCGCGGCGGCACTTCTGGCGCTTGCACCCGCAGCGATCGCAAACACGCGGGCACGAGTCGCGAAACTGGTGGCTGCCCGCGAGTCTTTGGCTCGCGATTTTGTGGGCAGTCCGCTGATCGAGAAAGTCTGGGCGAGCGATGCCAATTTTCTGCTGCTCCGGTGCCGGCCAGATGCCGGCCTTTTCGATCTATGGGTCCGCGCGGGTTTGTTAGTGCGTGATTTTCGAAAAACGCCCGGCCTCGAGCATTGCCTGCGCGTCACCATTGGCACCGACGAGCAAAATGCGCAGCTGCGCTCGGTGTTAGGATTGAAATCATGAAAATTGCATTTGTAGATCGCGACGGCACCCTGCTCGAAGAGCCAGCCGACGAACAAGTCGATGCGCTCGACAAAATAAAACTGATGCCGGATGTATTCGCGAGCCTAAAGCGCATCCAGGACGCGGGCTACCGAATCGTCATGGTCACCAATCAGGACGGGCTCGGCACGCCGAGTTTGCCGCAGGCAAAATTTGATATCGCCCACCAATTCATTCTGGACATATTTGCGAGCCAGGGTATCGAATTTGACGCTGTGTTTGTTTGCCCGCATTTCTTGCGCGATGCCTGCGGCTGCCGAAAACCAAAGACCGGCCTGCTCGATGCCTATGTGCGCGATCAGTCGGTCGATCTGTCCGCCAGCTGCATGATCGGTGATCGCGATACCGACCTGATATTCGCAGAAAATCTGGGCGTGCGCGGTCTGCGAGTGCGTCGCCACGGCTCTGCCGCTGAGACCTGGCCTGCGCTTGCGGACGCGTTACTGTCCAGATACGCGACTATCCACCGGAAAACACGTGAAACCGATATTGAGGTCAGTGTCAATCTGGACGCTGCTGATCCGATCAAAATTCACACGGGCATAGGTTTTTTCGATCACATGCTGGAGCAATTGGCCAAGCACGGCGGCTTCGCGCTGCAGTTGCAATGCAAGGGCGATCTCGAGATCGATGAACACCATACCGTTGAGGACTGCGCGCTGGCCCTTGGCGCCGCCATTCGCAGCGCGCTGGGCGACAAAAAAGGCATCGCGCGCTACGGTTTCCTGTTGCCTATGGACGAAGCGCGGGCCCAGGTGACGCTGGATCTTTCCGGGCGCGCGCATGCACTTTTCGAAGGTCAGTTTGGTCGCGAATCCGTAGGCGGCTTACCGACCGAACTGGTATCGCATTTTTTCCGTTCGTTAGCCGAATCGCTGGCGGCGGCGCTGCATATCGCAGTCACAGGGGATAACGCGCACCATATGATCGAGGCTTGTTTCAAGTCCACGGGCCGCGCCTTGCGCATGGCCATCGCCAGGCAAGGCCACGATCTCCCGACAACCAAGGGACTGCTTTGAGCCAAGACGTGGTTATCGTAGATTCCGGCGGCGCCAATCTCGCGTCGCTGCAGTATGCGCTCGCCCGGCTGGGCGCGGCATCGGTCGTCAGCCAGGATGCCGCCCAGATCCGCGCGGCGCACAGCGTGCTTCTGCCAGGCGTCGGATCCGCTGGCGCTGCGATGCAGCGCCTACAGCAACTTGGGCTGGATCGGCTGCTGCCAACCCTGCGACAACCCGTGTTAGGCATATGTCTTGGCATGCAGTTGTTGTTTGACAAGTCTGACGAGGGCAATACTACCTGCCTTGGTATTGTCGGTGGCCGAGTTGGCCGCTTGCAATCCGCACCCGATCTTCCAGTGCCGCACATGGGCTGGAACACACTGCGTGCGCGCTGCGCCGACCCGCTGCTGGATGGCCTGCTGCCTACGGATCGTGTCTATTTCGTGCATAGCTTCGCGGCTCCGATAGTCGCTCATACCTCGGCAAGTTGCGACTACAGCATGGAGTTTTCTGCCGTTATTGCACATAACAACTTTCACGGTGTTCAATTTCACCCCGAAAGGTCCGGTGTCGTGGGCGCTCGTCTGTTAGCCAACTTTCTGAAGATACAACTATGCAACTGATTCCATCCATTGACCTTCGTGGTGGCCACTGTGTGCGACTCCTGCAGGGCGATTTTGCGCGCGAAACACAATATGAACTTGCGCCACATGAATTGCTGTTGCGTTACCGTGTCATGGGTGCGCACTGGCTGCACATCGTAGACCTAGATGGCGCTCGGGATGGTCGGCTCGCAAACCGTAACATCCTGTTGGCGCTGGCGTCACAGTCGCAGTTGCTGCTGCAGGTCGGCGGCGGCATCCGGCAACGCGCCACGGTTGACGATCTTCTGGCGCATGGCATTGACCGCGTTATCGTCGGCAGCGCAGCAGTCGAGGAGCCAGCGGCAGTGAGCACCTGGTTCGCCGAGTACGGCGCGGAAAAAATCGGCCTGGCCTTCGATGTCAAAGTGGATGGCGCCGGTGTGCCACGCGTGCAGACTCGCGGCTGGACCCAATCAACGCCGTTAGCATTGTGGGATGCCGTCGAGCAGTATCTGTCGGTCGGGGTCCGACACATCCTCTGTACCGATGTCGAACGCGACGGGGCCATGGCGGGACCTAACATCGCGCTCTATGCGCAGGCGCAACAACGCTACCCCGGCATCGCCTGGCAGGCATCGGGCGGTGTCCGCTCGGCAGCAGATCTCAAGACCCTCGCTGATCTCGGTTTGGCCGCGGCAATCAGCGGCAAGGCGCTGATCGAAGAACGCATAGAAGTCGCCGACCTGCAGCCTTGGTTGCCAGGCGCCAAAACTTCCTGACCCTGGCCACACCGTGTTAGCAAAACGAATCATTCCTTGTCTCGATGTGCGCGACGGTCAAGTCGTCAAGGGCGTACGCTTTCGCGATCATCGCATCGTCGGCGACATACTTGAGCTGGCCATTCGCTATCGCGATGAGGGCGCCGACGAACTGGTTTTTTATGATATTACCGCGAGCCCCGAAGATCGCAGTGTCGACCGTACCTGGGTCGAACGCATCGCCAGGGTGCTGGATATTCCATTTTGCGTGGCTGGCGGTATTCGCTCACTGCACGATGCCGAAGTCATTCTCAACGCTGGCGCAGAGAAAGTGTCCATCAACTCGCCGGCACTCAGCGACCCATCGCTGGTCAATCGCATCGCAGCACGATTCGGATCGCAGTGCATAGTTGTCGGTATTGATAGTCAAACAGCCGATTCAGGCTGGCACGTCCATCAGTTCACCGGCGACCCGACACGCAGTCGCGACAGCGCTCGTTCGACTTTGGACTGGGTACGCGAAGTTCAAGATCGCGGCGCCGGCGAAATCGTGCTCAACTGCATGCGTAGCGACGGCGTTCGGCAGGGTTACGACATTGAACAATTGTCGGCAGTGCGGGCCTGTTGCCACGTTCCGTTGGTAGCCTCTGGCGGCGCCGGTAAAGCGCAGCATTTTGCGGCGGTGTTCCGCGAAGCGCACGCCGATGCCGCCCTTGCAGCCAGCGTTTTCCACTCGGGTGAAATCGCCATCAAGGACCTTAAACGCAACCTGACCGAATGCGGCATTGTCGTCAGGCTCTGACGCCACTCTGGAATTCAACCTATGTTAGTTACCCTCGCAAATCTCGAAACTCTGGATTTCACCAAATCAGGCGGTCTGCTGCCTGCCATTGTGCAGGATCAGCAATCAAGCGCCGTGCTGATGTTAGGTTACGTGAGCCGTGAATCGTTGCAGGCCTCACTGACGCGCCAGCGCGTGGTTTTCTTCAGTCGCAGTCGCCAGGAACTCTGGGAAAAAGGCGCGACCAGTGGCAACCATCTGCATTTGGTTGACATGCATGCCGATTGCGACAACGACGCAGTTCTGATCAGAGCATTGCCACAGGGCCCCACTTGCCATCGAGGCAGTCGCAGTTGTTTCGGCGACGACACGCGACCCGCTACTGGGTTTCTGGGCGAGCTGGATGCCATTGTCGCCGCCCGTCGCGGCGCCAACGCCGAGACCAGTTACACCGCGCGGTTGTTCCAGGAAGGTCCTTTGCGGCGCGCGCAAAAACTAGGCGAAGAAGGACTGGAGACCGCCCTTGCCGGCGCCTGCCAAGATGACGCTAGCCTGTTAGGCGAATCGGCGGACCTGCTCTATCACCTGTTGGTGCTGCTGCGCGGCCGCGATTTGAGTATTGCCGGCGTAATTTCGGAGTTGGAACGTCGGCACAAAAAAAGCATGCATACAGCGTCGCAACGCATCTAAATCAACAATTCTTCCGCGGGTTCGCGCAGATTGTAGCGCGACGACATGGCATGCCCATAGGCGCCCGCCGTTGCAATCAGCAACACATCGCCCGGCTCGGTGACAGGCAGGTCGCGGTCGTGCCCTAACACATCGGCGGACTCACAAATTGGTCCGACCACCTGAACTGTTTCGGTTGCAGGTTGATCGAGCCGCGTCAGGTTGAAAATATCGTGATGCGCGCCGTATAATGCCGGTCGTAATAGCGAATTCATACCCGTCGCTACGCCCACGAACCGGGTACTTCCCTTGCGCTTGATCTGGGTAACCTGCGCCAGCAGCACACCTGCTTCTGCGACCAAAAATCGGCCCGGCTCAAGCCAGAATTCCAGGTTCGGATACTGCAGCTTGACGGCCGCAAGTGCCGCAGCAAACTGCGGCATGCTGAGTGGCATTCGGCCACTGCGATCAGGGACGCCGAGGCCGCCGCCGATGTTGATGATGCGCACATGCGGCAACCGCGCCGCCTGAGTAGCTAACAAAGTGGCGGTTTCCGCCCAGCTCATGATATCGAACACACCACTGCCAGAATGCGCATGCAAGCCCACAACCCGCGCAGGCACAGCCGCCAGCAGATCAGGCAATAGATCGAGCTCTACGAGCGGAATACCGAACTTGGAGGCGGAGCCGGCGGTGCGAACATGCGGATGATGGCCCCGACCAATACCCGGATCGACTCGCAACAGAATATCGCGGCCAGCAAATACGTCCGGCCAGCGCTGCAGGACATCGAGATTGTCGATGGTTACCCAGACGCCGCGCTGGTAGGCATCCTGGTACTCGTCGCGGCCGGCGAAATTGGGCGTAAAAAGCACACGCGTCGGATCCAGAGCTGGCAAGGCGCCGAACACTGCTGCCAGTTCGCCGGGCGACACGCACTCGATGCCGAGACCTGCCGTTGCCAGCTCGCGCAGGATTTCCGGGTGAGGATTAGCCTTCATCGCATAAAAGATGCGGGCCACGCAGCTAACAGATTTCAGGTCAGCGGCGCGGTCGCGCAAAGTCTGACGATCGTAAACAAAAGCGGCAGTACGTTGTCGCATGAGCCCCAGTAACGTTGGTCGCGCGGCTCGCCACCAGGCATCCGTTACCGGTGGCAGCGACGGCCCTTTGCTGCCGAACATCTGTGCCCAGCTGGGTCCCATCGATGCATCTTCGGCCGCTGAAGCAATCAGCAGTTCGTGCAGCTGTTCGACCAGTCGGTCACCCTGGCTCTCATCCACCAGAAAGGTCAGATTCAAATCATTGGCCGCCTGACTGACCATATAGATGCGCTGCTCCGCGAACAGTTCCAGGGCGTCGCCAAGGCGATGCAGGATGCCGCGAATGTTGTGACCAACCAGGCTTACCGATGCGCACGGCCCGATCAGCTGCACCCGGCAAAGCATTTGCAATTCGTCGACCAGCGCATCCAGGATAGTGCGATCTAGCGTGTTAGCTTGTGGATCCAATGAAACAGTGACGCTGGTTTCCGAAGTCGATACTTGATCAATCGACAGACCCTGTTTTTTGAAAACCGCGAAGGCATCAGCCAGAAAACCGACTTGATGCCACATGCCGGGACTTTCCATCGACAAGAGCGTCATACCCTTTTTGATGCAAACCGCCTTTACTTGACCAGCACTGCCGGCGAAAGCGGCGCCAATCTCGGTGCCGGCGATTTCAGGCATCTGTGTTGCATACACGTGCAGCGGAATAGCGTACTGGCGCACGGGCAGAATACAGCGCGGATGCAGGACTTTTGCGCCTGCAGTCGCAATTTCCTGCGCTTCATCGTAATGCAGTGATTTCAACAGCCGAGCGCTCGGCGTTGTACGTGGATTCGCGCTAAAGAGCCCAGGCACGTCCGTCCAGATTTCCAGGCGACGAGCGCGAATCCGAGCCGCCAGGTATGCCGCAGAGGTATCCGACCCACCTCGGCCGAGCAGCACTGTATGACCATCGGCGTCACGAGCGATGAACCCCTGCGTGATGGCGTATTCCGCTCCTGCATCGAGCCGCGCGATCAAGTCAGCGTCGGGCGCAAAATCGCAGGTTGCCGACAGGATGTTAGCTTTTAGATTGCCGCCGTCGCGCGTTTCTGCAGCCAACATATCACGGGCGTCATACCAGTCAATGGCGAAGCCCGCAGACCGCAAATAGCGAGCACCCAGATCCGTCGCCATCAGTTCGCCGCTCGCCATGATGCGCGCACGCGTGGTATCGCTGACCTCGCGAACCAGCGCGATGCTGGTGGAAATCTCACGCAATTCGCGCAGGTGCTTTTCAACCATCTCGCCGAGTGGAAGCGCCAACTCATCCGCGAGCTGCCGATGTCGAGCGACTATCGCCTCCAGAGCCGACTCGAAGTCGCCCTGTTGAGCCGCTAACAAAAGTTTTTCGAGACGGTCGGTGATGCCGGTGATGGCGGAATGCACGATCAGAACACGCTGACCCTTGGCGCGGCGCGCGCGTGCAATGCGCGCAATATTGTCCCAGTTATTGCGTGTCGAAACGCTGGTGCCACCGAACTTGAGCACCACCCAGTTGAGAGTGGTCATGCGCGCAGTCGGGTCAGAGTTCGTCGTCGTAAACGTCGCGCAAATCTTTTTCCAATTTGCGTTCCGCGAGAACTTCTTCGAGCTTGCTCCAAGCTGCTTTGCCCTTCTTTACCGCCTGTGCAGCGGGCCGCGCCCGTTTGTCCATGCGGTCGAGAAACTTGTCGTAGTCACTCGGCTCCTCGCTGGCTTCGTTGAGGAATTCATCTTCGATGTCAAAGCTTTCTGAGTCGCGCTGGGACATGGTATTGAGTTATAAAACCTTAAAAATCAGTATGTTACAGCTCGCCTTGTGTATGGCGAGGCGTGAACTATAACGAAATATCGCCGCACTGCAACCGCGATTCACCCTTATCGATGCCGAACACCATCCTGAACGACCACGGGAGCGCCGCGCTCCAGCCCCAGCGCCTCGGCAGCATTGCCTTGTGCACGTGCGATCTCCAGCACATCAAAGGAGTTCAGCAGAGCCAGGTCATCGCCAGGCTGCACGTCACTGTAGGTGCGTTTCAAGGGCAGTGTGCGACCCGCCAAATAGACATGAGGATCTGCCATCCGCCTCACCAAATTACCGTCAATATTGGTTAAAAGGTTGCCAAAATGGTCAATTGTGACGACTACTCCTTTAATTGTGTTGCCTTCAAGGCGAACCTCATCTATCCAGGATGGCACCCAGCTGTCGCACGACTTGCCCAATTGCTCGGGCCTCAGCTCTCCGGATGCCAGCGCGGCAGCAGCCGGTGCGAACAGGTCCCGACCGTGAAAAGTGGCACTAATCCGAGTTGGAAAAATACCCGGCTGACGGCCCGGCTCTAACTCCCAAACGCCGCCGATCTCCAGCCGCTCCAGTACCGATCCGAGAAGACCGTTGTCCGGAGCCAGAAACAATTGGTCGTTGGCCTCTGCCATCAAGATACGCCGCGAACTTCCTACACCCGGGTCCACGACCGCTACGTGCAAGGTGCCACTCGAGAAATAGGCAGCTGATCTAGCCAGCCAGAAGCCGGCCTCAGCGGGCCAATGCGCGAGAATGCCGTGGGTCAGATCGATCAGCTGCGCGCGCGGAAAACGCGCCAGCAGAACGCCTTTCATGACGCCCACGAAGGGATCCCGCAGCCCAAAATCGGTCGTTAGGGTAACGAGTCCATTGGCCTGCCAGCCTGCGTTGCGAATATGAGCCAAGTGTGAATCCTTACATGGGTGCTGCGGCATGCCAAAATACTGACTCGAACAATAACCCGCCAGAGAGACATGCCTCAAATTTCCTCGCCGACCGAAGCTAACCAACCTAGCGCATTCAAAGCGGACTTCGTGCTGCTGTTGCTGTGTTTCTTCCTCAGCGGCCTCGCCGCACTGATTTATCAGACTGCCTGGATGCGGCAATTCGGGTTGCTTTTCGGCACTTCCGAACTGGCGGTTGCCACTGTACTTGCCGCGTATATGGGTGGCCTGGCACTCGGCGCCAGACTTATTGAACCGCTTTTGCCGCGCATTCGCCGTTATGTTCGCGCCTATGCATTTCTGGAGTTTGGCATCGCCATCAGTGCGGTATTTTTGGTGCCTGCGTTGCTGGCGGTCAGTGGCTGGCTGTTGAACCTGTGGTTCGGCGGTCAATCGGAGCCACCGTCAACAGAGCAATCACAACTGCCACTCTTTTATTTGCTGTCAGCGTTGCTTGCGCTGGCCGTGCCGACCACGCTGATGGGCGCCACGCTGCCGTTGCTGGCGCGTCATGCAGTTATCAATGAGGCACAAATCGGTTCCCGGATTGGCCTTCTCTACGCGATCAACACCTGCGGCGCTGTCGCCGGAGCCTTGCTCACCGCGTTTCTGATCCTGCCCGAACTTGGCCTGCAAAAGACCGTGTGGCTGGCCGCTGCAGTCAATTTGTTGGTGTTTATTCTGGCGGTGGCCGTCGTGCAAGGCGCTACCGATTCCGGTGCCGCAACCAGCAACGTGCCACGCGTCAGCACTGCGTCGTTAGCCCGTCCGTTTCAAACCGATGGTGGCGGCCTGATTCTGCCGTTGATGCTGCTGTCTGGCGCGGTGTCATTTTTTTATGAAGTGCTTTGGACGCGCCTGCTAGCGCACCTGATCGGCGGCAGCATTCATGCGTTTGCTGTGATGGTTGCGAGTTTTCTGGCGGGTATTGCGCTGGGCGGCGCGCTGGGTGCATGGCTGGCACGCGATCGGGAACGATCAACCCTCGCATTCGTGATCGCGCAAGTCATCGTCGCTATTGCTGCGGCCGGGGCCTATCTTGTCTTGCTCAATCTGACGCCTTACACCGGCGGGCTGTCGAACAATAGTTGGAGCGGATTCCTGCTGCTACTACCGATGACGGTCGCGATTGGCACCACCTACCCGCTCGCCGTGCGGATTTTAGCACCGTCGCCAGCCACAGCCGCAGCCGCCAGCGCGCGCGTGTACGCATGGAACACAGTCGGCGCTATTCTGGGTTCGATCGTAGGCGGTTTCTGGTTAATACCCCTGCTGCGTTACGAAGGCAGTATCCGCCTGGGTGTCGCAGTCAGTGCAGTGTTAGCTATCGCCGCGTTATGGATGCTGGCACGACCGCGCATGGTAGTTGCCGCCGGCGTGACTGCAGCGCTATTGGCCGCCGCATTTTTCTTCCAGCCGCAACGACCCGATGATCTGCTGCGCGCGTCGCCCTTGAACATTGCGAACCACGGGCGGATTCTCTATTACGACGTTGGTCGCAGCGCCAGTGTTGTCGTGTTAGGCCAGGATGGCGGGCTCGCCCTGCGAACCAACGGCCTGCCTGAAGCGCTGATGGATACGCCGGGTCAGGCGCCGCGCTTCAGCGGCGAGTTTTGGCTCGCGCCCCTGGCGTCGATCATGCGCCCGGCTGCGCGCGACATGCTGGTAATCGGCTACGGCGGCGGTGTGGTGGTGGAAGGCGTCGCACCTAACATACGGCAGATCGATGTCATCGAACTGGAGCCGCAAGTCATCGCGGCAAATCGCGCTACAGCCAGTCTGCGACGCCGCGATCCACTGAGCGATCCGCGGTTGAATTTGATCGTCAATGATGCGCGCGGCGCCTTACAGCTCAGCTCGCGCAAGTACGATGTGATTGTCTCGCAGCCGTCGCACCCCTGGACCGCCGGCGCTTCACACCTCTATACACTGGAATTCATGTCGCTGGCGCGCCAGCATCTGCGCGATCAGGGGGTCTTCATTCAGTGGATGAATGTCGCCTTCGTGAATGAGTCGCTGCTGCGATCCCTGACCCATACCTTGCAAACCGCTTTCGGGCAAGTACGCATATACCGCCCAGATCCCTTCACGCTGGTTTTCGTCGCGGCATCCGGTTCGCTGGCACCGGAAGCACGTCTGTTAGCTACCGGCGAACCACTGTCAGTGGCCCCTGCTCATTTCGCACGCTATGGTATCGGCAGCATCGAGGATCTGGTGTTTGCGCTGGCGGCCGACGAAGCTGGCGCGGCCCGGCTGGGCGAAGGCGCGGCACTGATTACCGATGATAACAATCGAATCGCGACATCGACCGTATTCAATCTGGGTGGCGGACTGACCGCTGACCAGGCGGGGCGCGTGTTAGCTGCTTACGACCCTTTGCAGGATCCGCAAAGCTGGATTTACAGCCAAATGCGCAATCGCTTGGCGTTTGACTATATTGTTCGTCGCAATACCAACTATGTGGCGCTCGATCGCAGTCTGCTGGATCGCGCGCAGCGGATTGTGCAAGCGCTCGGTCGGCAACCCGACGCCCGTGTCGGCGCATGGTACATACGACTGTTAGATGGCCGCAGTGACGCGACCCGGCAACTGGCCATGGAAAACGCACGCCTCGCGCCTGATCACGCCAATACGTTGTATATCGCTTTGCAACCCATGGTCGAGGCGCTGCGTGGCGCCAACCCGAGTCCGGAAATGAACACGGCAATAGCCAATCTGCCGGATTCTGCGCGCGCGACTCTGCTGGGAGGCGGCTACGCAGCCCGCGGTGAATTCAAGCGCCTGTCGGAGCTGGACGCGGTGCTGTCCGGTGCTGCGTGGACCGATGCCTGGAGAGTCGATGCGACCCTGTTGCGCGCCGACTGGCGCTCGCGCGTAACCAACACTGATCGCACCAAAGGCTATGGCGATGAGGCTCTCGAGATGCTTGAGCGCGACACCCTGTTCACGCCAAGTCCAGGCGCGTTCGGCCTGCGACTGACTGCTGCGTTGGCCGCAGATCGACCCGCTGTGACCTTGGAATCGATCGACAATCTGGTGAACTGGGATACAGCCCTTTTGCAGCGCCCGGTGTCGTCCGATTTGCGATTGCGCATTCGCACCCGCCTGAATCAGCTGCAACCGGTCCTTGAACAGCAGAGCAAAGACACTCGCCTGGATGCAGACCGTGTCGCCGAAGTTCGTGCGAAACTCACCGCTGCCATTGAGCAGGCCAGCAAGGCGATTTGACATAGGGGAGCACATGAGCATATTGCGAAGAAAACCGATTTTGGGGTTACTAGGGTTGTTGGTCGGATTTCAGACCCAGCCGCTCGGCCATACGGCCTTCAAGCTTATCGACATTACAGCGGGACCCTACTACCCCTGGGTGGCTTTCGTCGTTGGCATCTTCGGACTCAGTCTTGTCTGGATCGGTCTGAGGAAAGCGGAACTTCCTGCCACTATTTACGGTCTGTTAGGAGGCTGGTTCACATGGATCGGCTGGTTCGAGTACTCCTTTGGCTTTTTCGGCGAACTCTACAAAGTGCCGAAATTCCCGGTGGAGCCAGGATTTGCTGGCGGCTATGAAGCGCCTGCGCAGGCGAGCATGCAACAGTCCACGGTATTCATCATGCTGGCGCTTTTTATCATTTATGGCATTTTCAACTTGCAGACCAAATGTAATCTGATGCGCTGGATCCATCGCAATCTGCGCTTCTCGCCCGGCATGCCGACACCGGACAACAAGCGCAGCTTTGCGCGCATCACGGCCATGGAAGTCCTGTTCGTTACCTCATTCTGCTACCAGTTCTGGCTATGGGCCATTTACCTGGGAACCCAGAAGCCGAGCGCACAATACGTGATGTGGCTGTATGTCGCCTGGACCGCCTGGGCGCTGTATCTGGTCTACAAATGCACCCAGCAGATCCGCGTCGCCGCAGCGATCCGCTACGGCGTCGGCGCGGGAATCGTGCTGTGGGGGACCGCGGAAATGCCCGCGCATTTCGGCGCTTATCGCGAATACTGGCTGCATCCGGTTGAATACCCGATATTCAATACCTTCAGTGTCAGTTTGTTTGTGGCCGGCCTCTGGATTCTGACTCGACGGCCGGTTGTCGCAGCTAACGCTGCCACCGGCAACTGATGAGGTCCGCCATGCGATCGCGTTTTGCAGCGTTGTCACTGGGTGTCATTGCCCTTGCTGGTTGTGGCGGAGGCGGTAGCGACACCACCGCGCCAGTCGTGGCCAGTTCCTGCAGCGATTCAACCAAGAAACAGTTCGTGCTGGATACCGCGCGCGATCGCTATCTTTTTCTAGATACGCTGCCGGCGACAGTCGATCTCAACCAGTATGCGACCGCGCAGAGTCTGCTGGATGGCATCACCACGACCGCTCGCACTCAGAACAAAGATCGGTTTTTCAGCTACATCACAACGATCACCGCTGAACAGCAGGTTCTGGCAGCAGGTGTATCCGTCGGCTTTGGCGTATCGCTCAGCCAGCGTCAGAACGGTACGCGTGTCTTCATCTCGCAGGTATTCGAGTCTTCCGCGGCAGCGGACGCAGGCTTTGTGCGTGGCGATGAGATTCTTGGGATCGGCACATCAGACGCTACGCTGGAGACTATCGCCGTTATTCTGGCCCGAACCAATGGCCTGACCGACGCACTGGGGGCCAGTACCGCGGGCATAGCGCGCACTTTTCGCGTGCAAACACCCGCGGGCACCACGGTGGTTCGCACAGTCACCAAACGAGAATTCTCAATTGACGCAGTGCCATCAAGTCTGGTACGCGTGATTCCTCGTGTCGCCAACACACCTGTGGGCTATATTTTTTTCCGCAGTTTCATTTCGCCTGCGGATGATGCTCTGCGCAATGCATTTGTTAGTTTCCGCAATCAGGGCGTGCGCGATGTCATCATCGATCTGCGCTACAACGGCGGCGGCCTGGTGGCAACAGCCGAGATACTGATGAATTTATTAGGGGGCGGCAACGCCAGTCAAGTGATGTATCGCACGCGACTCAATCGCAACTATACGGCGAGTCAGCAGACAGTCCGATTTGCCTCGCCGGCGCTGTCACAGTCAATCATGCCCGCGAAAATTGCCTTCATTACTTCTGAGAACAGTGCATCTGCCAGCGAACTCGCGATTAACGTGTTGGCGCCCTATACACAGGTGGCCATAGTCGGTGGCAAGACGCTCGGCAAACCCGTGGGCCAGACGGCGCACGATATTGCGAACTGCGATTTCCGTTTGCGCCTGATTACTTTCGGTGACGAAAATCGGGACGGCTACGGCGATTACTTCAGCGGCTTGCCCCCGGGTGACAACAACTACACCGATGATTTCTGTGCAGCGACAGAAGACCTATCCAAGCCGTTGGGTGACGCAACTGAAGTGCTGTACAGCGAGGCGCTTGGCTGGATCAATCAAAATCGGTGTGGAATCGCAGCCGCCACCGGTCCGCAAAAAATCGGTCCTGTAGTTGATGACCGACCGATAACGCCGATGCCACGGGAACCCACACCATTCCAGATCTATATGCCTGGATCTTTTTGATATAAATCAGATATTTACTGATTTTTCCTAGACATTCTCTAGCGTCTTCGCCAGCGTATCCGATGGCGTCGGCTCTTGTTGGCGCCCGAGCCGCGCTCCGTTTCAACCGCCGTCAAGTCCAGAAAACCTGCTGTGAAAGTTGCCTCGCGCCGCTGCTCGGTACCGATCAGCACGGGATTCAGAGAACACCACACATCGTGCACCACGACGTTGCCATCGAGCCGCCAACGACCGCAATAGGCCAGATATTCATCTAGCACCACAGCTTTGGAGGCCACGCTGGCAACTGCCGCGCTGGCGGCACTCAGCGCTGTACGTTGCCGGGTAGACATCGTGGCCGACATCCAGCCGGATCGTTCGTACAGCAGAAGCCCTTGCGGATCCGATCCGAACGGCTCGTCAGGCGGCCGCAAGCTGTCGTATTCGATTCGCCAAAATACCAGTTGCCATGCGCCATAAAGCTCTTCGAGCAAAGTATTTTCCATGCGAATATCTTGCCATGAGTATTCCACTGCATCCGAGTTTCGATCTGCGCGGATCAATAGCGATCGTCACAGGTTCCTCCAGCGGCATTGGTGCCGAACTGGCGAAGGGGCTGGCACATGCGGGCGCACACGTTGTGTTGGCGGCGCGCCGCGTCGAGCGCTTGAATGAGGTAGCTGCACAAATCGCCGCTGCCGGCGGCAAGGCCCTGCCTCTGATTCTGGACGCCGCACAACCCACGAGTTTTGCGGCGTTTTTTGACGTCATTCAAAACACCATTGGCCGACCGGCAGATATCCTGATCAATAACGCCGGCACCGCAGAACCGAAGCGCTTTCTGGGAACCGGGTATGACAGCCTGAATCGCGTGATGCAGACCAATTTCGTCGCACCCTGGGAGCTAACTCGGGGATTCGCGGAGCGTTTGATTGCAGTTAAGTCAGCAGGCGCAGTGCTCAACATCGGCTCAGTCTTGGGTCTGGGCGCAGCAGCGGGCTACGCATCCTATTCAGCTTCCAAAGCGGCGCTGCACCAACTGACGCGTAGTCTGGCGTTAGAACTGGTCCCCCATCGCATTCGCGTCAACGCATTGGCACCGGGTTGGTTCGAAACGGACATGAATCGCGATTTTTTTGCGAGCGACAAAGGGCGCGCTTACGCCGCCAAAATCCCGCCTGGTCGCCTCGGAGATTTAACCGAGCTGTTAGGCCCGGCGCTGCTGCTGGTCAGTCGCGCGGGGTCGTATGTGAATGGCGTCGTCCTGCCTGTGGATGGTGGCCATGCCATTGCATTGATCTGAACTGCAAGCTGTTACCAACGCCAAAGGCCCGGCGCCGCAGGCATGTTGTAATTGTTCTGCAACTGGCCCGTCGGGTCGGTGTCCACCTCCAGGCCAATGAGTGTGGGTATTCCCCGTGCGTTGGCCAGCGCCTGGCGGGCTGCTGCCCAGTGAATGGCAGCCGGAGTTGCAGCTAACAATGCGGCCAGCCGCTTCTCCAGATCGGCGACATCCAGTTCGGCTGTCGCACCATTGGCATCGACTGGCGGGTGCACTTCCAGCCAGACTTCACCACGATGGAACAAGATCTTGACTGGCTCGTTGAGAAGCACCACGGGCGCCCCGACCGGCACCAGCGGGAACAGAGCCGCGATATCTTCTGGATACATGCGTATGCAACCATGCGTAACAGCCATGCCCACGGCGGCAGGATTATTGGTGCCATGAATCAGGTAGGAACCGCCCGGGATTCCAAGTCGCATCGCGAACGCACCCAGCGGATTATCCGGTCCCGGCAACACACGGGCAGGTAACGGATCACCGCGGGCGGCATGCTCGGCACGGACGCCCGCTGGCGGAGTCCATACCGGATTGGCGCGCTTGTCGACAATGCGTGTACTGCCTAACGGCGTGCGCCAGTCCATCTTGCCGATGCTCACCGGAAAAGTCACCACCCGTCGGACCGGACCCGTGCGCTCCGGTACGAAGTAATACAAGCGATGCTCGGCCAGATTCACCACGATTCCAGTGCGTGCACCCGCCGGCAGAATGCGCTGCAGTGGCAATAGGATATCGGTGCCCTCGCCCGGCAACCACGGATCGATGCCGGGATTGACCCGCGTAATTTCTTCGTAACCGAGGCTGAATTGCCGCGCCAGATCAATCAGCGTATCGCTTTTGCGCGATTTGACTGTCTGCAATTCGCCGAACAGGGTCTCACCGCTGTCATCCAGCAATAATTCTGTCGCGTTGGTCTGTAGCGCAGTTGTGGAACCCAACAAGCAAAGTGCAATTGGCACGAATTGTTTCACCATCAGCAGACTTTAACACAGCCTGTCGCAGCTAACAAAGACCTGGCCGGTCAACCGCTGAGCGCCGCCTGCAGCGTGGCCAGTTCCTCGGCCGACTCGGCTATCATTTGATCGATCGCCTCGCGATCAATTCGCATTTTCTGCACTGCGGAAACATTCTGCAGATTAATCTCCAGCGAACCCGGGTACTCGTGAAAACTGGCTAACAATACAGCCAAGGTGAGGACATCCGACAGGTCCGCGGGACCCTCATGCTGGCGGGCAAGGTCCTGATGATTGCCGATAGCCTCGAGAACTGCGCCATCAAGACCCCAGTTCTGCAGCAACGCGGTCGAAATTTTCTCACTCCAATCTCGCTCGATCGCGGCGAAAGCGACCGGGTTGGCAAACAACCTGGGGTGCTTGGACATACGCGAAATGATGTACAGGCGCCCGACACCGTGTAGGAGCCCTGCCAATAGCGCGGTGTCAGGATTGACGGTAGTAAACTTTCTGGCGACCAGATGACAGAAAGCCGCAACCTTGTTGCTGCGCTGCCAATGAGCCTGCAGTAAATGACGCACAGGCTCCAGCTGCTGTGCCTTGCGCATTTGTGACATCGCAAATACCAGCGCCGCGCTACGTACTAGATTAAAACCTATGCGGGCAATAGCTGCTTTCAGATCTTGAACGACACGGCCAGAGCGGTTGAGCGCGGCGGAGTTAGCCATCTGCATGATGCGCGCTGCCAATGCTGCTTCGGAGCCAACTGCTTTCTGGACGCTGTCTATACTCACTTCGTCATCGGCGAGTACCTTGCGAACTTTGATGGCGGCGTCCGGGAAACTTGGCAACTCCACGGGGCCCCGTGAAAGTTCAGCTGCGAGCATCTGCACGAAGGCGAACGCCTCATTGTCCACTGCGCCGGCGGCGCTTGCGAGTGGCTGCGGATCAGTCACTTTCAGCCACCCAAAGCGTCGCGCAATGACGCAATCTCTGTGGCAGACTCTTTCTGAATAATTGCTATCTTGTTGTGATCCAGCCCCATGCGCTGCTCGGCCTTGAAATCCTGAAGACTAACTTCGAGCACGTCGGGCTGATCCCTGAACGATGCAAATAAATTGCTGACCGTCAGAATATCCGTGAAGTTTGTAGGACCGCGTATCTCGCGATCAAGATCTTCATAACCGTGGACTGCCTCGACTATATCATCAGCAATGTGCCAGTTATCCAGCAGCGCTTTTGCAATATTGCCGTGCCATTCGCTCACGATTTTGTTGTAGGCGGCGGCATCGCCAAATAGGGCAGGAAAATTACACGCGCGGGTCAGTATGTAAAGCTTGCCCACGCTGTGCAGCAAGCCCGTCAGCATCGCGGTATCTGGGGATAATTTGGAGCACTTTCTGGCAATGACATACGCGAACGCGGCGACCGACACGCTGCGCTGCCATTGTTGATTCAACTGCTTCTCAATGCTGCGAAACTGTTCTGCTTTACGCAGCTGCGCCATGGCAAAGCTCATCGCGGCGCTGCGTAGCATGTCGAATCCGAGCCTGGATATGGCATTGCGCAGGTCGCTGATCTGACGACCCGACGGATTGAGTGCCGCAGAATTAGCCATGGACATGATCTTGGCAGCCAGCGACGGCTCACTACCAATGACACGCACGACCCGATCCGGCGTGACGCTATCGTCAGCGAGCACGCGCTGCACACGTACGGCAATGTCCGGGAAACTGGGCAGTTCTACTTTGTTAGACGACAGCTCTGCTGCCAGCGATTTCACAAACTCAAACGCGTCGCTGCTCGAACTGCGATGGCCGGCGTCTACGGCGGTGAATTCAGCCTTCTGCATCAATCAGTCCTCAGGGAATACAAACGTGTATCGGCCATCACAGACCGGGCTTGACCCGGTCGTGGGTGCGTGTCACGCGACTTGCGTCACGTTACTATCGGATTGACGATCACCGTATAGCGCCAGGAGTAATTCCGCTTCCGCCGCACGCAGCCCGCAGTGGCGAATCAGGTCGTTGATACCCGCGCCCGATTGCGCCAGGGATATCGGGCTAGGTCCTGCCTGGCGCGTTGCGGCCGTTAGCCGGTAGCGAACATCCGCGTCCAGTGAGTCCGTAAGCCGATCCAGTCTTCCCGCCAGCGCTTGCAGTGCCGCCTGATGTGCATGCTGCATAATCTCGACGCGTTGCAATGTCGCGCAAATGTCGCGGTTTGCTTTTGACCACCATTTCATCGAACGTCCTTTCTTGCATGGTGTCGCGAAATTGACACTCTGGCTCGGAACAGCAGGATTCGTGCCAACCTCAGCTATTGGGTCTGTGCAACCTTCTGCGGGGCCGCCTCGGCTGGCTGAATGTTCACGGTCGAACCGTTCGTGATCACCATCATCACCCGGCGATTTGTGTTGCGACCCACAAGCGTTTCATTGCTTGCAATCGGACGAAACTCTGCCAAACCTAACACTTCCAGTCGCGACGGATTAACACCCCGCGAGGCCAGGAGTTGCACCACGCTGGCCGCTCTGGCAGCCGACAGCTCCCAGTTGCTTGGAAAGCCCAAGCTCTTAATGGGCATATTGTCAGTATGACCTTCCACGCGGACCGAATTGGGAAAGTCACGCAGCACATCCGCCAGCCTCGCTATCACGTCCACTGCGGTCGGCGACAAGGTCGCAGAACCGCTCGGGAAGAGTATGTCTGCCTTGATTTCAACCTCGACCGAATTCGCGGTACGTCGGACTACAACAAGATCATCGGCGACCAGTCGGGCCACAGACGCCTCGACGCTGTCAGCAATTTGTGCAAGTTGCGCTTCGTGTTCCTTGTCCGACATGAAGGACTGGCCATCACCAGTGCGGCGATTGCTGCGTTTGGCAAAGCCACTGACGAGTTCGTCTTTTGGACTGAGGGGCACTGCTTCCAACAATTGGCGGGACTGGCCCGTTGTGTTTGCTGAATGCGCCAGTGAGGTTTCGACACTTGCGCCCGTTCCGACCTGCACGGGCTCCATACTGCGTGGCGCGCCCTGGAAAGCGGCATTTAGAGAGTCGGAAAGCACACGATACTTTCCCTCGTTGACGGTAGAAACCGCATACATCACCACGAAAAATGCCAGCAGCAGAGTCACGAGGTCCCCATAGGGAATCGCCCATGCCTCGTGGTTAGTATGATCATCGTGTCGGCGTTTTCGTGTCATGCCTTAGTCCGGTCACTGATGCAGGAAACCCTGTAACTTGGCTTCGATCGTTCGCGGGTTCTCGCCCTGCGCAATCGACAGCATGCCCTCGACGATCATTTCACGGAATTGCGACTGCGAAGCCACTAGCGCTTTCAATTTCGCCGCGGTCGGCAAAAAAAATAGATTCGCCAGCCCGATCCCATAGACCGTCGCCGTGAAGGCTGCCGCAATTCCTGCGCCCAATTTGCTCGGATCGGCGAGGTTCTGCATGACAGACATCAGCCCTAACACGGCGCCGATAATACCCAGTGTGGGTGCGTAGATCCCCATGCCTTCGAAAACCTTGGCACCCGCCTGATCGGCACGCTCACGCACCGAGATGTCCACCTCGAGAATGCTACGGATCTGATCTGGCTCCGAGCCATCGACCACCAACTGCAGACCCTTGCGCACGAATGGATCGGATTCCGAGCTGATCAACGGCTCTAGTCCTAACAGACCCTGTTTCCGTGCAATGTTGCTCCACTCGACCAACTTGGCAATAAACCCAGCCGGGTCCTGACTGGGCGGTTTGATGATCCACTTGAACATCGACATGCCATGCTTAAATACCGGCAGTGGCGTATGGATAAAAATCGACGCCAAAGTTCCCACAACGACAATCATGAAAGCCGCGGCAGATAACAACGCCTTGACGCCCGCACCTTTCATTATCGATCCAAGCACTACGGCCAGAATCGCAAAGATAAACCCGATTATCGTCAGTATGTCCATAGCGCGCTAACACATCCGGTTCAGGCCGCACTGTCCTGTTCGCGCCAGGCACTGAGCCGGGCTTTCAGTCGTATCAACGCCTGTCCATGCAACTGGCAGACTCGCGATTCAGTAACTTTCAGTATCACGCCGATTTCCTTGAGATTCAGATCATCCCCGTAGTACAGCGACATCACCATTTTCTCTCTCTCGGGCAGTTCGCCAATTGCACACGCCAGCTGAGTGCGAAAGTTTTCATCGACAATGTCGGCAAACGGATCACTGCGTTGGTCATTGATATCTGCCGGAGCCACATCGTCGATGTTGGTCAACTGACAGGCAATCGTATCGTGCACAATGCTGTGATACTCACCGAGATCGATGCCCATGTGAGCGGCAATCTCACTATCGCGCGCCTCGCGACCCAGCTCTGACTCAATCTCGCGAATGGCATTGGCTACTTCGCGAGACTTGCGATGCACTGAACGCGGCGCCCAGTCAAGTTTTCGCAGGGCGTCGATCATTGCGCCGCGAATGCGAATTCCGGCGTAAGTTTCAAAACTCGCACCACGACCTGCGGTGAAATGTGCCGCTGCCTCCAGCAGCCCTAACATTCCCGCTTGAATAAGATCATCTACCTCCACCGACGGCGGAAGTCGCCCAGCAAGATGATAGGCGATACGTTTAACGAGTTCGGCATGTCGCATGACAAGCGCGTCCGTGTCGCGCCTGCTCACGCTGCTTGCCGCATAGGCACCTAACGGGTTCATCTCACCACCTCCAGCCGGGGAGCCGCCCGCCGTACCAGTCGTTCCGCAAAGAACTCAATGTGCCCTCGCGGACCAGATGGTACGGGCCAGTTATCGGCTTTCTCCCCCAGCAACTTGAGGGCGCGGGCCGACTTACTGGTCGGATAAGCGTGTAAAACGGGTCGCTGTTCACGAATTGAACGACGCAATAGCGGGTCATCGGGAATCTCGCCGGCGTACTCCAGGATTACGTCAAGAAATCGGCCGGTTACGCGACTCACGGTCTGAAACAGATGCTGGCCATCCTGCTCTGGGCGCACCATGTTAGCCAGCACACGGAACCGCTCGACTCCATGGTCCCGAGCCAGCACTTTAATCAGTGCATATGCGTCGGTTATGGACGCCGGCTCATCGCATACGACGACAACTACTTGCTGGCTGGCCTGCGCAAGGCGCAATACTCCCGGCGAGATTCCAGGCGCGGTATCTATGACCAACACGTCCAGATCGCCGGACAGTGAGCTAAACTCTCGCACTAGGCCCAGATGCCCTGTCGCATCCAGCGCAGCCAACTGCGCAACCCCGGATGCAGCGGGCACAATATCAAAGCCATAAGGCGTGCCGGTGACAACCTCATCCAGCGAACGCTCGCCCGCAAGAACATGTGCCAGTGTATATTTTGGCGCAATGCCTAACAGAACGTCGGCATTGGCAAGCCCCAGATCGCCATCTAGCAAAAGCGTACGTCGCCCCATCTGTGCCAATGCCGCAGCCAGATTGATTGCCACGGTCGTCTTGCCGATCCCGCCTTTGCCACCAGTAATCGCTATGGTTTGCACTGGCCGATGCGATCGTGGAATCGGTGTTCCGTTTAATTGCATGTCAGGCGCACTCCTCTTGATCATCGCTAGCGGAAAAAACGGCATTTGATTCGGTGTCCGATGCCTGCACGGCTAGAGCCAATAGTTCGTCTACACGAGCGACTTGCATGTCAGCAAGCCAGCGTCGACCGCGCGTCACATAACTGACTGGAATGTCGTGACGCATGAGGCATGCCAGCAATTCGCCCAGGTGGTCGGCTTCATCCAATTTGGTTATCAGCGCCGCCTGCCACAATGGAGCGTCGACATGGGCCAGCAATCGCTCGACGATGCTTGCGCGAACGCTGGCCCCCGCCACCAACGCAAACTCCAATTGTGGATTTGCGACCGCAACTTTCCGCCATGCAGATAGTCCTGCCGCGTCGCTACCGGTAACCGCCGCGGTGTCCGTAATGACGCAGCGCTTGTGAACTAGGGTCGCCTGCAACGCCAGATAGTCATCCAGTGATGCTGCCGCGTAGCTTGGTACGCCTAACAATCGCGCGTACGCCGCAAACTGCTCACTGGCCGCAAAACTCTCGGAGTCGGTCGTGATTAGCGCGATATCGCGGTTGCCGTGATGTTGCACCCACCGGGCGGCGATGCGCAGAGCGGCGCTGGTCTTGCCGGCACCACTAGTGCCTAACAACACGGGTCGGCCACCGTATTGCAGCCAGCGGTCTCCTGCGGAGCGAAGTCGATCGGCCAGCTGTATAATGACCATGCGCCTCGCGGCGCTCAGGGACACGGACTCCGACAGGTCGGCGAGGACGCTGCGCAAATGATCACCGTCCAGTCCAGCCGCAGTAAATTCCCGTCGCAACTCCGCCTGCAGCGGCGAGCGGCGCGAGAACTCATTCCATGCGAGTTGCGACATCTGCGTCTGCAGCAGTCGGCGTAGGACCTTGAGTTCATCGCCAATTGCCGAATCTGTCGCAACGGCTGCCAGACTTGTTGGTGCTACACGATTCAGAGGCACCCGACCTACAAGATCAAAATCGATGGCGGCGGTTAACGCCACACCGGTCGCTGTGCGTTCGCTAGACAATATAACCGCATCCGCACCGAATTCGAGCCGTACTGCCTTCATGCCCTGTCGCATATCCGGCGCATTGAATGTCTTGATCTTCATGTTTTACCTACTGTCGCTACCAGCCGTACACGCCGGTTGTCCGGAACTTCGCTCCAAGCCAATACATGCATTTGCGGGACCGCGACGCGCGTGAAGCGCGCTAAAGTCGCCCGCAATGCGGGCGGCACCAGCAGTACAGCTGGTTCGCCCAGGTTTTCCTGATTTCGTGCAGCGTCCGCCAGACGCTGCTGCAGTCGATCAGCGAGGCCGGGCTCCAGGCCAGGCGTTGCATTGTTCGCAGATACTGAGTTCACGAGCAGCTGCTCGAGTTCGGCCTCAAGCGTAATAACTGGCAACTCTTCGGCGAATCCGCCTATGTCCTGCACGATCTGCCGTCCTAACGCGATTCGTACCAATCCTAAGAGCGTTTGCGGATCATTTCCGCGGGCCGCATGTTCCGCGAGTGTTTCCACAATCGCGCGCAGATTTCGCACAGGAATCCGTTCGGCAAGTAGTCCCTGCAGCACTTTAACCACGGTACTGAGAGGCAGCAGTTTGGGCACCAGATCCTCGACCAGTTTCGGCGCCGACTTCGCGAGGCTGTTCATCAGTTGTTGCGCTTCCTCGTGACCGAGCAACTCATGTGCATGTTGCTGGACCAGATAACTGAGGTGGGTGGCAATGACCGTACTGGCGTCGACTACGGAGTATCCGAGTGACTGTGCATGGTCGCGTTGGCCCGACTCGATCCAAACGGCTTCCATACCGAACGCCGGATCACGAGTCGCAATGCCATTTAGAGCACCGAAAACCCGGCCAGGGTTAATGGCCAATTCTCGCTCTGGGTACACCGTGCCATTGCCAATGGGAACTCCCGACAATGAAATCCTGTAGCTGTTAGGGGACAAATCAAGGTTGTCGCGGATGTGGACTGCCTGTACCAGAAACCCGAGATCTTGCGTCAGCTTGCGGCGCACACCACGGATTCTCGCCAGCAGGTCTCCCGACTGACTCTTGTCGACTAACGGCACCAGTCGATAGCCAACCTCCAAACTGATCAAGTCGACGGTTGCCACATCATCCCAACCAATGTCTTTGGTCTCGACGATCGCAGGTGGCGCAGCCTCGACCAACGGCTCATTGGCCGCACGCAGATCGCGCTCACGCAATTTGCGAGCGATCACAGCGCAGATCACACCCATCGCAATAAACACCAGATTCGGCATGCCGGGAATCAGCCCTAACAGCAACAACATTCCCGCGGCAACAGTCATTGCACGTGTCTGACCAAACAACTGGCGCGCGACTTCTCGGCCAATATCCTGCTCGCGTGACATGCGGGTCACAATGATGGCAACCGCCGTGGACAAGAGTAGTGCCGGAATTTGCGCAACCAATCCGTCGCCAATCGACAGCAACGCGTATCGCTGCGTCGCATCACTGAATGACAGCGAATGCATTGCCATACCAATAGTCAGACCGCCAATCATGTTGATCAGCACAATCAGAATGCCCGCGATAGCGTCGCCCCGAACAAACTTGTTGGCACCATCCATAGCGCCATAAAAGTCCGCTTCGGAGCGAACTTCTGCACGGCGCGCCCTGGCCTCATCCTGGGTGATCAATCCGGCGTTCATATCAGCGTCAATGGCCATCTGCTTGCCTGGCATGGCGTCCAAGGTGAACCTTGCGCTGACTTCGGCGATACGCCCTGCGCCCTTGGTAACTACGACGAAATTGATGATGGTGAGAATGACAAATACCACGAGGCCGACGGCGTAATTGCCGCCAATGACAAACTCGCCAAAAGACTCGATTACTTTGCCAGCTGATGCAGTTCCCGTGTGGCCGTGCAGCAGCACGACTCGGGTGGACGCCACATTCAACGCCAGACGCAGCAAAGTAGCTAACAGTAAGATGGTTGGAAAGACAGCGAAATCCAGCGGCTTGCGAACCTGAAACACCGCCATGACGACCAGTAGACTCAAAGCAATGTTGAATGTGAATAGCACATCGAGTATCACTGGCGGTAACGGCACGACCACCATAGCGAGCACTGACAGCACACCTAACGGCACACCGACTCCGCTAAGCAACAAGGTACGCAGATCAAATCCTGCCGCTGTATTGGTGCGCGCGCTCATCGCCTAGCGCCTTTGCGCGGGATCAGCTCTTCGACGCTTGGATCTATAACCGGCGGACTCAGGTTGCCTGTTCCGCGACTTGCCAGATTCTGCAGCTGAAACACATAACTCAACACCTGCGCGACGGCCGAGTACAGTACCGATGGCACCTCGGCGCCCAGATCCACAGCGCGGTACAACACGCGGGCAAGCGGCGGCGCCTCAACCATCGGGATTTTGTGCTCGACTGCGACTTCCCGAATCCGGCGCGCGATTTCATCAGCGCCTTTCGCCACCAAAATTGGTGCGCTCATGCGCTTCTCGTCATAGCGCAGGGCAACCGCAAAATGCAGCGGATTGGTGATTACAACATTGGCTGTTGGCACTTCCTGCATCATCCTGCGGCGGGCAATCGCTTGCTGAGCGCTGCGCACACGGCTCTTGACTTCCGGCGACCCTTCGGAATCCCGCGTCTCCTCGCGAATCTCATTCTTGGTCATGCGAAGATCACGATGGTATTGCCACAATTGAAAAGGCACGTCGATGAGCGCAATCAGCACCAGACCGGCCGCCAGAACCAGCAATGATTCTGCGCACAGGAATGCAGCGTTCCCGATCGCGGTCTCAAGGGGTTGTGCGGCCAGCGCAACAAAGTCATCTGCGCGATTCCACAACAGCAGCACCGTTATGAGGGCGACTACCGAAAACTTGCCGAGGGACTTCACGATCTCCATCCAGCCACGCGCAGACGCCATGCGCTTAAAGCCACTGAACGGACTGAGGCGATCAAACTTGAAGCCCAGAGCGCCAGTACTGAAGTTCCAGCCACCTATGGTCAGTGGCGCGATTACCGCAGCCACAAACAGCAGCCCTAACAAAGGTGCCAGAGTCCAAAGCGCATCCAGCAGTGCCACGCTGAGTGCGGTTGCCATGTCCGAGTCCTTCAATCCAGACGCGGATTGAATCGAGAGACCGCTGCGCATCATCCCCGCAAGACCTTCCGACAAGCCCGCACCAAGGGCGTAAAGCCCAGCGCCGCCCGCAATTGTCACGGCCGCAGCTCCCAGTTCCGGCGACCGGGGAACTTGTCCTCGTTTGCGCGCATCCTGAATTCGTTTTGCTGTCGCTTGTTCGGTGCGATCTGCCATGTCCTGTTCAGCCATGATCTATCGATCGCCTCCGAGAATATCGCCAAGCCCAACCATGGTAGTTTCAAAAACTCCGGTTGCTGCCGATTGCACAGCCGGAAGTCCTAACAAAACAATCAAAAGACCCAACAGCAATATGATCGGGAAACCCACAGCAAACAGATTCAGCGCGGGTGCCGCTCGGCTCATGACTCCGAAAGCGATGTTGACTACTAATAGCGCGGCTACACCGGGCAGTGCGACACTCAACGCGCCGTCGAATAGCAAAGAGGCCAGTGTCAGCAACTTCCAGATGCCAGCTGCGCCCAAGCCTGTTGTACCGAGCGGAATTCCCGCAAAGCTGTCGGTTATCAGTTCAATAAGTCGTAAGTGACCATTCATGGAAATGAATGTCAGCGTGGCTATCACCGCGTAGAACCGACCCAATGCGGGAGTCGCCGTTCCGCGCTGCGGGTCGACGTTGAACGCAAACGATAGTCCCATGGTGTTGGCAAGCAATTGGCCGCCGAGTCCCACCGCATCGAACACCAGTTGCAAAATGAAGCCGCAAGCGACCCCCACCAGAATCTGCCGCACGATGATAATCAGCGTGTCGAGCGACAGCAGTCGCAACTCGGCCACCTGTGGCAGCAGCGGCGCAACCATGTATGAAACTGCCAGCGCAAGCACCAGGCGAATACGCACTGGCACAAAGACAGCACCGAACAATGGCGCAACCATCAGGAAAGCACCCACACGTACGAACGGCAGCAGATATAGCGCCAGTAGCCCGTCGATCTGTTGAGAGGTGAAATTCAGCATTGCAAGCAACTTAATCAGTGCAACAGCGAAGGGATGCTGGTGATGAGTTCCCGCGTATAGCTGATCAATACGTTCAGCATCCACGGCCCCGCGATGGCCAAGGTTGCCGCGACCGCCAGTAATTTGGGAATAAAGGACAAAGTCATTTCATTGATTTGTGTGGCCGCTTGAAATACGCCAACAATCAATCCGACCGCGAGCGCGACCAGCAGCAGCGGAGCCGACAGAACAATCAGCACGCGTAGTGCATGGGTGCCAATAGCCAGAACCTCATCAGGAGTCATCGGTAGAAGCTCCCAGCCAATGTCCCCATGATGAGCACCCACCCATCCACCAAAACGAACAGCATCAGTTTGAACGGCAGTGAGATCAGTACCGGCGATAGCATCATCATGCCCATCGACATCAGAACGCTCGCAACCACCAGATCGATGATCACGAATGGAATGAAAAGCAGGAAGCCAATGAGGAATGCCGTCTTGAGTTCGCTGGTGACAAAGGCAGGTACCAGAACTGACAGGGGAACGTCCGCAGCCGCCTCATAACCCTTGCCGCCAGAGATGCGCACAAACGCTGCAATGTCGGCTTCTCGGGTCTGCTCAAGCATGAATGTCTTGAGCGGTTCGACACCACGTTGTAACGCAACCATCGTATCAATCTTGCCGGCGTTATAGGGTTGGAGTGCCTCGGCATTTATTCGATCGAAAACCGGCGCCATCACGAAGAAAGTCAGAAACAGCGCCAACCCTAACAGGACCTGGTTGGGAGGCGTCTGGCCGGCTCCAATTGCTTGCCGCAGAATTCCTAACACGATGACTATTCGTGTAAACGCGGTCATCATCAACAGCGCCGCAGGCAACAGCGTTAACGCCGTCATCAAAGCCAACATTTGCAGGGTCAGCGAGTACGTCTGACCGCCTCCCACACCAGTCTGCACCGCCAGCGCCGGGATACCGGGTACGGCAGTCGCAACCGATGGCACGCTGCTCGTTGCCGTAGCGCCAACGGCAGCTGGGCTCGCACCAGCCGCAAAAGACCAACTGCCGAACGTCAGACCGACTACTACCAGTGATTTACAGAGAATTCCGCGCATCATTTCGCGATCCCAAGGCTACTGCGTAGCACCGCTGCGAAGTTACCGACTTTGGATTGCGCGCCGGTTTCCGCATTGCGATTGGCTTGGACTGGCATTGCTGCCACCGATTCATAGTGGTGCAGTACCGTGAAGCTGGATGTGGTAACCCCTAACAGCCAACGGCTATCCCCCATTGCCAGCAGTATCACTCGTTCTTTTTCGCCCAACTGCAGTTCCGCTTCGGCGCGCAATAGGCTCTGACGGCCCATTGGCACCATTCGCAATCTCCGCAGCAGCCATGCGAGCGCAAAAATGGCGGCCAGGACGAGCGCCAATGCAATTAACATTTCAAGTGCGTTTGCCAGCCCCGAGACCGGCGCCGTAGTTACTGACACTTGCGGTGCCGCAAACGATTGACTCGATTCACCCGTCGCGCTAACAGAGAGTATGTCGGATAGTTTCAGCATGTCAGTGATCCAAACCAAGTGGTCATTTGAGCCTGCGGATTCGTTCCGCCGGGCTCACGACGTCGGTCAAACGAACGCCAAACTTGTCATTGACCACAACGACCTCGCCATGAGCGACCAAGGTGCCGTTGACAAAGACATCCAGGGGTTCGCCGGCGGCACGATCGAGTTCGACCACCGAGCCCTGATTCAACTGCAGCAGATTGCGTATTGCTATTCGGGCCCGACCGACCTCCAGCGACAGAGTGACCGGGACATCGAGAATGACCCCGATATTGTCGATCGACTCTCCTCCAGTTGCGACTTGACCATCGAGGCTTGCCCAAGTTGCAGTGGACACAGCCGTGTTGTTAGCAGATTCAGGCACGTGACAACTATTGCATTACGAATGAGGTGAAGTAGACGCCCTCGACTTTCTCCGCTTCACCACCCTCGGTTTTGATGACTCGACGCACTGCGGCCAAAGTCTGCTGCCGAAGCTTGTCCTTGCCACCGCGAGTGGATACTTCCTCATAGTTCTGATTGCCAAACAACAAAAGCAGATCGTTACGAATGACTGGGTCGTTGTGCTTCAGGAGTTCGATGGTTGCGGGGTCGCGACTGGCCAGCCGCACTTCGATTTGCAAGAAGCGCACCGTTTGGGACGCCTCAAAATTAACGACAAACGCCGGCTCCAGCGTGAGAAACTCAAGCGGCAGTTTGACCGGTTTTTCCTTCTGAGCAGCATTAGCCGAGTGCGCTTGGCTGGATTTCCAGTAGAAGAACCCGCCTACGCCACCGCCTAACACCAGGACGCCGATACCAATCAAAAGAAGCAATTTTCCTTTACCGGGTTTCTTCTTAGGCGCCGCATCGGCTAGTTCGACGGCTTCCTGCGCTGCTTCTGACATATCGGCTCCAGTTGTTTGGGTGTAGTACCCCTTGACTACAAGCAAGCCCCATGCCAGCGCAATTTGCGACACGGTTCACACAATCATGTGTGTTAGACGCCAAGGAATTGGCGTCAGGTGATCAGGCGTAGGTATCTATCAGACCCAATGCGACGGAAATTCTGTCCACCGCAAGTTCATTCGAGTCACTGCCGCCAAAAGCACGGTCCGGCGCGCCTCGCAGCATCGCATTTCGCAAGTTACTCGGGTCCTGCGGCGAACCCTGGGAGATCGTGGATTGGCCCAGTGCCAGACCCGCACCCGCGAACTGTTCACGCAGGCGGGGCAGCGCCATTTCAAGTGCCTCCCGCGTCTCTGCATGCGTTGCGCCAAACCAGAGGCTGGTTTCACCCTCGCGCACGGCGATACGAATCTCAAGAGGCCCCAGATGGTCGGGCGTCAGTCGCAAGGTTGCGGTTTGTTCGCCTCGATCTATCATCAGGTTGATATGTGTGACTAACTCGTGGCGCCATGCGGCTGTGCCAACCGGAATAACTAGACGGGGCAATGTGGAATCTGGCTTCGTATCCGCAAGTGTCGGCAGCGACGCCGGTGGAATTGCCAGCGACTCAACCTGATCCGCTAACAGTTTGGCATTTCTCGGCGCTGGCAGTGACGCCAATGTGGTGCTAGTGGGAACCGTTGACGAAGCTTGGTCCTTGCAGCCTTCGCTGCTCACCAATCGTTCAGCGCCGATCTGCAAAATCGAATTCGAGACTGAGTCCGGCGCGGCGCTAACAAGCTCCTTCGATCGCAATGCCGCGGGTCCAGAATCAACCATGGCGTTGGCATCCGATTGCGCGTCATTTCTAGTCAAAGCGCTCTCTTTGCCGACCACAACGTCGCGAGTGCTGACCATCGCTATTGGTGTACTGATCTGAATCAACGCGGCGTCCGGCACAAAGAATGATACCTGGACTGGTGGAGCTTGAGCGCCCTGCGCAAGACTGGAATCCGTTGGCAGAACACTGGCCGGTAGCGGCACACTGGCGCTGTCGGGCATAGGCGCAACAACTTCCTCCACCGTTGTCGCTTGGATGGCCGCTGAAACGCCCGTGTCCTCGGGCTTGTCAACCGGGATTTCAAGTTCCTGCAACAGAGATTGGAAACTGCCAGCGGGTTCGAAAGACACTGGCTGGATGCTCCCGCTATTGGTTGCCGCTGGAACAGGGGCAGCGAGTCCCGGCACGAGTCCCGGCACGAGACTCTTCGGTGTCACTGCTGTGATATCTATGGGGCCAGGAATCATGAGATTGTCTTTGAATGTCTATTCACAAACGCGCGTTCGCCAAGTTCATCGCTGTGACGCTGTTCAGCACGATCATCGGCTCGCCGCTCCTCTCCCGACCAGCGGGCTGCCACGCCGCTAACAGCCGCCATCTGACCGCTGACGTCGCGTAGTTTCTCACGCTCGAAATCTGCTTCGGCCCGAGCACGCGCCAGAATGTCTTGCTGTTGTCGAATTGCGTTGTCCAATTTCGCCAGGAACGCCTGGTAGTTTCGCAGACGCGTGCCAGCGAGGCCCCCACCCGCGTCGCATTGAAAACGCTGTAGATAGTCTTCGCGGTAACGCAGCAGTTCCTGCAAGCGCTCGGTGGCCTGACTGAAGAATCCCTGCTTCTGCTGCAGTCGCAACGACACTTCGCGTTGCTCCTGCTCCATCACACGCCGAACTTCCAGCATTCGTTCCGAGCGTTTCAAACAGCATCACCTTCGCCGCCAACCACCGGTTGTTGACTGCGAAGCAATTCCTGCAACTCCGCATTGCTAACAGCCAGGGTGGCGCTCTCATGTACATCCTGAGTCAGAAATTTTTGCAATTTTGGCCAGATCTGCAGCGCTGCGGCAATCCTTGGATCACGGTCACGATTAGCGAGTCCCAGTGCGACGAAATCACGTACCTGCTGGTAGAGTGAGAAGTATTGCCGCACATCCCTCGCCCTGGCGAGACCCTCCGCGTCGACAATGTCATGCATGACGCGACTAACTGACTGCTCGAGGTCAATTGCTGGATAGTGCCCTGCATCCGCCAGACGACGCGAAAGCACGATATGCCCATCGAGAATGGCGCGCGCGGCGTCCGCGATCGGATCATTGGGATCGTCACCTTCCGTTAGTACTGTATAAAAAGCAGTGATGGAACCCGACGTGGCCACGCCATTGCCCGCGCGTTCGACCAGCGCCGGCAACCGCGCGAAAACCGACGGCGGGTAACCTTTAGTAGCAGGCGCTTCGCCTATGGCAAGACCTATTTCCCTTTGCGCCTGAGCGAAACGCGTCAACGAGTCCATAATCAGAAGCACCGACTTGCCTTGGTCACGGAAATGCTCAGCGATACTGGTCGCCAACCAGGCGCCGTGCAATCTCATCAGAGGCGGCTGATCAGCCGGTGCTGCCACCACAATGGCTCGTGCGCGATCGGCAGCGCCCAATATACGGTCGACGAAATCCTTGACTTCACGGCCACGCTCGCCGATTAGACCAACCACAATCACATCGGCCACGGTATTTCGAGCCATCATCCCTAACAAAACGCTCTTACCGACACCACTGCCCGCGAACAATCCGAGACGTTGGCCACGCCCCACCGTCAGCAGACTGTTCAAAGCACGGATGCCGACATCTAACGGGCTGCTTATGGGCGTGCGACTCAGGGGATTAATAGGTTGACCTGTCAGACGCACTGCATGGTCGGCGATAACAGGTCCAAGTCCGTCGAGAGGTTCACCAGCACCGTCAATAATTCTACCTAACAGTCCGTTACCCACCCGCACCAGCCCAGAGCGCCTGCTTGGCACAACCGCGGCGGCGGGTTCAAGGCCATGTGGTGTGCCTGTGGGCATTAAAAAAATTCGATCGCCCGAGAATCCGACTACTTCTGCTTCGATACTGCCGCCGTGTGCAAGCTGAATATCGCAGTGGTCGCCAACGGCGGCCTGTACACCAACCGCCTCGAGCGCGAGTCCCACCATGCGGGTCAATCGCCCCTCCACGGGCGGCGGTGGCAAATGACGCAGTTGCGCACGCCGCAGAGCAATCTTTTCTACTACGGCACTCATGCTGGTGCTGACGAAGAATCAAGCAGAGTTGCTGTTATGGCGGCCACTCTGGTCTCAAATCTTGCGTCGATACGCGCAAATTCGCTTTCAACGCGGCACCCGCCGCGGGACATGACCGGATCCTCCAGCAACTGCCAGGCGCGTTCGGCGGACGCAGGTGCCAATGAGTCGCGCAGAACTGCGGCGTCCGCAGGATGCAGCAGCACGCGCACTTCGCGGCTGTTAGTGGGCAATAATGTAATCGTCTCGCGGACAATCGCAGCGACTTGAGTCGGCTCGAGGCGCAGTTCCCGTCGCGCCAGTTGCTTGCCAATGGCAAGTGCGAGTTCAGTCAGTTCAGTCACCAGATCGTCTTCCAGGTTTGCAAGTGGGCTACAAATCTGCGCAAGAATATCGTGCAAGCGACTCGCATCCAGTCGCAGTTGATCGCGGATGACTGCGACATCGGCCATGCCCTGCTTGTAACCGCGACGACGCGACTCCTCGAATAGGAGCTCGCGCGCCGCCTCAAGCTTAATATTAAGATCAGCGACGCTGGTGGAGCGGCCACGTGACGATACCACCGGACCATCAACATCCGGCGGAGCCCAGGAACGCGGCGATGAATCAGACATACTCATCGCCCTTCGCGCCGAGGTTGATAGTGCCCGCCTCGGCTAGTTTTCGAGCTGCCAGCAGGATTTCTTTTTGCGCGCCTTCAACCTCGGAAAGTTTGACCGGACCTTTGGATTCCAAGTCGTCCTTGAGCATTTCTGCCGCTCGTTGCGACATGTTCTTGAATATCTTGTCTTTGAGCGGCTGGTCTGTGCCTTTCAGGGCGAGTAGCAACTTATCGCTTGGCACCTGGCGCAAGATCTCCTGCATGCCGCGATCATCGACATCGACCAGGTTATCAAAGACAAAAATCAGGTCTTCGATCTTGGCGCCCAAGGCTTCATCGGCCTTGCGAATATTCTCCATAAGAGCCCCTTCAATACTGGGCTCCAGGTTGTTGATAATATCCGCCGCGCATTTGGGGCCACCGAGCGCAGAGGTCTGCGTTCCTGCGGCCGCGCTGAATTGTTTTTCAATGACCAGATCAAGCTCGCGCAATGCACTTGGCTGAACTCCATCCAACAACGCGATCCGAACCATCGCTTCGGTTCGCACCGATTCAGGCAGCTTGGAAATAACCTCGGCACTGTGTTCTGGTTCCAAGTAGGAAAGAACAATTGCGATAATTTGCGGATGTTCGAACTTGATCATCTCGGCGATTGCGCGCCCATCCATCCACTTGAGGGAGTCGAGACCCTTGCTGGTTCGGTTAGTCAGTATTCGGTCTATGACATTGGCCGCGCGTTCCTCACCCAGCGCACCGACCAGTGTCTTGCGAACAAACTCATCGGTGCCGACTCCTAGCGAAGTCTGATTTTCCGCAAGCAGATTGAACTCGGCAATGACTTCCATGACATCGGCACGCGAAACGTTGCCAACCTGAGTCATCGCACTGCCAATGCGCTGCACCTCACGAGCGCCCATGTGTTTGAGCACTTCGCCCGCTTCTTTTTCGCCAAGGGTTAGCAACAAAATTGCGGCACGATCAATGCCGTCGCGCTGCGGCGCGACTGGCGGAGCTTTGTCAGCCATCGGTTGCCACCCAGCCTTTGACAACCTGGGCGACGCGCGCAGGGTCCTGCGCGACCAGCGTTTTCGCCTGGGCTAGCTGGTGTTCATACGCTAGATTATTGCCACTCTGTGCGGCCGACGCCGTTGCGCCGCCCGGCAACGCGCCAGGATTGCCGCTCTGGGGAGCATCTCCCCCGGCTTGCTTGTTAGGTAGCCCTTTGGTCGCCGTCATGTATTTGACCGGCGTCAGCAACTGCTTGAGAGTTGGCTTGACCACTACGAATACCACCACGAGAACCATGATCAGACCCGCCAAGATCTTCACCAGCTGCTGCAACCACGACTTCTCCCACAATGGAATTTTGAGCTCCTCGATGATCCCGTTCGCCAGCGGCTCGCCACTCCAGGCGGCATTCATGACGTTTACACTGTCGCCACGAGCCTGATCGAACCCTACCGCATCGCGCACCAATGCGGTAATGCGTCCAAGTTCTTTTTCGCTCAACACTCTCTCTGTGATCTTGCCGTCTTTGCCAGTCACTCGCGCGTTGTCAATCAACACTGCGACCGACAAGCGCTTCAGACGCCCGCCAGGTTGACGTGTGTATGCCACCGTTCGATCGATTTCGAAATTGCGAGTTGACTGCCGGGAGGAGTTGCCAGCAGCACCCGCCCCAGCATTGCTCGCTGCGCCCGTTGCCCCCGCCGCTGCATTGGCCGCAGCAAGGCTTGCGCCGCTTGCGGCCGGCAAGGCAACCCCAGCCTCGGGAGGTTGATTGCTGAGCGATCCGGGCACGCCGCGCGCACCGCCACCCGATCCAGCACTTTGGTCTTCTGCAGTTTGCTCACTGCGCACAATCTGACTGTCGGGACGATACTGCTCGCGAGCTTCCTCGACGGCCGACATGTCAAACTGAGCAACCACCTGCGCACGTACCCGGCCTGGTCCGACTAGAGGCGCCAACAAGGACTCTACGCGCTGCGCATATTCCTCCTCTACTTGCCTTGCAAGCTCAAGCTGCTGCTGATGAATTGCCGCATCGTCAGTGCCTTTTGGTGACGACAGAAGGCGTCCCTGTTGATCAACTACAGTAACTTGTTCTGCTGTTAGCTCTTGGATACTGGAGGCTACCAGATGTGTGATGGCCGAAATCTGCTCGCTGCTGAGACGTCCGCCGGACCGCAATTGAAGAAATACCGAAGCGCTCGGCGGCTGTCGGTCGCGAACAAAGGCGGATGCTTTGGCAGCGGCGATGTGTACACGCGCGCTCGCAACGGATTGCAGGCTACTGATAGTTTGTGCGAGTTCGGATTCAAGCGCGTGCTGATAACGCGCGCCTTCCATGAACTGACTCAGGCCAAAACCCGAGTCACGGGTCATGGACGCGAATCCACCTGCCGACGGCAGCCCCTTACCCGCTAACAACAGTCGTGCATCGGCAACCTTTTCCGCGGGCACCGAAATGGCCGCGCCGTTGTTATCCATTTTGTACTGGATACCGGCGCCACCTAGAACCTGGGTAATCTGTGCCGCGTCGTCGCCTGCGAGGTTGCCATATAGCAAGTTGAAGGTAGGACCCTGTGACCACAGCGCCACGCCGACGCCGGCAGCCACCGCAGCCGCCAGACCAACCAACAATAGAATCGGTCGTAGACCCGCCAGAACGCCTTGCGCGGACGATAGAGCTTGTTCTTCAGCAGCCATGGAGCAATTACACCGGCATGTTCATGATGTCCTGGTATGCGCTTACCAGTCGATTTCTAACTTCGGTGACTGCCCGAAACGACAAACTTGATTTTTGCATCTCAATCATCACCTGTGGCAGGTCGACACCCGGAACGCCGCGCTCAAACGCCGCGGACATCGCGCCCGCCTTTTTTTGCTGTTGATTCACCTGATCGATCCCCTGTTTCAGGACCGAGGCAAAACTAACTGTCGCATCGGCTTCACCCGGTCGTGCCATAGCAGACGAGGGGTTGAGTCCAGCCTGCGAGCGCAAATCGCGTATCTGTGACAGCACGCGGTCAATTTCCATTTGGCTCATAACCGATTTCCTCTATCTGTCAGATCACGCGGCTGGCACGGCAATGCCAGCGCGACGCATACGCGCCAGTTTGTAGCGCAGGGTGCGTGGACTGATACCAAGGCGCTCGGCAACGGTCTTGCGCGTCGTGTCACCTTGACGTAAAGCCGTCAAAATCAATTCGTTCTCCCGATGCTCTAGTGATTCGGCGAGCGCCGCAGAATCGATCATGCGACCGGCACTAAGTCCATCCGGTGAGAATTCGCGCCGTGGTGCTTCGAAGTGCAGATGCTCGGCCTCGATCACGGAGCCATTGACCAGAATCAATGCACGTTGCAAAACATTGTCGAGTTCGCGCACGTTGCCTGGCCAGCGATAGGTCAGAAGCAGATGCGCCGCGTCAGCGCAAAGCGCTGGAATCGCCTGTCCGGGCCGTGTGTTCGCCACCAGACGTTGAGTTGCCAGCGGCAGAATATCGTCGCGGCGCTCGCGCAGTGGCAGGATGTTCAACGGAAATACATTCAGCCGAAAGTACAAGTCTTCGCGAAATCGTCCGGCTGACACTTCATCCCGCAAACGACGATTGGTGGTTGCAATAACCCGCACGTCAATAGCTAGCGCCCCGCGCCCGCCAAGGCGCTCCACTTCGCGCTCCTGCAGGACGCGCAACAGCTTGCTCTGCAAACCGAGCGGCATCTCCGATATCTCATCCAATAGCAACGTGCCGCCCTGCGCCTGTTCGAATTTACCAGCGTGACCGGCATGCGCGCCGGTGAACGAACCCCGTTCAAAGCCGAACAACAGAGACTCCAACATAGTCTCCGGAATTGCGGCGCAGTTGACTGCCACGAATGGTCGCGACGATCGTTGCGATTGGCGGTGTATAAACCGTGCCAACACCTCTTTGCCAGTGCCAGACTCGGCTTCGATCAGCACTGTACAGTCTGTAGATGCAACGCGAGCTGCGAGTTTAATGAGCTGCTGCGATGCGTCCGCAACGGCGACGGGTTCCGGTATATCAACCGGTTGACTAACAACGGATTCCATACGCTTCCTGCCTGTAGTTCGCGAGTATTCGCGACGTTACCTGGAGGGAAAGCAAGAACCGTGCCTACGGCGTTAGTAGTCCGCAGTGGTGAAGCAGATCACAATTTGGGGCGGTAGAGCACTGACCTAACGTCAAAGATCCGACGCATCCGCAATCGGAAACTCGAGCTTGCGGAGTTTTTCGACCAGAGTTGTACGTCGCAGACCGAGGAGTTTGGCGGCGTGGGCAACCACGCCAGCGCTGCGCGCTAGCGCCTGGGCAACCAGATTTTTCTCGATCGCCAACAGGTGTTCGCGCAAATCGAGTCCCTGCTCCGGTAACTCCGTTATTGCTGCGCCATCAGTTGCCACTGCCGGCAAAAGCCCCACGCGCTGGGTCACTGGTGGGTCCTCAGCCGCGGGCCGCGAATCGCACGACAATTCCCCGAGATCTGTGTTAGGCGGCTGATAGCGAGGCGGCAGATCTGTCAGTCGCACAAGCCCACCACCCTGAAGAATGGACAAGCGCTCGACCAGATTGGCCAGCTCGCGTACGTTTCCCGGCCAAGCGTGGCACGCGAGAGCGGATCTCGCGGCCTCAGTGAATGCAATCGGCCGACGGCCAGCCGCCAGGTTGTTCGCGACGAAGTCCTGTAGCAGCGCATCGAGATCCTCGATTCGCTCGCGCAACGCCGGCATCTCGATCGGAAATACATTAAGGCGGTAAAACAGGTCGCCGCGGAACTGGCCGGCGAGAATGGCCGCTTCAAGATTGCGATGAGTGGCCGTAACAATTCGGACGTTGCAGGGTATCGACTGGTGATTGCCTACCCGCTCAAATACTCGTTCCTGCAGCACGCGCAGGAGTTTGACCTGCATGCTGAGACTCATATCGCCTATCTCATCCAGAAACAGTGTGCCGCCCTCGGCCACTTCAAAGCGGCCGCGGCGCGCACTAATTGCGCCGGTAAACGAGCCTTTTTCGTGGCCAAACAACTCGCTCTCGAGCAGTTCAGCGGGTATCGCACCACAGTTCACGGCAATGAACGGCCCGCGACGGCGCGGACTTGAATCGTGGATGGCTCTGGCTAACACCTCTTTGCCGGTACCACTTTCGCCAAGAATCAGCACAGTTGAATCATGGCAGGCCACTTGCAATGCGAGTCTGATGATGTGGCGGATAGCGGCCGACTGCCCCGTCGGGAACCGGGCACCACGGTGCTCAATGTCTCTGTCTGCGATCGCGCCATCGTTTTGGATGGCTGCCACTTCTGCCAGTTTCATCAAAGTCGGCCTCCGGAAATCGATTGCCATTGTCGGCCTGAGACTTGCCGGCGGGCGTGATGCGCATCTCCCGCAACATTCACCGCCATCTGTTAATTGACAGAATGGTTCACACTTGTGTTGGTTTCAGGGTTTTCCCGACAAGTAAGGTTATCCCCTAACAAACAATGTTGAAGTACATTCTATGAGGCGCGACGTGCGTGGCGCGCGCCGGCAATCTGGCGCCGGTGCCGGCGGAATACCAGTTTCTCCAGGTGCACTGCAATGGAATCGGGCATGTACATGAACTCGAGTTGCGTTTGGCCGTCCAGGACTTCGGTGACCTTGGCCGGCAACTGCAGGGGCTGTACCAGACATTCACGCAGATAGATCATCAAAGTGCCGACACTGCCGGCGACGGGTGTTGCAGCGCCCGCCTCCCAGACAGCACACAGCGCGTTCAATCGGATGGGCGAAGGTTCGGGGCGCGACTGACTGGCCGCGAGCAAATACCCCATGACATCCAACAACAGGTTGACCTTTTGCTCCATCCGCATCAGATCGGCGGAATGCGTGCTTGACTCGTCGCTTTTGTCAATCTGTCCATGCTCTTCTAGTGCTGTACTCGCTAACAGCAGGCGCATGTTGTGCTCCGCCATATTGGCCCGCAGTGCCGTGTCCGGAGGCACAGTGCTAACGACAAACTTCACCGGCAAACAGTCTATGTATGCAAGCTCATTGCGCAGAATAACGGTATCGCCGTGCTCAGCCATGTTCAGGTCCCACGATCACCACGCAGAATCTGCCAGGCATCACGCGATGAGGCGCGTAACGCCTCAATGCCGGCATCGGCATCTGCCGCCAGTGTCAAGAGGCGATCTCGCACGACCGCCGACGCCTGTGCCGACTGCCATTCGCCCCGCAAGGCATGTTTGCTAATGCGTCGGGTCAACCATAGAACGCCTTGCTTTGTAAGACGTCGCCGTGCACCGCGCGCACGTTCGGTACTGTCGGTCAGTGATTTCATTCTTTAGGGACCAGTTGACGCGCACTTGCCGGTAATTGCATCCACGCGCCGCGGATCTCTTGCAGCAGACCCGTCACCAGATCCAGTGTTTGCAGGCGGTTCTCTGCGTTAGCACTCAATAGCTGGCGGCAGCAGTAGTCATAGAGAACGTCAAGATTCAGCGAAATTTCGCCGCCCTTAGCAAAATCGAGACTGGCGCGCAGCTCTTGCAGCAGTGCCATGGCGCGGCCTAACAACTGACCCTTTTCGGAGTGCAAACCGCGTTCCATGTAGCCACGTGCCTGCGCAATACGATCGAGCGCGCCGTCCAGCAACATGAGAATCAGACGTTGCGGATCCGCTGCGGCGATTCCGCCGTGGATTGCGACACTCTGATACTCCGCCAGCATTGCTGAGCGGGTGATTGCGCCCATGGTCCGCCCCGAAAATAACAAGATTCAGATCCATTTAACGGCCTGCGGGCAGCGGACTTGAATCGACTAGCCGGACCCCAACCGCTGCGCAAGAAAGGAGGACGTTTGCTGCATTCCAGCCAGCACCGTGTCCAGCGCACTGAACTGGCGACGGTAGGACGCCTCGACCGATTTCATTCTCAGGTCCAGGCTGCCACGATCACGATCGTTGACGCGTTTTTGCGTATTCAACGTGTCGGTACGAGTCGCTATCTGCGCATCGGATTTCAACTGCGTATCGAGATAGGCATGCATACGCGCTGCCGCGCCGCCACTGGAGCCGAAAAGCTTGCCGACGGAATCGAAACTGGTCGTCAATGCATTGTTGAGTTTGGTTTCATCCAGCTTGAGTGATCCATCCTGTTGCGTAGTAACGCCAACACTGGCCAACGTATCAAAAAACGCACTGGCCCCGGTTACATTGCCGGACACCATGCCCCGCAACGATGATTCGATGCCACGCAGCATCGCGTCGCCCAATAGTGGGCCAGCGTCTTTGGTGGTCGGGTTGAACTTCCGCAAAGCAGCCATGATGCCGACCGCAACATTGAATTCCTGTACGAACTTCTTGACCTTGTCGACAGCGGCGGTACCGTCATTGTTAATGGTCAGAGTTTTCGCCGTGCCAGCGTCGGAGCCCGTGACGTTGATCGTCACACCGTCTATGACATTGGCAAACGAGTTGCTGGCACTGCTGACCGCAAATCCTTCCACGTTGATGCTCGCGTCGCGGGCGGCGGCAGTCTCAGTCAGATTGGTCAGTACGCCGGGGTCATAGACCAGTGCGCTCAGGCCACCATCGCCGCCCGTCTGGGTGACGCGCAGTGCCTTGGCGGCACCTGTGTCGTTGGAGGAAAGCGTTAGCACTGCGCCAGCTGTCGTGGTAATAATTGCCGCACGTACGCCTTTGTTGTCAGGTGCGGCATTAATGGCGTCACGAATAGCAGCCAAAGTATTGTGTGTGCCGTCGATCGTCATGCTGAACGAGTTAGCGCCCACCCCAATGGTCAGCGTGCCGGTACCGATCACAGTCGAGGCTCCGCCGGCGATCAACCCGCTTTTCAACTTGTGCGCCGAAGCGGTTTCAACGACCTCTACTTCATAGCTGCCGGGTATGGCCGCCGAAGTTGCTGTCGCGGTGAATACGCTCTCGTCCGAACTCACCGCATTACGCACTTGAAATGCCGCTTCGGTCTTTAGCTCAGCCAGACGGGCAAGCAACGCCGACATCGAACCTTTCAGTTGTCCGAGTGCGGAAATTTGCGTTTGAATCTTGTTGTCCGATCGATCAAGTCGAAGTTGCGTCGGCGCGCGTTCGGCAGCGACAATTTTAGTCACCAGTGCGTTGACATCGATTCCGGACGCGATGCCGGGAGATTGAAAAATTGGCACGGATGACTCCCTGAAATGCTCTGTTAGTTAACTGTAGTCTGCGACACGTCAGGCAAAGGTGTCGCAGATCAAACTCACACCAGCACCATCGACGGCACGCAGCCATTGGGCGCGCCGCACAAATTCTTCGCTCGGGATCTGACGGATGACATCGCCACTGTCTGCATCGACGACCTTGATAACCATCTGACCGCTACCGGAATCCACCTGAAACTGCAAATTGCGTCCCGCTTCGCGGACAAACTTTTCCATATCGGCGGCCAACTGTCGCAGCGCGTCGAGCTGCAATTCCGGTTTCGGCGCGAGCGCCGGTTTGGCTGGCGCAGCGTTGGATGAATGGCCCGCCTCCAGCGGCAAGACCTGGCCTGAGTCCCATCCTATGTTCTGGATGCTCATGACTGCACCTCAGTGCGCCCCAGTTGAGAGGACAGGCAGCGATCTTCACAAAGATCGCTGCCCGCCGTCGGTTCGGACCCGGAGGAGCCCGCCCCTTACCCTACTGCTGGTCTTAGCGCAACAGTGTCAACACGTTCTGCGGGATCGCATTGGCCTGCGCCAACATCGCGGTACCAGCCTGCTGCAGAATCTGCGCACGCGTCAGCGAGGCAGTTTCCTGGGCAAAGTCGGCATCGAGGATGCGGCTGCGCGAGGCGCTCAGGTTTTCCGTGGTGATCGAGAGGTTATTCACCACCGATTGGAAGCGGTTCTGGATCGCACCTAACGTGGCGCGTGCAGTGTTGACTGAAGTCAACGCAGCATCCATCGCCTTGAGCATCAGGTCAGCACCCGCACCGGTCGCCACTGAACCATTGGCAAAACCAGTCTGCGCCGTGGCAGTGGTCGTCGCCGCCGTCAGGCCCGTGATAGCAGCCGACGAGGTAGCACCGCCGTGCGCAATCACGATGCTGCCGCTCGATACCAGACTCACCTGGTTGGTAGCCGTATCCGTCGTTGCGAACACGCCCGTGGTCGCCGATACCGAGTTGATGGCATCGCGAACCTGCGAGGCGCGCGTGACAGCGTCTGCCGCGACGGCAATCGCACCAACACTGGTGGTGTTGATCGTCAAGTCACCCGCGGTCACTGCCGTGAAAGCCGTGGCCGCTGCACCGGTGACAGTCGCGTGGTTGAACGTCCCGAGAGCGCTCGCGCTGGCATTCACCAGGTTGTTCACGTAGATCGACTCGCCAGTGTTGGCGCCGACCTGGAACATCGCGCTGTTGAATGAACCGTCGAGCAATTTGACGCCGTTAAACGAGGACGTACCGGCGACGCGGTTGATTTCGGCTTTCAGCTGCTGCACTTCGGCATCCAGGGCAGCTCGATCGGTCGTGCTGTTGGTGCCGTTACGAGCCTGCACCGACAACTCACGAATGCGCTGCAGGTTGTTGGACACTTCGGTCAACGCGCCTTCAGCCGTCTGCGACAGGGAAATGCCGTCACTGGCATTGCGCTGCGCGACGTCGGAGCCGCGGATCTGTGTGGTGAAACGCTCGGAAATCGCGAGACCGGCGGCATCGTCTTTCGCGCTGTTGATGCGCAAACCGGACGACAGACGCTGCAGCGCGGTGGCGAGCTGGAGGCCGCTGGTACCCAGGTTGCGCTGGGCATTCAGTGATGGCACGTTAGTATTGATCGCTTGCATGGAGTTCACTCCTCAGGATTGTCGGGTCCCCGGCAGGGGCCCGGGCGTAGCATTTAGGGGCTAGGCTGACCTCCAGCTTCGCTCTCCAAGGGCTGTATCGACCGGGGCGCAACGTCCCTTAAGGGCGGCAAAGGCACGCCGCAGAATCTGCGACGCAGGTCACGGGTACCTGTCTAGAGATAGTTAAATAGCGACAATTGCGCTAACCGCGCGTAGGAAGACTGGGCTGCCTGCAGCGCCAGGAGTTCGCGGTTCATGCGCGTAACCGCATCGGCGTAGTCCACATCCTGCAGTTCAGACAGCAGACGCTTGTTCTCAGCTCCAAAAGTTTCCCGCGCCTGATCAGCGACATCGATGGCCGACAGTCGCGAGCCAATTTCAGCTCGCACACTCAACAAATGGTCGATCCCCTGACTGAACTGCTGCAGCACGCCGCCCAGCTCGCTGTTGAGTTTCGCCTGGTCCGCAGCGCTAGATGTCGGCGTCGACGTCAGTGTTACCAGTCGATCGATGGTCGAAAACACGCTTTCGGTGGCTGCGGGTCGCACAGTGAAACTGTCGCCGGCCGCCGGGGAACCCGACAGTGTGAAAGATATGCCGCGCAAGCTGATCACTGAACCGCTCTGAAAAGCGCCAGAAGTCACCAGCGCATTGGCGGAATCGCGCACTTCGTAATTCCCTGGTCCGGTGAAGTTCACCGAGTAAGACCCGCGGTCCCAAACACTGCGATCAACCACTGAGCCGGCGCCCAGAATACCGGTGCCGGTGTTGCCCGCCGCGAAGCCGAGCACGAACGCACCGTTGCCTTCCGGTACACCGACAAACACCCGGTCACCCGAATGGCCATCGGTCACTCTCTGACCAGGTCCGATGACCTGTTGACGCTCACCCGCGTCACCCAGGTACTGCACAGTGCTGTTAGCAGGCCGGACAAACGGTTGAGTGCCTGCTGCGTAGCCAGAGAACAAATAGTCGCCGTTGACATCCTGTCGGTTGGCGATCGATACCAGTTCGTCAAGCCGCGAACGGATTTCAGCGGTCAGCAAACCCCGTGTAGAACCGTCGAGTATGGGCGAGTTGGCTTGCAAAGCCAGCTCCCGCACCCGCTGCAGCACGTTGGTGGCGTCGGCCACGGTTGCCTCCTCCAGCTGCAAGCGATTTTTCGCATTGATCGAATTACTGCGATGCTGCTCAGCGGCTGCCAAGGCGCGTTCCAGTTCCAGCACGTGCACCGTTGCGGCAGGATCGTCCGCCGCAGTCTGAAGGCGACGACCGGTGGACAACTGGTTCTGCGTGCGCGACAGCGACGCCTGCTGCGCGAGCATCGAGTCTAACGCCGACTGGTGCATTGAGAATGTCGAAATGCGCATGAGAATTCCTAACGGGTGGCTGACAGCAGCGAATCAAACATCGCGCTCGCGGTCTTAATGACCTGAGTCATAGCCTGGTAGGCCTGCTGGTAACGCAGTAGCTGCGCCGCCTCTTCGTCCAGATTGACTCCAGAGACGTTCTGTTTAGCGCGAACATTTTCCTGATGCAGCGCCTGTTGGATATCCCGGTTCGTGCCCGCCTGGCGCGTGGCAACGCCCACTTCCCCAACCAGTGCGGCAGCCGAACTATTCACCGAAGCGGCACCTTGACCTAAGGTCTTGCGATTGAGCGCCTCTGCTAACAATTGGCCATTGCGGTTGTCGCCAAGACCATTGATATTGTCGCTGACCACGAACTTGTCACCTATCGCAGGTGCGCCACTGATAGTTGTTTCCCAGCCGTTGACTGTAATGGCCGCGCCTGGCGTGTAGGCGAAGCTGCCGCCGCCATTGATACTGTAAGTATTTGCCGCCGTAAACTGCATGGTCACCGTACTGCGCAATTGCGGATTGGCAGCATCGGTCACCTGACCCGCGCTCACAGCGCCATTGCCGGTGTTGGCAATGTCCGCCTGTGTGCGAATCGGCGCGGCGATGGCCAGATTGGCAGGATCACGAATCAGAAGGTTCAGACCGACCACCGCTTCGCGGGTTGGGCGGATCGCAAATCGATCGCCAGCTGCCATCGCGCCGCTGATCGACATGGCGATTCCTGCAGCCCTTAGTGGATCCAGCACAGTGCCGGATCCGGTCATTGGGATAATGTCATTGGTCGCGACATCACGCAGCTGAAAAGAGATTCCCGTCGATTCAAGTATGTAGTCAGCGCCAGTTAAAGCGTTTAGGTCCGTACGCGTCACGGTGACAGCCGCATTGCCGGTGTTAGTACTGGCTTCCTGCGCAACTGCACCGCCAATCGAAAACAGATTCGTACCCATCGCGCCGCGAAGATCCATGCCCGCACGGTGTTGAGAGTTGACGGCATCAGCCAGTCCGGCGGCAATGCGACCCAGCTTGGAACGCGCAGGGTCAAGCAGTTGCGTACGAAACTCGAGCAGACCGCCGACGGAACCTCCGGCTATGGAATTGGTCACGTCCACAGTGCTCTGCGAATTCTTGAGTGCCACCACCGGCCGCCCATTATCAAAAGAATCGCTAGCGGGCACCAGTTCGTTTGCGGTGGTACCCAATACCAAGGCTTGCCCCTTACCGACGAAAACGTTGACAGCGCCACCATCCTGTTGCACGACTTGAACGTTCAACTTCGCGGCAAGTTGGTCCAGCAGCCTGTCCCGTTTATCAAGCAGGTCGTTAGGCTGCTGCCCAGCCTCACTGACACCGCGCGCGATCAGACCATTGAGCTGCGCAATTCCAGTTGCCAGGGCGCTGACTTCGTTAATTTCGACCGACAGCCGGCTGTTGGTGTCGCTTTCAATATCGCGCAGACGCGTATCGTAATACTGCAGGCGATCCGCCAGAGTACGACTCTCTCCTAACAGCACCTGCCGCGCTGCCAGCGAACTTGGGCTCGATGCCGCACCCTCCACGGCATTGGTAAATCGCTGCAGACTGGCCGCGAGGCCATTGCCACCATCCGAAAACAGATTGTTGATGCGCTCAGCCTGAGCGGCGAAAGCTTGCAGTCGCTCCATTCCACTACCCGAGCCACGAGTCTGGCTGGTCAAAAAGTCATCGAAACTGCGGCGTACTGTCTGTACTCTGACGCCATTGCCAATATAGCCGCTGCCGAGAACACTGGCCTCGCGCGTTCCGAGTTCCACTCGCTGACGGCTATAGCCCTCGGTGTTGGCATTGGCAATGTTATGTCCGGTGGTATCGAGCGCACGCCGAAAGGCGAGTAATCCCGACAGACCGGTGGACATGAGATCAGCCATTTGTCATATGCTCTTTGGGTTAGCCGTCATGGAGGTGTCGACACAGGCGTTATCGGCAATTCCTTGCCGGTCTTTAAGACTGCCGGCAGCATGCCATTGACAACCTGAACGACAGCCTGAAGTTTTGTCGCATAAGCTGGATCGGTGGCGTAGCCACTGGCCTGTATCGCGTCGGCAAACGCAACAGTATCCGCTCCGGTGCCACGGACAGTGGCATAGCGTTGCGATCCGCCTAACAACCGAACGTAGTCACGAACACTGTCCTCTGCAGTCGCGTAGGCTCTGAATTTCTCCGACACCACCTGAGCATCGCCATTGACGTACTCTTGAGTCGCCGCTTGCGTCGTGGCACCTTGCCAGCTGGCGCTGCCTTTAATGCCAAAATAGTTATTGCCGATGGGCGAACGACCCCAACCCGTTTCCAGGGCCGCTTGAGCAATGACGTGCTTCGGATCGACGCCGAGCGTGCGGCCGGCAGCAACCGCCAGCGGCCACATCTTCTCGACAAACGTCTCCCGGGTTGGGAGATTCGATGGCTGAGCTGAGACTTGAACTGTTGCCGTTGCTGGCGCTGGCGCTGGCGCTGGCGCTACACCGGTCTTGGCTAGCTGACGCACCAGTAGTTCCGCAAGACCCATGCTGCCACTCTGACTCATGTCGACAGCGACTTGATCGTCAAGCATGTCGCGATACATGCCACCCTCATTGCTGTCAAACATCGGATCGCCCAGACTGGCTTCGCGCATACTCTTAAGCATCATGCGCAGAAACAGACTCTCAAACTGTTTGGCAACTTCGCGCAATCCGGCCGCATCGCCGCGGCGGGCATCCTGGCGGATTGCAGTCAGAGACGTCGGATCACTCCATGCGACTGGCGCAGTCATATGACGATGAGAACCGCTCGCAACGCACCGGCCTCGCGCAGCGCTTCGAGAATCGCCACCAGATCGCCGGGCGCAGCACCCACTTTGTTGACCGCCCGAACTATTTCATCCAGATCGACACCCGGTTTAAAGAGAAACATGCGCGCTTCGGGTTGATTCACTGTGACATCGCTGCGCGGCACTATGGCAGTATCGCCGCCAGCCAATGCGTTAGGTTGCGAGACATCCAGCCTCTCCGTAATGGTGACTGCCAACGACCCGTGGCTGACCGCCGCGGGCAGCACGCGAACACGGCTGCCTATGACCACGGTACCGGTCCGTGAGTTGATGATCACACGCGCTGGCGCATCCCCTGGCCGCACATCAATCTCTTCCAGTGCCGCCACATAGCTAATTCGTTGATTCAGATCGGCGGGCGCAGAAATTCGCACCGAAACCGCGTCGATAGCAGCCGCAGTTCCGGCGCCGAACTTGCCGTTCACAGCTTCCGCCAGGCGACTCGCAGTCACAAAATCAGGCGTATGCAAATTCAGCGTCACGGCTTCCAACGTCGCAAAGTCGGACTCGACTGCTCTTTCAACGGTTGCGCCGTTAGGCACACGGCCGCCACTCGGAACATTGAGCGCAATACGCGAACCGTCTTTGCCAGACACACCGAAACCACTGACCACCAGACTGCCTTGGGCAACTGCATACACTTCACCATCTGCACCACGAAGTGGCGTCATAAGAAGACTTCCGCCCCGCAGGCTGCCAGCGTTGCCTATGGACGAAACATTGATATCGATCCGTTGTCCAGGTTTCACGAACGGCGGAAGCTCCGCCTGTACGCTGACAGCAGCGACGTTTTTGAGTTGCGGGTTGACGTTAGCTGGAATGGTCACGCCGAAACGGGCCAGCATATTCTTGAGGCTCTGCACCGTAAACGGCGCCTGGCTGGTCTGATCGCCGGTGCCGTCCAGACCCACGACCAACCCGTAACCAACCAACTGGTTGGAACGCACGCCCTGCACTGAGGCAAGATCCCGGACCGTCTCGCTGACAGCGACACCGGGTGACCCAAGCGCCACAACAACAACCGCAACTACTAACAACTTACGCACAGTCATCAGAATGGTGTCCGTGGTGAGTTGAAAAACCGAGTCAGTAGTCCAGGTGCCGCTGCATTGGCAACCGCCCCCTTGCCGCTGTAGGTAATGCTTGCGTTGGCAACGCGTGTCGAAGAAACCGTGTTATCCGGAAGAACGTCGATGCTGCGGACAATACCTTGTAGCTGCAGGTACTCGCGTCCCTGATTGATGGTGATCAGTTTTTCGCCGCGCACGACCAGATTGCCGTTACGCAGGCGGCGCACGACAGTGACCGTTAATTGACCATCGAGGCTGTTGCTTTGACGACTTTCACCCTGACCATTGAACGACGATTCGTTTTCCAAACCCGCGGACAAAATCTGCGTGCCGTTCAGCGTCACCTGCCTGCCACCAATGGTTGGTCCCGGCAACTCCGCTTTGGATGCTTTCTTAGTGGTCGTGCTTGAGCTCTTGGACGCGTCGGTCGATTCGACCAGCCGGATGGTCAGAATGTCGCCAACGTTGCGCGCAACAGCATTCTCGAACAGTGGAATATTCGTTCCGTCATGCCAAATTGCGCCGTCAGCTATGGGTTTTTCGGTAACATCCAACGGCAGCATCGGTTCGCGCAAATCCGCTTGCCGTTGAGGCAGCAGACTGCAGGCTGCTAACAGCCACACCGGTACTAAGCCAGTGACCCGCAGAAGTCCGCGCGCTGTGTCAATCATGGTCACATCCGACTCGTCAGATATTCAAGCATCTGATCGGTGGTGGATATGGCCTTGGAGTTCATCTCGTAGGCGCGTTGCGTTTCAATCATGGCCACCAATTCTTCGACCACGTTGACATTGGAGGATTCGATCGATCCCTGTAGAACCGAGCCAAGACCGTTCAGGCCAGGCGTGCCAGTTTGCGGTGGCCCACTGGCCGCCGACTCCACTAACAAATTCTCGCCGCGCGGCTGCAAACCCGTGGGATTGATGAAATCCACAAGCTGGATATTGCCAACCTGCACCGGTGCCGCCTGCCCCGCAATGGACGCGGACACCGTTCCGTCATTGCCGATGCTGATTCCCTGCGCTCCGTCTGGAATGCTAATCGCCGGCTGTAACACATAGCCGCTTGAAGTGACAATCTGACCCTGAGCGCTCAACTGGAACCCGCCATCGCGCGTGTAACCTACTGTGCCGTCCGGCAGCGCCACCTGGAAAAACCCGCGACCATTGATTGCAACATCCAGCCCGTTCTCGGTGGTGTTGATGCTCCCCTGGGAGTACATTTTCTCGGTAGCGACGACACGCGCACCGGTGCCGAGATGTAGACCCGAGGGCGACTGCGTGTCCTGCGACGTGGCAGCACCCACCTGGCGGACATTCTGGTACAGCAAATCCTCAAAAACAGCGCGGCCTTTTTTGAAGCCGTTGGTACTGACGTTCGCAAGATTGTGGGCAGTAACGGCCATACGCGTCTGCTGCGCATCAAGACCTGTTTTCGCCGCCCAGAGTGCCGGTTCCATAGTTAACTCCTGTGTTAGCTCATGCGGAGCAAGGACGCCGCACTGCGGGCGTTCTCTTCTGCCGTTCGGATAGATTTGATCTGCAATTCGAATCGTCTTGACAGTTCGATCATGTTGACCAGCGCCGATGCGCCGTTGACGTTGCTGGATTCAAGGACCCCGCTGCCGATGCGCACTGACGCATCGGGTGGCGCCGTGCTGCCGTCCCGCAGCCGGAAAAGTCCGTCCTCACCACGCTCCAGTTGCCTGGCCTCGGGATTTACCAGTTTAATTCTCGCCACGGTGCTGACAGACTCGGCGCCCTGACCGACCGGCACAACCGACAACGACCCATCGCCTGCAATCAGCAGCGACGTGCTGGGGGGTACATTGATGGGACCGGAATCACCCAGCACCGCACGACCCACACCATTGCGCAACTGGCCGTTTACATCAACCTGCAGATCGCCGGCTCGTGTGTAGGCCTCATTGCCATTCGCGTCTTCAACCGCGATCCACCCCTGACCGTTTACCGCAATATCTAGATCGCGCCCGGTAGACACCAGAGCTCCGGCACCGTGATCCCAGCCTAGCGTTGTGGTTGATGCGTAAACTCGCGAATCAAATCCGGGACCGACCACCGCGCGGCTCATGAAAGCGGTCAGATCGGCACGGAACCCGGTGGTGGCGGCATTTGCCAGATTGTGACTGTTAGCAGTCTGCGCGCGCAGGGTTTCTTTTGCCCCCGACATCGCCACGTATAACAGTTTATCCACGTTCTGACTCCGACCCGCTTACATCAGCGGATGTTAATGATGGTCTGGGTGATGGCGTCGGACGTCGAGATCATCTGGGCGTTAGCCTGAAAATTTCGCTGTGCCGTGATCATGTTGACCAATTGCTCGGTGATATCGACGTTGGAAGCCTCGAGAGCGCCGGACTGAATCAACCCCAAGCCTGCGTTGCCCGCCTGACCTTTGAGAGCCTGACCCGAGGCAAACGTCTCCGCCCAGTTGGTATCGCCAAGTTGCTGTAAGCCGTTCGGATTGGCAAAGTTCGCCAATGCGATCTGACCAAGCGCCTGCGAGCGACCATTGGTAAAACGCGCCTGCACCGTGCCATTGCTGTCTGTATCCATGCCAATGAGGCGACCGGTGGTGTATCCGTCCTGGGTAATTGCATTCACCGTGAACGCACCACCGTACTGAGTTGTCTTGTTAAAGTCATAGGTGACATTCATCGCAGCGGCGCCGGTCGACGGTATATGTGCAGGAAAGGCAATCTGACCTGTTGCCGGCACAGTCAACGAGCCAGTGTTGTTGTACACCATGGCTTGTGGTGCACCCACTGCCGTGCCGTCGATGGACAATCTCTGCTCCCAGGTGTTAGGCACAGCAGTCTTGATGAAAAACACCGAAGCCGTGTGCGCCGCACCTAACGAATCGTAGATCGTCATTGAGGACGCATGGTTATACGTGTCAGGATCCGCGGCGTTGAAAACCGCTACCGGCGGCGGCGCCGCATTCGCTGGCAAATTCATGACCATTTCAACCGTTCCAGTGGCGGCCGGTGCGCTCTCACTGGTTACCAGTCGCAGGTCGGCTAGCGATCCCGTATTGAAGCCTCCAGCGGTGGTTGGTGGAAATACTTGCAGTCGCTGGCTGGCGCTGTTGACGACATAGCCGTTGCGATCGACCTGGAAGGCGCCTGCGCGGGTGTAAGCCTGGGCGCCTTTGTCACTTAGAATAAAGAAGCCCTGCCCGCTAATAGCCATATCGAGACTGTTGTCCGTGAAATCGATATTGCCCTGCGTAAACTGCTGCGCAACATCCGCGACCCTTACACCGTTGCCGATTGTGATATTGCTAACGCCGGTAGCCGACACCGAGAACAGCTCGGCGAACTGCGCACGCGAGCCCTTGAAGCCTGCTGTGCCTGTGTTGGCGATGTTATTCGCGGTGACCGACAAATCGGCCGAAGCCGCGTTCAAACCCGATAGCGCGAGACGAAATGCCATATGGAACTCCTATGAATAAATTGGTTAGGCAACAGCTACATGATTCGCCGGACATCACCCATCGCAATGCTGCCGGCACTGGTATTGAGGCGTAGTGCGCCACCGGCCGGATCAATCGTGACGCTATTGATACGCTGCTGCAGCAGCAGCTCCACCGACTCCTCGCGTCCGCCAACTCCGGCGACCGCCTCCAGCCTGTACGTACCCGGTGCCACACGATCGCCGCGAGCATCGCGCCCGTCCCAGGAAAATTCGGTCAGCCCAGCGGTCGGCGAAGCATCAATCGTGCGCACCAAACTGCCGTTGGCATCGACAACCCGGACCTGCATGCTGGACGCACCGGCTGGAGCACCAAATGCGCCAGCGATTTCACCTGTAACACCCAGATCGCCAAGCTGCCCGGCTGCTAACACTGAGCGGCCTACCAGTGTTGCGCCCTGCAGCACCTGTGAGCCCTGCAGTGTGGAACTGAGACCCATAACGGAGTCGCGGATCGACTGTATGCCGTTCACGGTCGAGAACTGCGCCAACTGGCCGAGGAATTCCTGGGGTTCAAGTGGTTTGAACGGATCCTGATTTTTCAGCTGTGTGACCATCAGTTTCAGAAACGCGTCCTGACCGAGCTCCTGTTTCGCACGGGTACTGCCGACCGGCCCGATTGCGGATTGCTCCTGTGTCAATGCTGACAATGCGCTAGGCATGAATTAACTCCCGAGTTTCAGAGTTGCCATGAGCAACTCCTTAGATGTGTTGATCACTTCAACGTTGCTTTGATATGAGCGGGCAGCGGATATCATGTCTACCATCTCCTCGACCACGCTGACGTTAGGCGAATACACGTAACCATTGGGGTCGGCGAGTGGATTGCCGGGCTCGTAACGCGCCAGCGGCGTCGCCTGCGACTCCATAATGCCCATTACCTGGACGGCCGCGCCGTCGTCGCTGGAATTTCCAGCAGACAGTGCCTGAAAGACCGGGTGACGTGCCTTGTAGACCTGTGCTGGGTCGCCGCTGACGCTGTTTGCGTTAGCAAGATTGCTGGCTACCGTATTGAGACGCACGGTCTGCGCCGCCATGCCTGACCCTGCAATATCAAAAACTTTGAATGACGACATGCGATGCCCTACTGACCCGTGATGGCAGTCATAAGTCCGCGGAAGCGGCTGTTGAGAAAACTAAGGGTGGCCTGATAACGGACAGCGTTCTCGGCGAACGCCGCTTGTTCGACCTGAGCATCAACCGTATTGCCATCGAGTGCAGGTGCCAATGGCAGACGGTACTTGACGTTGCTGTCGCCGCCTGATGCTTCTGCGCCGCCGCCAGTTCTCACATGGGCAGCCTGGGTCGTGCTCAGCTGGAGTGCGCCACCAGGCTGGCCCGCGGCTGCCAAAGCTTTGCGAAAATCGATGTCGCGCGATTTGTAACCTGGCGTGTCCGCGTTTGCCAGATTGTTGGCAATTAGCTCACCGCGCTGGGCCCTTAGCCTTAGCGCCTGAGCATGAACGCCTACATGTGCATCGAGATCAAACACTGCGTAACTCCGTCGGAGAACTGACTCCAGCCGAGTACTAGCAAGCGACGTGCCAGCGATGCGATTGTGCTGTTAGACCATGCGAATGTGACGCACGCCATGCAGGTGCGTGACCTGCAGCACGCTAACAGGCGCAGGGTTGCCGCTATAGCGGCAATGACCGGCTTTGCAGCAACGGTGTAGCTAACGCAAACAACCTAACGGCACGAATACTGATTACTTGAGGATCTCAACGCAGGTGGCATGAACCTTGCTCATGCATAGGCCATGAAATACAAGCGGTCAATTTTCCGGCGGTCGCTGCACCTGATATTAGGACTGGCTGTCTCAATGGCCCAGTCCCAGGTTCCCGACCGAACACACGCCAACCAAAACCTGCAGTCGATCGTCCAGGCTGCGAAGATCGCCGTAGGTGATGCGGTGCGACAAGTCGCCGGCGATGCGACTCATATCAACATCGATGTCTCGCCTCCCGATCCACGCTTGCGTCTGCCGGCTTGCGACGGAGCTCTGCAGGCGCGGCTTTCCGCGGGCCAGGCGGCACAGGAACGTCAATTGGTAACAGTCAGTTGCGTCAACGGAGTCCGCTGGCAAATCAATCTGCCAGCCAGAGTCACGTCCGAACAATCGGTTCTGATCGCGCGACGCGCCATTGCTCGAGGGGCAGCATTTAGTGCCCTGGATTTTAGCCAGTCGAAGTGGCTGCAAGCTGGAGTTGCTTCAGATAAAGTTGGCTCCGCCGATGTATCGACTGGGCGCCGATTGCGTCGCGCGATTACCGCTGGCACCGTGTTGACCGTCGACATGCTGGAGCCCAACCTGTCCGTACGACGTGGACAACAGGTCGTTTTGTTGGCGCGCAGCGCAGTGATGGATATCCGCTCCAGCGGAATCGCGTTGCAAGATGGCAGACCGGGCGATCGGGTGAGAGTGCAGAACGCATCGTCGCAGCGTGTGATAGAAGGCGTGGCTGCTGAAGATGCCACCGTATTGGTGCAACCGTGACAGGCGTCACAGCAATCACATTATGTTCATGAGGCAATGGACTAAAGTTTTTATCGGCAGCGCCGAAACAGAGATTGACGAGCAGGAGAATGTGCCATGTCCCACAAAATTGATGGATTAGACGGTAGACCCGTCAGCGTGACTGGCAGTGCCAGTGCGGCGCGTCCGCGGGAAGTGGGCCGCGACAGCCGTGCCGAAGGAAAAGCTCCTGGGCAGGCGCGGTCGAACATCGAAATTACGCCGGCAGCTCGGCAACTGGCAGAGCTAGAGAAAGTGCTGTCACAGATTCCAATCGTTGATCCGGTGCGCGTCAAGACCATCTCCGCCGCCATTGATGACGGCAGTTATCGAGTGGATTCTGAGCGCGTGGCTGAACGGCTGTTGCGTTCGGATGCCGAGTTGGCCGAAGCCCAACGTCGCGAGCGCTAGGCAGAGTCACCAAGATGGATCGGTCCATCAGCCGCGAACATGTCGCGGCACTGTTGCATGCTGAAGAACAGCAATTGGGCATTCTGCATCAGCTGCTGCAAAATGAATTCGAGGCCCTGAAAACCAACGATCTGGACGCCCTCGACGAACGCGGTTCTGCACGGGCGCTGGCCATGGGCGCTCTGCTTCGCGTTCAAGATGAGCGGCGCGCCATGCTGGTCGCGCTGCAGTTCCCGGACAGCCATGAAGGACTGGAGAAAATGCTGCGATGGTGTGACCCCGATAGGGGTCTGACGGATCATTGGCGACGCTGCGCCGATCTAGCAACACTGTGCCGCGAACTCAATGAACGCAACGGCCTCTTGGTCAACGCCAGGCTGCGGCGCGTTGAAGGCATGCTGGAGGTGATTACCGCGCGGCCGTCGGCTACCACCTACAGCCGTGACGCTGGCATGAGCGGTAACGGCCCAGGCCGATTGCTAACTATCGAAGCCTAACGCCCCGGGATTCATGAGGCCGCGCGGGTCCACCACGCGCTTCAGGTCATCCAGCAGTTTGCGGGTTTCAGGCAGAAGCCCTTCGCGGTAGAGGTAGGTCTTGCCTATCTGATTGGATGCAGCGCCATACTCTAGGAACAATCGTGTTAGCAAACTGCGCAACTCCGCAACCAGTTGCCGAGCGGGTAAATTGGCAGGCGGGCAAGTCATGCCGTTCAGATAGGACTTCTCCGGCGTGTTCGCATGCATGGGCAGCCATTCGTCGAACCAATGGAACACGGGCTCAAAACTGAAAGAATGGTTGCCGACCGCGATGTATAAATAAGTCATCCACACATTCAGTTCACGCATCCGCGTTTCGTGTGGCCGCAGCCGTTTTTCGGCCTCCGCAATTAAAGCCAAAGCCGCATCGTGTGGGACTTTGGCGTTGAGCGCAGCCCAACGGTCGCCTTTGGGACCTAACACCCCGTTGGGCGGCGGGAACATGCCGGCGCGGATTGCCTTCGGGATCGAATTGACGATCTCCGCGCCACCGGACTTGAAACAGGCTTCCCGACAGGCGTCGAGATCCGCTTGTACGGCCTCCTCGGTCCGGCCCGTTGCGACCACATGCAGCGAGTAGGCCTCGGGCGCTACGAAATTTTTTCCACCTAACGCCAACTGCATACCAGATTTCAGACCCTTGAACAACGAGCGCTCATTGCGAACCACTTGGGCCAAGGTTTTCAGATCATCCTGGATGCCATTGGCGTCCAGATTTTTGCGAGTCGAGGCTGGATCGAATACGTAGGCTTCATCAGCCGCGCCGGTTCGCGCGACCGCCGACAATGCCGTGGCAGCTTGGGCCGCCTCTGCAAAAACAAAAGACGCATAGCCGGCGTGTTTAGGATCCTGGATCAGGCGAAACGTCGCGGCGACTTTCACTCCCAGCGTGCCGCAATCATGGGTAAAGAGTCCCGCCATGTCCGGCCCATAGGTGCGGTAAAAGCACTGACTCACATTAGCGAACCCAGATTGCCCGGTACTCACGCGCGTGCCGTCGGCCAGAAGTATGTCCATACCTAACATACAGTCGGAGGCCGTGCCGTAGCGCGCCGAACCGAAGAACAATGCTCCGTTCGACAAACCGCCGCCAACAGTGGCCTTTGCGCCCGAAAAGGTCCCGAAAAACGGCATCCTAAGGCCCAACGGGCGCAGCGCCTCGAAGATCGTTTTCCAGGTGACGCCCGCTTCGACGCGGATCAGCATATTCTGCGGGTTGATCTCCAGAATGCGATTCATGGCGCTGAGATCGATGATGACGCTACCTGCCCGCACCGGCACGTAGCCCGCCGTGTAGGACATGCCACCACCGCGCGGCACCATAGCAATGCCTTGTTGGTTCAAAATCGCCATCGCCTTTGACAGCTTGTCGACGCCACGACACCGTAGAACTCCGAGCGCAGTTCCGGTCGTATACACATCACTCGCGAGCGCCGCGGTCTCGATGGGATCGTCGATATAGTCACCTGCGTCCACCACCGCGTCCAACAGACGACGTAAATCGATTGCCATTGCCAGTCTCGCATCGAGTCGGATCGCGTAACATTGCCACAATGTGGCTGGCGCGCGTAAAGGATCTTTTTGTTTATCCATTGAAGTCTGCCCGCGCAGTGGCGCTGCAGCGCGCCCAAGTGGACGCCCGTGGTTTGCAGCACGACCGTCAATGGTTGCTGGTTGATGAGCGCGGCCGGTATGTAACTCAACGCACCCACCCGCGCCTTGCAGTTCTGCCTGCCATTGTCTGCGGCGACAATCTCGAAATCGGACCGGTTGGCGAACTTACCAAACTAACAGTGCCCCCGCCTGCTGCGACGGCGATGCGCCGCGTCGACATCTGGTCACACCGCGGCATGGCCCTGGACTGCGGCGACGCGGCCGCAGCCTGGTGCAGCCGTTTTCTGGCATCTGAGGTGCGATTAGTGCATGCAGGGACGGCACTGGATCGCTATGCGAATCCTGACAAAACAGCCGGCGACAAGGTTCCGTTGGCATTTGCGGATGGTTATCCCATTCTAGTGACTAACAGCGCCTCACTGGACGAGCTGGGTTCAAAAATGGGAGCAGCACTGCGCGTGGATGCGTTTCGTCCGAATATTGTGCTCGCCGACCTGCCGCCTTGGGCGGAAGACCATATTGGACGCATCGAAATCGGGCCAATCACATTGCGCCTGTGCAAGCCCTGCACGCGCTGCGTCATTCCCGCCATCGACCAGACTACGGGTCTGCCTGGCCCGGATCCGACGCCCACACTGAAGCGTTACCGATGGAACAAGAGTCAGCTCGGTGTGACTTTTGGCGAAAACTCATACGTCCTGAACGGCGCGGGTGCGAAAATCGACATTGGGATGGTGGCTCGCTGCCACCCGCGGTCAGCCGACGATCTTACTCTGACGTAGCTGGGCTACTTCCTGAGTTGTTAGACCGAGCTGCGCGAGTATCTCGTCCGACTGCTCGCCAGGTCGCGCCAGACTGCCGTCGCCCTGCGGGCGCATGCCATTCATTTCAATCGGCAAATTCGGTAACCGTGTTTCTCGGCCATCGGGAAGGCGCGTATACCCTAGGCCTCCACTGGCTAACAAATGCGGATCATCGAACAATTCCTCGGGCTTGCCAATCGGCGCGAACGGCAAGCCAGTTCGCTCCAGTTTGGCGATCAGATCGGCTTTTAGGTAGGTCTTGAAAAGCTCACGTATGCGAGGCAGCAGACTGTCGCGCGCCAGTACACGCTGCGAATTGGTTTTGAAATCAGGGTTTGCAGCCAGCTCAGTCTGCTCGAAAGCCACACAGAATTTTTCCCACAAGCCATCCGATACGATGCCGACAAACACATGATCACTGTCAGCTGTTTCGAACACGTCGTAGATTGCCCAAGCGGAAATGCGCACCGGCATGGGCTTGGCAGGCTGACCGGTCACGGCCTTCTGTGCCATGTGCTGACCTACCAGGTACACAGTCGTTTCGAACAATGAACTCGAAACCTGCTGACCCTTGCCAGTGCGATGCCGCTCTTCGATGGCTGACATGATTGCGATCACGCCAAACAGTCCGCCGGTCACGTCGATAACCGATGCGCCAGCGCGCAGTGGCCGACCCGGCGGTCCTGTCATGTAGGCCAGACCACCCATCATTTGCGCGACTTCATCGAGAGCCGTGCGATGCTCGTAAGGGCCTTTGAGAAAGCCTTTTTCCGAACAATAGATCAACCGTGGGTTAGCTTGCGCAAGCGTTGCATAGTCTAGCCCGAGCTTCGCCATTGTGCCGCTGCGGAAATTTTCCACCACTACATCCGCTTTGGCGCACAAGGCGCGCGCAATTTCCAGCCCACGCGGGTTCTTGAGATCGAGGCACAGGCTTTTTTTGCCGCGGTTATACATCGGGAAATAACCGGCTCCAGATCCTAACAAAACGCGGGTGGCATCGCCGCCCACAGGCTCGATACGGATGACTTCGGCCCCGAGTTCGGACATGACGGCGCCAACCGCCGGCCCCATGACCATATGGGTGAATTCGACCATACGGATGCCGGCGAGCGGCGTGGGACTGGTTGCTGTAGTCATCAACTGTTTCCTTCACGAGCGGGCTCGAAACCTAACGGCAAGCCGGCGTCTGGAGTGAATCCATAAAGCTCGTCTTGCGGCAACGCCTGACGCAGGATATCTCTGACGGCCAGCAATTTTGGCAGTTGAATTCCGGTTTTCAAGCCCATCGCCTGCAGCATAAATACCAAATCCTCAGTGACAATATTGCCGGACGCTCCAGGTGCAAATGGACAACCGCCGAGACCGCCGAGCGAACTGTCGAAAGTAGTAATTCCGACTTCGAGTCCCGCAATTACGTTGGCGAGACCGAGTCCGCGGGTGTTATGCAGATGCAGACCAGTCAATGCCTCATCACCCACCGCAGCCTTAACCTGGCGGACCAGAGCACGGACCTGAGCCGGGTTGGCATAGCCGGTGGTGTCGGACAAACCCACTTCATCGCAACCTGCGGACATTAGCTGCTCCGCCAAAGCAACGACTTTGGCAGCTGGCACGATACCTTCCATCGTGCATCCGAACGCAGTCGACAAGCCACCTTCGAACTTCGGGCGTTGGGAGCTCGGCAGCGAACTCAACAAGGCCACAATGGCACGAACTTCATCCAGCATCTGCGCATGCGTGCGCCGAACATTTTTGAGGCTATGGGTTTCTGACGCCGATAGCGGAATCGTCAGCTTGTGCGCACCCGCAGCAACTGCAGCCTCGGCGCCCTTGAGGTTAGGCACCAATACCGCGACCGTTAGACCCGGAATGCGACGCGCAAATGCCACGACATCGGCAGTGTCGGCCAGTTGCGGCAGCAATTTAGCTGGCACAAAACTGCCCACTTCAATTTCCGTGACGCCCGCCGCGGCTTCGGCCGTGATCCAGGCCTTCTTGGCCTCTAACGGCATGATATTCGCGATGCTCTGCAGACCATCGCGCGGCCCTACTTCGCTAATCAGTATTTTCTCTGTCACAACCTCACCCGCCCGCGCCTGCCAAATATATCCACGGTCGCTGCACGCGATCCGCAGCCAGAAATGCGTCAATGTCGGTACGCCACTTCCAGGTCAGATCGATGGCATCCAACCCTTCGAGCAGCATCTCTCTTTGCTCGTCGCCCAAGGCGAATGTCCAACTCCCACCGGCCGTGGTGTTGACCTGAGAGCGGACCAGATCGACCGTGAGCAAATGCGACTGCGGATCCGAGGCCAGCCACGCGGCAATCTCGCCGATCGCATCGACCGGCAGGACTACCGGAACGATCCCGTTGCGGACACAATTGCCATGAAAGATCGGCGCAAAACTGGGCGCCAGCACTGCGCGTATTCCAAACTCCGCTAGAGCCCAAACTGCATGTTCACGGCTCGATCCGCAGCCGAAATTGCCACCGCCTAACAAAATAGCCGCGCCAGCATAGGCAGGTTGGTTCAATACAAAATCTGGGTTGGGCTCGCGTCCGCCAATCTCGCGATAGCGCCATCCGGCGAACAGGCCCGCTGCCAGACCGATCTTGGACACGGATTTCATCTCCCGCGACGGGATGATGATGTCAGTATCAATGTTGTCGCGTAATAGCGGTGCGGCTACCGCGGTCAGTGTGGTAAATGGTACCAAGGCCTCTAGCTCCCCGACGGCGTCAGCATGCCTAACATGCGCACATCGGCAATATGGCCGGCAATGGCACTGGCCGCAACGGTCTCCGGACTCGCAATATGGGTGCGCGTTTCAGGGCCCTGTCGACTTTCAAAATTGCGATTGGTCGAGGAAATGACGCGCTCACGTTTGCCAAAGCTCTCACCGCCCGAAAAAAAACACATGGAACAACCAGACTCACGCCACTCGAAACCCGCGTCACAAAACACACGGTCGAGACCCTCTGCCTCGGCCTGACGCTTTACCGTCATGGATCCCGGAACACAAATTGCGCGCACGCCAGGCGCCACTTTGCGTCCGCGCAATACTTTGGCCGCACGCCGTAGATCCGATACGCGACTGTTAGTGCAGGAGCCAATAAAGGCTGCGCCAATCGCCAGACTCTGGATCGCTTCACCTGCGCTTACACCCATGTATTCCAACGCACGCTGATAGGACTGCGCCGTTGTACCGCTGTTCTCTAGCGAAGGCACACTGCCGCTCACTGCTAACGCGTGTTGTGGACTGGTACCCCAGGTCACCATGGGCTCAAGAGTCGTCGCATCCAGCTCAAGTTCCAGATCAAATGTTGCGCCGGGATCGGATGTCAGTTCGCGCCAGCAAGTGGCAGCAGCGTCGAACGCAGCGCCCTGCGGCGCATAGCGCCGACCGCGCAAATAGTTGATCGTGATCTCGTCAACGGCAATAAAGCCAGTAACTGCCGAAAACTCAGTTGCCATGTTGCACAAGGTCAATCGCGCTTCCATGTCAAGCGCGCGCACGACTGCGCCCGCAAACTCAACCGCAAAACCATTTGCTCCTACAGAGCCATATTTCGCGATCAGCGCCAGACTCATGTCCTTGGCACTGACTCCCGGACCCAGCGCCCCAGAGAAAGTGACACGCATGGTCTTGGGTTTTTGCACGCGTAACGTACCGGTCGCGAGCGCGTGCTCGGCTTCGGTGGAACCGATGCCCCAGGCGTACGCACCTAACGCGCCTTGCGTGCAAGTATGACTGTCAGGGCAGACGACAGTCGCACCGGGTAGTGCAATCGCGAACTCCGGTGAAATTACATGCACGATCCCTTGATCAGGATCCTGCACATCGAACAGGCGGATACCGGCTGCGCGGGTCGCCGCCCGAGTCTCGGTGATGAACGCCGCGCCGCCGGGCATGCGGGTGTTGTCGTTTCGGCCTACCGTCGTATCGACAATATGATCCATGGTACAGAACACCCGGCCGGGATCGCGAACACTGCGTCCCGCCTCGGCCAGGCCCTTGAGCGCAATTGAGCCGGTTCGTTCATGCAGAAAGATTCGATCAATAGCCAGCAACCCGATATCGCCCGGCAGAGCCGCAATGAGGTGCTGGCGCCAAAGCTTTTCAAACAAGGTCTGGGGTTCGAGCGGAATGGCCATAAGGTAAGTATTTTAGACCGTTGCACACCTGGCCAGGGTGGTCTTGGCGGCGCTGACCACAAAATACTCGTGGCGTATAATAGCCAGAATATATTGCCACTATCGCCGAAGCGCTGGCCATGGACAATTCGTTGTCGCTCGCGCCAACTATTTGATCGCAATCAATTCAGCTAACACCCGAGAACTTCAGCATGAAAATAGGCGTCCCGAAAGAAATTAAAGTGCGCGAGTATCGTGTTGGTTTAGTGCCGGCCAGCGTCCGGGAAGTCGTTGAGCACGGGCATCAGGTGGTTGTGGAGACCGGTGCCGGCCTGGGTATCGGTGTGGCCGACGCCGAGTACCAATCAGCTGGTGCAATTATTCTGCCCGATGCGGCTGGCGTTTTCGCCGCCGCGGACATGATCATCAAGGTCAAGGAGCCACAGGCCGCCGAGCGCAATCGCTTACGCAAGGGCCAGGTACTCTTTACCTATCTGCATCTGGCGCCAGATCCGGAACAGGCGCGCGATCTGCTGGCGAGCGGAGCCACTTGCATTGCCTATGAAACGGTAACATCGCCAACTGGCGGACTGCCGCTGCTGGCGCCGATGTCGGAAGTTGCGGGGCGCATGTCCATCCAGGCTGGCGCCTACTTCCTTGAGAAAACCCACGGCGGTTTGGGAATCCTGTTAGGCGGAGTACCGGGCGTTGATCCGGCCAAAGTCGTCGTGCTGGGCGGCGGTGTGGTCGGCACACACGCGATCGACATCGCGCTTGGAATGGGCGCTGATGTCTGGGTGCTCGACCGGAATGTCGATGTGCTGCGGCGTTTGTGGAGCCAATTCGGCCGACCGTTGAACACTGTTTTCTCTACCCGCGCGGCCATCGAGCACCACTGCCAAATGGCGGATCTAGTCATCGGCGGCGTATTAATCCCTGGTGCCGCAGCTCCTAAACTCGTCACGCGCGAGATCGTGAAAAAAATGAAACCTGGCTCGGTTGTCGTCGATGTGGCGGTTGATCAGGGAGGTTGTTTCGAGACTACGCGGCCGACAACCCACGACGAACCGACTTATATCGTTGACGGGGTTATTCACTATTGTGTGGCTAACATGCCGGGTGGCGTGCCGCGCACGTCGACCTTTGCCTTGAACAACGCCACCTTGCCTTATGTACTCGATATCGCAGACAAGGGCGCACAGCAGGCACTGGTTAGCAACGCGCATTTGCGCAATGGCCTCAATGTGCATCGTGGACAGATTACGCACAAGGAAGTAGCGATCGCGCTGGGCCTGAATCATGTCGACGCACTAACGGCGTTGCAGACTTCCTAGACCGGTTCGAGTCGTAGCAACACAGCGCCTTCTTGGACGCGCTGCCCCGCACGACATTCCACAGTCTTGACCAGCGCAACGCTGCGCGCGGCGAGCGTGTGCTCCATTTTCATAGCTTCGAGCGTCACGAGGCGCGCACCGCGTTCTACGCGTTGCCCGGCTGCGACATGGATCGCCAGGATTTGTCCGGGCATGGGCGCGCTAATTAGCCCATCAGACGCGCCAGAAACTCCCGCACCCTCCGCATTTTGCGACAGACGGAGGGTGGTCAACGTGAAGCTGCCTGCCGGCCCAACCCATGTGCAGGCGTCGGGCTGGTAGAGCAAACGGCCGCGCCACGCACGATTGTTAATCTCCGCTTGCATGCAAGTGGTCTCGACCACGACCGCTGTTAGCAGGCTCTCCGTACCCTCCGGCCAGCATACACGCCAATTGCCCGCATCTTCCGACCAGACACGAATTGGCTGGTCTGCGTCTTTCAGCCACAACAATGACTGCCGCGGCAGGTTAGGCGTGTAACCGTCGCGCCGCGACCAGGGACTGTCGCCGCGAGGAGATCCAGTGGCGGCGTGCAGCAATGCGACCGACAAGAGTGCGCGAATCTCCACGGGCATGGCCATGGCGGCAGTTGCTTGGCGCAGCAAACCATCCTGCTCACGACTGATCAGGTTGGTGTCGAACGACCCGTTGCGCCAGGCTTCGGACCGCAACAGCACATCCAGAAAAGCCACGTTGGTCGCGACGCCGGCAATTCGCAGATCCCGCAGTGCAAAACCTGCGCGGTCGATGGCGGCGGCGCGATCGGGTCCATGCACAATCAGCTTGGCCAGCATGGAATCGTAGTACGGCGACACACTGTCACCACTGATAAAACCGGTATCAAATCGCCGCCAAGGCGCCGCCATGCCTTCAAGTTCAAAATGACTGAGTACGCCAATTCCAGGCAGCAGGTCGCGGCTCGGATCCTCGGCACAGATGCGCAGCTCGATAGCGTGTCCGTGGACTTGAATTTGCTGTTGACTCAGCGGCAGCGGTTGGCCGCTGGCGATGCGCAACTGCCACTCGACCAGATCGAGTCCGGTAACCATCTCTGTGACCGGATGCTCGACCTGCAATCGCGTATTCATTTCTATGAACCAGGCGTGCTCACGCTCGCACAGAAACTCCACCGTGCCCGCGCCCTCATAAGCTACTGCCCGAGCAGCTGCCACCGCCTGCCGATGCAGCTGCTCGCGCAGCGCGGGCGACATGCCCGGCGCCGGCGCTTCCTCGATAATTTTCTGATGACGGCGCTGCAGCGAGCAATCGCGCTCATGGAGATGCACAACATTGCCGTTGCGGTCGCCGAACACCTGCACTTCAATATGTCGCGGTCGCTCAAGAAAGCGTTCGAGCATCACTCGGTCGTCGCCAAATGCGGCTTTGGCTTCGCGGCGCGCAGCCTGCAGCGCCTCGCCTAACAAACTGCTATTGCGCACAACGCGCATGCCTTTGCCGCCACCTCCGGCAATCGCCTTGACGAGCAGCGGATACCCAACGCGCTCCGCTTCGGAGTGCAAGGCAGGGTCATCCTGGCGCTCGCCCAGATATCCAGGCAGGACCGGCACTCCCGCCGCAGACACTGCTGTTTTCGCCGCGGATTTTGACCCCATGACGCGCAGCGCATTGTCATCCGGACCCACAAACAGCCGCCCCGCGGCGCGGCAGGCGACAGCGAAATCAGCGTTCTCAGACAGGAAACCATAGCCCGGGTGAATCGCCGCAGCGCCGCTGCGCTGCGCTGCGGCCAGCACATTCGCCACGTTGAGATAGCTCTCGGCAGCAGCAGAAGAACCGATGTGCTGCGCTTCGTCGGCCAGCACTACATGGCGGGCGTCACGATCGGCATCGGAATACACGGCAATGGTACGTATGCCGAGTCGTCGCGCCGTGCGCATGATTCGGAGCGCAATTTCGCCGCGATTGGCAATCAATAGACTGCGCATCAAAGTCATGAATTCCCGCCCTTACATCCTGAATATGCCGAAACGAGTGGGTTCAATCGGTGCATTGAGACAGGCATGCAGACCCAGACCTAACACGCGGCGCGAATCGGCGGGATCTATCACACCGTCATCCCAGAGCCGGGCAGAAGCGTAATAAGGGTGCCCCTGCCGTTCGTATTGCTGACGGATTGGGGTCTTGAAATCTGCTTCTTCTTCGGCAGTGGCAGCTCTCCCCTGGGCTGCAGCGGCATCGGCCCGCACTTGCCAAAGCACGCTCGCCGCCTGTTCGCCACCCATGACGCTGATGCGTGCGTTAGGCCAGAGCCATAGAAATCGCGGTCCGTAGGCACGACCACACATGCCATAGTTGCCGGCGCCGAACGATCCGCCAATGACCATGGTCAGTTTAGGAACTTTCGCGCATGCGACAGCCGTGACCAGTTTGGCGCCATCGCGAGCGATGCCGCCGTTCTCATATTTTCTTCCAACCATGAAACCCGTGATGTTCTGCAGAAAGATCAGCGGCGTACTGCGCTGGCAGCAAAGTTCGATGAAATGAGCACCCTTCAACGAGGACTCGCTGAATAGGATGCCGTTGTTAGCGACGATACCGACTGGCACACCTTCGATGCTTGCGAACCCAGTGACCAGCGTGGTGCCGTAACGCGCCTTGAACTCGTCGAATTCACTGTCATCCACAAGCCGCGCGATGACTTCACGAACGTCGAAGGTCTGGCGCGCGTCCAGCGGTACGATGCCGCGCAATTCCTCAGTCGGATAACGCGGTGCCAGCGGCGCGGCAAGACTCACTGCGGCCCGGCTCGCTGGACCGAGTCTGGCGACAATGTCACGAGTTCGCGACAGCGCTGCCAGATCATTGTCGGCCAGGTGATCGGCCACTCCAGAGATCCGTGTGTGAACGTCTGCGCCGCCCAGGTCTTCAACACTGACCTCTTCACCAGTGGCCGCCTTGACCAGCGGCGGTCCGCCCAAAAAGATCGTGCCCTGATTGCGCACTATGATGGTTTCGTCGCTCATCGCAGGCACGTAGGCGCCGCCCGCAGTGCAACTGCCCATCACGACGGCAATCTGCGCAATGCCCTGTGCGGACATGGTGGCCTGATTAAAAAAGATGCGCCCGAAATGATCTCGATCGGGAAATACTTCGTCCTGCAATGGCAGGAACGCGCCGCCACTGTCGACCAAATAAACACAGGGCAGTCGATTCTGCGCCGCAATCTCCTGCGCGCGCAGGTGTTTTTTGACGGTCAGCGGATAGTAGGTGCCACCCTTGACGGTTGCGTCGTTAGCTACCAGCACGCATTCCCGACCGGCAATGCGACCGATGCCGGTCACAATGCCTGCGGCCGGCACTGTCTCGGCGTACACCTCAAAGGCCGCAAGCTGCGAAAACTCCAGAAATGGCGTACCGGGATCCAGCAGCGCGGCAATGCGTTCGCGCACCGGCAATTTTCCGCGCTCGCGATGACGTGCCATCGCCGCGGCCGAGCCGCCTGCCGCAATAGTGACAACCCGGTTTCGCAGATCGTCGACCAGACGTAGCATCCCGGCTTCGCGTTGGCAAAATTCCGAGGATTCCCGCTCAATCTGGCTCACAAGTCGCGCCATCGCTATTGCCCTAATTATCGGATTGTCCGACAATAGTAACATGAATCCAGCGCCTGGCATTGAACTAGGTCCCGATTTGGGACTTGACCCTGACCTTCTGGCACTACGCGAGTCGGTGCAAAGGTTCGCAGCAGACAGAATCGCGCCCCGCGCGGCCGCCATTGATCGCGACAACATCTTGCCCCGCGATCTTTGGCCAGAGATGGGCGCACAAGGCCTGCTCGGAATCACAGTACCCGAGCGATGGGGAGGATCGGGTCTCGGCTACCTGGCCCATGTCATCGCTATGGAAGAGATTTCCCGTGCCAGTGGCGCGATCGGCCTCTCCTATGGCGCGCATTCAAACCTCTGCATCAACCAGTTGCGACTCAATGGCAGCGATGCGCAACTCGATCGTTACCTGCCAGCGCTGGTGAGCGGCGCACACGTGGGCGCGCTGGCGATGTCCGAGACCGGCGCTGGCTCGGACGTGGTCAGCATGAAACTCCATGCGCAGGCGGACGGCGATCACTTCGTGCTCAACGGTCAAAAAATGTGGATCACCAACGGTCCAATCGCCGATATTTTGATTGTTTATGCGAAAACCGAACCGACTGCCGGCGCGAAAGGCATTTCGGCCTTTATCGTTGAGCGCGGCATGCCGGGTTTCCTAGCGCAACCTGGCCTCGACAAGCTCGGTATGCGCGGCTCGCCAACCGGCGAACTACTGTTTGCACAATGCCGCGTACCAAAGGCTAATTTGTTAGGCGAATTGAACCGCGGTGTACGTGTACTGATGAGCGGCCTCGACTACGAGCGGCTGGTACTCGCGGGCGGCCCACTCGGCCTGATGGCCGCCTGCCTCGACCTTGCATTGCCTTATGCGCGTGAACGGCGGCAGTTCGGCCAACGTATCGGTGAGTTTCAATTGGTGCAGGCCAAACTGTCGCGGCTTTATACAGACCTAACTGCCTCACGCGCGCTGGTCTACAGCATCGCTCGTGCAGCGGATCAAATGCGCCCACAGCGCCGCGACGCCGCGGCGGCCATCTGGTTCGCAGCCGATTGCGCCACCCGTGCCGCTCTGGAAACCATACAAATTCTGGGCGGCACCGGTTACATCAACGATGTTGCCGCTGGACGCCTGTTGCGCGACGCCAAGCTGTATGAAATCGGCGCCGGCACTCAGGAGATTCGTCAGATGCTGATCGGCCGCGAGTTGCTGGACGCTGGCACATGACCGCGGAATTTGCCCGCATCGATACCGGACCGATCTACCGCCGCATTGCGCAAGCCATTGCCGCTCGCATCACCAATCGTGAATTGAAACCTGGCGATGCCCTGCCCACAGAAACCTTGCTCGCGCTGCAACTGGGCGTGAATCGCTCAACTGTTCGCGAAGCTCTGCGCGAACTGGAGAGCCGCCGCCTGGTCGGCCGGCGTGCTGGCAGCAAGCGCATGTTCGTCATCCGCCCAGGTCACGAAGTGTTAGGTGCGCAACTCAGCGACGCACTGCTGCTGCATGACGTCACAATCCATGACGTATGGGAAATGCTGATGTTGCTCGAACCTCAGGCGGCAGAGTTGGCGGCGCGGCGCCGCCGCAAAGAGCAGTTGGTCGCCCTGCAGTCGATAACTGACCTGCACCTGATGCAGGGGCCTACCATTGCGGCCATCGAACATGTGCAGAGCTTCTTTCGTAACCTGGTGGCTGCCAATCAGAATCGCGCGCTGGCCCTGGCCCATGAACCGGCGATTCAGTTGTTAGGATCGTCGTTGGCGCTGATGATCGATAGAGTGCCGCAGGCTCGGCAGCGGATTGCCAATGCGCAGGCCAAGATCGTCGAAGCCATTGCGCAGCGTTCGGCAAACGACGCCCGGGACTGGATGGCTCGTCACATCCGTGATTTCAAACGCGGTTTCGACATCGCGGGCATTGACATGAACCAGCGTATTAGCGCAGTCCGCTGATGCTGCGCGTTGCCGTCAGGTTAACCGACGAGACTACCGGCCGATAAAGTGTCGTCCGCTGTTGCGGGAATCTACCTGTGCGCGTGATCGCCTGCGCGAGTGTAGCAGCGTCCTGCTCCTGCCCATGCACGCCGCCCGCCGCGCGGGTGATCGATTCATTCATCAGCGTACCGCCTAAATCGTTGGCGCCGGCCTGCAGTGCTAACAAACTACCCTCGATGCCCATTTTCACCCACGATGTCTGAATATTGGGGATCAAAGGGTGCAGTACCAGTCTCGCCACAGCATGCATCAGCAGGGCTTCACGGAATGAGGGCCCTGAGCGAGCGCGGCCACGCCGCCACAACGGCGACTCCATGTGCACGAACGGCAGCGGCACAAATTCCGTGAATCCGCCGGTCTCTGCCTGCAGCGCCCGAATGCGCAAAAGATGCAGTGCCCAGTGGCGCGGCTCCTCCACGTGACCAAACATGATGGTGGCGGTACTGCGCAATCCGACTGCGTGTGCGTTGCGCATCACTTCGAACCACTGCGCTGTCGTCACTTTGTCCGGGCAGATGACAGCGCGCACGTCGTCGTCGAGAATCTCCGCCGCAGTGCCTGGCAGGCTTGCGAGCCCCGCAGATTTCAGCTGCAGCAGATACTCGGACAACGGCAAATCCAGTGTAGTCGCACCATGCCAGACTTCCAGCGGCGAGAATGCATGCAGGTGAATAGCGGGCACAGCGTCTTTGACTGCGCGCGCAATCGATAGATAGGTGTCGCCCGTGTAGCGCGGATGGATCCCACCTTGCAAACAAACTTCGGTCGCGCCGCGCGCTGCCGCTTCTGATGTCCGGCCGGCAATCTCCGTCAGATCAAGATCGTAAGCAGGTCCGCGCAAGGACTGCGCTGACCGACCCTTGGCAAAGGCGCAGAACCCACAACGATATTGGCAGACATTGGTGTAGTTGATATTGCGGTTGACGACGAATGTGACCGCCGGCCCCACCGTATCCGCGCGCAGTTGGTCGGCGGCAGCTAACACAGCGGACAGTTGCGGGCCTTCGACCGCAAACAAGCCAGTAATTTCCGCGTCATTCAACGCATGTCCGGACATCGCGCGCCGCAACGTCCAGCGCAAGTCACGTGTTGCGGCCGGCGATTTGACGCGAATCGCATTTGCCACTACCTGCGGCGGCGAGGTCCCTGCCCCTGCTCGCCACGAATCCGTCTGGGCAAATCCCAGTGAATCAGCTTTTCGACGCACCGCTGTCGCCATTTCCGCCGCGCACCAGTGCTCAGCCTGTTGTGCAAAGCGAGGCACCAAAGCCAGGCGCTCGGACAGCACACGACCGGTTGCAGCCGTTTCGGCGGCAAGCTGCTGCAAATGTGGCCAGGGCGCTTCTGGATTTACATGATCCGGGGTAACCGGTGACACTCCACCCCAGTCATTGAGTCCCGCAGCTAACAAAGGTGCCAGTTTGCCCGGGCTGAGATTCGGCGGTACCTGAATCGACATCTCGGGACCTAACACCAGGCGCGCTGCTGCAATACTCCACAGTAGCTCATCGAGCGGCGCATCCGGCGCGGCTCGCATGCGAGTACCCGCCTTGGCGCGAAAATTCTGGATAATGACTTCTTGAATGTGGCCATGGCGCTCATGCAGTTCGCGAATTGCCAACAGCGCGTCCAGTCGCTCAGCGCGCGTCTCGCCGATGCCAATCAGCAAGCCTGTGGTCATCGCCACCTGCGCCTCGCCGGCCGCACGCAGGGTTGCGAGCCGCGCGACCGGCGCTTTGTCAGGTGCACGCCAGTGGGCGGCGCCTTTTTCTAACAACCGATCGCTCACAGACTCCAGCATCAGGCCCATCGACGCAGCATGCGGCCGGAGGTCAGAAAAGTCCCTGGCCGTGAGCACGCCTGGGTTCAGATGCGGCAGCAAGCCGGTCTCGCGAAAAACCAGCGCTGCTACCTCGCGAAGATAAGACAAGGTGGTCTCATGGCCAAGGGACTCGAGTTGCGAGCGCGCGATTGCAAATCGCAGCTCCGGTTTGTCGCCCAGCGTGAACAACGCCTCATGACAACCCGACTGTATGCCAGCCCGCGCGACATCCAGTACCTGTTGCGGCGTCAGGAACGCAGCCTGGCCGCGGCGCGGGGCCTGGGCAAAGGTGCAATAGCCACACACATCGCGACACAATTGCGTCAACGGAATAAACACTTTGCGTGAATAGCTGACGCGCGGACCAAAGCCGTGCCTGGCAAGGCGCTCAGCTGCCTGCATCAGCGGCGCCAAGTCAGAAACGGCTCCGATGTGCTTCAAAGCATCGCGCGCCGGCGCCCGTCCGACCAGCCAAGCCTTTTCAATGGATTGAATCACGGCACCCACTATCGGAGCATGTTATGCGTTAGCTCATAGCTTCTTGTGCGAACCGTCGCAAAGCGCGCCATTTTTGCTTTGCTTGCATCCACAAAACCAGACTTTGCTGTTTGCAGTCGCCTTGTACTCCGTGGGTTTGAACTCGCCACCTTTATGAGAACCATCGCAGAACGGTTGCTTCTGGCTCTTGCCACAGGCGCACCACCAATAGCTCTTGCCAGCTTCCACATCAACCGCGAACGGCGCTTTTTGCCCAGCAACTGGATCTGTCATTCAATCCTCCCAAAAAACCATAGTAGCAAATGCTATTCAGCGGGAAAGCGCGCATCCATAGAACCGGCGCGCCGGTGCGGATCACGCAGTTAGAATGGTCGTCACCGCCCGCTCCGCGGTTTCCATCGCGGCTTCCATGCCGAATTCCATGCGCCGCAAATGTTCACCCGCAAAATGCACGCGGCGCCATGGCTGATCCATCGTGCGCGCAAAGCGCGTAACCTGCCCGGGTGCAAAAACATGTTTATGCCCCGCAATGAAAGGCTCTCGTCCCCATGAATAGTGCAATCGGGGGCGCAGCTTGCCGCGCGCGGCGGGCCGCATGCGCTCGATTTCTGCAATGACAAAACGAGTCAACGCATCCGTGGGCAGCTGATCGAGCCGATCCGCGCCGGTACCGTTCGCCCAGACCCGCAGAAATCGGATCGACTTGTCGCTATTCTGGATTGCGAAAACTCGCTCCAAAGGTCCGTCGGTAAACATCGAAGGCCCAAAGCCGTCGCTCTCCCAGAATGGCTCGGTCGCTTCAAGAATGATGTGTGTCGTACCACCATAACGCGCGGTTTGGATAGCCTCGGCCTGCCGCGGTGGAAGCTCTGGCGAAAATTGCAATCGCTGCAGCGTGCTGAACGGCAGCGTGCACAAAATATGCGGCGCGCGATAACGGCTGCCGTCGAGACAGCGGACTTCACCGACGCTCGCATCGCTCTCAATGCGCATCACGGCCTTGCCCAGCCTGACACGATCGCCGAGGCTTGCCGCCAGCGCGCGCGGCAGCGACTCGGCGCCTTCGACGAAAGCCCCGGAGAAGCTGGTACCACCGTATTGTGGTTGCTTGGATTCGGGCTTGAAACCACCTAACACAGAGCGCGCAAGATCGCGCAGCAATGCCAAAGCCGAGGTCGACTCCAAATCTGTGTAGTCAGTGCCAACCTCCATTAACTCGATCGCGGCGGGCGACACTTTTCTGGCGCGCAGGAATGCCGCGGCAGAGATATCCAGGGCACGGTTGCGGGAATCGAGCCAGGCGGCAACATCGTCACCAAAAGGATTCAGGCGACCGAAGATGCGGGATTCCAGCAGATGCGGGGGGATCTCGCGCTCCGCACCGAGCGTCTTGTTTTCCGCGGCCGTCGGCCATTCGGTCGCTCTGATCGTACGCCCACCCACGTGATAGCAGAATTCGCCATAAGTGTTCGGCCGGGGTCCGCGCTTCACGCCCATTCGATTCGCCAAGTCAAGGACGCGGCCGTAATTGTCCCCCAGCTCTGACGCCCCCAGGTCGAATACTTGGCCGTCAATACTTTCCGAGCGCATGCGCCCACCGACTCGCTGGCTGGCTTCAAGCACCAGTACTTTTGCGCCCTGTTCATTCAACAGATAAGCGGCGCCCAATCCCGACAGTCCCGCACCTAACACGATGACATCTGCGTCGGTGTCGGCAGCCCAGGAGCGGCTAACCGCAAACCCCGTCAGACTGGTAGCGAATGCCGCTTGCAGTACTCGTCGCCGCGAAAGTTCGCTAGGATTCATTTGGTGGCGGCCTTCAACGCCGCGACAATTTCCTGCCGCTCAGTCGGATCGGTAATGGGCTTGTAGCGCATGCGATGATTGCCGCCAAGAAAAACGGCGGGATCAGCGATCAGCTCCGCCACTTTGGCGTCGTCCCACACCAAACCGCTCTTGCCGGCCGTCACCCAGGCAGTGGAGTAATTAAAACCCTTGGCGCTTCCTGCGCAGCGTCCAAAGATGCGGTGAAGATTCGGACCTACCGCATGGGCGCCGCCCGCTTCGAAACTATGGCAAAAACGGCACCACATGAAATCCTGTTTTGCGGTAGCCGACATCGTGGCCGCGGGTTGCGCGAGAAACTCGACTCCCTCATAGGGCTCAGCACTTGCAGCGGGGCAATCGCTGACCAGTTGCTCAGTGGTGGTAAACGGAATGACACCGAATATCTTGTACGGCGTGTACAAGGCAGCGGCGACTAACGCCAGAAAAATAAGACCGTGCTGAATATGATATTTCATGCCCGCCCCCAACCGATCACAGGCAGCATGCGCAGCAGGGGCGCACCGTAACGCAGTTTTTGGTAGATGGCCAGGCCAATGGCGAATGCGAGTAAATACAAGATCCAGAATCCGCAGGCACTGTGAAAGTACCCAAAAGTCACCGATGACTGGTATGCCTTAGGCGCGAGCGCAGGCAGAGTCACGAGACCGAACAACGAAACCGTATGCCCTTCTGACCAGGCAAAAAGTGGCCCGGTGATACCAAAGAAGAGCACCGTCAGGTAAAAAGCCAGATTGACTTTGCGCGCCAGCGCATCCGCATGCGCAGGCACGCCTGCAGGAATCGCCGGACGCGGCATGGCCTTCCAAAGCCAGAGTCGCGGAACGACCAACAGCAATGCGATCAATCCCATGGATATGTGCAGGTGCTGCAGCGCCTCGCGTGCGGGCGTTCCTCGCGGTGTAACTCCCACTTTGGTGCTTTGGTAAAGCTGAAAGAGCACGATTAGACAAAGCGCCAACGACAGAAGATTGCTCCACAATCGTTTGGTCGCTATAGCAGTTTCATTCATCTATTGGCCTCCTGGTGCACGCAGCGTGTCATTTGGCAGCAAGCCACGCAAAATCGCATTGGGGATCTTCGCATCGTCCCACCGGGTCTGAGCCCTGCCCGTGCGGATAACTATCAACTCCTGCGATGGCACGACATAGACGCGTTGGCCGCCAAAACCATCGATGAATATCATGTCAGCAGCCGCGAAAGGTTCCGAGTGATATGCCTTAATCGTCTTGTCATTGTACTTGCGTTCGGTGCCGGCTGGCGAGCCGAGCCAGATCTGGTAACCGTAGTTCGGGTTGTTAGGCGAAGGGGTTGTCATGGCTTTGATCCACTCGGCAGGCACAACCTGATCTTCACCTGATTTACCCTGATCCAATATCAGGCGACCGACCCGCAGCCAAGCGCGTGCCGTCGTGTAGATGCAGCAGAAGGTTCGCGGCATGCCGCCCTGATGATCCAACCAGACAGCCGCCGATGGTGCACCAATGCGGCTCCACAGGCGTTTACCAAGGTAGTCCGCGTAGCGTTGCCCGGCGGCGCGCTGCACAATGATTCCTAACAGCTGGGCATTGACGTTGCTGTATTGGAAATCGCTCCCAGGCGGTTTTTCCGTGGGCAGTGTCAATGCAGTCTCTGTGATATTGCTGCCGGCGATCAGTTTAACGGAGGTCAGACCAGGAAACCGCGGCACCGCCAGACCGCTGGCCATCTGCAATAGATCGCGAATCCGGATGTCCTTGCGAGAGTCATTGGCAAATTCCGGCAAGTACTTGGCAGCGGGTTCATCGACCGAACCGATAAAGCCATCCGCGATAGCAGCACCCACAAGCAGCGCCATCACGGTTTTGTGCCCGGAAAAGGAATCTGTTCGCGAATTTCTGTCATAGCCCGGGAAATATTTTTCGTAGCGAATCGCGCCACGGTGAAATACCAGCAAGGCGATCGAATCGGTCTCCAGCGCATAGGCCTCGGCTTTGGCAATCGCCACGGGGTCGATCGTGATGGTGTTCTGGATGGCTGGCGGGTCGTCGATTTCAACACCAGCGACAACCTCCTGAGGTTGATTGCGATCAGTCTGGTCCGCCCGGCCTGGATCCGGGCCAGCTACCAGATTGCGCAGCGCAGTGAAATCAGCAACCCCGAGCGTGGCGACGATCAGCAATAACGTCGCCAGTAACAGCAACAGAATTCTGCCAACCCATTTAAAGAACTTTCTCATCGCGACAACTCTCAACAAACCTAACGACTATTGCGAGCCAAAGCGCGCGCTTCCAGCTGGGCACGGATTTCAGCGTGCCTTTGACCGTCGATCGGGTATCGCCACATCATCGCGATCGGTATCAGCAGCATGAGTGCGGGCAGCCACCCACCTGCAAATCGCACGCCCCGATCCAGGACCGGTTCGAGCACCTGCTGCAGGCCCTGATACCCCAGCACTTGCTGCAATGCCAGTGTGAGGCCGACAACCGCCCCCATCGCCATGCCGAACTTGAACACGAATGCGAGAAACGCCATGTGCCCACCTGCCTGTTCACTGCCAGCTAACAAATGGTCATTGTCGATGGCATCCGCCGTCATTGCCGGCGGCAGAATCATGGTGCCGCCGTTGCCAAAGCCCATCAATGCGACGACCGCCAGAACCGCGGCAAGGTTGCCATGAGGTACAAAAAACAGCGCAGCGTACGACACAAAAGTCACCATATTGGCGTAGCAGTACGCACGATGCTTGCCGACGCGCCTGGCAATTGCAATCCAGGTTGGCGCGAGCACTGCGGCGACCACCGTAATCGACAGCGCAATCAGCAGCAGACTGGGGAACAGACCAAAAGCTTGCGAGATCAATGCCGGCTGCACCGCGAAATAGGTGCCCATCGCCAGGCGATCGATAAAGTAGGCTAACAATAGCCGGGCAAATGGCTTGTTGCGTTTCAGAATGCTGAACATTTCACCCCAGCCCGGCGTGCGCTCTGTCGGGTTGCGGCGCGTCGGCGGCACTGCCGCAAAGCACCAGGCGACGAAAATTGGCAGGCCCAGCAAAAAAAACACGCCAACAGCCTGCACAATCTGACTGAAACTGGGTTCGCGTATGCCGCGAATGAAACCCCAGTAAATGATAGGTGCCAGCGTCGCGCACAGAAAGCCGACAAATGCGCCGGTTTCGCGAAACCCCGCAATCCGCGTGCGTTCGTGATAACCGGATGCAAGTTCACTACCCCAAGTCTGATGCGGCACATAGACCATCGACCAACCGAGATAAAAGATCATCATCCAGCCCAGCAGATACAACGCCGACGCACCAACAGGCGGGTTGACCAAAAACCAGGCCGATGCCAGCGCAATGGGCGTACCACAGAGCATCCAAATGCGGCGATGGCCCAGACGATGCTTGGTACGATCTGACCAGGCTCCAATGAGCGGATCGGTCACCGCTTCCCACAGCCTCGCGACGAACACTATGAGGCCTACCATGCCAACCGACAGCCCTACATTGGCTTCGTAGTAGGCAGGCGGCAAAAAGTTGTACATCGGCACAAGCATCGCCTGCAGCGCCACGGTAGGCGCCGCATAAGCTAACAACTGGGCAGCCGACAGATGTTCGACAGGTTTACCGTTCGTATCCAACAGACACTCCCCCAAGGAACCGCAGATCAGATGACAGCGCAGACGGTTTTTGTTTCCAGGTAATTTTCGATTGCCTGCTGACCGCTTTCACGGCCCCAGCCCGACTGTTTCATGCCACCGATAGGCAGGCTGGCGTCGAACATTGAATGACAATTGATCCAAACCGTGCCGGCACGAATTTGCGCCGCCAGACGATGCGCCTTCGACAGGTCGCTTGTCCAGACGCTGGCCGCCAGTCCATAGATGGTGTTGTTAGCCAGCGCAGGAATGTCGGCCAGGCTGTCAATTCTTTCTGCCACGACCACTGGGCCGAATATTTCTTCCTGCACGACGGCCATGTCGGGCCGCGTGCCGACGATTACAGTGGGCTCAATAAAAGTGCCATGCTGTCCCAGCTGCGCGCCACCGGTCACGACCGATGCGCCGTCGCGACGGCCGCTGTCTATGTAGCGCGCAATGGCATCCGCCTGCCTGCGACTAACAACCGGCCCGATTTGCGTTGCCGCATCGAGTCCATGACCCAGTTTCAACTTGCGTGCGTTCTCGACCACGCCTTCGAGAACCCGATCAAACACCTTGCGTTCAGCATAGAGGCGCGAGCCAGCGACGCAGACCTGGCCACTGTTGAAAAAAATGGCATTGGCTGCGCCTGGGATCGCGTGCTCCAGATCAGCGTCAGCCAGCACGATGGCGGGCGATTTGCCGCCCAGTTCCAGCGTGAGCTTTTTGAGATTGCTGCCAGCCGCTGCCAGAATCAGCCGGCCCGTTTTTGTAGATCCGGTGAACGCAATTTTATCGACATCGGGATGGGCGGCGAGCGCCGCGCCTGCCACTGCGCCAAGGCCGGTCACCACATTGAACACGCCGGGCGGAAATCCTGCCTCGCGCATCAATTCGGCCAGACGCAGCGCGGTCAACGACGTGTCCTCGGAAGGTTTAAGGACCATCGTGCAACCAGCCGCCAACGCCGGCGCCATCTTCATCGCGGTCAATACGATCGGCGAATTCCAGGGCGTGATCGCGCCGACGACGCCCACTGGTTCTTTGCGTGTGTACGCAAAGACTTGTTTGCCCGGTGGGGCGTAACCGATCGAGGGCTGAATAGTCTCGCCTTCGATGCGGGTCGTCTGCCCGGCAAAATAACGAAACTGCTCGATCGCCCCGGGAATTTCTGCGTACTTGCCGACCCACAACGGCTTGCCCTGATCAAGCGTTTCCAGCTCGGCCAGCTCATCGAGCGCCTGTTCCATCAGGTCCGCCATACGCCACAACAAGCGCGCGCGCTGCGCAGGCAACATCGCCGGCCAAGGTCCGGACGTCAGCGCAACGCGTGCTGCCCGTACCGCGCGTTCGATGTCTGCCGCGTCGCCGGCGGCAATTTGCGCGAGCTCCTCGCCGGTTGCCGGGTTGACGGTCGGCAGAAACTGACCCGACAAGGGCGCGCACCAATCATTGTCAATGAAATGCAGGCGCTGCGTCACCGTGAGAAACCGCCGGGCACCCTCGGTCGACGGCGCAATCGGGGCGATGTGCAATGTCATGGCTTTTTTCGCTTCTTGTTGCGCGTTCGAGTGGCCGCCTGACCCGCAGCGGTCGGCATATGACTTTCATGATTGTCGAGATACCAGCGTGCAATTTCCTCGCGGGTCGCAAACCAGACGCCTTTCAGTTTTTTCGCATACCGCAGGAATTCACGCAGCGCACTGATCCGGTAGGCGCGTCCACTGACATGCGGATGCAAGCCGATATTCATGATACGCCCAGTCTCAGCGCCTTCTGCATACAGAACTTTCAGTTCTTCCATCAACACATCGCGGAAATCGCGGGTCGTGAAGCCGCGCCGCGTCAATAACGTGAAGTCATTGATCTCGTTGGTATATGGCGTTGAAACAATCGGGCCATGGGGCGTTCGCACCAAATAGGGCTGATCGTCATTCATCAGGTCGCAGTAGAAAATGAGGCCGTGCTGCGCGAGGATGTCTGCGGTCTGCAGCGTGCCGCGCAGACTGGACGACAACCAACCACGAGCGGGACGGCCGACCGCCTGCTCGTAGACTTTCAGAGTGCGTTCGATGACATCCCGCTCGGCAACCGGGTTGCCGGCAAAGTCTGTTAGCAACTCTCCCTGTTCGTAGTTGTGGGCAACAATTTCGCAGCCCCGACTGAGCGCCGCATCGAGCATCGGCCTGCGCCGCAACGCGGTTTCGGCATTGATGGTGCAGGATGGCTTGACCTTCATCTCATCGAAGAGTCGAAACAACCTGAAACAGCCTACGCGTTGACCATATTCACGCCAGGTAAAATTCGGAAAATCGGGCGTGTTGCCAGGTAAAACGTCCGGCAGGATTGGCGGACCACCCGCGTAATAGGGCTTGTCGGTGTCCTTGAGCAACTGCCAGGTCTCAAGATTCAGGGTCACAATGAGAGCTACCCGTTTGCCGCCAGGCCAGCGTAACGGCAGACGATCGGTGATGGCCGAATAGTCGTAATGCATGCTTGAGCGCTCCGCTAACAAATTGCCCTATTGCGGGTCATTATCGAATTGAACTCAGCGACCAGGACCGCGTCCAAAGTACCGACCGTACAGTGGACACCGACTTGGCAGCCATCTACAATGGGGTTGTCGCAACATCAAGAGACTTCCACAACGTATGGAATCCACACGCCCGATTCGAGCCCTGATTCGCGGACTTGACGCCCTGACCGTTCTCAATCTGCGCAACGGCGCCACAGTGTCCGAAGTCGCGCAGGAAATCAAACTGCCGCGCACTACCACCTACCGGATCCTCGAGACACTCAGCCATGCTGGCTACGTGTACCGGGACACCACAGACGATCGTTACCGCCTAACAATCATGGTGCGCGGACTGTCGGATGGCTTCGACGACGAAGCATGGGTGACCCAGATCGCTCGCCCCTATATCTACGAGCTCGGCAAGGAAATTGTCTGGCCGGTTGCGATCGCATCGCTGTCTGGCACAACCATGATGGTGCGCGAATCCACCGATCATCGTAGTCCTTTGGCAGTGGAACGCTATTCCGCGGGCTTTCGCGTGCCCATCCTGATGTCGTCGGTCGGCCGCGCGTATCTCGCATTTTCGCCACAGACGCAGCGAGACAGTTTGTTGGAAATTCTGGGCCGATCCAACAAAGAGGAAGACAAGCTGGCGCGCAATCGGGTCGAAGTCACCAAGGTGCTGAACGACACGCGTGTGCAGGGCTACTCGTCGGCGGTGCGGCCGCGGCGGGTGTCCGACGAGCTCAGTATCGGCGTGCCGATCATGATCGAGGATCGCGTGCTGGCCGCCCTGAGCGTGCGTTTCTCAAGTTCTGCAGTACCGATGAAGATGGCTATCGAGCGTTTCCTGCCCAAGCTGCGGGATACAGCCCAGAAAATCCGCCAGACTTTTGCCGACCAGCAGCGCGATCCTCCACAATCGCACCATCGACCAGCTATCGCCCGTCCGGCGGTTTAATCGAACGTTTTATCGGGGCAAAATCATGCATGCCGAATTGTCCGTCGGAACTGACCCGGTCACGGCCCGCCTGGTCGCGTTGTTAGGCCAGGATGGCGTAGTTCTCGACGCAAACGACCGCGAGTTCTTTTCAACCGACATCTACCGTGGCGGTCCGCCGGTGCGTGCCGTGGTACGACCGAAAACCACAGCGGATGTACAAGCGATCGTCAAACTGGCCGTGGAGCATCGTGTAGCCGTGGTACCGCGCGGTGGCGGCGCCTCCTACACCGACGGCTATGTGCCGCAGGAAAAGGAATCCATTGCGGTGGATACCTCGCGCATGGACCAAATCATCGAGATCAATGAGCGCGACAGTTACGTCATTGTCCAGCCAGGTGTCACTTGGGCGAGCCTCAACGAGGCCCTGAAGTCTCGAGGGCTACGGACACCTTTTTTCGGACCCTTTTCAGGTCTCATCGCCACAGTCGGCGGTTCGCTGTCGCAAAACAGCGTGACTTGGGGCACGGGTGTTTTTGGTGTTTCAGGTGAAACGCCGTTAGGTGTCGAAGTGGTGTTAGGGACTGGCGCCACCATACGTACTGGCAGTTGGGGTGGTGCTAACAGCGTACCGTTCCTGCGATCCTACGGACCGGATCTGACCGGCCTATTCATGGGCGACTGCGGTGCCTTTGGCATCAAGACGGCCATTTCACTGCGGCTCATGCCACGCAGTGCTTTCGTCATGGGGCTTTCTTTCGGCTTCAAGGACTTCGCCAGCATGGCCTCAGGCATGGAAGCCGCGGCCAAAGAAGGCCTGTGCCTGACCAACTTCGGTCTCGATCCCGCCCTGCAGCAAGGACAGTTGGGCAAAGCCGATGCGGCCACTGCCATGCAATCGGCACTGGCTGTTTTCAAGACCTCACGAAATCTGTTTGACGGCCTCGCGCAAATGGTGCGGATGGCGCTCGCCGGCCGTAGCTTCCTCGACGGCGCCGTGTTCTCGGCCCATTGGATCGTCGACGGCCTGGATGACGCGCATTGCCGGGCCGCCGTCGCGCGCCTGCGCAAAGTACTTCAACCCCACGGCGCCGAAGTACCCGCGACCGTACCCACGGTCGCCAATGCCATGCCCTTCATGCCGCTCTACAACGTGCGCAGCCCGTTGGGCGAGCGTTGGGTGCCGGTCCACGGCGTCCTGCCTTTTTCCCGCGTCCAGGCGTTCCGCGCCGAGTTAACAGCGTATTACGCCGCCAACGAGCAGCGCCTCAAGTCGAACCAGATTCGCTACGGCGGCATGTTCATGACGGTGGGCACCAACGCTTTTCTGTATGAACCCGTCTTTTACTGGGCGGACACTTTGAACATTACTCAGGAGCGCCTATTGCCCGACGGCTATGCGGCGACGTTGCCAAAGTTCGAGGAAAATCTGGCGGGACGTGCGATCGTCGACGAAATGAAACGCGGCATCGTGGATATTTTTCAGCGCCACGGCGCCATTCACTTGCAAATCGGCAAGTTCTATCCTTACATGCGGGGTCGCGATCCCGATACGGCCCGTGTGATCCGCGATCTGAAGGCGCTGCTCGACCCGGCAGGCCGGATGAATCCGGGCTCATTGGGTCTGTAAAAAACGTTCTGTATCAAACATTTGAGTGGTATTTCTAAGAACTCACTTGACCGTGAGCCATGGAGCTGTGGATGAAGCGAATTCTGGTTGGCATCAAGCGGGTGGTCGATTACAACGTGCGGGTGCGTGTCAAACCCGATGGCACGGGCGTCATGACCGAAGGCGTGAAGATGAGCGTTAACCCGTTCGACGAGATCTCGCTCGAAGAGGCGTTGCGCATCAAGGAAAAAGGCGGCGCAGACGAAGTCGTGGTGCTGAGCATTGGCCCAACCGATTGCCAACAGCAATTGCGAACCGCGCTCGCCATGGGCGCTGACCGTGCCCTCCATGTGCAGACTGACGCAACGCTCGAACCGTTGGTGGTTGCCAAGATATTCGTAAACTTACTGCAACGCGAGCAGGCATTTTTGTGCCTGGTAGGGAAACAGGCTATTGACGACGACTGCAACCAGGTCGGGCAGATGATTGCCGCACTGTGGGATCGTCCGCAAGCCATGTTCGCATCCAAAGTGGAGATTGCCGGCGACAAGGCCACCGTGACGCGCGAAGTGGACGCCGGCCTTGAAGTCATGGAGATCGATCTGCCGGCCGTGATCTCGTCCGATCTGCGCCTCAACGAGCCGCGTTACGTGAAACTGCCCGACATCATGAAGGCCAAAAAGAAACCGCTCGAAATACTCGACATGGCGGCGTTAGGCATCGAGGCACGTGTGACCGGCAAGATCACCCGATATGACGCGCCGCCCACACGCAGCAAGGGCGTGATGGTGAAGTCCGCGCAAGAATTGATTGACGCATTGAAGGCCAAAGGGGTGCTGGCATGAGCAAGATACTGGTCGTTGCAGAACATGACGGCACCACTCTGCACCCGAATACTGCCAAGTGCGTTGCCTGCGCAAGCACCGTTGCTGGCGCCGAAATTCACGTCGGTGTGTTTGCCGCCAACGGCGCCGCGCTCGCGGCTCAGGCCGCGACTCTGGTCGGTGTCGCCAAAGTCCGCGTGGTCAATAACCCTGCCAACACCCACGCGCTGGCTGCGGTGCTGGCGCCGCAGGTTGTCGCACTGGCCGCTGGCTACAGTCATGTGTTCGGCCCGTCGTCGACCTTCGGCAAAGACCTGATGCCGCGGGTGGCCGCGCTGTTAGGTGTGAACCAGCTGTCCGACATTATGGCGGCCATTAATGCGACGACCTTTCGGCGTCCCATTTACGCCGGCAATGCCATAGTCACGGTCGAAGTGCCTGCGAACGAGATCATGGTGGCCACGGTTCGCACGGCCTCTTTCCAGGCTGTGGCCGGCGGTGGAGCCGCCACGGTGGAAACCGTGGCCATAGACGCTAAGTTGCCGACGCACACGCGTTTCCTGTCCGTGTCAGCAGCTAAAGTGGGTAGACCCGATTTGCAGACCGCGGCGCGGGTCGTTTCCGGAGGTCGCGCGTTAGGCAGCGCGGATAACTTCCAGATCCTCTTCAAGCTGGCAGACAAATTAGGCGCTGGCGTCGGCGCATCGCGCGCCGCGGTTGACGCTGGCTATGCGGCGAACGACATGCAAGTGGGCCAGACTGGCAAGATCATCGCGCCGCAGCTCTATATGGCATTTGGCATCTCGGGAGCCATCCAGCACCTGACCGGCATCAAGGACGCCCGCACGATTGTGGCTGTCAATAAGGACAGCGAGGCGCCGATCTTCGAGATCGCGGACATTGGACTGGTGGGTGATCTATTTCAAATCGTGCCTGAACTCGAAAAACTGTTGGGCTGAGCTGCCTGGAATGCGCCGTGGGGCACTGCCATTGACCGGCTAACGCGAGTTTGACAACACCCGCCCTGAAATCAAAACGTCGGTCTTTCATCCTGTTGATGGGCTTGATCGCCGGCTTGTCCGCGTTCGGCATGGCCTCGGTAGTGCCCGCGCTGCCAATGCTGTCGGCGGCGTTCAACCGGCCGCTGGGTGATATTCAATTCGTCATATCAGTGTACTTGTTAGGTCTGGGGTTGTTTCAGCCCTTTCAGGGCATGCTTAGCGACCGTTTCGGTCGACGCCCGGTGCTGCTGGTGGGTTTTTCTATTTTTCTGTTAGGTAGCATTGGTGCCGCGTTGGCGCCTGGCCTGATGACCCTGGTGTTGTGCCGATTGCTGCAGGCCGCCGGCGCCAGCGTCGCTACCGTAATCACGCGCGCCATCATCCGCGATAGTTTCGACCCGCAGGAAGGCGCGATCACCATGGCCTTCGTGTCCGCCGTCATGGGGCTCGCTCCCATCATTGCACCGCTGGCGGGCGGCCTGGTGACAGCGCGCTTCGACTGGCACGCGCTTTTTGTCCTGCATGGTTTGATCGCCCTCGCACTGATCATATGGATCGCGCTAACGCTGCGCGAAACCCGACCGGCCAACACCCGGGTCATTCATGTGCGCGAGTTTGGCCAGCACGTGCGCGCACTGTGGGGCGACTCGCGTTTTGTAGGCCATGCGATGACCTATGCGTTTATGACCGCCTCATCCTTTGTTGTCGTCACGGTAGGTGCAGCTCTGTTCAATCGGCTGTTCGGCCTTGCAGCCTCGAGCTTTGGCGTGTTGTGGGCGTCGCTGGCATTTGCCTACATGGTCGGCTCATATCTCGCCGCGCGGCAGGCCAGGGTCTGGGGCAGCGAGCGCACGGTGTTAGCAGCTGTGCGGCTTCATCTGGCCAGCGGACTCATGTTCCTGCTGGTCGCGGCCTGGCCAGGTGCGCCGCTCGCCGCTTACTGCATTGTGCTCGGCTGCAACACACTGTCATTCGGCATGGCCTCGCCTTTGTCACTGGCCGGTGCCGTCGCCGATCACCCGGAAATCGCTGGTGTTGCGTCAGGTCTGTCGAGCTCGACCGCCATGCTGGTGGCGACAGTATTTGCCTTTATGTCAGGCAATTTTTTCGACGGCACGGCACTGAGTATCGCCTGGCTAATGCCTTTGACTTGTGTCGGCGCACTGATTGCCGTACACAAGGCCCTAAGACCTCGAATCCTACATCGGCCATCGTAAATCGAGTACACCACGATGCTTAACAACAGCGATCATCCCGCCATTGAAGCCATCATCCGCCAACTCGAAGGTTATTGGGGCACGCTCGATTTCAAAGCCATTCGCGCGCTTTGGGATCTGTCGATGCCGCCACTGTACCTGGCCGAAGAGGCAGCAGGCCCGTCCCGCAGCTGGGAAGAACTGGAAAAATACTGGGCGGCGACTCACGGCATCGCCAAGAGAAATCTGGTCACAATCACGGACATTCGCTGTCACGATATCAACAGCAACGTCATCTCGGCGTTTTATGCAATGCACTGGGATATCGAGTTGTCCGACGGCAAAACGATCGGCGGCGACAATCGCGTGTGCGTCACATTCAAGCGCCTGCCTGAAGGCTGGCGCATCGCGCAATACATCGAAGCGCCGCTGGCCCCGGTTCTCTACATGCAAAAACTGTATGAACTGAATACCACTGCGGGATTTCGCCGCTCATGATCCATCAAGAATTCGTGGAACTGCCACACGGCCTGGTGCACTTTCGCTATGCCGGCCATGGTCCACCAGTCCTGCTACTACATGATTCGCCACGCTCATCAGCCATGCATACGGCACTGATCGAGTCGCTAGCCGATGAGTTCACAGCAATAGCGATGGACACACCGGGCTACGGCCATTCGGATCCGCTGCCCGCAACGCCACGGCCGGAAATTCCCGACTTCGCGCGTGCACTGGCACAGACGCAGGCGGCGTTAGGTATCGAGCGGTGCGCTATTTATGGTTTCCACACGAGTTCTAAAATTCTGCTGCAGTTTGCCTTGGACAATCCACAGCGCGTTGCACTTGCCATTATCGATGGTCTGAATCTGCCGCCGGGCGGCCCAGGCGATGACTTCATCGCGCGTTACATGAAACCGCTGCCGCTGTCGGAGGACGGTAGTCATCTCGCGGCGGGCTGGTCCCGGGCTCGAGAATTCATGCGCTTTTTCCCCTGGTTCGAAGCGACTCCTCGAGCGCGCCTACAGCATGACTTTCCGACCGATGACTATCTGCATGGTTACGCCCTCGACCTGCTGACGTCCGGGCCGCATTTCTCGGATGCCTACAGCGCCGCGATGCGGTACCTGGCAACACCGCTGGTGAGCCAATTGCGCGCTCCTACCGTATTCATGTGCAGATCGAACGATCCGCTGTATGTGTTTCTGGATTCTTTGCCCAAACCTCTACCAGAGGACTGTCGAATCGAGCGGCTCGGACCCGAACGCGACCGTTGGGAAGCCAGGCTGAGAGAACTTCTGCGGGGCGCGCAAGCTAACACCCAGCCGCAAAGCGCAGTCAAGCCAGCACCAAGTCGCATGTCGCGCCGCGTGTATCGCGCCGTCCCGAATGGTCAATGGCATACGCGTCAGTCTGGCGCAGGGACAGGACGGCCGATAGTGCTTCTGCATGAGTCGCCCGGCTCGTCAGCCGGCCTGGCAAACCGCATAACGCTGTTAGGCGAAAGCGGCCGCCCTGTGTGGGCACCTGATCTTCCTGGACACGGCGAATCGACGGCGCTGCCATTGTCGGCGGGCGCGGTACCATCACTAGACGACTACGCCGACTCTTTGGTCGCTTTTCTACAAACTAACAACAAAGACCCAGTCGATCTGGTTGCCTGTTTCACCAGTGCGCCTCTCGCGCTACTAACGGCCGCGCGAGCACCCCAATGCATACGCAGCATCATATGCGATGGCGTTCCGCTGGCAACTGCGCGTGCGCGCAAGCTTCTGGCAAAACTGGATTGTCCGCGGCTGGTAATTTCCCGTGACGGCAGCCATCTACTTGCGCTGTGGCACCAGCTGCGCGATCGCGAACTACACTGGCCCTGGTACGAACGCAACGCGATGGCCATTCGGCGCGTGACGGCTGATTTGTCTGCGGCTCGCATGCACGGGATGACGCTGGATCTGGCGCGGCAAATCGACCATTACGGCGATCTTGCCCGGGCGAGTTGGCAGATCGACCTGGCGACAGTGTTAGCCGCTGTGCAACAACCTGTCTTGTTGTTCAAGGACCCAGCGGATCCGCGCCTGGCGAGCAGCTTGAAAGCCAAGCGCCGGTTGCCGGCAGCGCAGCTGCAAAAACGAGCGGATGATCCGCGCGACTTCGCAAAGGCGGCAATGCGGTTTTGGCGATCGCTAGATCAATGATCTTGGCCATTGACGAGCGCGAAATCAGGCTTCAATCACCGACTTGAAGCCGCCCATGATCATGCGTTTTGCATCGAAAGGCAGTTTCTTGATATCCATGTATTGCGCGAATCGCGGGTCTTGCATGGCCAAGGCATTGATCCGATCACGGTCTTTACGAGATTTGTAGACAATGTAAGAAAACCAGATCACTTCGTTGCTCTTCAATTTGACGCTGCGTGGGAAGGACGTTCGCTTGCCCACGGGAGCGTCGTCCGCGACGCACTCGCGGTATTCCAATGCACCGAGCTCGATCCAAACTTTGGAGGCAAATTTCGCCATCTTTCGGTACGCAGCCGCTTTATTCTTCGGCACAGGAATCACAAATCCATCGACATAGATGCTCATAGCAATTCTCCGCAACAGGTTGACATCCGGTGGATGGTAACGAGTTTCAGTGACAGTTGCAGCATCCGGCCACGCCAGATTGCGGCCGGACAACTCAACTGGCGTTTCACTTCCTGTCTAGGCACAGTCGCGTCCAAGGAGAACAGCTATGCAATACCATTACCTGCTGGCACTGACACTCGCAGTAGCGCCTTTGTTCGCCTTGGCACAGAAAGCAACTCTGCCCGATCCCGCGACCATGGATCGCAACGGGCTGGAAACAGAGCTGCGCAGCGCGCGACCGTTGATTCAAAATGGCGGGGTCCTGCCACTTCGACCAACAGGCTGCACATCCGCAGAAAGTCGCCTATTCGATTTCTGGCTGGGCCAGTGGGATGTATCGCCGACCGGCCAGACTTTCGTGATAGCGCAAAGCAGTATCACGCGGCACGCGCAGGGATGCGCCATTCTGGAAAACTGGCGCCCGTTTCAGGGCGCGCAGGGCTTATCGATCAACTCCTTTGATCGTCGCGACGGCCTCTGGCACCAGGAATGGGTGGATGCTTCGGGCCAGCGCCATCCAACGCAACTTCCGGCCTTAAACAACGGATGAATTTTCAGCCAATCGATGCCAACACGGTTCGCCAGTGGGGTGAGTCGTCGACCGACGGCAAAGAATGGCGCGTGACATGGGATCTTACCTATCGGCGTCGCGCAAACGAGTTCTAGCTCGGCGCTCTTGGCGGACCCGCTCGGGGCTGGACCGCAATAGAGCTGGGCAGCATGAACCTTCAGTGGTTGGCTGCCGGCGCTGCACGGGGTTAGCATGGCAACATGAAAATACTCCGCCTCAGTCTGTTGACCCTGGGTTGCCTGCTATCGAGCGGCGCCATTGCCGCAGAACCTGCCGGCAATTCCGACGACTGCTATTACCAGCGGGTCGAATGCCGAGCTGTGGTATTGGTCGGTGGCTATCAGGCCGGCGGATTCATTTGTAAGACGCACCAGGAATGGGTGGTGCATGACCGTGCCACGCGAAAAATTGTCGTCTGACAATCGTCCGATCACCTGGCTCTTTTCGGAGTTGCCAGTTGGGTCGGACGCCTGTTCATAAATAACGTTTCTGTCGCTCGAACAGACCTCTGGTTGGCCGAATTCGTAGCTTTGTTGCTGGATTTGCGTCGCAGGTCTCACTTGCTGATTTGCCGGCCGCATTAAGCTTTTACAGCTGTGTCGCCATGCAAAAACTGTTCAGCCAAGACCCCTAAAAGCGCGCGTTTTTGCCCTGCGTGTGGCGCACCGTTGGCCGGGTTACCGAAGAACCTTGATGATGCCAACAACACGATCCAGCTGCCTGACGCGCGCACCGGCAAACGTCTCAACCCACGGCGGATCGCTTTGATTGGCACCGCGATTGCGCTTACCGTAGTGTCGGCCTTCATCTTGCGTTCTCAATTTGAAAAAAATCGGCGTGCTGCCGCGACTCAAGGACTGACTGCCGAGTTGCGACGCATGGGTCTGAATTCCGCGCGACTGGACATTGACGAACGCCGGGTCGCAACGCTGTCCGGTCTGATCGTCGGCGCCAAGCGCCATGACGATGTGCTGGAATTACTGCGGCGCCGACCTGACATCAAGGCGGTACTGGATCGCTCAATGGTTCGTCCGGATTCTGCCGAGCTGAAGGCGCTAGTCGAAACAAAGTTGCGCTCCGATGGTTTCGATGGGTACGAGATCGCGGTCGACGAGCAGCTGAACGTGCAGATCGCCGGCCAAACAGACAGCCAGGGGCAGACCGACAGCCTGTTGGCGACCGTCAAAACCATCGATCACGTCAAGTCAGTGAGCAGTGACATACGCCTGTCGCGCAGCTGGCTCCAGACCGCGCTGCAGAACTTTCTCAACGCGAAGAAATGGGACTTCATCCGTGGTTTTGTCACCGACGAGAACACTATTCTGCTGCTCGGGGCGGTCGGCAACGCCGCGCAGCGAGGTTTCATCGAGCAGGAAATTCGCACGCAATTTCCCGATGCGGTGGTGCGATCTGAACTCGGAATCTGGAAATCCATTCCGGCGCGCCGTAGGTCCGATAAGAAACGCGCCAGCCCACAAGAACCGGTGCAGGTTACTCGCTAGTTGTTAGTTATCTTTTCAGACACGCTCTGGACCGACACGCACCAGCGCCTTGCCAAAATTGCCACCGCGCATTTGCCGACAGAACGCGGCAGGTCCGTTAGCCAGCCCGTCAGCGATGTCCTCGCGATAATGGAACGATCCGTCTCGCAGCCATCCCGACACCACACGGCTCATCTCTGGCATGCGTTGCAGATGATCGTAAACCACAAGACCCTTTATCGTTGCGCGGGCACCTACCACCGGACCCAACCAAGGACCGGGTGGCGGAGTATCCATGCTGTAGGCTTCGATCATGCCGCAAAGAATGATGCGGGCGCCCATCGCGAGATTGCGGATGACAGCCTGCAAGGTGTCGCCCGCTACGTTGTCGAAATAGACGCTGATGCCCATTGGGCAGGCGGTTTTGAGCGACTGAGTTAGATCGCCCTTCTTGTAATTGACGCAATCGGCGAAGCCCAGTTCCTGCACGGCATACGCGCATTTTTCATCGCTGCCAGCGATACCAACGACGCGCGCCCCCATATGACGAGCGATTTGCCCGGCACTCGAGCCGACTGGTCCTGTGCATGCAGATACGACGAACGTTTCGCCTGGCTTCGGCTCGCTGAGCACCACGGTACCGGCCCAGGCCGTCAGTCCCGGCATTCCTAACACGCCCAACGCAGTACCTAACGGCGCAAGGGCCGGATCCAGCTTGCGAACACCCTGCCCTGAGGACAGCGCGTATTGCTGCCAGCCATTGCGCACCGTTATATATTCGCCGGCACGAAAATCCGGATGCCGCGAATCCATGACCTGCGCAACCGTCTCGCCCACCATCACATCGCCTGGCGCCAGCCGATCGGCATAGATCTGGCTGTTTTTCATGACATTGCGATAGTAAGGATCAAGCGACACGTAAATGGTCCGGGACAGAAACTGACCCGGACCTGGTGTAGGAATCGCGGTGTCGTCAGCGCCAAAGTCCTCGAGGACCGGGAGGCCACTCGGCACCCGGGCCATCAGGATTCTGCGATTGCGATCGGGCACCTGGAACTCGCTTTACAGCTGTTTCAGTACGTATTCGGCCGCCGACACTTCAAATTTGCCTGGCGCTTCAATGTTGACGTGCTTGGCGACGCCATTGTCGACAATAACTGCGAATCGCTGACCGCGCATGCCCATGCCGAAACCACGACCGTCCATTTCAAGACCTAACGCACGGGAATAGTCGCCATTGCCATCAGCCAGCATCAAGACGTGCTCGCCCGTGCCAGACGCCTTGCCCCAGGCATTCATGACGAATGCGTCGTTCACGGCCATGCAGGCCACAGAATCCACACCTTTGGCCTTGAATGCTGCCGCGGACTGCACGAAACCTGGCAGGTGCTTGGCGTCGCAGGTCGGCGTAAATGCACCGGGAACCGAAAACAGAACGACCTTCTTGCCCTTGAACAACTCGTCGGTGCTCAGCGTCGCCATGCCGTCTTTGCCAATCATCTTGAAACTGCCCGAAGGCATGGTATCGCCCGCTTTAATCGTCATAAGCTTCTCACTTTGTTAGTAAATGCCGCTGGTTTTCATCAGCCTGAATAGGGCCGATGCAGGTACTGCCCACGGGCAGCCCCCACTGAAGCCCCATTGTTCCATATCAGCTGGCCTCGCAGAAAGGTACTGTCGATGGTCGCTGACATTTCCATGCCCTCAAAAACGGAAAAACCCTGTGCCGACTGCGACAGCTTGCCGCTCGCGACAAAACTCTTCTTGGGATCGACCAACACCACATCGGCGTCAAATCCAGGCGCCAAGTCGCCTTTGCTGTGCAGACCGAAGCGTCGTGCGGGTGCCCATGAAGTCAACTCGGCCATGCGGTTGTAGCTCAAACCACGGGGCTTACCTTCAGTGATCAATGCGGGCAGCATGAATTCAGTGCCGCCAAAACCAGATTTCGCGACAAATACGTTGTCCTGCAAGCCGTGCTTCGATTCTTCTTTGCAGCAGGCGTGATCCGAGCAGACCCAGTCCAACTCGCCCTCTAACAGAGATTTCCACAGATATTCGACATCCGCTCGCGAGCGAATCGGCGGGTTGACCTTGGCCTGATTGCCAATCTTGCTGTTGTAATCGAGGCACAGGTGGCCGATTGTCACCTCGCGCCGGAAGTTCACGTGCGGGAACGCCTTTTTCATGGCCTTGGCCGCTTCGACCGCCTTACGCGATGTCAAATGCAGCAAATTGATGTTAAGGCAATTGGTCTCGTTAGCCAGATAGCTGGCAATGGAGATCGCAAGACCCTCCGAATGCGGCGGTCGCGCAGCACTGTAGGCGCGCAGACCGGTCAGTGGCGGGCAGTCCATGCATACCGGGTCCATCGACTCGCCATAGAGATAAGTGTCAAGATCCGTGACACGCGCCCCGCCTTCCACCATCCGGGTGTAGGCGTTGAGAATCTCAGCCAGCTCACAATGCAGGGACAAGGAAATCGAATCCTTCAGGGTTGGATTCATGGTCATCGCGCGGCGGATGCCACGCATGACAAACTCAAAATGCGCAATGTCGTACTTTTCGTTTTTGTCGATCATCAGGAATTCATGCTGCGAGGTCGACGCGCCGTGCAGTCCGTAGCCACCATAGAACATGAAGATCTTGAACGACGTGACGCCGAACTTGTTGATCAGCATATCGATCTCGCCGATGTGACGACGGTCGAGCGGTGCCAGGTGATAGGCGTAGTCGACATGGAATTTGCCACGCGAAATTTCCAGCACCTCCGGAAATACTTCAGCGTAGGGGCCACCCTTTTGCATGTAGTAGCCACCGGTACGCATGTAATTGAGACTGGATGTGACGCCACCCTGAGCGGCAGCCAGACTCTCGGTGACTGCGTCCTCACCTAACGGCGCATAAATACCGCAGTGCATATGCGGATCGACCAGACCCGGAAAAGCCAACCGACCCTTGCCGTCAACCACTTCGCGCGCGTCGCTTGCCTTGATACCCGGTGCGATCTTCTTGATCTTGCCGCCGACAATGGCGATATCCGCTTTGGGCGTGGCCGATTTGCGCGGCCTCACCACCTTGACGTTCTTAATCAGCAAGTCGTATTTCGGAGTGTCGCTCATACGTATTTCCAATTTATCGAATCATGAACAGCGTCAGCGTCGGCCAGATCGCCACGACGACCAGACCCAGCAGCATCAGCGCAATAAACGGCAGCACTGCGCGGCAGATAAAACCAAAACTTTCTCGAAATGCAGTCATCGCCACAATCAGATTGAGCCCCATCGGCGGCGTCAAATATCCGATCTCGAGATTGACGGTCATCATTATGCCGAAATGCACCGGATGCAGCCCCTGAGCCTCTGCAACCGGCTGCAGAATGGGCGCGAGCAACAGTATGGCCGAACCGATGTCCATCAGGCAGCCCACGATCAGCAACAGGACGTTGGTGATAACCATAAATGCGACCGGCCCATCGATCAGACCTTCCAGGCCCGACACCAACATTTGCGGCAGCTGCTGGTAGATCAGAAACTTGTTGATGGCCAGGGCCATCATCAGCACGGGAAACAACCCGCCCATCAACCTCGAGGTGTCCAAGGTGACGCCTACCAGTCCGCGCAAACTCAGTTGCCGGTAAAGCACCAGCTCAACGAACAAAGCGTATTCAGCGGCAATCGCCGCGGACTCGGTAGCCGTGAACTGCCCGGAATAGATGCCGCCGAGAACAATAACAGGCATCAGCATCGCCCAAAAACCTTCACGAAGCGCCGTGACAGCCTCCGCGCCATCCCAACGACCGCCACGCAGCCGCCATTGGGTCGCCAGTGAGTAAGCAGCGAAAAGACCCAACAGCAACAGACCCGGTCCGACTCCGGCCAGAAACAGATCTGCAATGGAAGTGCCAGTCATGACGCCGTACAGAATCAGCGGAATTGATGGCGGGATGATGATGCCGAGCGTCGCTCCCGCGCACAGCAGACCTAACGAAAACGACTTGCTGTAGCCTCCGGCCAATAGCGCAGGGTACATGATGGTGCCGACCGCCAGCAGGGTTACAGTACTGGAACCAACAATTGCAGCGAACATGCCGCAGGACAGGCAGGTGGCGACTGCCAGGCCTGCGGGCACTGGCGCGGTCAGCGCGCGCATGATGCGCACCAGTCGTCGCGCCATCGCGCCTTCCGCCATCAGCTGTCCCGCGAGCATGTAAAGCGGAATGGCAATCAGAACGTCTTTCTGCAGTTCGTCCCAACCGTCGAGGATGACGTTGGTGATCTGCCCGTCGCCGAGAGTCAGATAAAGATAGGCCGCGACTGCGCCTAACACGATGACCAGGTACTGTCGCAACCAGAGCAACAGCAGCACCATGACGATGAGACCGATTCCGGTCATGCGCGCGGTGCTGCCGTGGTTTCATCGCGTTCTTCGGGGCGTAAATCCGGATACCAGGCAAACAGCGCATGTTTGCAGGCGGCAAACGCGAACGCCATTGGCATGCAAAGTTGGCAAATCCACACCGGCCAGCGCAGCACATTGTTGATGTCGCCCAGCGAACGTGTTTCGGCGACCACCAGCCAGGAGACCAGGCACAGCATCACAAATCCCAGCGCCGCGAGACTTTCCTGCACGCGCACCAGCACAGGCTCCCAGCCGGGCCGAATCCAATGATCCATGAAATGTGGCCTGAGATGCGAGCCGCTTCCCGAGGCTACGCCGATTCCGAGCATGGATAGCCAGACGTTCGCGTAAATTCCCACGTCGCGTGACCACATAAGCCCGCTGCCGGTCATGCGGCGCAGCAGCACATCCGCAAAAGTCACCACGACCAGCACCGCGAAAGACGCCAACAGGATGCCGGTTTCCAGTGCCAGCAAGCGTCGCAAGAACTGACCGGCCAGGAAACTGCCGGGTTTTGGTGCAGACATGGTTGCTAACGACTCTTGCGCCAGGCGGCAATCTCCGCCGCCGACAGATCTCGCGCAACGCGAAAACCGAAATAGCTGTAATGCGCATCATTTGGATCGCGACCGCGAAAGCTCACGCGTTGACGGCTCGGGCGCGTCATCCAGCCGCCACCGCGTACCGACCAATTGAGGCAGTCGGCCGCTTCGGGCTCAGCACGGCCATCGCGCGGCGTCTGCTCGTAATTGAGGCGGTAACAATCCGCGGTCCATTCCCAGACGTTCCCCAGCATGTCGTGCAAACCGAATTTGTTAGGTCTGAATCTGCCGACAGGAGCAATTTCGGCGTAGCCGTCCTCGCAATCGACGAAGCCCCAGCCAAAATCGCTCAACTTGCGTCCGGAACGATCGTACAAATTGCCGAACTCGCAGCCCAGGTCCTGGTTGTTGCCCCAGCTGAAAGCAGTGCGCGACCCGGCACCCGCGGCATACTCCCACTCCGCCTCCGATGGCAGTCGGTACGGCTTGCCGGTCAAAGTGACCAACCATTTTGCATACGCCTGTGCGTCTATCCGTCCGACACACACTACGGGCGAGTCTTCAGGCTGGGCCTGACTGAATGCGGGCTGTTGCCAGCTGGCGGCCTGGTCGTTCAACCATTCAACGCGACCGCTTTTGGCGTCTACCTGCCGTGATTGCACCCTGCATCCCGCACTTACCTGGTGCCCGGTGGCCGTCACGAAACGCCGAAATTCCCGCAGTGCGACTTCAAATCGACCTAACGCAAACGGCTTTGCAATGCGGACTTCATGGACCGGATCTTCCGGCCGGTTCTTTTCACCGTCAGCCGACCCCATCAGAAACCGCCCGGGCGGCACCACAACCAACGGCGCGCAATCGGTGCAGTCCACTATTTGAACCGGCACCGGCACCTGCTCCGCACGGGCCGCCGCGCACATAACGAACAACAGACCGACAATCCAAAGGATAGCAACGCCGCGAAGGTAGTTCATCGCATCTCCCGCAATGGCAGTGGTTCAACTTTGCGAATGAATAGCGAAATGCTGATCGCCTGACCAAGGCACAGCGCCGACGCCAGGATGAAGGCGATCTGATAGCCACGGCTTTCAATCAACGCTCCGACGAAAAGCTGAAACAAGGCCGCGCCAAACGAACCTGCCGCGGCCGACAACCCCCAGACCGTCGCCACATCACGCGCCGGGAAAAGATCGGTCGCCAGCGGAAACAGCGAAGCGGTCTTGACCTGTATGAAAAACACCGACAGCGAAGCTAACAGCACAGCCAGCCAGGCAGCGTCCACAGTGGCAACCGGCCACGCGACCAGGGAGCCAACACAACCTACCCATATCAGGGTCTTGCGCGAGCGATCGACCGACCAGCCTTTGCGAATCAGCCGCTGACCCATCCAGCCGCCGCCGAGCGCGCCAAGATCCGCAAAAATAAAGGGAATTGCGGCAATGAATGCGGTCTTCAAAATCGACATGCCGCGCTCGGTTTGCAGATAAAGCGGCATCCAGATTGCGAAAAAATAGAAGCAGCCATCGCCGACAAAACGAGCGAGTACCAGGCCCCAGGTTTCTCGGTAGCGCAGGTAATGGCCCCATAATTTCATACGCTCGCCAAAACTCAGCGCTCGAGCGGCGGCATCGATTCGATCGCCTAACGCGAGTGCGCGCTCCTCGGTTGAAATGGTCGGGTGATTTTCCGGCAGAAAATAGTGACGCTGCCAGAACCACACCCAGATGAATCCGGCAATGCCAGGCACGATAAACGCTGCTTGCCAGCCAAACTGATATGCCAGCGTACCGGCAACCGGTGGCGCAAGGATAAGACCCAGACTAGTGCCCGCGGTAACCAAACCGGTCGCCATACTGCGCTCGGCTTTTGGAAACCACTCGGCAATGGCCTTCATCGCCGCGGGCAGGTTGGCGCCTTCAGTGATTCCGAGAAATGCGCGGGCCGCGAAAAAGCCGCCAAAACTGCCGGCAAAGATATGCAAGATGGCCGCAATGCTCCACCAAACAACCGCCAACGACAAAGAGCGCTTGGTTCCTAGTTTGTCGATGAAAAGCCCGGACAGCAGCTGACCGATCGCATAGGCAAAGAGAAAGGCAAAACCCAGCCTGCCATACTCGGTTTTTGTCAGACCAAACTCGTCCATCAACACTTTGGCGGTCACCGACAGCGCCTGCCGGTCAATACTGCCGACTGCCGTCACCAGCAGCAAAAGCACACCAATCCACCAGCGTTTCTGCGTCCACCAGCCAGGTTGAAGGCGCGACTGGCTCAAGGAGCCTGCCGGCTAGTGCGCAACTTGCTCTTACCTCGACTCAGGTGCATCTGGTACTGGTAGGCATCGGCACGATAGAGCGCAACCACCCTTTCAACCGGCCTGCCCTGCACGTCATGGACTACGCGCGTCAGCCGCAATAACGGTGCACCGACATCGATGCCAAGCGAACTTGCCGCCGTCAGGTCTGCAAGGGTGGCACCTAACCATTGCTCCGCCGACGACACTTGCACGCCCACGCGACCTAACAGTTCAAACATGGGCTGACGCGTCATGTCGCGCCGGACGATACGGCGTGCAATATCAAGAGGCACATAGGTCGTAATCAAACCCAGTGGTGCGCCACGATGTACACGCACATGGCTGGCACGCTGTACGCGCTCACCTGGCGCAAGCTCGAGTGTTGCCTGCGTCTCCTCGTCCGGTGTGACCTCAGCAACAACCAGGTCGCGCACTTGCGTGGACGCTGCTATATCGGCGACGCGATGACGGGCTTCACTCAGATCCAGTGACGCAGCGGGCCGACCGGCGCCCAGACTCACAAAAGTTCCGCGACCCTGGTGTCTAACCAACCAACCCTCCTGCACCAGCTCGGATATTGCTTTGCGAATCGTAATGCGCGATACGCCGAACAACTTGCACAGCTCAGGCTCAGTAGGAATTTGCGATCCCGGCGCGTAGTTGCCGTCGCGCACCCAGGTGCGCAAGCGAACATAGACCTGGTGATAGCGAGGCACCTGAGTGCCGCTGCTGGTCACGACTCGTTCTGCCCCCAGCGAGGGCCCGCGACGGGCTATCAATCGAGCACCGCGCCGCCGGACACGTTCATGACCGTGCCAGTCACATACTGAGCATCGGCACTTACGAGGTAACCGACTGCGGCTGCAACCTCGCTCGCGCTACCAAGCCTTTTCAGCAAAACATGGCTCTTGATCGCCTCCAACTGCGCTGCGCTGAACTTGTCGGTCACCATCGGCGTTGCAATGGGGCCTGGCGCAAGCGCATTCACACGAATGCCCTGCGGTGCCCATTCTTTGGCGAGGTAGCGCGTAAGATTGATAATGCCAGCCTTCGCCACCGCATACGCGGGACCTGACATCGCGTTGCCACCGTTCAGTCCATTGGTCGACGCGGTCAGCGTCAAACTGCCTCGGGTCGCCGCCAATGGCGTGGCAACAGCCTTTGCTAACAAAAAAGCGGACGTCAAATTGACTGCTAACAAACGGTCCCAGTCGGCACGGGAAACGTCGGTCAGCGGACCGGAGCCCGTCTGGCCTGCCAAGTGCACTACATGATCTATACGACCCATCTCAGCGACCACGCGCGCCACGCAGCTATTGACCGACAACTCATCCGCGACGTCCACCCTACAAGACAATAAAGCAGGGTCGGTACATGGCAATTCCGCCAGACGCAAGTCAGCGGCCGCGACGCGCAACCCGCGCGAGTGCAGCAGACTAACAGTTGCCTGGCCGATGCCACCCGCGGCCCCTGTGATCAGTACGACTGCGCTCATCAGGCCGCGTTCTTCAATACCACGCGATCATAAATACCGTCGAGCATGGAGTAACGCAACTCGGCGGAGCCGCGGACTGTTGCCAGCGCACGCGCCTGCAGGTCAGCTGATGTTGCATAACGATCGGTCAGCTCCAGGCCCACATGCGCATGCTCGGTGTCGCCTTCAATATGGACATGGAAGAACTCCAAATCGTCGTCCGAGAAAGCCATTTTGCGCATGGCTTCCACGTATTTGGGATAGAGAGTTGGCAACTGGCCCTCGAGCGCGACCATGATACCGGCGCAGCTCTCCGCAATGTGGCGGATACCGGCGAGTTCCCAGATCCAGGCGCGCATTGCACGGGTGGTAGGCAAGACATCGCCATGCTGTTCCGCACGCAAAATCTTCTCGTCAGCGACGCCGCAGGCGCGTGCAAATTTACGCAGTAGATCTGGGTGCCGTTTTTCGGGCATCTGCGGCATCTCCTCGCCTAACAGGTTTTCCATCAAATGCTGACGGGCATCGAGATCGGGCAAGCGCGAATACAACAGCGCAAACTGTTGCGGAATCGGATCGATGTAGTAGAAATGCTGTACGGCCCAGTCGCCCAGCTGACTACGGTTCAACTCGCCGGCGGCCCAGGCACGGCTGAAGACATGGCCGCCGCCGTGTTTGGGCTGACGGGCCGCCTCGAGCGCGGCATGAAAATCTTTGGTCGGCATCTTGTTCATCGTGAATTGCTCCTTCAGTTCAGAGGTATCTTGTTGTGGCAGCATGGGCAACAGGCTGGCGTCGCCCCGGGCCGTGTCAACCCGACGCTGACCGGAAACCAGGTTGCGCAGCCGTCGCAGGACAGCCACAAAGTATTGCCACGCTTCTCCCAGGCTGCGCCCGCTGTGTCGCGCAACAACACCGGTTTCTTTTTCACTTCGCCATTCATGCGCCAGGCCAGCTCTTCATGTCCTTGACCAGTCCTAACAGGTCACGTGCGCGGCGGATACTGCCTTCGGGCACGGTCGCTACTGGCGGCACCGCGCGCGGGGCGCCGGGACGCGGTGGCGGCGGCAGCGTTGCATCCACACCCATTTTAGATGCGGTGTTAGCTCCTTCGGGCAACGACGGATCCAAGTTGGACCCCGACAGACCATCAATAATCATCCCGTCTCGCGACCATTGCACGCGGGTGGCCAGCGCCCAAAGCACCGCCTGTGGCGCAAAGATATCGACGTCCTCATCGACTGCGACAACCGTCTTGACGCGTCGATACGCCAGCGCCGCCGCGAGCGCATCGCGTGCCTCGCCACGCGCCGGGTTGCGCAGCTGCAGGTAGGCATGAAACCTGCGTCCTTCGGTCGGCACATGAACATTGACCAGTGAGGGCGCAACCGCCTTGACCATTTGGAACAGCTTGCCTTCCATGGCCATGTTGTCGGGTACCAGCATGTCCGTCAGACCGGATCCATAGTCGTGATATATCGGATCGCGCCGCATGGTGATGCAGCCCACTTCGAACAAAGGCGCCTGCACCTGCGCGCCCAGATAGCCCGTGTACTCGCCGAACGGCCCATCAGCGTGGTAGCTATCGACGGGCGCATAGCCTTCGATGACAATCTCTGCATCGGCTGGCACCATGATCTTGGATCCGTGCAGCCGCGATGGCACCAGACGCAAGGGTTCGCCCAAAACGCCGCCAGTGGCGCGCCAATGACTCTCCGGGTATTTCAGTTTGGACTGACTGCCTAACAGGACAGCCGGATGATGCCCTATCCAAAAAGCCACTGGACAGGGCTCACCGCGTGACCAGAACTTGCGCAAGTTGCGCATGTTGTGGGTCGTGGGATACGGAAACCAGGTCATCTGCCTGTCAGCTAACACCCAGCAGCGCTGGATCGCCGTATTGTCAACGCCGGTATCGGGATCGAACGTGGTCGCGTGGGCTGCCGTCAGATAGGGCCCCGGCTCAAGCTCATGCTGCGTGAGCACCGGCAACCGCCGTAGGCTGGCCTGCTCGCCCTCCCAGATCACCTCTTGCACCGGAGCGGCGCCCGCAGGCAGCACCAGCGGATCAATGCCACTCGCGGTGCGCGTCGCAAACCAGGAAGCAGTGAGGCGATGATCCGGGATACCAAGCGCGGCAGCCGTCAACACCCGGCTGGCCGTCAAATTGGTGACGACCGGGATGTCGCAAGGCTGACCATCGCCTCGCTGCGGCTGCCGAGCAACAATCACGGGAAACCGGCCCGCACTGTCCAACTCGTGCTGCAGTGCTGTCAGAGTGTGACGAACGTCAACTGGCCGATTAATCTCCCAGACGGAGCTCTTGTGATCAGACAGAAAACTGCGTAAATCCCGAATCGACATATCGTTATGTTCGCATGATGACTACGCCGATACAAATAGCTGCATGACAACTTGACACCGGCAGCAAATGTCACGGATTCTAGGGTCTATGGTACGCAGCGTTCAGCATACCCTCCTCGCCGAGGTATCGCACGATGAGGCCTCCCGGCAACAGTTTAACGTGGCGTTCAAGCAGTCGCTGGCGCGGAACCTGCGTTCGACACAACAGCGTCTGTTCAATGAAGTGGTTGCTGCCGATGTCGAGCACCAGACCGGGCACCGACCCGTCAGCCGTGACGAAATTCGCGACCATATGGTCAAACATCCGGCCTGGCGCAGCTGGTCCAGTTTTGCGCGCAGCGCCCAGGAGCACATGTGGCAGGCGGTTGGCGATAGTATCTTTCGCGATCGCCTGCGTCTGGCGGGCACCGCTGCGCAACTCACTGCAAGACCGCAATGGGGCGGCACACTGGAACTCAACCCCGCGCTGGTGCCGCCACGCGGCATGGCAGCAGTCGATGTGCACCTGCAGACCGGCGGCTATCTGATGGACCTCGGCTGCGGCGACGTTTGCGCCGGTGCGCTGTATGAGATGGGTGGCAACCTGTATGCGTTCGGCAATGGCATCAGCCGCACCGACAGCAAGGCCGCTCATGTACAAGAGTTTATTCGTGATCGTTTCCCCAACCTAAAACCGCGACGCATCCTTGACATGGGCTGCAGCGCCGGCTCGGCCAGCGTGCCATATGCTCAGGCTTTCCCTGATGCGCAGGTGCATGCGATTGATGTTGGCTCGGGCATGCTGCGCTATGCGCATGCGCGCGCCGAAGCGCTGGGTGCGCGGGTACATTTTCACCAGATGGATTGCGCAGCAACCACGTTTACGGATGACAGTTTCGATCTGATCGTCTCTCATAATCTCATGCACGAGATTTCCGATGCGACTCGCAAGGGTATGCTGCGTGAATCCTGGCGTCTGTTAGCTCCGGGCGGTGTCATGGTGCACCAGGACGTGCCCTTGCGATACTCCGAGTTGAGCCCGGTGCAGCAGTTCGATTTCGGCTGGGACACGCTGAACAACAACGAACCCTATTGGGAAGTCTACGCAACCGCAGATCTGGCAGCCGACATGGCGGCAGTCGGCATTCCCGCCGACCGCAGCCACGTGGGGAGCCTGACCAAGAAAGCAGGCTCCCTGCCCTGGTTTGTCGCCACCGCCTGGAAATAGTCAGGAAGCTAACATGAACGCAGTCACTCAAAGCCGCGGATTCGCGGTAAACCCGCATGTCACCAGCATTATCGACGGCAAGCCCATAGCGCTTAAGTCAGGTGGCGAAGATTTTGTCGTTCTGAATCCAACCACTGAGGAACCGCTGACAAAGCTGCGCGAAGCGGACGCCGCGGAAGTCGACGCTGCCGTGCAGTCGGCGCGCCGGGCCTTTGATGAGGGTCCATGGCCGCGCATGGACATCAACGATCGCAAGGACATCCTGTATTCAATTCGTGATCACTTGCGAAAGAATGCTGACGAACTCATGTATCTGGAATCGCTTAATGCCGGCCTGCCCATGGCGAGTGTTCGCTTCCATGTCAGTCGGATGGCGCGCAACTTCGAGTTTTTTGCCGAAGTCGCCAGTACCGCCCACGGCGAAACCTATACTCAGACAAAAGGCTTTTTGACTTACGTCACGCGCGAACCCAAGGGCGTCGCAGGCTGTATCGCGCCGTGGAATGCGCCGTTGGCGCTGGCTTCGATGCGTGTTGCCACTTGTATACCCTGGGGTAATACCTGCGTTCTAAAACCGTCTGAATATACGCCGCTTTCGATGCGGCGCATGGTCGAGATTTTCCATGAAGCGGGGTTGCCACCGGGCGTGGTCAATTTGGTCAATGGCCGGGGCGCGGTCACAGGCAATGCGCTTGTTAGCCATCCCGGCATCGATATGATCGGCTTTACCGGTGGCACCGTCACCGGCCGCTCGATTGCCGCAACAGCCGGTCGCAATCTGAAACCCATCGTGCTGGAGTTGGGCGGCAAGTCCGCCAACATCGTGCTCGAATCCGCCAACTTGGAGCGTGCGCTGGATGGTGCGCTGGCCAGTATTTTTGGCAATAACGGCCAGCAATGCCTGGCGGGCTCTCGCATCCTGGTTCAGCGCAGCATCGCAGCACAGTTCATGGAGCGTTTTGTGGAACGAGCGCGCCAAATTCGCATCGGCGACCCGCTCGACCCTAACAGTGAAATCGGACCACTCGCTTTCAAAGCGCATTTGGAACGGGTGCTGTCGTATGTAGACATCGCCAAAGCAGATGGCGGCAAGCTTCTGGTCGGCGGGCGTCGAGCGCCAGGATTTTCGCGTGGCTTTTTCATGGAACCGACAGCGGTCCTGGCATCGAACAATGACGCCCGAGTCTGCCAGGAAGAAATCTTCGGCCCTTTCGCGACCTTCCTGGAATTCGATACTCTGGACGACGCCATCCGCATCGCCAACCGGTCAAACTTTGGACTGGTTAGCTATGTTTGGTCGGACGATCTCAATGCGGCCATGCGCTGTTCGCGCGAAATCCGCGCTGGCACAGTGTGGATTAACACGCCTCTAATGCGCGAACTTCGGGCACCTTTCGGCGGTTTCAAGGAATCAGGCATCGGACGAGACGGGCCCTATTCCAGTCTGGATTTTTTTACCGAACTGAAATCTACCATCATCCCGATCGACCCCGCGCCGATCCCGAAGTACGGCGCCCCTTGATGCCCGGAAAGCGGTTCGACAATCCGATCGAGCCGCCTTTGACGTTTTGAATCAAGTTCACCATGACGCCATTCGGATCTCGAATCGTCATTTCACGGGATTCGACCCCATGCTGTGCTAACGCAAGTGTCGTCGGCGGGCACAGCACTGGCAGTTTCATCCGGCGCGCACCGCGATAGATCTTGTCAATATCCGGCGTATGGAACACCAGGCAGGCTTCGCCGGCGTTAGCACGACGCGGCTGCGACAGACTCGCGCGTCCCAGTTTTGGGCTTTGCAGTTCGAATAGACCCACCATGCCCCAGGCGACATCCGCAGACTGCAGGATGCACCACCGCAATCGCCCAGGCGGAACCCCTAACAATCGGAAAATCGGCGGCAATTCCTTGCCTGCTTTGCCCTGCACCCAAATATTCATACCTAGAACACGGCGATAGAACAGCAACGAGCGCTGCATGTCACGCACAAAGATAGCCGTGCGTTTGAGCGGTGTGACCGGTGGAGCTGGTATTGACATTTTTGGTCCTGAAAAACGTTACTAACAAAAATCCGGCAAATCGCCAGAGTCCAAAAACGTGCGCAACAATTCGATTTTGCTGGCCTGACCGGCTGCGGTCGCACTGTCGCGCAATATGGTTGACCGGCAACCTGGCAACAGTGCCGCCGCCGCACTGACGCCTACCCGTAATGGGTCGGTATCGTCCGCCATTATCAGCGTCGGGATCTTCACCTGCGGCAAACGCTCGCGGTCCGGATGGGCGAACGCCGCGCGATAGGCGAGATGGTAGGTGCGAATCGACTTCAGCACTTCCACCGTGGTCTCATGAAGACTATCGGACGATGGCGCGTTGAGTCCGCGAAGATGCGCCGCATCGCGATGAAAATACGGGAAAAACCAACCCTGATCGCGCACGAAGTGCCAGGCCCAGTGAAATTGACTGCCGAAGAAATCCGGTTTCTGCGCAGGAGCATAGTTCTGCAGCATGTCCGCCTTCTCTGTTGCAGTGAACATGCCGATTCCATCTAACACCATGCGGCCAAATCGATGCGGCTGCTGAATGGCCATTTCCATCACGATATGCGCGCCGGTATGGCTGCCGTAGAGATCCGCGTTCACGATGCCGAGCCTATCCATCACGCGCAGGGAGGACTCCGCGTAATGCGCGATATCCGGTTCGGCGACCGAGGCCGGTGCTGAGTCGCCGTTGCCCAAAGTATCTGGCGCAATACAGGTACGGTGCTCTCCCAGCTCGCGCATCAGCGGCACGAGAGCCGTGGATGAAGCCGGCGAGGCATGTACCATCCAAACAGTCCGGCCGTCCCGTCGCTCGGCCGTGCGTCGGTAATGAACCTGCCCTTCGCGAATGGTGACAAAGCCGCGTTCGATTTGCGCCATGGCCCGCTCCTACAGCATCATGCTGGCTCACACTCTAATTCAGGAAACAGATCATGATCGAACTTCATACCGTGGCAACCGCAAACGGCTACAAGGTCTCAATCACTCTGGAAGAACTGAAATTACCCTACGAAGTCACGGCTTACAATCTGCAAAAAGGTGAGCATCAGACACCGGCTTTTCTGCAACTCAATCCCGTGGGTCGCCTGCCGCTGATCGTCGATAAGGATCCCGCATTGAACGCACCGGTCACGGTGTATGGATCGGCGGCAATACTAGTTTATCTCGCGGAAAAATCGCGCCAGCTGCTGCCGATTGCACAGCCCGACCGTGCCAGAGTTTTCGAATGGCTTGGCATTGTCTCAAGTGACATTGGCCCGGCCTACACCGGCCAGTTTGTATTCAACATCATGATGAAAGAAAAGGTGCCCGCGGCCATCGATTTCTACAATCAGCTGTGCCTGCGGATGCTGACACCGATGGAAAAAGCGCTGGGTCGCCATGAGTTTCTGGCCGGCGGCGAATACACGATCGCCGACATCATTGCCTACCCAGTGGCCGCGATTTCCATGAAACGTTTTCCGGGAAACTTCGATCAGCACCCTAACATCGGGCGCTGGGCCGCAAAAATCGCAGCGCGCCCGGCCGTCCAAAAAGGCATGCAGGTACCGGCCGCTAGCTGAGGCCGAAACTCGGCTTCGCGATTCCGAAATAGGCGGCCAGAATCAGTAGCCCCCAGATGCACAGCACGATCGGTCGTGTACGTGCCTGCGTTCGTACCACCAGCGCTTCAAGGTCAGGCGTGGATCCGGTGGTAAAGATCTGCCGCAACGCCGGCGCCATGGGCCGACCGACCATCCGGATACCAATGCCGCAGGCTATGCACAGCGCGTATACCAAAACCTTGGCGCTGAGCCATGGTGTCAGCAAATGTCCTACGCCCCGAAAACCCTGGACCGCATCCCAGATCAATCCTGGCACGATGATGAATCGCCACGCCAGATCCACTTTCCGCAAACGCTCGCCTAACAGGGTGCCCTGCAAACGGTGCACCGCGGTGACCAGGGCCAGCCAAGCCACGGCAAGCGCAAAGGTGACGCCGATCCAACCTGGCCGCAGCTGCACCGCCCCAAGGCTGCCAGCCAGCCAATAACCGATCGGCAGCATCAATACCAGGCAATAGCGCGGAATCATGTCGACCCACCCGAGGATGCGCAGCGCCGTCTGACGCGCTTCAATCGACAGCTCGCGCTTGCGCAGAAACGTGGCCGAGTAGAACACCCCGACGTCGCCACCCAACCAATAGGCAAAGAGCAGTAGATGAGCAAGCTTGGCGGCAACATATGGGTCCATGGTCCGAACCCTACCGCGATTCAGCGATCCGATACAATGCGCGCATGAACGTGCATCGACTCTGGGTATTTGCGCATCTTTTGCTGTTCGTCTATTGGTTGGGCGCCGACCTCGGAGTGTTGCTGTTGGCGCGCGAGGCCAAAAGGCGCGATTTAGGCCTGGCCGAACGAGGGTTTGCATTGCGAATGGCTCTGGTCATCGATTTTTTGCCACGGATCGCTTTCGCATTGATGCTGCCAGTCGGACTGGCCGTGACTGCCAGCGGTGGCTACGAAGTCGTCCCTGGCTGGGCGCATACGTTGGCGTGGTTGTTCGCTATTGGCTGGATTGTGCTGATCACGCAATTGTCACGTGCCTCCGGTACGCCACGCGGCGAATTGCTCAACCGCTGGCATCTGCGGGTTCAAGGCGTCATGCTCATCGTGCTCGGTGCGGTTTCGCTGGCGTCGCTCGCGACCGGTGCGCCTTTTGCCAATGCGTGGCTCGCCACCAAACTGCTCCTGTATGCGTTGATTTTCGCTGTGGGTATCGGCATTGACTATGCGTTTCGCCCGGTTGCTCCTGCCTTCATGCGCCTTGCCAGCAGCGGCCCATCCGCAGGAGATGAAGCGGCGTTGTCCGCCGGCATCGACAACGCTATTCGATTTGTGTTGGCGCTATATGCTCTGCTAATTCTGACTGCTTTGTTAGGCGTTACGAAACCGTTCTGATTTTTCGCACCGGAAACCTAGTTAAATGCCCATTGCCCGAATCAACAACCACAACATGTACTATGAAGTCCTGGGTCGGGGCGAACCCATTCTATGTATGGGCGGTTGGGGCACTTTCTGCCATGACAATCACCATCATCTCGCGCGCGGTCTGACTGACAACTACCAGGTAATCTGTTTCGATTACCGTGGCATCTGCGATTCCGACGATGACCTGAGTCAAGCGTCGACCATGGCGCTGCATGCCGGTGACGCGATCGGGCTCCTCGATCATCTTGGGCTTAAGAACGTGCATCTGGTGGGGCTGGTCGGCATGGGCGCCTGTGTCTGTCAGGAAATCGCCATCAACCGGCCGGACCTGGCCCGCAGCATGCTGAATATGGGGGCCTGGTGCAGCGTCGACGATTTCCTGCGGGATCAACTCGAAATGTTTCGCTGGATTCACCGCGATATCGGTTTCGATGCGTTTCAGAAAGCGGTGACCCTACTGTCATTCACGCCTGAGTTCTATAACCAGAACAAATCCAAACTGTTAGGTGAAAAAGGCGGCTGGAAAGAGCTCCGCGGGCGCCTGCGTAGCCACGAGCGCCTGATCGATGCCTGTGTCGCATTCGACTCGAGCGACCGGCTGCGGGCAATCCGCTGCCCGAGCCTCATCATTCACGCGGGCCTCGACACAGTCACCAGTCCACGCACGACCCTGCCGATCGAGCGCGGCATTCCGGGCGCCAAAGGCCTCCTCTGGGAGGACGTGGCCCACGTAGTGGCCGGCAAAGAACAGAAAATCCGCTTCTCGAAGACCCTGCTCGACTGGTTGGCTGCGAACTGATGCCACCGGTCGAGTTTCTGCTGTTTGGCGTTACGCTGCTTGGCGTTGCGCTGTTTCACCGCCATGTGCTGGCGATTGCTGTTAGCGGACTGGTCACAATCATTGCTTACAAGCTACTGGCAACCGGGTTCGATGGCATTGCGGGTTTCGCCGGTCTGTTAGCTCATATGCAGCATGAATGGGTAATTCTGGCCAATCTTTTCGGCTTGCTGGTCGGATTTGCGTTACTGGCCGATCACTTTGAGTTGTCCAAAATACCGAAAGTACTACCCGGTTTCCTGCCGGACGATTGGCTTGGGGCGCTGGCTCTGCTGGGCATCGTGTTCGTGATGTCAGCGTTCCTCGACAACATCGCAGGAGCCCTGATCGGCGCGACCATGGCCGCCGGTGTATTTCGCAATCGCGTACATATCGGCTATCTGGCAGCGATCGTCGCAGCTGCCAATGCTGGCGGCGCCGGCAGCGTGTTAGGCGACACAACGACGACCATGATGTGGATTGCCGGCGTCAACGCCATCGATGTTCTGCATGCTTACGTCGCCTCGTTTGCGGCTTTTTTCGTGTTTGCGATCCCCGCTTCCCGACAGCAGCAACGATTTTCGCCTATCGTCAAGGATGGCATCGACACGCACCGAATCGATTGGCCGCGGCTGATCATTGTCGGTTTTATTCTGGTGGCCGCCATCATTGCTAACGTTGCGGTCAACCGCATGCCCGAGACCATCGGTGGCAGTCTGCCATTTCTCGGCCTAGCAGTCTGGCTGGTGCTGCTGCTGACGGCCATCTGGCGAAAACCCACCTGGAGCATCCTGCCGTCCGCGATAAGTGGCAGTCTGTTTCTGTTAGCACTGGTGCTGTGCGCCTCGCTAATGCCCGTGGAAAAACTACCCGCCGCCTCGGTGCAAACGACCTTCGGGCTTGGATTTCTTTCAGCAGTATTCGACAACATTCCACTGACCAAGCTGGCCCTGGACGCCGGCGGCTATGACTGGGGATTCCTGGCGTTTGCGGTTGGCTATGGCGGCTCGATGATTTGGTTTGGTTCATCCGCTGGCGTTGCCGTATCCAACCGATTTCCCGAGGCGAAGTCCGTCGGCGCCTGGTTACGCGGCGGCTGGCATGTCGTGCTCGGCTACCTGGTGGGGTTTGCCGCCATTTATTTCGTGCTCGGCTGGCAGCCACACGCACCTCTTCGTTAGCCCTAGCTGAGTCGCAGGCCCTGCCAGCGCCCTTGCTGCCAGCGCAGCAACATGCTGCCGCCCAACAAGGCCGCATAAATGGCCAATGCCAACCAACCGCCGGTTGCACCCAGTCCCGCCTGAGGCAACCCGGCAATCCAAGCCTGCTCCGCCGTGAACACCAGCGTGTGCGCCAGCGGCACAAACAGAAACCACGACAGCAGTAACGCTGCGAGCGCCGGCACCCGCGTATCGCCGGCTGCACGCAGGACAAATGCAGAACCAAAATAGAGGCCGTCAAATGCCTGATAAGCCGCCGCAATCCAGATGACCGTCAACGCGATTTCGAGCGCCGCATTTGCACTGGCGTCGTCCGCGCCCAGAAAGAACGGCATGATCCAACGCGACGACAACACCAACAGCGCCGCGACCACGATCATCCAGACGACGCACAACTGAATCGTGCGGTTGCCCATGCGGCGCGCGTAATCACGGTCGCGCGCGCCGATCGCCTGCCCCACCAGAATGGCACCCGCCGACGCCAGGCCTAAGGTGGGTTGGTAGGCCAGCGATGTCAGTGACATCACAACCTGCGTCGCCGCGGCCCCTGCAACGCTGGTCTGCGACACCATGATCTGAAACAACGCCACACCCACCAGATCTGCACCGTACATGATGCCGACAGGCATACCGGACTTGAACATGCGCCACGTCCGCGCACTGTGGAAACGCCAAGTCAGTTGGGGTGCAAAACGTAATCGCTGCTGCGGCGCCAGAAAGAAGGCGAGCCCAACCAACAAAGCCGCGGTCTGTGCCAGATTGGTGGCCCACGCTGATCCGGCCATCCCGCCATCTAACGAGAAAATGAAAATCTGATTGAACGGAATATTGACCAGCACCGCGACCAGCGCGATCGCCATTGTCTTGCGCGTGTCACCTATGCCGTTGAAGAAGCTCATCAGGGCCCAGGTCGCCATGCCAATTGGCAAGCCGAGCATGCGCGGTTGCCAGAATGCCAGCGCATTCGCAGCGACCGATGCTTCCAAACCGAGACTGCCGATCATCAACGGACCAAGCGCCGCTGCCAGCCAGGCTAACGGCAGCGTAAAAAATGACGCCCATAACCCCGACCAGGTAGTGGCGCTCGCGGCATGAAATCGCCGCGCGCCGACGGCCTGACTGACGTACGACTGAACCATCAGTGCAACACCGGCCAGCAGCATGGTGATGCACGAAACCACCCAATAGATCGCAGCCATGGCCGCAACCGCATCGGTCGCCAGGCGACCCAAAAACCACGTGTCTGTGAGGTTGAGCATCGCCTGGATGGCATTGGTAACGAGCAGTGGACCGGCCAGTCGCAGGATGTCAGCGGCGCGGGCGGGCTTCACAACCGCGTCGATGCGCCCTGTCGCATATCTGATTCCGATCGACTGAATTGTCCGCCCAGCCAGATCGCAACACCCAACATGAGCAAAGAAAACAGTGCACAGATCCAGGCGTTAGCTGCGAGCCCTAGCACCGCAACAAAGCCGTACAACCACTGGCCCAGACTGTCGCCGCCGCGCTGCAGCAAAGTATCTAACAAACTTTTGCTCTTGAACTTGGTCTCTGGGTTGAGCACAGTGAATAACATTTCTCGAGTCGGTTTGAAAAGCCCATAGTCTGCGGCCCGCCTGACAATTTGGGTCGCCAGCAATACCGCACCGAGCGGAAACAATGCCAAAGGCACCAGTGAGGCAATCAACACCAGCGGCACCGCCGACAGTGACCAGCGCACACCCCCGCGCGCCACCAGCCAGCCAACCACGAAGACCTGCGCCAGCAACGCCAGCACGTTGACCGCCAAATCAAGTCGCGCGAACAATCCCGTGCGCGCCTCATTCGAAACGTAGTTCTCCGCCACAAAGCGTGCCTGCTCCTGGTACATGAAGGCACCCAAAACCTGACCCGCGACTATCAATCCACCAATGGCCAGCAAATAAGGTGAAGTCGCCAGGCGTTTCAAATCATCGATGACCCTGCCACCCACGATGGTGTCTGGGCGTGCAGCGGCGGAATCTGTTACCAACGCCCAGCCCTGCGCCAACCGCCCGCAAACAACAGCCGCTAACAACATGCCGCAGGCCACGAAAATGACGTTAGCTGTTCCCAAAGAGCCGACGAACAGAGCATTAAACGCGGGTCCGGAAATCGCGCCGGCACTGCCGCCCGCTGCGATGACGCCAAACAGGCGCTTGGCCGCACCACTGCGCCATAAATCCACCATCGTGCTCCAGAACACCGTGACCAGGAACAGGTTCAACGAGGTCACAGCGACAAAGAATACACCTGCCAGAACACGCGAATCGGGCGCGGCACGTAGCGCCAGCCCGAGCGCGAGAAATAACACGGCCACGCTCGACACCACGCCCGCATAAAGCCAGCCGCGTCGCACCCTGCCAACCAGCCACCAATAGGCTGGCAACACCGGCACCATCACGGCCATAGATACATAGAACAGCAGATCGATGTTTTCTCGACCGACCTGCAGCGCATACGCCTCACGGGGGCTGCGCAACATATAATATCCACCTAACAAAAAGAAATAGGCGGCGGCGGACGCCAGCAGCGGCCGCCATTCGTCGGCAAGTATCTGAAAGCGGCCGCGCGGCACCGCTACGACTTCGGTCATTGCAGTGGCCGAAGCGAACCGCTCAGATGCGGCCTCTGACCCTGGCCGTCGCGCAAAGTGAAATCAATTCCGTCATTCTGGCCCCACTGTTCAAGCACCAACCAGGACGGCAGAAACACCGGCAATTTGAAGGCGACATTTAATTCACAGCGGATCTGCAACAACTCCGAATCCAGATCTGACGCCGTGCGCGCCAGCGACCACATGCCGTGCGCGATGGCCGACTTGAATCCGAACATTTTGGCGCTGAGGTCGGCGAGGTGAATTGGGTTAAGATCGCCGCCTAACAAACCATAGCTACGGCCGAGCCCTGCCGGCGCCCGAAAACTGGTGGTTCTCAAGCCCGCCGGTCGCGACGCCGCGTCGGCCAAAGCTTTTTCGCGACCACCAACTTCGCTGCTGGCGCCCGAGCGTTTGCGTCTGGACAAAAAAACGCATTCTTCTTCCCATAGAAGCTCACCATCCGGATCGTGCCACTGAGTGCGCAAAGTGAACTCCTGGCCACGATCGGTGTCTTCATGACCCTCAATGGCCACACTCAGCTTGCCTGGTTGATCTGCGGGCAGTCCTCGGTACTGTCGGATGCGATTGCGCACGTGCACCAGACCTAACAACTTGACCGGGAACGTTTCATGGGAAAGTACCGCCAGGTGCAAACCACTGGCCAGCACATGCGGATAGGCAATCGGCAGCCAATTATCCTGCGCAGCGCCGCAAATTACTCGATATGCACGCAGATGAGCGGCATCCGGACAGACGTTGTCGATCTGCGCCTCGATCAGGGGAACAGTCGAACCCGCGCGCAGCAACACCGGTTTGCGGCCGACCAGCACCTTTGGGTACAGGGACCACATGGACGGGCTGTTTCGAAACTGAAGTCTCATACGCGACCAAACATGCTAGCGGGAAGGAGATATTTGGTCGATCACAATCTCACGGCGGGCGTCCTGCCCCACTTTGTACTGAATGATGCCGAAAGGATCGCCAGCAGCCGGTGTCGGCGTGCCGCCAGCTGCCAGGCGCGCGACAACTTCGACGGTCTCGCCGGCGGTAATTTCGCTTCCCGGCAGCATCGCGTCCGCCGAAGTCAGTTCAACCTGCTGGGGAAAAACAGCCGCCAGTTTTTTGGCCGCCAGAGGCGGCCCTGGCTGCCCCGGACGGCGCACCAGAACAAATAGTGGTGTCTGGGCGAACTGAGCAGCCTGCCACTTGCGACCGAGCTTGATCGTCACCATGACTTTGGCAGTACCCGACACGGCGGTAGAGCCGCCGCCGAGGGTACGATCAAGCTGCGCCAACTGCGCCTGGATCGCTGTGCGCAGTTCCTCCGGAGGAGCGGCGCCCAACACCTTGGTGAAACGGTCACGGGCCAGCTGCAATTCGCCACGTCGCTGCGCAGCGATGGCTGCGAACAGATTGGCCTTGACCGATGTCGGGTCGAGAGTCAGCGCCCGTTCGAACAGCCGTCCAGCACGGCCTTCGATTTCTGCCTCATCGTCGCGAAACAAGGCTTCCGCCCAACCTAACACAGCATCTGCGTCGGCGCCATTACGCAGCCGGTCGGCACGCTGAAAGGCGCGGGCCGCCTGTGGATTCTGCCCTAACACAAGATAGGATTGGCCGAGGAGCTTCCAACCGTCCACGTCTTGCGGCTCGCGCTCCAGACGGCGCGCTAGACGTGCGACCATGTTTGCGGGCGAATCGACTGCGGGCGCAGGCTCAGCCCAATTGAAATTGCTCCACGCGCGATACAGCACGACCGCGCACAGAGGCAAACCGCAAATCAGCAGCAGCACCGCACGGTTGGCACGCGGTGATCCCCCTCTGCGCCATAGCGGCCAGACTACGACCGCGATGGCGCCGACCAACAATAGGCCTGCCAGTCCCGCAAACCATGGCGTCACGAGCGATCCTCGGGCCGGTCAGTGTCGAAAGGCTCCAATTCTCGGCGCTGACGGATCACCCGCCAGCCCACAGCCGCCCCGCCTAACAACATCAATACTGGCAGCAGCCAAAGCCAGGCGGTCCGCGAATTGAACTCGGGTCGGAACAAGATAAAGGCGCCATATCGATCGCTCATCCAGGCACGAATCTCGTTATCAGATTTTCCTTGCTGTAGCAGTTCGCGCACTTCACGGCGCAGATCGCCCGCCAAGCCAACCGGGGAATCAGCAATGGATTGATTCTGGCATTGCATGCATCGCAATTCATGGGTCAGCGAGCGGTAACGCGCCTGCAAACCCGGGTCAGCCATTTCCTCCGGATCGACGGCGAGCGCCATACCGGTAAACAGCATCCAGAGCAGCAACACAGGCAGTTTCAAGAAACGCATATCTAACGCTGTACTCCGCCTGATTGGATGCGGGCGAGAAATTGCTGCGCCCACACAACGTCTGTCAGCGCACCCACATGTCGATAGACGATGATTCGCTGCGGGTCCACCAGAAAGGTCTCCGGCGCTCCATAAACACCGTAGTCGATGGCCACGCGGCCATCGCGATCCTCGACAACCACCTCGTAAGGATTCCCCAGTTGCTGCAGCCATCTGCGCGCATCCTCCGGTTGATCTTTCCAATCAAGACCGACGACTGCCACTTTGCCAGAAGCCTTGATCCGCATCAGGGTTGCATGCTCGTTGCGGCATTCCGCACACCAGGTTCCCCAGACATTCAACAAATGCCAACGGCCTCGCAGGGATGTCGAGGCAAATCGCGAGCCTGCCGGATCACCCAGGACTGGCAGCGAAAATTCCGGCGCGGAGCGGCCAATCAATACGGACTGGATGGTGCTCTTTTCAGGGGCGCGTTTAACACCAACCGCAAGAACCAACACCAGCGCGCCAAACACGGCCGCGGGGAGTACGAACCGATTCATGAAGACGCGGGGTTCGGCGACAACTGCGGCTGCTCAGTTGCCTGCTGCGTTTCCAGCGTAGCGGCATCGGCGCGGCGCCGATAACGGCGGTCCAGCGCCGCCAGCGTGCCGCCTAACGCCATCAAAAACGCCGATAACCAGACGTAGTTAATGAATGGGCGAACTTGCGCGCGAATGCTCCACTTGCCGTCGCCGAGATCCTCGCCAATAGCCGCAAAAATATTGCGCGTCGCATCGCTGGCAATTCCCGCTTCGGTCATCACTGACCGCTGCACCCAGTATTGCCGCTTCTCGGGATGCAGGACAGCAACTTCGCGACCTCCCTGGCTAACGATTACTTCAGCACGCACACCATCATAGTTCGGACCCTCGACCGGGCTCATCGACACCAGACGATATTCAAAAGAGCCGACGCTGGCCTGCTCGCCTATGCGCAAGGCAACGTCACGTTCAACCGTGTAGGTCTCCACCGCCGATATCGACAGTACGAAAACTCCCAAACCGATGTGCGCCAGCGTCATTCCCAATATCGCACGCGACAGGCTCAGTCCGCGCCAGATGCGCACCAACGGCTCTATCAATGACGACAAGATGATCCACGCACCCAGGCCGATCGCCACGGGAGTGCGCCAGTCCGTCCCACCGTTGATGCCCAGCAAAACTGCCAGCGCGAACGCGCAAGCCAGAGCGAAACTGGCCAGCAGCCGGCGGCGCTGTTCACCCAAGCGGCCTTTTTTCCAGCCGGCATGAATCCCAACGGAGACCAGTGCGAGCAAAGGCATAGTCGGCAACAGAAACACCGGATTGAAATACTGCGCGCCCACCGATAGCGTGCCCAGACCCAATGCATCCGAAATCAAGGGTGCGAGCGTGCCCACAAACACCACCGCGCAGGCGATAACCAGCAGAATGTTATTGAACAGCAGGAACGCTTCGCGCGCCGTCAACTCGAAACCTGCCGAGGATTTCAATAGCGGCGCACGCCATGCATAGAGCAGCAACGCGCCGCCGATCGCGATAATCAGAAAAATCAGGATAAAAATACCGCGCGTTGGATCGGCCGCAAACGAATGTACCGACACCAGCACACCTGACCTGACCAGGAAAGTACCTAACAAACTCAGGCTGAAGGTCAATATCGCGAGCAGCAGGGTCCAGCTCTTGAACAGCCCGCGCTTGTCGGTCACAGCGAGCGAATGGATCAGCGCTGTACCCATCAGCCATGGCATGAACGAGGCATTTTCCACAGGATCCCAGAACCAATAGCCGCCCCAGCCCAATTCGTAATAGGCCCACCAGGACCCTAACGCAATACCGATGGACAGAAATGCCCAGGCAGCGGTAGTCCAGGGTCTGGTCCAGCGCGCCCAAGTCTGATCGAGTTTGCCTTCAAGCATTGCCGCGCAGGCGAAAGCGAACGCGACGCTGAAGCCGACATAGCCCAAATAGAGCATTGGCGGATGCGCTGCCAGAGCTGGATCCTGCAGCAATGGATTGAGATCACGACCATCCGGTGCGGCGGGAAACAATCGTGCAAACGGATTGGAGGTGGCCAACAGAAACAGCAGGAAGCCCGCGGCGATCACCCCTAACACACCGAGCACGCGTGCGGCGAAAGCGGGCGGCAGACCACGCGAACGCAACGCGACTGCGACGGTCCATAACCCGAGGATACAGGTCCATAACAACATCGATCCTTCGTGCGCACCCCATACCGCCGCTATGCGGTAAATGAGCGGCAACGCAGAATTGGAATTGTCGGCGACGTAGCGCACCGAGAAATCATGTTCGATGAATGACTCACCCAGGATCAGAAGCGCCAGAACACACAGGGTTGCCTGCCCTAGTGCCGCGGGCTTGGCCACTGCGCTCCAGCGTTCGTGACCGAGCGCAGGTCCGGCAATGCCGAAGAATGCCTGCGCGAGTGCCAGAAGCAAGGCCAGTACCAGCGCAAAGGTTCCAAGTTCGGGCAACATCTCACAGACTCCTTGCCGGTTTCGCGGGCTGAGGCTCTACCGGCATGACACCGCCATGTTCTTTCTTGATCGCAGCTGCCACTTCGGGCGGCATGTAATTCTCATCGTGCTTGGCGAGAATTTCATCCGCCACGAATTGCCCGTCGGCTTTCAACTCACCATGCGCTACGACGCCCTGGTTTTCACGAAAAAGATCGGGCAGTACGCCGGTGTAGCGCAACGGCACGTCATGCTTGAAATCGGTAACCATAAATTCTATGGCCAACGAACCTGGCTGCCGCTTGACGCTGCCTGGCTTGACCATTCCGCCCAGTCGAAACCGCTCGGCAACAGGAGCCTTGCCCGCGGTCACATCGGCCGGCGAAAAGAAAAACATGACGTTTTCACGCAGCGCCATCAGAGCGAGTCCGCCTGCGAGCCCCACACCCGCTAGCACACCGAACACCAGCACCAGCCGGCGATGACGGGGAATCATGCGCCACCTTCTTTATCGTCAACCGCTGTCTCTTCAATAGACTGGCGCACCGCGGTCAGCGTGCTAGCTAACAAACGGATCGCCGACAAACTGGTGAGGACAATTGCACCCATGGCGACGATGTACGA
>JAYVJR010000011.1:0-46021 GCA_043769085.1 Gammaproteobacteria bacterium
GGCCATGTTCAGTGTGCGCGGAATAGGCGTCGCCGTCAGAGTCAGGATGTGGACTTCGGCGCGCAGCGCACGCAGTTTCTCCTTGTCGCGAACGCCGAAACGGTGTTCTTCATCGATGACCAGCAGACCAAGGTCCTTAAACCGCAGGTCGGCGTGAAGCAACCGATGGGTTGCAATTACAATGTCAACCTGGCCGCTGGCAATGCCCGCGATGACCTGGTCGGCTTCGGTGTTGCTGCGGAATCGCGACAGCATTTCGATACGCAGCGGCCAGTCGGCGAACCGGTCGCGGAAGTTGTTGTAGTGCTGCTGAGCTAACAAGGTGGTCGGCACGAGCACCGCAACCTGCTTGCCCGCCTGTGCGGCGACAAAGGCGGCCCGCATGGCGACTTCGGTTTTGCCGAAGCCGACATCTCCGCAGACTATTCGGTCCATCGGCTGTTGCAACGCAAGATCGCTGATGACTTTGCGGATCGCATCCGCCTGATCGGCGGTTTCCTCGAATGGGAAGGCATTGGCGAAGCTCTGGTACTCCAGCTCGCGCAGCGGCACGGCAAGACCCGGTCTGGATTTTCGCCGCGCGTAAAGGTCCAGCAATTCCGCAGCGACATCGCGCACTTGCTCGGCGGCCCGTTTACGTGCTTTGGCCCACTGGTCGGTGCCCAATTTGTGCCAGGGAGCGCTATCCGCATCCGCGCCGCCATAACGGCTGACCAGATGCAGTGCATGGACGGGCACATAGATACGATCGCCGTCGCGATATTCGAGCGCTAGAAACTCACCTGGCTGGCCGCCGATGTCCATGCTCTGCAGGCCCAGATATCGACCGACGCCATACTGTTCGTGCACCACGGGCGCGCCCGCAGACAGGGTCTGAAGATCGCGCAGGATAGCGGCGGGATCTGTCTGACTGCGGCGCCGACGCCGTTCTTGGCGGGCCCGCGACCCGAATAACTGGTTCTCAGTGAGAACTGTCAGTGCGGGTTCAAGGCATGCAAGTGGCCGCAGTTCCGGCGCCTGGATCATGGCCAGCGCGGCGGAACCGGACGCAAATTCCTGCCAGCTGTCGACCATCTGCGCCCGTAGCCCGTGGGGCCGCAACATCTCGGCCAGCACTTCGCGTCGGCCAGCCGAGTCGACCGCTAACAAAACTCGGCCCTGCTGCTCGCGTAGCCAGCGCGTCAGTGGTGCGAGCGGTTGCTCGGCCCGCGCATCGAGCCGCAGATCCGGAGGCGCAAGGGCGGGGAGGTTGCGACTTTGCCCGTCGATTTCATGTTCGGTTTTGAAGGTATCGAGTTCGACGCGGGCCGTACGTGCCAGTAGCGCAGCCATGTCAACCGGCGGCACCGCAATGTCCGCCGGCGCTAACAGTGGGCGCTCAATGTCGTGTCGGCGCTCTTCATAACGCTCGACAATCTGTTCGAAACTCCGCTCCAGCGCAGCCTCCCACCCGGTGTCCAGCACGACGACCGGATTCGCGGGCAGATAGTCGGCCAGCGTGGCGCATTTTTCGAAAAAGAGCGGCAGGTAGAATTCGATGCCTGGCGGGGCCAATCCTTCGCTGACTCCGCGGTAGATGGCGGTGCGGGTGGGGTCCCCTGCAAAGCGAGCGCGGAAGCGTTTACGAAAGCCACGCACGCTGTCTGGATCCAGGGGCAGCTCGCGCCCCGGCAATACTTCGAATTGCTGCAGAGCATCCAGCGAACGCTGGGTTTGCGGATCAAATCTCTTGATGGATTCAATCTCATCGTCAAACAGGTCGATGCGTAGCGGCGTTTCACCTCCCATGGGAAAAAGATCAAACAGCGATCCGCGGATTGCGAATTCACCCGGTAGGCTGACCTGGCCAACCGCCACGTAGCCGCAATCGATCAGCCGCTGGCGGAACGCGTCGAGCCCGAGCCGCTCACCCGGATGCAACTGAAAACTGCGTCCTTCAATGTACTGCCGCGGCGGCAGCCGCATGGGCAAGGTCTCGATGCTAACAAGGACGACACCGCGAGTCAGATGCGGTAACGCCGCTAGAGTCCGCAGGCGCTGGGACGTCAGGTCCGGGTGTGGTGCGAAGCTGTCATAGGGCAGCATTTCCCAGTCGGGTAGCTGCCAGAGTGGTAACTGCGGGCCGCCGAAGAACCGCAGCTCCGCAAGGCGACGTTCCAGCGACTGAGCGCCGTTCTCGATGACCAGCCAGGGGCGAGTGTCCGCCAGTGCCGCATCGGCAATGGCCAACGAACTAATGCTGCCCGTGAGCTGACACCAGCGTACCGGCGCGGCGCCGGCGCGTGGTTGGGGAAGTTGGAAAAACGGCACCATGGAGGCGCCGCAGCATAGTTACTTGTGCGGCGCTGGCAAGCGAAAATGAGCTAGCTGACGCCGCTAACCGTATGGACAACCCGATCAAATTCGAAATAGACGGCAAAATTGCCGTAGTCCCAGCGCGTAATCGGCGGTTTGCCGACCGCAGCACGACGTTGTGACGGGGCACCGAACTGTGCTTCGACCGCTTGCATCGTCATTCCGCGGCTTGGTTTTGGCAGGCTGTCCGAGCGGACTACGGGCTTGCCAGCAATAGCAATCAGCTCGGCGTGGACGGGCAGACTGAATGCCACCATCGCAACGGATAGCAGCGCGGTTTGCAATGCTTTCATGCCGTCTATGGTAACGCCTAAATAGCGTCAGAATGTGAGCCCGGTCGCGTTTATCGGCGCCAAACCACGCCCAGAGTACAATTCCCAGCAATGTTCCAGCCGCTGTCGCTGTTTGTCGGGCTGCGCTATGTGCGCGCCCGCGCCCAGAAGTTCTTCGTGTCGTTTCTGACTTGGATCGCCGCCGTAGGTGTTGGCGCTGGCGTCGCCGCGCTGATCGTTGTGCTATCGGTGATGAACGGTTTCGAGAACGATATTCGCGACCGACTGGTCGCGCTGAGCGCCCATGCCCGGGTACAGGCTCTGACTGCCGAAACTGATGTGGCGCCCATGGCCGCACTGGCCGCGCAAATTCGCCGCCAACCGGGCGTCACCGGGGTTGCACCATTCGTGCAGTTGGAGGCGATTGCCGTCAAAGGTGCGGAATCCGAGCCCTTGGTTCTGCAGGGTGTGGATCCTGATCTGGAAGCCTCAGTGTCGGATCTCGCGAGCGTGCTACAGGTGGGAACACTTCGCGAGCTTGCGCAGGATGACCGCATTTTGTTAGGAGCTCTGCTCGCAGATCGCCTGGCGGCGGTCGCTGGCGATTCTTTGATGGTGCTGGTGCCGTCCGTAGATGCCGCAGGCGTACCGGAACCGCGCTTGCGTGAATTTGTTGTCGCCGGTGTGTTCGAAGTCGGGGCGCAGGAAAGCGATGCAGCGATTGCCTACACAAGTCTCGCCGCAGCGCGCGCCATGGCAGGTGGCGATGCCCGCGCTGCAGGACTACGCATTCGTTACGATGATGTACTGAACGCGCCGCAACGCACGGCAGCGTTGCGGAAGTTGGTGCCGGCGGGCTTTGAACTGCGTGACTGGACGCAGGACCATGCCAACTATTTTCGCGCGATTCGCATCGAGAAGACTATGATGGGACTCATCCTGATGCTGATCGTGGCAATCGCCGCTTTCAATCTCGTGTCGATGCTGGTTATGGTCGTCAATGACAAACGCACCGATATTGCGATTCTGCGCACGCTCGGCGCAAGTGCCGGAACAGTGCAGAGAATTTTCCTCACCCAGGGGCTGGTGATCGGTTGGGCCGGAGTCGCGTTAGGTGTGCTGGCCGGAGTGCTGTTGTCACTCAATGTCACGCCAGTTGCGAATTGGCTGGAGCGTTGGTTGCGCTTCGAGTTTCTGGATTCCAGTGTTTACTACCTCACCGAGTTGCCGTCCGAATTGCAGCTCTCGCAGGTGTTGCTGGTGGCTGTGCTGGCGCTGGCGCTGGCGCTATTGGCAGCCTGGTGGCCGTCGCGGCGCGCGGCACGGGTTGCGCCTGCCGATGCGCTGCGGTACGAGCGGCTCTGATGGCGCGCTACGAAACGCTGTTGGCGCTGCGCTATCTCGGCATCACACGCCGGCATGGCTTTGTGTCTTTTGTAGCCGGGGTGTCGATTGTCGGACTGGTGTTAGGTGTGGCGGTGCTGATTATCGTGCTGTCGGTGCTGAATGGGTTCGAAAACGAATTGCGCCAACGATTGCTGGCTGTGACTTCGCATGCGACGGTGACCGGCTTGGATCGCACGCTGGTGAGCTGGGAATCGATGCAAAGCCTGGCGGGCGCTGGCGGCGAAGTGCAGTTGGCCGCGCCCTATGTGGAGCAGCAGGCGATGCTGAGCGCCGGCGGGCGCACGCTCGCGATCAGTTTGCGTGGCGTGCGCGCCGCCGACGAGGTTGCACGCGGTGCCGACAGTCTGTTAGCAGCGCCGCGATTACAGACTGGCGCGGCAGCGGCAACGACGCTGCGCGCTGGTGCGTATCCGCTTTACATCGGGGCACTGTTGGCGCGTGAGCTGGGTGTTCGCGCAGGCGATACGGTGATTGTGATCGCTCCTCTGGCGACGGCGACGCCCGCCGGTCCCGCACCGCGCATGCGCCGCTTTGTCGTTGTTGGCACTTTCGCCTCCGGAATGTTCGAAAACGACCGTGGCCTGGCAGTGACCGATATTGATGACGCGGCGCGCTTCTTTCAGCTTGGATCGCGCGTGTCCGGTGTCCGCCTGACCTTGCAGGATCCTGCCAGGGCGCCCGCAGTGGTGCGCAAACTGGCGCGCCAGATGGTGGATCGCGACGGCGGCACGCTGATTGTCTCGGACTGGACGCAGAGCCATGCGAATTTTTTTCGTTCGATCCAACTGACCAAATCGATGTTGTTTGTGATTCTGCTGCTGATTGTGGCCGTAGCTGCGTTCAATCTGGTGGCCAGCCTGGTGATGATAGTGCGTGACAAACAGGGTGACATCGCAATTCTTCGCACACTCGGCGCCAGTCCGCGCAATGTGCTCGTCGTATTCGTCTTGTTAGGTGCAGCGATCGGTGTGCTGGGTATTATGGGCGGCGCGGCGCTCGGGATCGTTAGCGCCTGGAACACCGAGGCCGTGGTTCGCTGGCTGGGAAAACTCAATGGCGAGCCGTTGCTAAACGCCGAGGTGTATCTGATGAGTGACCTGCCCGCTGTGGTTGAATGGCTGGATGTTGCCAAAGTGTGCGGTGCCGCCTTTCTGCTGTGCGCCGCGGCCACACTGTACCCCGCTTGGAAAGCGGCACGCACTGTGCCCGCCGAGGTTTTACGTCATGACTGACTGGTCCAATGGGCTGTTGCTCGAAGCGCGCGCTTTGTCCCGCAGCTTCCGCCAGGGTGCGAGCGAGATAACTGTGCTCGACCGGGTAAATTTGCAGGTTGTGCAGGGCGAGCGGCTTGCGATTGTCGGCTCTTCGGGCTCCGGCAAATCCACTCTACTGCAATTGTTAGGCGGTTTGGATGAATCGAGCGCCGGTGAAGTGCTGATTGACGGGCGCAATATCGCAACTTTGAATGAGACCGAGCGCGGCGAGTTGCGCAATCGGGCAATTGGATTTGTCTATCAGTTTCATCATTTGTTGCCGGAGTTTTCTGCGCTGGAAAATGTCGCGATGCCGCTGCTGGTGCGCCGCGCATCGGTGGCCGCGGCGCAAGCGGCGGCGGTTGAAATGCTCGAGAAGGTCGGATTGACCGATCGTCTGGGGCATCGACCTGCTGAGTTGTCAGGCGGCGAGCGGCAGCGTGCTGCGGTAGCACGCGCACTGGTGACGCGGCCCCGACTGGTGCTGGCGGATGAGCCGACCGGCAACCTCGACGGTGCCAATGCCGATGCGGTATTCCAATTGTTGTTAGATCTGAATCGCGAGGCCGGCACGGCATTGATCGTGGTCACACATGATCTGAATCGCGCCGCGCGCATGGAGCGGGTGCTGAAACTCGAGCGCGGTCAGCTGCTCGCTTAGGCGCGCTGCGGGAATTCAGCAGCCGCTTATTTCTGTTTCGATCCGCTCGATTTGACGATCTGTCCGGCGGGACGGTGGCGATACTGTTGCCGTACCCGCCAACTCCAGACAAGTTCCACCATGACCCAGCTGATCAGGCCAGCGCCGAGGGCGCAAATCAGGCAGCCCACCAGGAAGGGTTTCCACAAGGGTCCCAGCCCATGCTCCAGCCAGGCCCAGCTCATTTCAAACTGAAATGGCTGTGGTTCGAAGCCGGTCGCAAATGCGCCCACCCGATATGCCAGAAAATACACGGGCACCAACGTGAATGGGTTCACGGCGCAAATCCCGAGGATGGTCGCCGGCAGGTTGATGCGCGCCAGGATAGCCACGCCAATCGCCACCGGTATATGGATCGGCAGCGGCACAAAACAAATGGCAATGCCGGCGGCCAGACCGCGCGCCACGGTGCGGCGTTGCAGTGACCATAGTTTCGGATCTAACAATCGATCGCCAAAAGCGCGTGCATACCAGCGATGACGCATGGACTGCACCCGGGTCGCGAGTTTGCGCAGCAGGGACTTCAACATCATTCCTGCATTGTCGATGAGCTGCGGCTGCTAAGCCAGTCTGGCGGGGACAAACCGTTCACATATTCAGTTCGGCCCGAACTCGTACTGGCATTTTCTGCGGGCGGAGTGGCATTTCTAATGTCGGGCGTCGTATGGCGCCCGTGGGTCGTTCTGGCTGTATGTCTGGCTGGTTTGTCCGCTGTGATGCTTGTGCCATGGCTGCACCGATTGCGCCTTGCCTTGGCCTGCGGCTTGTGCGGCGCACTCTGGTTTGCGTGGGCGTTGATCGCTGCTGGCAGCCCAACATGGGCAAGCGCCGAGCGGCGCGAGCGAGTACTCGCCGAGGTCCATTTCGTCGATCTGGCCGCGGCAACCGAGCAGGGCTGGCATGCGCTGGCGGAGGTTCGCGTCCGCAGTCGCGGTGTCACCGACGAGCCACTGCGTCGCGTGCGAGTCAGCGCGCAAAATCGCATTTTGTTAGCACCGACGCCCGGGGAACGATGGCAATTGGTGTTGGGGTTGCGAGAACCACGCGCTGCACTCAATCCGGGTGCGGTCGACATGGAGCGGGCTTACTTCACTGCTGGGCTCGCGGCGCTGGCCAGCGTCCGCGCCTCGCCTCTGAACCGGCGCATCGCCGCCGCGCAAGGGCAGTGGCTGGCGCGAGCCCGATGGCGTCTGGCAAGGGAAGTAGCGTCTCGTGGCGTAGACCGCGACGCCGATGCATTGTTTCTTGCGTTGGCTGCTGGGATCAGCGACGGCTTCAGTGATCAGGACTGGCAAATTTTCAATGCCACCGGCACGTCACACCTGGTTGCGATCTCTGGCACCCATGTGACCGGTCTCGCAGCGCTGCTATACGGACTTGCAGTCGGATTCTGGCGTCTGCTGCCGCGCTGCGGTTGGCGGATCGAGCGCGAGCACTTTGCCAGTACAGTTGCCCTGACGGGAGCTCTGGCCTACGCGCTGTTTGCTGGTTTTTCCGTGCCCACGCAGCGCACCTTGTTGATGCTGGCGATTTGGCGGCTTGCTCGCATCGGTGGTCGTCACGTTGGCGTCGCGCAGATCATCACGCTGGCGTTGTTAGCAGTTGTGCTGATTGATCCATTCGCGCCTCTGTCGGCTGGATTCTGGCTGTCATTTATCGCCATGGGCGTGTTGTTGTGGCAGTTCCCGCGACTAGCTGATCAGCGGTCGTCAATTCGGCAGCGGCTCGGCGATTTCATACGTAGTCAGTGGGCCATAACGCTGGCCCTTGCCCCAGTGACCGCGTTGATTTTTCACTCGGTGCCGCTGGCGGGTCTGTGGGTCAACGCGCTTGCCATTCCTTTTTTCACCGTGGTATTGGTGCCGCTGGCCTTGCTGGGTGCAGGTCTGTTGCTGCTTGGGCCCGCGGCTGGAGTGCCGCTGCTGGAGCTGTTCGCGGCCGCGCACCGCTTGTTAGCGTCCGGGCTGGCTGTGGCGGCTGCCAGTCCGCTCGCCTTGTGGCGTGTGCCAGATGGTCTACTGGCGCTGCCGGTTCTTCTGGCGCTCGCTGCCTGTCTGCTACTGGGCTGGCCGTGGCGACTGCGAGTTCTGGGCTTGACCTGCACCGCCATGTTGTTAGGCGTCATACTCTGGTACCAACAACTTGCCAGGCCACTGGTTGAGTTGCTGGCACTGGAGTCGGGCAGTGGAATGTCGGTGATTGTGCGCACGCGCTCGCACGCGGTCGTGATGGACACCGGCGACACCTGGCAGAGCCGTGGCGCGGCCAGTGCTCAACGGCTGTTACCCTCGCTGCGCTCGTTGGGCCTGGTCGACGTCGACTTACTAATCCTGGGGCGCCCGACCGCCGATCGCGGTGCGGGGGTCGCGCGGCTAACAGCGGCGCTGCCGGTGCGCAGCGTCGTCGCCCCACCGGGCTGGCAACCGGGACCTTTGCGATGGCAGCTCTGCCGCTCACAGATCTGGACTTGGGATGGAGTTGACTTCGAACTGTCGCGTGCCGGAGGGTCCTGCGTCCTGCATGTCAGTGCCAATGGTCGCGACTGGTGGCTGGCTGCGACTCTGAGTGCCGCCGATGAGGTCATTCTCGCCGCAGCACTCAAGAACCATCCCGTGCTGCGACAACGTGGCGCCGATTTAGCGGTAATGCGCAGAGGCGCCATTCGATTGGCAGCCACGGGCGCATTGTGGCGCGCATTAAACCCACGCTTTGTGATTGCCGCCGGGCAGGGTCCCAGCGGCGCTACGCCAAGCGTGCCGGTCTGGCGGACGGGAGACTACGGCGCTGTGCGAGTGCAGGTGGCGCACGATGCGCAAATTGTGATCCAGTCGCAGCGCCTCAGGTCCTGGCCCTGGCCTTGGCGCCGCCCGGGAGCGTAATCCGGTTGACCGGTGGTATCATTCAACGCACTCAAGTCGCCGGTGCAATTTAAATGTGGGAAATCGTCCGGGCCGGCGGTCCGCTGATGTGGCCGATCATACTTTGCTCGATTTTGGCCGCAGCTATCGTGCTCGAGCGTCTTTGGACCTTGCAAAACAAGCGTGTGCTTCCGCCTGAACTCACTCGCAAAGTTTGGCAATTGGTGGAAAGCCGGCAAATCTCCGAGGCCGCGATCACAGCTCTGGAGCGCAGCTCGCCCCTGGGGCGGGTGCTGGCCGCGGGGCTGGCAAACCGGGACCGGCCCCGCGAAATCATCAAGGAGCGCCTGGAAGACACCGGGCGCCACGTGGTTCACGAACTGGAGCGATTTTTGGACGCGCTCGGCACCATTGCGGCCATTTCCCCACTGCTCGGATTGTTAGGTACCGTGACCGGCATCATCAAGGCCTTCAATGCGATCAACGCCGGCGGCATGGGCGACCCGCGCATGCTGTCGGGCGGCATTGCCGAAGCCCTGATTACCACGGTGGCCGGGCTGTGCGTCGCCATTCCCGCGCTGGTCGGCTATAAATTTCTCCGTCGGCGCGTCGATCGCATCGTTGTGGACATGGAGAAAGAGGCGATTTTGCTGGTCGATGCCGTCGAGCGCGCAGGCGAGGGCTCTGCGGGCGGTAACGGCGGCCGTTGATGAAACTGGGCGCTCGACGTAGCGAAGACCCCGAGATCAATCTGGTCTCGCTGATCGACGTTGTGTTGATGCTGGTGGTGTTTTTCATGTTGTCGTCAACTTTCGTTGACGAGGGCCGCGTACGTATCCGACTGCCCTACGCGGATACCGTGGCCACTCGGGCTGAGCGTGTCACTGGTATCGTCGTGGGTGTGTCGCGCGGTGGCGGCTACAGTGTCGACGGTCGGGAACTAATGAATGCCAGCGCCGACACGCTGCGTGCTGCCTTGTTGGGCCTGGCATCCCAGGGCGGCGGCGCGCAACAACGTGTGACGGTGCGCGCCGATGCCGATGCGACCCACCAGTCGGTGGTGCGGGCGCTGGACGTGTTAGGTAAGCTGGGTTTCCGTGAAGTGCGGATTGCCACTGTGGACAAGGCACAGTCCGCCGCTGAATCGGGCATCGGGCCTCGAACCGGTTCGCCTTGAACGATCAACCTGTCACCGACCCGCGTGTGGTCTACAAGCGCTTGCTGGGTTACGTGCGGCCGCACCTCGGAACATTCCTGATTGGTGTGGCCGGCATGGCGCTGTTCGCGGCAACTGATGCCACTTTAGTCTGGTTTGTGCAGTTTTTCGTCGATGGCACTTTCGTGCGCCCAGATCCGGATATGTTATGGAAGGTGCCGTTAGGTGGCATCGGGCTCTTTTTCCTGCGCGGTGTCGGCGACTACGTATCCAACTATTTCCCGGGTTCAGTGGGCCGGCAGGTCATTATGAAGCTGCGCCGCGAACTCTACGCGCGCTACCTGCGGCTGCCGGTCGGTTACTACGACCAGGCCGCTACCGGCACGATGCTGTCGCGCCTCACCTACAACACCGAACTGGTTGCCGAGGCCTGTACCAATTCGGTCACGGTGATGATTCGTGACACGCTGACCATCATCGGTCTGGTCGGCATGTTGATCTACTACAACTGGCAACTCGCGGCCTTTGTGCTGTTGTTAGCACCGTTGGTGTCCTGGCTGATTGGCAAGCTAAACAAATCGTTTAGCCGCTATAGCACCCGCATCCAGAACTCCATGGGCGATGTGACTCGTGTGGCCAAGGAAACACTCGATGCGCAGCGCATCATCAAAGTGTTTGGCGCCGAAGCGCAACAGCAGCAGGTATTTGAAAAAGTCATAGAGCACAATCGTCACAGCAACATGCGGCTGGTAGGCGTCAAAGCGCTGTCCAATCCAGTGGTTCAGCAGGTCGCTGCATTGGGTCTCGCGGGCGTACTGTTCCTTGCGATCCGTCAGACGCTGGACAACAGCATGACAGTGGGCGATTTTCTGGCGTTCCTGACCGCCTTGCTCGGGCTGACAGCGCCACTGCGGCGCTTGGTCAATGTCTTTGGTCCACTGCAGCAGGGCATTGCCGCGGCTGATGGAATTTTTCAGGTCCTGGATACGCCCATCGAGGATGCTGGTGGCACGCAACCGCTCGGTCGTGCGCTGGGCGATGTCGAGTATGAGGCTGTTAGTTTCCGATATCGCAGCGACAAAGGCGAGGTACTTCGGAATATCAGTTTCCGCGTGCCAGCTGGGCGTACTTGCGCGATTGTGGGTCGCTCCGGCAGTGGCAAGTCGACGTTGGTGAGTCTGCTGCCGCGATTATACGACCCGGACAGTGGTGAAATTCGTGTCGATGGTCAGGCGATCCAGTCCTATCCTCGCGGTGACCTGCGGCGCAATATCAGTTTCGTGGGGCAGGATGTCATGCTGCTCGATGACAGCCTGCGTAACAACATCGCCTTCGGCACTGAGGGCGCCGACGCGCGCGCGATCGAAGCTGCGGCGCAGATGGCCCATGTGATGGAATTTGCGCGCGAACTGCCGCAGGGCCTCGATACGCTGGCGGGCGAGCGCGGCGCCCAATTGTCGGGCGGTCAGCGGCAACGCATTGCGATTGCTCGGGCGTTGCTCAAAGACGCACCGATTCTGATTCTCGACGAAGCCATGTCAGCTCTCGATACCGAATCCGAGCGTCGCATTCAAGGCGAACTCGATGCGTTGCGGCGCAATCGCACCACACTCGTGATCGCGCACCGGCTGTCGACCATCGAGTCTGCCGACATGATCATCGTGCTCGATGACGGTCGGCTGGTAGAGCAGGGAACGCATGCCGAGTTGTTAGCACTCGGTGGCTTGTATGCGCAATTGCACCGCCTGCAATTCAATGCGTGACTGAGCAGGGCATCAACAAACTCTGGTACCAGCCGCGCTGGGCCTGGGCGGCGTGGCTGTTAGCGCCGCTGGCGCTGCTGTTCGCGATTGTCAGTGGATTGCGTCGTGGCGCCTATCGAGTCGGATTGCTCCGCAGTCTCGATCCAGGTGCACCGGTGATAGTCGTTGGCAATCTCACAGTCGGTGGCAGCGGCAAAACGCCGCTGATTATCTGGCTTGCGCGCGAACTACAGCGCCGTGGCCATCGAGTCGGCGTCGTGTCGCGCGGCTACGGCGGACGCGAGCGCGGGCCGGCATTGTTGCCCGCGCATCCTGATCCTGACGTTTTTGGCGATGAACCAACACTGATTGCAGCCGCGACCGGCGTGCCGGTGGCCATTGGCGCAGCCAGGGCTCAGGCGGCCGAGCTGTTAGTTCGCAGTACGGGGGTCGGGCTGCTTCTGAGCGATGACGGTCTGCAGCACTATGCCCTGCGCAGGCAATGCGAACTCGTGGTGGTGGACGCGCAGCGGGGATTTGGTAACGGTTGGCTGCTGCCCGCCGGGCCGTTGCGCGAGTTGCCTGGCCGCTTGCGCCAGGCGAGCGCGGTGATTCGTCGCAATGCTGACGGCTATGCATTTCTGGGCAGAATTCCCGATACCTTGCCATGTTTCGACATGCAAACAAATCCAGCGGGTGTTCGTCCGCTGGCCGAGCCAGCTGGCAAGCTAACAGAATTGAGCGCCTGGCGCGGTCGGCGCGTACATGCGCTGGCAGGAATTGGCGTTCCGGAGCGATTCTTCGCGGCGTTGCGCGATAACGGGCTGGACGTGATCGAGCACGCGGCGCAAGATCATCATCGTTGGACGGCTCAAGAGCTCGATTTCGGCGACGATTTACCGGTGCTGATGACGGGGAAAGATGCCGTAAAATGCCAGCGCTTTGCGCGTGCCAACTGGTATTGGTTGGACATCGAGGTGAACTTTTCGGTCGAGCAGACCGAGCAGCTGTTGGCATTGCTGCTGGCGAAAATTGCGGACAAGAGGATTTGATGGATTCGCGAATTCTGGACATTCTGGTTTGCCCCTTGTGCAAGGGGCCGTTGCTTTGGCGCAAGGACGCAGACCTACTGGTGTGTCGGCCGGACCGCCTGGCTTTTCCGCTGCGCGATGGCATACCGATCATGCTGGAGGAAGAGGCGACTGCGCTTCTGCCTGGCGATCCTTTGCTCCAGGCCTGAGCCACGAATCCTCTGACGATTATGTTTCGTGTTGTGATTCCCGCCCGCTATGCGTCCACCCGTCTGCCCGGGAAGCCTTTGCAAATACTCGCTGGCCGGACCATGTTGGAATGGATTTGGCGTAATGCGCGTGCGTCAACTGCCAGCGAGGTAGTGATCGCCACTGATGACGCGCGCATCGTCACGGTAGCGCGGTCTTTTGGGGCGGACGTGGAGTTGACCGCCGAGTACCACCCCTCAGGCACGGCGCGCATCGCTGAAGTCGTTGCGCGTCGCGGCTGGTCGCCTCGCAGTATTGTCGTCAATGTGCAAGGCGATGAGCCATTACTGCCATCCGCATTAATTGACCAGGTGGCAAATCTGTTAGCCAGTGACCCTGGTGCCGATATGGCGACGCTGGCGACCGCACTCCGTGATCGGGCACAGTTTCATGACCCTGCGGCGGTCAAGCTGGTGACCGACATTGAGGGATATGCGCTGTATTTCAGCCGTGCGCCAATACCTTGGCCGCGTGACGCTGCGCGTGAAGCGCCGCCGCCTGCCTGTGCGCGCCGTCATATCGGACTTTATGCGTATCAGGTCGCGGCGCTGGCGCGACTCGTCGCGTCGCAGCCAGCGGCCGCGGCACTCGAGGATATTGAAAAACTCGAGCAGCTGCGCGCTCTGGCGCTCGGCATGCGCATCCGGGTGGCCGACGCCGCGGTACTTCCAGGGCCCGATGTCAACTCAGCGGAGGACATTGCGGTTGTTGAGGCGCTGTTACGGCGCTGATGGCTAACAGACGATCTGATAACTTGGCCGCACCTGAGTATCGCGTTTTGATGGTATGCCTTGGCAATATCTGTCGATCGCCCACGGCAACAGCGGTGTTGCGTACGCTTGCTGCTCGCGAGCAGTTGCCGGTCCGGTTGCAGGTCGAAGGTGCCGGCACGGCCGATTATCATGTTGGCGCGCCGCCTGATCAGCGCAGCATTGAGCATGGACTGCGCCGCGGCTACGACCTGCGTGGCCTACGTGCCCGTCAGGTGACGATACGGGACTTCGATGACTTCGACCTGATCCTGTCCGTCGATGCACCCAATCTGCAGATTTTGCAACGCCGCGCACCGGCATCGAACAGGGCGAAGCTGGGCCTGTTGCTGGATCAAGCACGCGGGCAGTCACTGCGCGAGGTGCCCGACCCGTATTACGGTGGCGCGCGGGATTTCGAACAGGTTCTTGACCTGTGCGAACTTGCCGCGCGCGGTCTTATCGCCTCGCTGCTCAGCAATGCAAGGGCGCCGCGGAGTTAACGCGGCGCCTATGCTTTGCGATTATTCGCGATCGATTGGCCGCTCGCCGGTAGAACCGCTGGATGACCATACCAACTTGGGCTTGTCATCGGTTGCTGTCGCTGATGGCTCGCTGCTCCAAACCTTTTCGGCGGGTGCAGCGCCTGTCCAAGACATAGGTGCGGCAGGCGGCGCAGCGACTGCCGGCCTGACATCGTTGTTAGGTGCGGGGTCGTAGCTGCCGCCATCATTGCCTTCATCGCTGCGCGCGACGGCTGGGTCATTCTGGCCGCTGCCACTGCCACTGTCTCGGCCACCTGTGCCACCGCGACGACCGCGGCGCCCACGGCGACGTCGGCCGGTGCGACCACTCTGATCCCGATCGCCATTCGCAGGCGCACCAGACTGGCTGGCGCCGCTCTCGAGTTGCGTGTCCATTGGCTCTGCGACGTTGCCATTCACTTCTTTGATTTTGTTGGGGTCCAGGGCTTCGACGGGCGCTGGGCTGGCTGCGGCGCGTGGTTGATCGCGACCTGCATCGCGGTCGCGATTGTTGTCGCGAGGGCGGTTGTCGCGCTGCCGATCATTGCGTGGTTCGCCCTGCCGTGGACGATCCGCGCGTTGCGGCCGCTCATTGGGGGGGCGATCATTGGGCGGTCGTTCAGTCGGCCGTTCGTTAGGTCGGTCGCGGCCACTGCGCGCATTGCGGTCGCGTTCTCCGGAACGGTTGCGGTCGCGATTATGGCGGTCGCGTTCGCCGGGACGATTGCGATCACGATCGGCATGCCGTGGGCGACGATCGTTGTCACGTTGCGGGCCACGATCGCGCTGATTGTTGGCAGGCGCTTCCGGAGCATGATCGCCGCCGCCAAACATGGCCGCGAGTCGCGACCAAAATCCGCGCCGCGCTGCTGCCGGCGCGGCAACTGCCGCGGGGCTGGCGACAGGAGTGGCCAGCGTCTGGGGTGCGGGTGTCGAAGGCAGGTAGGTAGGTACTGCAGCCGGTTCCAGCTCCGGTTTTTGTTCGCGGGTGCCTGTAGGTTCGGTCACCGGCGCCGGCGTTGGCATCAGGTAGCTAACACGTTTGTTTTCCGGCGCTTCCAGTTCGTCGGCGCGAATGCGCCGCAGGTTGTACGCCGGTGTCACCATGTTGAGGTTCGGTACGATGACCACTTCACTGCCGCACTTGTCTTCGAGTGTCCGTAACGCGCTGCGTTTCTCGTTGATCAGGTAGGTCGCCACATCGACCGGCACTTCGGCAAACACCTTGGCTGTGCGTTCCTTACGCGCCTCTTCGCCGATTATTCGCAGAATCGCCAGAGCCATTGATTCGACCGTGCGAATGCTGCCGATGCCACTGCAGCGTGCGCAGACAGCATGACTCGAATCTGACAGTGAAGGTCGCAGTCGTTGGCGCGACATCTCCAGCAGGCCAAAGCGCGACAGACGGCCGATCTGGATACGCGCCTTGTCGAACTTCATGGCATCCCGCAGGCGATCTTCAACCGCCCGCTGATTGCCGGATTCTTCCATGTCGATGAAATCGATGACGATGAGACCACCGATGTCGCGCAATCTTAGTTGCCGAGCGATTTCATCCGCCGCTTCGAGGTTGGTGTTAGTCGCTGTGGTTTCGATATCACTGCCGCGCGTAGCGCGCGCCGAGTTGATGTCTATCGACACCAATGCCTCGGTGTAGTCGACCACCAGTGAACCGCCTGAGGGTAGCTGTACCTTGTGGGCGTACGCAGATTCGATCTGGCTCTCGATCTGGTAGCGAGTAAAGAGCGGCACATCGTCGGTGTACAGCTTCAGTCGCCGTTGCACATCGGCTGGCATGAAGCGCTGCATGTATTCCTGCGCAATGGCAAACGCGTTTGCTTCGTCTACCAGTACCTCGCCCACGTCGTCGGACAAATAGTCCCGCAGGCCGCGCGTGACGGCGTCGCTTTCGCGGAATAACAGGAATGGCGCGCTCTGGGTTTCAACCGCCTTGGCGATTTCATCCCATTGGGTCTTCAAATTGTCGAGATCCCACTGCAATTCTTCGGCGCTGCGGCCGACTCCGGCCGTGCGGACAATCGCGCTCATACCGTCTGGTATGCGCAACTGGTCCATGATCGCCTTCATCTGATCGCGTTCTTCGCCTTCGATACGGCGCGACACGCCGCCGCCGCGGGCGTTGTTCGGCATCAGCACCAGGAAACGGCCGGCCAGCGACATGAAGGTGGTGAGGGCTGCGCCCTTGTTGCCACGTTCTTCTTTTTCGACCTGGACCAGGATTTCCCGTCCTTCCTGAACCAGCTCACGAATGGTAGACCGCGCAGGCGACGTGCCTTCACGGAAATACTCCTTGGAAATTTCTTTCAGCGGCAGGAAGCCATGTCGTTCCGCGCCGTAATCCACAAAGCAGGCTTCGAGGGATTGTTCTACCCGAGAGATTCTGCCTTTATAGATATTGGATTTCTTCTGTTCTTTGGACGATAACTCGATCGAGAGATCAAACAGCTTCTGACCATCGACCAACGCGACCCGCAGCTCTTCCTGCTGCGTAGCGTTGACTAACATTCTTTTCATGTACCCCATAACTCCAGTTTGGGGCCGTCTGGTGTGTGACGTTCGTGGCTAACGAGAGCCTGCCAAAAGCGGGAGAGTTGGGCGCGAGAAAATGCCGAGCCATTTCGGTATGGTTTTGGGATTCTGCATGCTGCGTCGCTGCCAGGTGATGCCTGGGAAGCGCCGCTGCGCCAAAAATTCGCATTCGGGTCTACGAGCGCCGGCGCTGCAAGGGAGTCTTTTGGACTCTAGAGAGTGGACTCAAGAGAGTGTCACACTCAAACCTGCGGCAACGGCCAGTCGGCCTTGCTTTGATGGCTCCGCTGAACGGAACCAACTAACATGCGACAGCGTAGCCATCTGACTATTCGCTGTCGCGTTCATGTGCATCCCAAGTCTCGCGAAGTATCACTGAGGCGTGGGGCGACAACGGGATAATATGACAAGACCGCTGCAAAAACAATGCCTTAGGAATTTATGACCGTGTCAGACGTCACATTAACTGCCTCAGCGGAACCTGTCCGGCATATGAAAATCGACGCCGCGGACGTGGGCCGCCGCCTCGATAAGTTCCTGCAAAACGTCTGGCCGCAGCTACCCCGGACGCGCATTTTTCGTCTGGTTCGCAAGGGCGAGGTACGGGTGAACGGCAAACGCGTGCAGCCGGAGCACCGGTTGGTCGAAGGTGACGATATCCGCGTGCCGCCGGTGCGGCTGGAGGCGCCCCCGCCGCGGGAGGGTGCACCTGAAAGCAGCACCGTGCGCGGTCCTTCCAAAGCAGGCATGGAGCGGATCCAACGCGCGATCATCATGGAAGACGAGCGCCTGATCGCCATTGATAAGCCCGCCGGGGTCGCGGTCCATGGCGGCAGCGGTGTTAGCTTTGGGGTCATTGAGTCGTTGCGCGCTGCGCGGCCTGACGAGTCCCTCGAGCTGGTGCATCGGCTCGATCGCGACACCAGCGGCGTGTTGTTGATTGCGCGCAAACCGGCGGTGCTGCGCAGTCTGCATGCGCTGCTGCGCGGCGAGGAGGAGGGTGACGGATTCGATAAACGCTACCTGACGCTGCTCAAGGGTAGTTGGCAACTCGGCATCAAACGGATTGACGCGCCGTTGCGGACTGATCTGCGCGTCAGCGGTGAGCGCACAGTCAAAGTCATGCCAGGCGGCAAATCTGCGCTGAGCGAGTTTCGACCCGTGCAGTTTTTCGGCAAGCGCGCGACGCTGATGGAAGTGAGCATTGAAACCGGCCGGACCCACCAGATTCGAGTGCATGCCGCCTATGCAGGTCACCCGGTCGCCGGCGACGAAAAATATGGTGACGAGCAATTCAATGCTGAGATGCGTTTGTTAGGTTTGAAGCGCATGTTTTTGCATGCGTCCAGCTTGTCGTTCGTCTGGCCAGGCGGTGGCGCGCAATACGCGGCGAGTGCGCCGCTGCCACCTGAGTTGTCAGCGATACTCAGCCAGCTCGAACGCGCGCCGAAAGGGCCGCCAAGCCGCAGTGGAGGGCGATCAGGGGCAGCCCGACGAGCGCGGTCGGATCGAGCGCCTCGACGCGCTCGAGGAGCGTGATACCTAGGCCCTCGACCTTGAAGCCGCCCGCGCAATCCAGAGCGGGTTCGCGATTCGCGTAGTCGGCTATCGTGTCGCGGCTCAGCTGTCGAAATACGCACCGGGTTAGATCGGTGTGCGCAAAGGTAAAATCCAGCGCGACGCAACGCAGGCAAATGGCCGTGTGAAAGTCGGCGCTGTTCCCCGACAATGCGGCCAACTGCGCCTCTTGCCCTGAACGGGTGCCGGCCTTGTCCAGCACACCCGCCCCGAGTGCGCAGACCTGGTCGCTGCCGATCACGACCGCGTCCGGGTACCGAATCGCGACGGTTTCGGCCTTGGCATGGGCCAGCCGAACGGCCCGAACCTTAGGCGATTCACCCGGTATATGGCTCTCGTCGACCGCAGGCCGCTCGACCCGAAAAGGCAGGCTCAGCCGCATTAACAGCTCGCGGCGGTATATCGAGGTGGAGGCAAGTATCAGCGGCGGAAAATTGGCTTGTAAAACAATCATTTAACCGTGGAACGCAAGGGCGAATTCTCTTTTGACTCTGTCCAAGGACGTACCTATCATACGCGCCCCATGCCATCGGACTGGTCGCGAAGTTGGGAAGTCGACCGGTTGGTTGCCGGGCAGCTGAGCTTCGAGTGCGAAATTCCGCTTGCGCAAATGCCGAGGCTGCAGGACCGCTTGTTTGACAAGCCTGGTTTTGACACGCCTAGCGCGGCCCGCCATGCGCAAGCCACGCTCAGCTTTGGCAAGGCGCATGGCGCGGACGTGGCGACAGTGGCAGTGCGGGCGCAGGTGCCTTTGCGTTGCGAGCGTTGCATGGGCCGTTGTGACTGGCCGGTCGCTACGGAAGCGACGCTGGCATTGGTGGCGGTCATGGCCGCTGCCGACCAGGTGCCAGGCGGTTTTGAGCCGGTACTGGCTGAGGGCGGTCGGCTGCGATTGCTCGACCTGGTCGAGGAAGAATTGTTGTTAGCATTGCCGCTCATCGCACGCCACGTAAGCGCGGCGGATTGCAAGGCAGTTGAGGGCGCCGCGACGACCGACGAAGATATTACGCAAAAGCCGTTCTCGCAGCTCCGTGAGTTGCTCGATCGGCGTTAGGTTTCAGGAGAGAAGATCATGCCCGTACAAAAAAGCCGCAAAACCCCGTCCAAGCGTGGAATGCATCGTTCGCACGATGGTTTGGCACAGCCTGCGATGTCGAAAGATCCACAGTCGGGCGAGACGCACATGCGTCATCGCATCACTGCCGACGGTTTTTACCGCGGCAAGCGCGTGCTTGAAAAACGCAGCGACGACGAAGCGGGTTGACCTCTTCGGACGGTGCCCGCCGTTATGGCGCGCCGTTTAAGTTGCGATGATCACGCTGGCCATTGACGCCATGAGTGGCGACACGGGCGCTGCGGTCTGTGTACCGGGGTCGCTGCGAGCTTTGCAGGCGCATCCTGATCTGACTCTGTTACTGGTGGGGCGCACCGCGGATCTGCAGCAGCAGCTGACGTCCTTGGCACCGTCCAACGAACTGCGTGCGCGCTGCCACATTGTCGAGGCGCCGGACGTCATCACGATGACGGACAAGCCACGTGACGCGATTCGTCATCGTAAACATTCCTCCATGCGCATTGCCATCGACCTGGTCAAGACCGGCGCCGCGCAGGGCACGATCAGCGCTGGCAATACCGGCGCATTGACTGCAGTCGCACATTTTGTGCTCAAGTGTCTGCCTAACGTCGAGCGCGCGCCCATCATGTCTTCGCTGCCCGCGGCACACGGTTTCACGCATATGCTGGATCTCGGTGCCAACACTCAGGCCACACCTGTGCAGTTGCGGCAGTTTGGCGTCATGGGATCGATCGTCGCGCGAGACGTGCACGGCATTGCGAATCCTCGGGTTGGGCTGCTCAATATCGGCAGCGAGGAAATCAAGGGACATGAGCTGGTGCAGCTGGCGCACGCCGAGCTGCGCAAATGCCAGGGAATTCATTACATCGGGTTTGTCGAAGGCAACGACATTTTCAACGGCCGCGTCGATGTCGTAGTAACCGACGGCTTTACCGGCAATGTCGCGTTGAAGTCCATGGAAGGTCTGGCGAGTCTGATCGGCAATCGACTCAAGGAAAAGTTTACGGCTAACTTAGGCGCGAAACTCGCCGGACTGATCGCAAGACCGGTTTTGCGGGGTGTGGCAGAATCGCTCGACCCGCGTCGCTACAATGGTGCGGTCATGGTGGGGCTGAGCGGTGTGGTGGTGAAAAGTCATGGCAGCGCGGACGCACTGGCGTTCGCGCAGGCAATCGGTGTGGCTAAATTGGCCGCCGAACGTGGTCTGATCCAGCATATTTCACAGGCTGAGGAGCTCGTCGCTTGAAGTTTTCGCGAATCGCCGGCACTGGCAGGTTTCTTCCGGACAATGTTGTTAGCAACAAAGATCTGGAAAAGCGCATGGATACCACCGATGACTGGATACGCGAGCGTACTGGCATCGAGCGCCGGCATATCGCCAGGCCCGAGGAAACCACCGTGGATCTGGCCGAGCAGGCAGCGCGGCGCGCGATGCAAGCAGCCGGCGTTGGTCCTGGCGAGATTGATCTGATCGTATTCGGCACCACCACACCAGATCTCGTGTTTCCGAATTGCGGCGCGCTGCTACAGGCGCGCCTCGGTATCAAGCTATGTCCGGCTTTCAGTTTGGAAGCGGCCTGCAGCGGCTTTATTTTTGCGCTGTCGATTGCGGACAAATTCATCAAACTGGGTGATGCCAAGTGCGCGCTGGTGATCGGCGCCGAAACCTTGTCGCGCATCACCGATTGGAACGACCGTGGCACGGCGGTGCTGTTTGGCGATGGCGCTGGCGCCGCGGTGGTGGTGCCTGCCGATGAACCTGGCATTCTGTCGACGCATCTGCATACCGAGGGCGCCTACAAGGACCTGCTTTATTGCCCGGTGGGAGTTTCCAAAGGCTTTACCGACATCGAAAACGGCCGCGCCAAACATGCGATCGTCATGTCGGGCCGAGAAGTCTTCAAAGTGGCGGTGCAGTCTCTCGGCTCAATCGTCGATGAGGCGCTGAGCGCTAACAAGCTCGACAAGTCGGCGCTTGACTGGCTGGTGCCCCACCAGGCTAACATGCGCATCATTCAGGCCACGGCGAAGAAACTTGACCTGCCGATGGACAAGGTCATCGTGACCGTACAGGACACCGGCAACACCTCGGCTGCGTCCGTGCCCATGGCCCTCGACACCGGTATTCGCGATGGCCGCATCAAGCGCGGCGATCTGCTGCTGCTGGAGGCTTTTGGCGGCGGGTTTACCTGGGGCGCGGCACTGATCCGCTATTAAAAAAAACGCCGCGTCACCGCGGCGTTTCCAGCGTCATCCGGCCGAGGGGTGACGGCCAGATGACAAACTGATTCAGACTCTGCTGTTTATTTCGAGATCGAGCGACGGAACATGCGTTCAATCTTCTCATTGGTCTCGGTACAGCAAGTCTGGCTGGCCTGCGCGGCCGACGCAGCCTGATTGGCAGCACTCTGAGCGCTGCTCGCAGCCTGCGCCGCCGAAGCGGCGGCGCCGTTAGCGGCGTCAGCAGCAGACTTGGCGGCAGCGACCTGCGACTGCAGTGCGCTGACCTGCGACTCAAGGCCGCTGATCTTGGCGTCATAGGGCTTCATGTCGGTGCAAGCGGGCAACAACAGCGTAGCGGCCAGAGCGGCCGCGCTCAACGTTAGTTTCTTCATGATTGTTCACTCCTCAATTGGAATCCCAAGCGATAAAAATATCCCTTTGCGACTGCAACAAAATGTGAGCTGCAATGCAATAATTTTCTGCGCGCCTGTCGGCAGGCAGCGACAACACAATTCGTTCACAAATCGATCAGGGTGCGACTGATGGCCAGTGAATCTCGCGCGCCGTACGCGGACCGATGAGCGCTTCACTCAACGAATCCGGCATCTCAGCCTCGGTGGCGCTCAATGCACGACGACCCGCCATGACTTCGGTGCGCAACTGCGGCCAGCGCGGCTCAGATGCCGGATCGGCGTAGCCCTCAGGATAGAGCGGCTGCAGCGATTCAAGGTCGTATTTGTCGGTGGCGCCGAGGGTATGCAGGATCTCGTGCGCGACAACTAAGTTGTTAGGTCCGTCGGCATCACGCGCAGCATAGGTATAAACCACACCGATCAGGCCCTTGGCCAGGCCCAAAGAATGCGGTACCTGCGGTGTAACCTCGGGATCGTGATAGAGCACGAATACGCGCACCTGGCCCGCACGCCCGCTGCCATGACGACGCGCGTACAGGCGCATCTTCAGACTCCACCAAAGGCGCGCCATCGCGTTGCTACGAGGTTGCAGGCGCGGCGGGAGTTCCAGCACCTCAGTCTGCAGCCGCACTTGAACCGGTCCGCGGCGCGCTACCCCGTAGCGCGCCGCTTCGCGTGCGAAGAAATCCTCCAGGTCCAGGAAGCTCGCGCGATTCAGGCCCGAAATATAGTCGCGAGTTGCAGGGCGGCCATCCGCATTGATCGGAAAAATGCCGACCGTCAGAGTGTCGTCCCAGTCTGCTGCCTGAAATCGATCGAGCAGGGCGCTGGCCACCACCATTAGCAGGATCAACGACAGAATTGCAATTCGCAGGCGCCGCCACATGATGGTTAAGCATAGCGCGATTAGTTGTGGGATTTTACCTCAAGGTTGCAGCCGGACTGCGCGCACCAGCAGCGCCCGGCCGGCACCCTGGGTGCGAAACAAGCTAACACTGCAAACCCTACCCAGATTCAGTTTTCGGCCACCGGGTGTGCGCGCGATTTCTTCGAGTGGCAGCACGATCATCCGCTGCGCGCCGGGCGGCAGCGCGAAGGCGGTATTGAAGCGATTGTCATAGCTGTTAGTGTCTGCGGTGTCGCGAACCACGAGGCCGATCTCGACCGGGTTGCCATCCGGGTTCTGCAGATCCAGGATCAGGGTTCGATAGCCGCGCCAGTTCCGCGGCCAGCCCTCGAAGGTGATCCCTGGCCAGGGCTCTTCATCTCTAAACTGGATGCGCCATTGCGCGGCTACGCGGTCGATACTGGCCGAGCGCTGCTCGAGGTTGTGCAAGGCGTATGCGGTGGTGTCGCCCAGCAGTACGGGCAGCGCGCGCTGCGCTGTGAATTGCGCCGCGAGCTGTTGGCCGAGCGGCCAGCAGCCTATGAGCAGGGTTGCGAGCGAGGCCGCAGCCATCAGCCAGCGTTTGTGATGTTGCTGAGCCCGCAATTGCCAGGCCGCCTGTGCGAGCAGGCCAGATGCCGCGCCCAGGGCGTCGGCCAAAAGGTCGCTCCAGGACGCGTCGCGACCGCTCAGCGACTGCAGGATTTCGATCGCCAGACCCAACGCGACTGCAAGACCCCAGGCGCAGGCACTGGCGCTCAGGTTGGAGCGGTTGGCTAACAAACGCGTGCTGCGCAGCCAGAGCGCGAGAAGCGGCGCAAGCGCGGCGAAGATGAACACATGCGCGGCGTCTTCCAAGACACGCCAGAGCGGGCCCTGGATCCCGGGTAAAGGCACCAGAAACAGGATCAGCAGGACTATTAGGGCGAGGGTCCGCCAGGGCAGTCGAGGCAGCATGGGGTGCTTACGATAACAGGCTTGCAACTGGATAAAATCACAGGTACTGTGTTTATAACCAGACACGACTTGTGAGGTGCCCCGTGACCGACCTGACTCCCCGCCAAACGCAGATTCTGCGCCTGATCCAGCACGCCATCATGGAAACCGGCATGCCGCCCACCCGCGCCGAGATCGCCGCGGAACTCGGCTTTCGCTCGCCAAACGCCGCCGAAGAACATCTGCGGGCGCTGGCGCGCAAGGGCGTCATTGCGCTGATCCCTGGCGCCTCGCGCGGCATCAAACTCATGGACACCTTGCGCGAGCAGCTGGGTCTGCCGCTGATCGGGCGTGTGGCCGCCGGTCGGCCGATCCTCGCCGAGGAACACATCGAGTCGCGCCTCAACATCGATCCGGATATTTTCAGCCCACGGCCGCACTACCTGCTCAAGGTCAAGGGCATGTCCATGAAAGACGCCGGTATCCTCGATGGCGACCTGGTCGCCGTGCATCGCACCCCCGAAGTGCGCAACCGCCAGATCGTGGTCGCGCGGCTTGAGAACGAGGTCACCGTCAAACGCTACAAGCAGGACGGCCAGTTCGTCTGGTTGCTGCCCGAGAACCCCGACTTCGAGCCCATCCGTGTCAACGTCAAGGAAGAGGCCATCATCATCGAGGGCGTGGTGGTCGGCGTGCTGCGGCGGGGCAAGGCCCAAAGCACCGGCCTGATGTAGTCGCCAGTTTTATGTAGTCGCCAGTTTTATGTAGTCAGAGGTTGATCAGCATGCCTGCTCATTTCCTGGGTCTGCGCACCGTCAAATACCGCGCGCCAGATATTGTCCGTGCCCGGGACTGGTACACCGAGGTGTTGGGTTTTGGCCCTTATTTCGATGAGCCTTTCTACGTCGGTTTTTCAGTCGGCGGTTTTGAGCTCGCGCTCGATCCCGATCTGAGCGAACCCGGCGTGGGCGAGGGCAGTGTCACTGTCTATTGGGGTGTGGCAGATGCCGAGGCCTCGTTGTCCCGTTTGTTAGGCATGGGTGCGGTGGCGCGCAGCCCGATACAGGATGTGGGTAGCGGAATCAAAACTGCCACGGTGTTCGATCCTTTCGGTAACGTACTCGGCATCATCGAGAATCCGCATTTCCAGTATCAGCCGCCGTAAATTCACACGTAGCAGCTGATCTATTTATTTTTGTTAGCAGGCGCCGGGTGTCAGGCGCCAGGGGAGCTTTTGTCTTGAAGAAATCGACACTGAAAAAACCGCGGCTGCGCAGCTATGCCTGTCCCTGTGGGTGTGGTCGCAGTGCTTGGGCGACGCAGCCGCGGTCCTTGCGCCGGCAGCCGGCGCCTTATCCGCCGGGCGTCACTGGCTCATGACAGCCTATGCTCATGACGCAGTCCGCTTGTCTCGATCCCGTCCCCCAGAGCGCGTTGGCAGATCTGCTGCGGCATCCAGGTTTATGGCGCGGGCGACAGACAGCCGCCGCTGGCGCTGACACATTCAGCACAGGATTTCCGGCGCTCGATGCCGCTTTACCCGGGGGTGGTTGGCCGCGCCGGGGGCTGATTGAAGTTCTGACACCGCGTCACGGGCTCGGCGAGTTGCGTCTGCTGGTGCCTTTGTTAGCTTCGCTGACACAGCGTACGCCCGCGCGCTGGACCGCGTGGATCGCGCCACCGTTCGAACCCTACGCGCCGGCGCTGGCAGCGCGCGGACTCGCCATTGAACGGCAGCTGGTGGTGCGTACAGGCGCCGAGCTCTGGGCTCTCGAACAGGCGCTGGGATCGGGTGCCTGCGAGGTGGCGCTGGCGTGGACCGGGCGCACGCCGCCCGGGCGCAGTCTGCGGCGTTTGCAGCTGGCGACTGAGCGTGGGCGCACGACCGGTTTTCTGTTTCGCCCGAGCCGTGTTGCCGGTCAGCCCTCGCCCGCAATCCTGCGTCTCCTGCTGCAGCCTCTGGCTAACGGCGCGGGCGTGAGTGTTGAACTGCTGAAAAGTCGCGGCGGTGCTCGTGGTGTGATCACGCTGCCATGGGCGGGAGCATTATGAGCCCGCATCCGCGGATTCAGGCGACGCGCTGGGTGGAACGTGCCGAATCCCTTGTGGCTGCAGCGCCTGAGCGTGCCGGGCATGCGAGCCTGCCGGTGTTAGCTTCGTCGCCATCCGCGACGGCAACTGCCAGTCTGCCTGAGCAGGTCTGGTTGGCCATGCACCTGCCGGCCATCGAGTTTGCAGCCTGTTATGCCGATGCGCAGACGGGCTCCGGCGTGTCCACAATGCCCCGCGTGGTGATCGAGCAGGACGGGCGTCTGCAGCGGGTCATCGCCGCCTGTCCCCGCGCCCATGCTTGTGGCATCCAAGCGGGCATGCCGTTGACGGCGGCGTTGGCGACGGCGCGCAATCTTGAAGTGCAGCCACGTTCGGTACGCCGTGAGCGCAAGCTGCTTGAAACTCTGGCGAACGGTGGCTTTGCGCTCACGTCCTGGGTCAGCCTCGAACCTCCGGATGCAGTGCTCCTCGAAGTGCGAGGCAGCCTGACACTTTTTGGCGGTGAGGCACCCTTGTTAGCGGCTGCCATGGAGCGCAGCCTGGCGCTGACCGGCGTCAGGCCGCGCGTGGCGCTCGCACCGACTCCGCTGGCGGCGCTGGTGCTGGCCCGCGTCGCGCGCGGGCCGGTGGAGGGCAAGTCAGTCATGTTGGGTGCGCCGCTCGCGCAGGCGGATCCGGCGCTGCTTCTGAGCCGGCTCGCGCCATTGCCGCTCAGTCTGCTGCGCTGGTCGCCGGATCTGCTCGAGCGGCTCGCCACGCTGGGCGTGCGCAGTATCGGCGAGGCGCTGCGTCTGCCGCGTGCTGGGTTTGCACGGCGTTTTGGCAAGGCGCAGTTGTTAGCACTCGACCGGCTGGTGGGGCGGCTGCGTGAACCGCGCCCGGCTTTTGTGCCGCGCGAACGGTTTGTCGCGCGCTGCGAACCCCTCTACGAACTCACCGAGCATACGGCAGTGCTGCGCGTCGCCGAGCCTCTGCTGCAGCAACTCGAACAATTTCTGCGCCAGCGGCAGCTTGGCGTCACGCTGCTGGTGCTGATTTTGCGACATCGGCCGCCGCCGGGTGCGCTGCGTGGCGAGGGTGTTCTGACCCGCGTGGTGCTGCGGTTTGCCGCCGCGGAGCTGGTGGCCACGCGGTTTGCCAGTTTGTTAGCTGAGCGGCTCACACAGACAGTGCTGCCGGCGCCGGTGATCCACATCGAATTGCGTACCGGCGCGGGCACGCCGTTTGCGCCCGGCAGCGCTTCGTTGTGGCAGCCGGGTGAGCATGGCGGCGCGGTGGGGCGTGAGGCGCCGGCTTTTCTCGAGCGCCTGCGCGCGCGGCTCGGGACGCAATCCGTCTATGGGCTTTGTCTGCTGCCAGCGCATCGTCCGGAGTCTGCCTGGAGTGTGGCGGAGCCACAGCCGCTGGCGGCCGCAACGGCCGTCAGTGCAAAGGCGGCGGGCTGCGCTCATCACAGCCGGCCGCTATGGTTGCTGCAGACGCCCGAAGCGGTTGCGATCGAACAGGATCAGCTTGCCGCAGCAGGGCTTGAGTTGTTAGCCGGCCCTGAACGCATTGAAACCGGCTGGTGGGACGGCAACGACGTGCTGCGTGACTATTACATCGCCCGGGACTCTGCAGGCGCCGAGCTCTGGCTGTATCGTGAGCGCGCTGCGCCACATCGCTGGTTTCTGCAGGGTTTGTTTGGCTGAGCGTCTGTCGGGTTCAGTCCTTGTACGCCGAACTACATTGCATTTCGAGTTTCAGTTTTTTGCGCGGTGCCTCGCAGCCGGAGGAGTTGATCGTGCGCGCCTGCGAACTGGGACTTGTGGCGCTCGCGATCACCGATGAGTGTTCGGTCGCAGGCGTAGTGCGTGCACATGCGGTACTGGCCGAGCGTGGCCGCGTAGCCCAGGAGCGCAGCGCAGCACCACCGGCCACGCGGCTCATTGTCGGCGCAGAATTCCAGCTCGACTGCGGACTGCGCTTGGTCGTCTTGGCAACGGATCGCCATGGCTACGGTCTTATCTGTCGCCTGATCACGCGCGGCCGGCGCGCTGCGCCGAAGGGCTCATACCGGCTGACGCGCGCGGATGTCGCTGAACTGTTGACGCCCGGGCCCTGCCTCGCGCTCTGGCTGCTGCGCCCCGGCCAGGGTCTCGAGAATCTTGCGCAGCCACCGAGGGATGTTGCTTTGTTAGACGATCGCGCTGCCTGGATTGCCGCGCACTTCGGTAGACAGGGCGCTGCCTGGATTGCGGTGGAGCTGACGCGCGATGGCAGCGACCGCGAGCATTTCGAGCTCTGCCAGTCGCTGGGTGCGCGCCACAATTTGCCACTGGTTGCCGCCGGCGAGGTGCAGATGCACCGCCGCGCGCGGCGGCGGCTGCAGGATGCCCTGACCGCGATACGGCATAACACCACGGTGGCAGAGGCGGGTTTTCGGCTCTGGCCGAACGGTGAACGCTATCTGCGCGAGCCGCAGCGTCTGCAGCGCCTCTATCCGCATGCTTTGTTAGCCGAGAGCGTGAAGATCGCGGCGCGCTGCAGGTTTTCCCTCGACGAGCTGCGCTATGAATACCCGCGCGAGATCGTTCCCGAGGGCGAGACGCCAACCAGCTGGCTGCGCAAGCTGACGGAAGCCGGCGCGCGACGGCGCTGGCTCGCCGGCATGCCCGACAAAGTGCGGCAGCTCGTCGAGCATGAGCTCAGGCTGATCGCAGATCTGCAATACGAGCCGTACTTTCTCACCGTGCACGATATTGTCAGTTTCGCGCGCTCGCAGGGCATTCTGTGCCAGGGGCGGGGCTCGGCGGCGAATTCAGCCGTGTGCTACTGCCTCGGCGTCACGGAAGTGGATCCGGCGCGCATGCAATTGTTGGTTGAGCGCTTCATCTCGCGCGAACGCAACGAGCCTCCGGACATCGATATCGACTTCGAGCACGAACGCCGCGAAGAAGTCATCCAGTATGTCTATCGAAAATACGGTCGCGAACGCGCCGCGATCGTCGCGACTGTGATCAGTTACCGGCCGAAGTCCGCGCTGCGTGATCTCGGCAAGGTGCTGGGTTTCGATCCGGTGCAGACCGAGCGTCTCTCGGGCGCAATGAGCTGGTGGAGCAGTGACATCGATCTTGAGCGCGTGCGCGAGACGGGGTTGGATCCTGCGAACCCGCGCGTCAGCCAACTGCTGGAATTATCACGCGAACTGTTAGGATTTCCAAGGCATTTGTCCCAGCATGTCGGTGGTTTTGTGATCGCGCGCGGTCTGCTCGAGGAACTGGTGCCGGTCGAGAATGCCTCGATGCCGGACCGTACGGTGATCCAGTGGGACAAGAACGACCTCGATGATCTAGGTCTCATCAAGGTTGATTTGTTAGGTCTCGGGATGCTGACCGCGATCCGGCGGGCGCTGGACTTTGTCGGCGAGTATCGCGGACGCGGTGCGGCGGGCAAGGCGGGCATAGCGCGCTCCTTTACGATGGCGCCTTTTAACATGGCGGACATCCCGTCCGAGGATGCGCGCGTCTACGACATGATCTGCCAAGGCGACACCGTGGGCGTGTTCCAGATCGAATCGCGCGCGCAGATCGCGATGCTGCCGCGCCTCAAGCCGCGCAGTTTTTATGATCTGGTCATCGAAGTCGCGATCATCCGCCCCGGGCCGATCCAGGGCGACATGGTTCACCCCTATCTGCGGCGGCGCAACGGCGAAGAACCTGTTAGCTATCCGAGTCCTGAAGTCGCCAGTGTGCTGCAGCGTACCTTGGGCGTGCCGATCTTCCAGGAGCAGGTCATGCAGCTCGCGATCGTGGCGGCGGGGTTCAGTGCCGGCGAGGCGGATCGGCTGCGCCGCGCGATGGCGGCATGGAAGCGGCGTGGGGGTCTCGGCCCCTTCGAGGAGCGTCTGAAATCCGGCATGGCGGCGCGCGGCTACAGCGCCGAATTTGCGCAGCAGATTTTTCAGCAGATTCTGGGCTTCGGCGAATATGGATTTCCGGAATCACATGCGGCGAGTTTCGCGCTGCTGGTCTACGTGTCCTGTTGGCTCAAATGCCATGAGCCGGCCGCATTCACCGCGGCACTGCTCAACAGCCAGCCCATGGGTTTCTATGCGCCGGCACAACTTGTGCGCATGGCGCGCAATGCGGGTGTGGAGGTGCGCGCGGTGGATGTCCAGCGCAGCGACTGGGATTGCACGCTCGAGGCGGGTGGTGCCGGCCGGCAGGGGCGGGGTGAGAGCGCGGCGCCGGCGTTGCGCCTCGGCCTGCGCATGGTGAAGTCGCTCTCGCAGGAAGGGGCCGCGCGTCTGCTTGAAACACGGACGGCCATGGCCCGGAAGCCCGCCCTGTTAGGCGACGCTACGGGTTTCGTCAGTGCTCAGCAACTGGCTGAGGCTGCACAGCTCGAGCGCCGCGATCTTGAAGCGCTGGCGGCAGCTGGCGCGCTGGTATCGTTCGCCGGCAATCGTCATCAGGCATTCTGGAGTGTGGCCGGCACCGAAAAGCCGCTGCCGCTGGCGCCGCCCGACCGGCAGGAACTCGATGTCCGACCCTTGCTGCGACCGCCGACCGAAGGTGAGGACGTCGTCAACGACTATCGCTCGGTGGGTCTCACGTTAGGTCGGCATCCGGTTGCCCTGTTGCGCTCGAGGTTCGCAGGCGAACGTATCCGTCGCGCGGATGAATTGTTGCGTCTGCCCAATGGCCGGCGCCTCAAGGTGGCGGGCATCGTGATTACGCGGCAGCGCCCGGGGAGTGCCAACGGCGTCACCTTCGTCACGCTCGAGGACGAGAGCGGCCACGTCAACATCGTGGTCTGGGAGAAACTGGGGATGGAGCAGCGTCGTGAACTGACAGGTGCACGTCTGCTCGAGGTGCGTGGCAAGCTGCAGCGCGAGGGCATTGTCATCCACGTGATTGCGGAAAAGCTCGTGGACCGTTCGGAATTGTTGGGTGAGCTGGTGACGCCAGCCAGGGAGTTTCGTTAGCTGCGGGCGCTCAAAGGTGCCGCGATGGCCGAGAACCTGTGGACTCCGGACCTATATCGTAGTCGTCGAAGTCTTTGATCATTTCGCGGGTCGCACGTTCTTCGCGCATGCGTTCGAGCTTGCGCCACGCTGGGTCTTCTACTTTCTGGCCGCGTTTCTTGCTGGTATCGAGAGATTGCAGAGCTTTGATAACCAGAGTGTCGATGACCTCGGTGTCGCCGCCCACGTCATCATCGCCGGCAATTTCGTCCGGCTCTTCGTCGACCAGTTCTTCAGACTCAGGCTTTTGGCTCATAGTCGTCTTGCTACTTGACTGAGGCGGAAATTAAGTCAGTTCAACGTCAGAGTGCAACCGTCCATCACCGTAAAAGGGTATTCATTTCGAAAATTGGGAGCAACATCGCAAAAACGATGGCCAAAACGAAGCCGCCCATCAGAACAACGAGGGCCGGGCCGAGAAGACCCACCAGCCCGGCGATCAGACCGTCGAGCTCCCTTTCCTGGCTGATCGACGCCCTTTCCAGCATATCCTCGAGCTCGCCACTCGATTCGCCGCTCGAAATCAAGTGAATCGTCATCGGTGGAAAGAGACGGCTTTGGCCCAGGGAGCGGCCAATCGGCGCTCCTTCGCGCACACGCTGCGCCGCAGCAGTGACTGCGTCCCGCATCGGCAGATTGGTGACCACTTCACCTGCGATCCGCATCGCTTCGAGGACCGGTACAGAGCTGCCGGTCAGGATGCTGAAGGTTCGAGCAAAACGCGCGTTATTGAAACCGCGTACCAGTCTTCCGAACAACGGTACCCGCAGCAGCCAACCGTGAAACCGCGCGCGGTTGTCGCGGTTCTTGAGCCACTGCACAAACGCCACAGCTGCCAGTGCCAGCGCTACCAGAATCCAGATACCGTAGTGGCGTAGAAAATCACTCACGCCAATTAAAATCCGCGTGATCAACGGTAATTGCGCGCGGCTGGCTTCGAAAACGTCGACCACTTTTGGCACGACGTAGACCATCAGACCGGCCACCACAAACAGGCAGACAACCGTCAGTACGATGGGGTAGAGCATGGCCGCCAGAATTTTCTGCCGGATGAGGTCGCGATTCTCGGTGTAATCGGCGAGCCGTTCGAGTACCCGGTCAAGGTGACCGGCCTGTTCGCCAGCCAATACCGTCGCACGATAGATTTCAGGAAAAACGCGCGGAAACTCAGCGAGTCCTGCGCCCAGTGTATGGCCCTCGAGAACTTTGGTGCGCACGCCCATCAGAATCGAGGCGATACGTGGCTTTTCAGTTTGCTGGGACACCGCTAACAACGCCTCTTCGAGCGGCAAACCGGCCCGCGCCAGCGTCGCCAGCTGCCTTGTTAGCAAAGCGACGTCGGTCGTTGATGCGTTGCGTGCAAAGGAAAAGGCTTTCTGGCGCGTGGCTTCCTGGGCGGATACTTCCGCGACACTGACAGGCAGCAGCTGACGCTCGCGCAGCGCCTGGCGTACCGCACGCGCATTGTCGCCTTCAAGAACGCCTTTGCGTTCCTTGCCACTTGGATCGAGAGCGGTGTATTCGAATGCGCCCATATCAGAGCGAAAAGGTATCAGTCTTCGCGCGTAACGCGCAGCACTTCTTCAAGTGTGGTCTCGCCCGACATGACTTTCGCTCGACCGTCATCGCGAATCGAGGGCGTCGCGGTGCGGGCGTGCCGCTCCATGTCTTGTTCGCTGGCGCCGTCATGAATCATGGTGCGCATCGCGTCATCAACCACGACGAGTTCATAGATGCCGGTTCGGCCCCGATAGCCGGTGCCTGAGTCGCGCGCGGGCCGATACAGAATGGGTAGGGCGTCGCCAGTACCCAGATTAAGCAGCCGCCGTTCGTACTCACCGGCGCGGAACGGCTCTTTGGACTCGGGATTGAGCACGCGCACCAGGCGCTGCGCGACTACGCCGATCAGGCTCGACGACAACAGGAATGGTTCGATGCCCATGTCGCGCAGTCTGGTTACGGCGCCCACTGCCGTGTTCGTGTGCAGTGTCGACAAAACCAGGTGGCCGGTCAGCGACGCCTGGACTGCAATCTGCGCTGTTTCAAGATCACGAATTTCGCCGACCATGACGACATCGGGGTCCTGGCGCAGGATGGCGCGCAAGCCACGCGCAAATGTCATCTCAACCTTGGTGTTCACCTGAGTCTGACCAATGCCGTCAATGTAGTACTCGATCGGATCCTCGACGGTCATGATATTGCGGGTGTTGTCGTTCAGACGCTCCAGCGCTGCGTACAAGGTTGTGGTTTTGCCGGAACCCGTCGGTCCCGTCACCAGAATGATGCCGTGCGGCTTGTGTATCAGTTCGTCGATCTGCTGCTGCGTGGTTTCAGCCATGCCCAGTTGCGCCAGATCCAATCGTCCCGCTTGTTTGTCTAACAAACGCATGACCACGCGTTCGCCGTGACCCGACGGGATGGTCGATACACGCACATCGACCGCCCGGCCTGCGACGCGCAGGCTGATGCGGCCATCCTGTGGCAGGCGCTTTTCAGCGATGTCGAGTTTCGACATGACCTTGATGCGTGATACCACGAGCGGTGCAACCGCGCGCTTGGACTGCAGCACTTCTCGCAGCACACCATCGACGCGGAAACGGATTACCAGTCTGTTCTCAAAAGTCTCCACATGAATATCGGACGCGTTTTCCTTGACCGCCTGGGTCAGCACGGCGTTGATCAGCCGGATAATCGGCGCATCGTCTTCGCTTTCGAGCAAATCGGCCTGCTCGGGCAGGTCCTGCGCCATCGACGCCAGGTCGACAGACTCCTCCAGGCCTCCGGCAGCGCTGATCGCATCATTGCCGCCTTCGTAGGTTTCACGCAGCAATCGTTCGAATTGCTCATCGGAAACGCGTTCGAGACGCAGCGGAATACCCAGGTAGCGCCTTGCTTCTGCCACGGCTGCAACGCCAGCGCCTTCACGCACGATGCACAGCGTCACATCGCCCGGAATCGCCCTGGTGAGTACGCCGTGCCTTTTTGCAAAGGCAAAACTAAGACGGCGGCTACTGGCGGCCGGGGAATCTGAGGCCGCGGCGTTCATGGCTTCGGCGGTGCGGGTTCAGTGGCGGCCGGCGGCGTCGCGACTTCAGGAACGGCCGCCGCAGGCATCGTCTGTGGTTTGGCCGCAGTGTCCTGTTTCTGTGCGCTGTCCGGCCGTGATGTCGGCGCTGGCGTTAGGCGGGTCGGCGCATCAGGGAGCGGTGGCAGTACCTTGGTTTTGTTGTCCGGTAACAAGGGCAGAATTTCACCGCGCGGACCCAACTGCTGCTGCTGCTGGCGAATGTAATTGTATTTCTGGTTGGTGGTGATGGCGGTATCCGTACCATCGCGCAAAATCCGCGGCTGAATGAAGACCAGCAGATTAGTCTTGTTCTTTTTCGAACTGCGAGTGCGGAAAGCTTCGCCGAGAATCGGAATGCGCCCCAGGAAGGGCACCCGTTGCTCGCCATTGGTCTGTGTATTCTGAATCAGGCCGCCCAGCACCACAGTGCCGCCATCTTCAATAATGATCGTCGTGTTGATGGTGCGTTTGTTGGTAATCAAATCGACCGCACCCGCTGCAGTGCCTGCGAGGCTGGAGCTTTCCTGCTCGATCTTCAAGGTGACCGAGTCGCCCACATTGATCTGCGGTGTGATTTTGAGAATAGTGCCAACCTCCTGACGCTGGATCGTCTGGAATGGATTGACTGCCCCATTGTTGCCGCCTGTATTGGTGAACTGGCCCGTGACGAAAGGCACTTCCTGCGTCACCTTGATCTGAGCTTCCTGGTTGTCGAGCACCGTGAGCGACGGCTCGGCAATGATATTGGTGGTGGAATCGCCGCGCAGTGCACGCAGCACCGCGGCAAAATCGACGCCGCTGCCGCCCAGGCGACCGATGCCAAGGGTGGTGCCGCGCGGCACCGTCGACAAGGTCGCGGGGTCATTCACGGCGCGGGCCAGGTCGATGATGCTGACGCTGCCCACAGGTTCGACAAATCCGCCTGCGGCCTTGTCGTTGTTAGCTCCGTTGACCAGCCAGTTGACGCCAAGCTCAGCCGATTTGTCGGCCGATACTTCGACGACAATGGCTTCGACATGAACCTGCGCGCGTCGAATATCGAGCCGATCGACCACCGACATCAGTGAACGCATGGTTTTGGGCGGCGCGGTGATCACCAGTGCATTGGTTTCAGGTTCGGCCCAGATGTTGGCGCTGCGGTCCGCAGCGGCTGCAGCGCCGGCGGCGCCTGGCGGACCGCTACTGCCGCCGCTGAGTTGTTCCTTGAGCTTGAGCGCGATTTTCTCGGCATCCGCATACTGCAGATAACGTACCTGCGTATCGCCGCCGTTTTCCAGCGGTTGATCCAGGTAGGCGATACGCGCCTTGTACTTCAAAACCTGATTTTTGTCGCCCGACATCAACACGCTGTTAGTACGGTCGTCGGCGACCAGACGCACGCTCGGAGTGCCGCCATCGCCCTGTGCCTGCGCCGCAATCAGCGCGCCCATGACACGCACGATTTCGGTGGCCGAGGCGTTACTGAGTGCGACGATTTCAAATTCTGAATCGCTGGTCTGATCGATGCGCTGGATGATGCGAATTAAACGGCTCACATTGTTGGCCCGATCGGAAATGATCAGGATGTTAGTGGGCGGGTAGGCGACCAAATGGCCGCTCTGCGGCATGAGCGACCGTAGAATCGGCACCAGCTGCGCCGCGCTGACGTTTTTGGTCGCAACGATCTGAGTCACGAACTCGTCTGAGGATCGTGATACGCGGTTAGGGAGGTCGTTGCCCGACGCGGTTTTGGCGTTGGCATCCGGTATCACCTTGATGATGTTGCCTGACTGAACTGCGGCGAAGCCGTGAACCTGCAGTAGCGCCTGGAAAGCCTCGTAGAACGCATCAGCCGACATGGGCGTGGAGGACAGCATGGTCACCTGGGCACGCACCCTCGGATCGATGATGATGTTCTTGCCGGTGGCGGCACTCACGGCCTCAATGACCTGACCGATGTCGGCGTCTTTGAAATTGGGTGTGATGCGCTGCGCCTGCTGCGCGGATACCAGCCCGGTCGATACACACAGCAAAGCAAGTGTCGCGAGTCGGTGAGTGATTTTGTTATTCATGGCAACAGTCCTTCAATATCTATTCCGCTGGGTTGTCGCCTGGGACCGGCGGCTGTGCACTGGCCGGCGTCATGCCTTCGGTGCCGACGATCTGCTCAGCCTGCCGTGTGACTTCAGTCATGCTGACTGTGACCTCGGACGGTCGCCCATTGCGCACTACGCCAACCCGGGCTTCGGGCAAGCTTTGCAGTGTGTTAAAAATTTCCACGGCGCGATTGGGATCGTCCAGCGGCGTGCCGTTGATCGAGGTCACCAAATCGCCGGCGCGCAGTCCAAGCCTGCTGAACGCTGCGGTGTTTCTGCCCGGAAAGACCCTTACGCCGCGGATCTTGCCGGAACTAAGATCGCCCACCGGCATTGCCCGTACGATTTCTGCCAGCGCATCCGGATTACGCTGCAGCGCCTGTTGTGCTGCTACCAGCGAACTCGGCTGCGCATCCATTGTCGCGGTGGTTGGCTGTGCACCTAACAATGACACGTTGCGCGGCAGAATCAGCGCTTCCAGCACGCCGCTACGATCGATAATCACTCGATCGCGGTACACCTCATGCAGGCGCACGCCGCTCGGCAATGAGGCGCCGACTGCATAAACCCGTGCCGTTGCAGCTGAATCGCCAATCAGTGCGAATCCTTTCTTGGGATCGTCCGCAGCAATGGTTCCGGCCAGCACCATCGCCATACTGGTCGCGGGCGCGTTGCTCGAATCCGCTGTCGTGTTAGCAGCGCCAAACAAGTGCGCGTTCATCAGCGCGACGATATCGAACTGGGGCCGGGTGCCACCTGTGGCTGGAGTTGCGGATGGCGTCGAAGACTCAGCGGTCGCTGGGCCCGCCAGATAGTCGGTCAGTAGAAATGCCAGCTGCAAGGCGATGATGACCGACAAAATCACCGTCGCAATGCGGGCTCCATGAGTTCGCAACCCAGCCGGCCAGGCCGCTGGTGAAAGCCACGGTGCGTCTAAAGCAATACCGCTCATCGGTCAATGATTCCGCTGGAGTCCGTACACGCAGTCATCATGCCATGATACGGGGGTGGTGCATGTTGCTACAAGCCGCTGTTTTACTTCATAAATCTTTAACATCGCCGCGGGACTTGTGTTGGCGGAGCTTGACCCCTATAAAAGGCTATGACTGAAACCGAACGGCCAGATTCCGAATCTGGCGTCCTGGTCGCAGAAGCGACCCCAAAAACAAGACAACCACCCCTGTTTAAGGTCGTGCTCTTGAACGATGATTTCACCCCTATGGAGTTTGTTGTGGAGCTGTTGGAGCGCTTCTTTGCGATGAATCGACACAAAGCCACGCGAGTCATGCTGGAAGTCCATACCCAGGGCAAGGGCGTATGCGGCACCTTTACATATGAGATCGCGGAGACCAAAGTGGCCCAGGTTATGTCATTTGCCCGCGACAACCAGCACCCCCTGATGTGTACCTTGGAACCCGCCTGAGATATCAAATGCTGTCAGCCGAATTGGAAACCTGTCTGAATTCTGCGTTCGCCGCTGCTCGCGAAGGTCTGCATGAGTTCATGACTGTCGAGCACTTGTTGTTGGCCGTCCTGGATTCGCCGAAAGTGGTCGAGATCTTGAATGCTTGCCAGTGCGATGTCGCGCGTCTCAAGCGTGAACTGATCGAACACATCGATCGCAATACGCCGCGACTGAATGCCGGCGATGATCGCGAGGTCCAGCCCACCCTGGGTTTTCAACGGGTTCTGCAGCGCGCGGTCTATCACGTGCAGTCCAGTGGCCGAAAAGAAGCCGGACCGGCGAATGTTCTAGTGGCTATTTTCGCGGAGAAACAAAGTCACGCCGTGTACTTGCTCAATCGCCAGGATGTTTCCCGTCTTGATGTGGTGCAGTATGTATCGCACGGCATTGCCAAGGATGGCGAAGACGAGGCTCATAAAGAGGACGCCGCCGGCGAAGGCGCTGAGGGCGCCGAGCGCAGCGCTGACGCTGACGGCGGTGCTAACGCGTTGGAAAAATATTCCAGCAACCTCAACGAACTGGCGCGCGCTGGCAAAATCGATCCCTTGATCGGGCGCAAGCTCGAGGTCGAGCGCACGGTAGAGATTCTCTGCCGTCGACGCAAAAACAATCCATTATTTGTCGGCGAATCAGGGGTGGGCAAGACCGCGATCGCTGAAGGGCTTGCCAAGCGTATTGTGGATGGCGACATTCCCGCGGTCCTGAAAAACGCAGTGATCTACTCGCTCGACATGGGCTCGCTGATCGCGGGCACCAAATATCGCGGCGATTTCGAAAAGCGGCTGAAAGGTGTGCTGAGCGAATTGAAGAACCGGCCGGAAGCCATTTTGTTCATCGATGAGATTCACACCGTGATCGGCGCCGGCGCTGCGTCCGGTGGTGTTATGGATGCCTCCAACCTGTTCAAGCCCGTTTTGGCGAATGGCGAGCTGCGCTGCATCGGCTCGACTACCTATCAGGAATACCGCGGAATTTTTGAGAAAGACCGTGCGTTGGCGCGCCGTTTTCAAAAGATCGACGTGTTGGAGCCAAGCGTCACGGAGACCTTCGAGATTCTGAAGGGTTTGCGCAGTCGCTTCGAGGAGCACCATCAAATTCGTTATGCCGATGCCGCGTTGCAGGCAGCGGCCGAGCTCTCTGCGCGGCATATCAATGACCGGCATCTGCCTGACAAGGCCATTGATGTGGTTGACGAAGCCGGTGCGCGCCAGCGCCTGAAACCAGATGCCGAGCGAGATCCAATCATCGAAGTCAAACATATCGAAGACGTGGTAGCGCGCATTGCGCGTATTCCGCCGGCTAACATTTCAGCCGATGACAAGGACGTGCTGCGTAACCTGGAGCGCAACCTGAAACTGGTGATTTTTGGCCAGGACGAAGCGATCGAATCGCTGGGCGCTTCCATCAAGATGGCCCGCTCCGGACTCGGCAACGAACAAAAGCCGGTCGGCAGTTTTCTGTTTGCCGGGCCAACTGGCGTTGGCAAGACCGAAGTCACGAAGCAACTTGCGCTGGCGCTCGGCATCGAATTCATTCGCTTCGACATGTCCGAATACATGGAGCGTCACACGGTGTCGCGGCTGATCGGCGCGCCACCAGGATACGTCGGCTTTGATCAGGGTGGCTTGCTGACGGAGCAAGTCACCAAGCACCCGCATGCTGTTTTGTTGTTAGATGAAATCGAAAAAGCGCATCCGGATGTTTTCAACCTGCTGTTGCAGGTGATGGACCACGGCACGCTGACTGACAACAACGGGCGTAAAGCGGACTTTCGTCATGTGATCATCGTCATGACGACCAACGCGGGCGCCCAGGATATGGCGCGTGCCAATATTGGTTTCGTGGCCCAGGACAACCAGTCCGATGGCATGGAGGCGATCAAGCGATGGTTCGCGCCCGAATTTCGCAATCGTTTGGACGCCGTCATCCAGTTCAAGAGCCTGGACCGTCCGGTCATCGAGCGCGTCGTTGACAAGCTGATTATGGAAGTCGAAGCGCAACTGGAAAACAAAGGTGTGGCGCTCACGCTGGACGATGCAGCGCGCAGCTGGCTGGCGCAGAAGGGCTACGATCCCAAACTGGGTGCGCGGCCCATGGCGCGGCTGATCCAGGAACAGATCAAGCGGCCATTGGCGGAGGAACTGCTGTTTGGCAAATTGGCCAATGGCGGCACGGTTTTCGCGCGCGTCAAGCAAGACAACTCGGGTCTGATCATGGAGTGCGAAGCAGCCCTGAAACCCGAGCCTGTTCTCAGCTGAGCGGCGGCTAACGACCTCGGTAGGTGATGCGTCCGCGCGTCAGATCGTAGGGGGTCATTTCGACAGTGACTTGATCGCCGGTGAGAATGCGTATGTAGTTTTTGCGCATCTTGCCCGAGATGTGCGCCGTGACAAGGTGCCCGTTCTGCAGCTTCACGCGAAAAGTGGTGTTCGGCAGGGTCTCGACAACCTCACCCTCCATCTGCAGGCCTTCTTCTTTGGGCATCTAATATTCGCGGTAACTGACGGGGGGCGCATTGTGCACGTTGTACGGACCCGCTAGCAAGTGAGCTTGCAGCAACCTCAGCCGGCATCGCTGTTGCCGGAACGCCACGAAAAATCAGGATCCAGACTGCAATGTTCGTCTAGCAGGGTGACAAAATCAGGCCGGGAGACAGTACGGCTGCCCAGGCTGGCAAGATGGCGAGTGGCCATTTGGCAGTCAATCACGGCGACCTGGCGCCGGCGGCATTCTTCCACCAGTCGCACCAGGGCAACTTTGGAGGCGTCGGTGCGACGGCTGAACATGGACTCACCGAAAAACACGCCACCGAGATGGACGCCATAGAGTCCGCCAACCAGTGCACCGTCGAACCAGGTTTCAACGCAATGCGCATAGCCGGCCGCGTGCAGTGCCAAGTACGCCTCTCCCATCTCCGGCGTGATCCAGGTGTCTGCGCTGTTGGCTCGTGGTGCCGCGCAGGCGCGGATGGTTGCCGCGAAATCGTGGTCAGTGCGAGTCTGGTACTCACCGCTACGGACACGCTTGGCCAGACTGCGCGACACTTTGAACTCGGCCGGGAACAGCACCGCGCGCGGTTCTGGCGACCACCACAAAATCGGCTGGCCGTTGGAGTACCAGGGGAAAATACCGCGCTGATACGCTGCTAACAGTCTCGGTATGCTCAGATCGCCACCCACCGCTAACAGACCTGGCGGATCAGTGGCCGCCTGTGCGACTGGCGGAAACCGCTCCGGCGGATCGTCAGGCTTGAGCCAGTGAACGCGGCTCACGATTCGGGGTCGAACGCGGTCTGTTTGAAAGGCAGGTGATTGGCGACGCTGCCGGCATACTCCGCGACTGCCTTTGACTCGCGCGCCAGAAACTGCGCAATCGCAGCGCGAAATCGCGTGTCAGCGAGCCAATGTGCCGAACGGGTGATATGGGCGCCGAAACCGCGTTTGATTTTGTGTTCGCCTTGCACGCCCGGGTCGAAGTGAGCGATGCCATGCTCGATGCAGTAATCGATTCCGCGGTAATAACAGGCCTCAAAATGCAGGCAGTTGATAAATCGGTCCGATCCCCAGTAACGGCCATATAGGCTGTTAGTGCCGCGAAAGAACACCGCAGTGCCGACGATCTCGGCACCCGCGAATGCCAATTGCACCATCATGCGCGGTCCGAGATCGCGCGCTGTTGCGCTCAGGAAGGCCGCGGACACGTAGGGTTCGTGACCACGCTGGTTGAAGGTGTTTTCAATCAGTTGGTGTACGCGCGCAATTTCCGCGTTGGTCAGGTCATGGCCATGTCGTGTCTCGAATCGGACGCCTGCCGCAAGCACATAGCGTCGCTCCTGCCGGGTTTTCTTGCGGTGTTCTGCGGTAAATGTCGCAAGATACTCGTCAAAGTTTCTATAGCTGCCGTTGTGCCAATGGAACTGGCAGTCTTCTCGCGCCAGGAAACCAGTTGCGATGGCTGCCCGCAAGTCCTCGCCGGCCGCGAACAGCAAATGAATGGATGACAGGTCGCTGTCGGACGCGTTCGCAATGACTGCGGACAGCAGGCGTTCGCGAGTCGCCGGTCCGTTTGCGTCGGAACGTACCAGCAGGCGTGGTCCAGTGACCGGCGTGAATGGCACGCCGATCACCAGCTTGGGGTAATAGGCGAGTCCATGGCGCGCGTAAGCCTGAGCCCAGGAGAAATCAAAGACAAATTCACCGAAAGAATGACTCTTGAGCCAGGCGGGAGCTGCCGCTAACAGACCCTTGGCGTCGCGCAACACGAAGATGCGCGGCTGCCAACCATTGTGCGGTCCGACGCATCCAGTGTGTTCCAGTTGGGCCAGAAACTCATGGCGGATGAACGGATTGCCACCGTCATGCAGCGCGTCCCAGGCCGCGGCCGGGATGGCTGAAAAACTTGTTAGCACCGCGGTTCGCAGTAACGGTGGCGTGGCGTCGGGAAGGTTCAGGGGCGCGTGCTCTCGAATCTTTCCAGAAATCGGTCGGCATCGAGTGCTGCCATGCAACCGGAGCCAGCCGACGTGATGGCCTGTCGATAGACATGATCCGCGACGTCTCCTGCGGCAAACACACCTGCAATGCTGGTCGCCGTTGCTTCGCCCTCAGAACCTCCATGTACTGTCAGATAGCCGCCGCGCATGTCGAGTTGGTTGGCGAACAGTTCGGTGTTAGGCGAATGACCGATGGCGATGAATACACCGGTCAGTTCGAGGTTGGTCACCGAATTGCCTTCTGTCGCCCGAACGCGCAGGCCCGTGACACCATTGCTGTCACCGAGGATCTCTTCGACCGCATGATTCCACAGCAGGGTAACCTTGCCGGCGCGTGCGCGTTCAAACAGGCGGTCCTGCATGATTTTCTCGGCCTTGAGCTTGTCGCGGCGGTGGACCAGGGTCACGTGATCGGCGATGTTGGCCAGATAGAGCGCTTCCTCCACGGCGGTGTTGCCACCGCCAATGACGGCGACCCGTTGCTTGCGAAAGAAAAACCCATCGCAGGTTGCGCACGCGGACACACCCTTGCCGCGAAACGCTTCTTCGGAGGGTAGACCCAGGTATTTCGCTGACGCACCGGTGGCGATGATCAGGGCATCGCATGTGTACTCGCCGGCATCGCCACGCAAACGGAAAGGGCCGGTTTTCAGGTCCGCGAGATTGATGTGATCGGCCACCACTTCCGTGCCGAATCTCTGCGCATGCGCCAGCATGCGTTCCATCAGCGCAGGACCCAGCAGGCCGTGCGCATCGCCGGGCCAGTTATCCACTTCGGTCGTGGTCATGAGTTGACCGCCTTGTTGCATGCCGGCGATCAACAACGGCTGACGATTGGCGCGCGCTGCATAGACTGCGGCGGTGTAACCTGCGGGGCCGGAGCCCAGGATGATCAGAGGGTTATGGCGTACTGACATCTTGCGATGTTATGGGAGCGGCGCGACATGGCCAAGGGGAGTTGCAATCTGACTTGTGAGCGGGGTTTTCTTTCCAGTAGAATCAAGGCTCTGCCTTCTATAGTTGAACCATCTTGACCGAACGCACTGCCGAGTCTGGGCTGAGCCCCGTCATGTCTGCCACCGTGACCCGGGCATTGCGCGAAAGTGCTGTGATCGGTCTGGGCGTCCTTTCCCTGATGTTGTTTCTGGCGCTGGTCAGTTATCACCCCGAGGATCCGGGGTTTTCCTTTACCGGTGACGGCCAGCAAGTCGGCAATTTGATCGGTCGCACGGGCGCGTGGTTTGCCGACGTGCTTTATTTTCTCTTTGGCGGACCGGCCTATCTGCTGCCGCTGATGGTCGGCTTCGCCTGTTACATGCTGCTGCGCCGTCCCGCGGCGGAGCGCGTACCGGTTGCTAACAAACAGCTACCGCTTTCGCGCGCCAATCGATGGCTGCGTGTCGGTGGCTTTGCGGCGTTGTTAGTAGCGAGCTGCGCACTTGCCAGCCTGCACTGGGATGCGGGCGTGTTGCGCCAGTCCGCGGGTGGCGTTGTCGGCAGCATGTTAGGGGTAGGGCTGGCTGGCGGCGTCGATTTTCTCGGCGCCACGCTTTTGTTGCTGGGTCTGTGGATGGCCGGCCTCGCATTGGCCTTTGGTGTCTCATGGCTGACGATCATCGACAAGCTGGGGACGCTGGCGTTCGCGGCCTGGGACTGGCAGATCGCACGCCGACATAGTGCGCGCGATACCGCCGAAGGCGAAGTTCGTAAGGCCGAGCGTAAGGAAAACGTCCAGGTAGAAACTAAGAAAGCCGCGACTCGCGCCAGGCCGCGTATTGAAACACCAGCCCCGGCCGCGGAAAAAAGCGATCGTGTCGACAAAGAGCGCCAGGTGCCGCTATTCGACAACATCAAGGCAGGTGAGTTGCCACCGTTGCAGTTGCTCGATGATCCGCCGCCGTCGCAAACGGCCCAGTCGCCCGAAGCGCTGGAGGCGATGAGTCGCTTTGTGGAGCTCAAGCTCAAGGAGTTTGGCGTCGACGTGGAAGTCGTCGCCGTGCTGCCGGGTCCCGTGGTAACGCGCTATGAAATCCGCCCGTCGCCGGGCACGAAGGCCAGCTCGATCACTGCTTTGTCGCGCGATCTGGCACGCTCCTTGTCGACTACCAGTGTGCGGGTCGTCGAGGTAATCCCGGGCAAGTCCGTGATGGGTCTGGAGATTCCAAACGAAAAACGCGAGATCGTCACGTTAGGCGAGATTGTCAAATCGCGCGCCTACGATGAGGTCAGTTCGCCGCTGGCGTTAGCGTTAGGCAAGGACATCGGCGGCGCGCCTATGGTGGCGGACCTCACCAAAATGCCGCACCTGCTGATCGCGGGCACAACGGGTTCGGGTAAGTCGGTGGCGATCAACGCGATGGTTTTGTCGCTGCTTTACAAGGCCACCGCGGAACACGTCCGCATGATCATGGTCGACCCCAAGATGCTGGAACTGTCGGTATACGAAGGCATTCCGCATCTGCTTGCGCCTGTGGTCACCGACATGAAACAAGCGGCCAATGCGCTGCGCTGGTGCGTGGCCGAAATGGAGCGGCGTTACCGCCTCATGGCCGCCCTTGGCGTGCGCAACCTCAGCGGTTTCAACCGGAAGGTCAAGATAGCGCTGGACAAGGGCGAGCCGATTCCCGATCCGCTGGTTGGCACGGAGTACGCACCAAAACCAACTGTCGATGGCATTGCGCCAACCCTGATTCCGCTCCCGCACATCGTGGTGATCATCGACGAGCTGGCGGACATGATGATGGTCGTTGGCAAGAAGGTTGAGGAGCTGATCACGCGTCTGGCGCAGAAGGCACGAGCATCCGGCATCCACATGATCATTGCCACACAGCGGCCGTCCGTGGACGTGATCACGGGCCTCATCAAGGCCAACATTCCCACCCGTATCGCCTTCCAGGTGTCGGCGAAGGTCGACTCGCGCACGATTCTCGACCAGAGCGGCGCGGAGTGCCTGCTCGGCCACGGCGACATGCTGTTCCTGCCCCCTGGCACCGGCATGCCCTTGCGGGTCCACGGCGCCTTTGTGTCCGACCAGGAAGTGCACCGCGTGGTGACGCATCTCAAGGGCGCCGGCGCGCCCGCGTACCTCGACGAGATTACCGAAGGACCGGCGGCGGGCTACCCCGGCATCCCCGGTGAAACGCCACAGTCCGGTGAGGCGGAGGGCGAAGCCGACGCCCTCTACGACCAGGCAGTCCGCATCGTTTGCGAGACTCGCCGCGCTTCCGTATCCGGGATCCAGCGGCGCCTCAAGATCGGCTACAACCGGGCCGCCCGGCTGGTCGAGAGCATGGAAGCGGCGGGGCTCGTCGGACAACTCCAGTCGAATGGTTTTCGGGAAGTTCTTGCGCCACCGCCCCCCGAAAACGACTGAGCCCGTTCGTCTCGCGATGCTTCGGTGGCTGCCCATCTTGCTAACCGTGCTGGGGCTGATTGGCCCTCAGGCGTTCGCGGACTCAGGCATCGCCCGTCTGCAGGCATTTCAGACCAACGTTCAGGGTATGGAAGCCCGGTTTCGGCAGCAGGTCATGGATGCGAAGGGCAGGGTGCTGGAAGACGCGTCGGGCTCCGTCGTTATGCAGAGGCCCGGGCATTTTCGCTGGAACTACCAGGCACCGTTCGAGCGCGTCATCGTGGCGGACGGCGAGAAGGTCTGGCTCTACGAGGCCGATCTTGACCAGGTCACCATTCGGCGGCTGAGTGCCGGTATCGGCGCGACGCCGGCGGCGCTGCTCACGGACAAGGATACGGTGCTGAAGCACTTTGGCATCGGGAAATCCTGGGTCGAGGAGGGGATGGCATTCGTGCGACTAATCCCCAAATCGACGGACTCGGAGTTCGCAGCAGTGACGATTGGCTTCAAGGGCGCCGAACTGCGACGGCTGCTACTTGATGACCGTCTCGGT
>JAYVJR010000012.1:0-110398 GCA_043769085.1 Gammaproteobacteria bacterium
TTGCGCGGCGCAACGCAAAGAAGCCTTGCGGCACTTCGCGTCGCGTCGTGCAATGAACATTGAAGGCCTCGGCGAGAAGCTGATCGACCAACTGGTCGACGCTGGGCTGTTGCGCAGGCCATCCGACATCTATCGTCTCGATGCGCAGCAACTGGCTGCGCTCGATCGCATGGGCGATAAGTCTGCGGCCAAGTTGCTGTCGGCGATCGACAATAGCCGCAGCACGTCGTTGCCGCGGTTGCTATTCGCGTTAGGAATTCGGGATGTCGGCGAGGCCACCGCACTCGCGCTCGCGCGCCATTTTGGCGATTTGGATCCGTTGCTGCAGGTAGACGCGGCGCAAGCGGAACAAGTGCGCGACGTTGGCCCGGTTATCGCGGCCCATGTTGCCGCGTATTTTCACAATGAAGAGCATCGGCAATTGTTGCGAGAGCTGCGGGAACTCGGAGTCCGTTGGCCAGCATTGGCCAGACCAGAGCCTGCACTGCAGCCATTGTCGGGCCGTATCTATGTTCTGACCGGTACGCTGCAGGCCATGACGCGTGAGGTCGCGGAGCAAGGGCTGATCGCGCTGGGCGCGAAAGTGTCTGGCAGCGTGTCGCGCAAGACCACGGCCGTCATTGCCGGCGCTGACGCCGGCTCGAAACTCAAGAAGGCAGTGGAACTCGGCCTGCCCGTGCTGGATGAAGCAGAGCTGCAAAAAATCCTGGCGACCCAGGGCGGTCGCCAGGATTCCTGAGTCACTGCGCGGGACTTACTTGCGTTCGACCTTGGCGGTCTTGAGCAGCTCGTCGGTGTAAGCCTTGACCTTCTTGGTGAGGACGATCTGTACCAGACGCTCCTTGACCTGCTCAAAGGTCGGCATGGTCGCCTCGCGAGTGTCGTCCACTTTGAGAATATGAAAGCCAAACTGCGTCTGCACGGGTACAGCTGTGTATGCGCCCTTTTTCAGACCCAGCAAAGCAGAGATGAACTGCGGCGGCAGCGCGCTGCCGGGAGACACCCAGCCCAGATCACCGCCCCGGGCCTTGGACTGCTGGTCGGCGGATTCCTGTGCTGCCATTTTGTCGAAGCGTTCGCCTTTTTTCAGCCGGCCTACCAGTTGATTCGCCAGCTCTTCCGATTGGACCAGAATGTGGCGCACACGAAACTCGGTGCGCGGTGCCGCTGCGATTTGCGCGTCGTATTCGGCACGCATTTCCTGTTCCGTGGGCTCCTTGCCTTTGACATAGTTGCCAGTCACTGACCGCTGCAGCACTTCCAGCCGCGACAACTCGACCAGCGCAGCTGTGTTCTTGTCCTTGGTGAGGCCTTGTTTGTCGGCGACGCCTGCCAACAGGTGCATGCGAACCAGCGCATCCACTGCCTCAGTGCGCTGTTCAGGGGATAGCTCCGACAGCTGACGACCCGCTGCAGTCTTGACATAGGTTTCGAGCAAATCGGCGCTGATCACTTTGCCGTCAACGGTGGCAACAGGTGCCGGGGCAGCGGCTGCTGCAGCAGCCGGCGCGACGTCGGCGGGTTTCTGCTTGCAGGCCGCCAGCAAGGTGAGGGCGGCAAAAGGGACCAAATATCGAATTTTCATGGCTTGTGGTTCTCGGTAAGGGGTGCGGTCGGCAAAACGCCTATTATGAAGGCAGGCGGGCATCAATCGAAAGGGCATGAATTCCGTGCCCCATCAGAGGCGCCAGGGCGTCGTAAACCAGCCGGTGCCGTGCCAGCGGCGCCAGGCCTTTGAATCGACTGGAACTGATTTGGACGTGGAAATGGCCGCCTTCCCGCGCGCCAGCGTGGCCCGCATGGGCAGCACTGTCATCCCGTATGTCGAGTTCACTGGGCGCCAGGCTGGCTAGCAGCAGCTCGCGGATTGCCACCAGGCGTTCAGGATTGTTGTTCACGTAATTCCGGTCTCCGCATCAGCCAAAAGCTCAGGCCCAGGAAAAAAACCATTAGTAGTGCCGTCAGGCCAAGCGCCTTGAATTTGACCCAGGCTGCTTCCGACAAATTGTGGGCAACCCACCAGTTTGCTGCGGCCAACAACCAGTAGTACACGCCCAGCGCACGGTTGGCGAGCCGCCAGTTACGCGGTTCGATTGCTTTGAATTCAGGCACCATTTCGGACATCAATCGCTGCGCCAGTACTTGCTTGCCAAAGAGCTCGGACAGCCAGTGAGCGGCGCCGATCAAGCCGAAAAGTATGGTCGGCTTCCACTGTATGAATTGCACATCGCGCAGCCACAACGTAAGGCTGCCGAAAATCAGCACCAGCAACAGACTGAAACCATGCACGGCGGGTACATGGCGCGTGCGCAACCAGTCGATGGCAACCACCGCGACCATGGCGACCATGAGTGCAGCCGTCGCCACATAGATGTCACGGAGTTGGTATGCGACCAGAAAAGCCAACAGTGGCGCCAGCGTCAGCAGACTTTGCATACCGTATGATAGCCGACCGACTGACAGAGACCTAACGGTGAGCCATTTTTTTCGATTGCATGAAAAAAACCCGGAACGCCGGTTGATTCTGCGCGCAGTGGCAGCGGTGCGGGCGGGGGGCCTGATTGTCTATCCGACCGACAGTTGCTATGCGTTAGGTTGTCACATTGGTGATCGCGACGCGCTGGAGCGAATCCGGCGAATTCGCCAGGCCGACCGGCATCACCACTTCACGCTGGTGTGCCGTGACCTCACAGAGATTGCGCGCTATGCGCGCCTTGATACCTGGCAGTTCAGGATGCTGAAGGCCTGTACGCCCGGCCCCTACACATTCCTGCTGCCAGCCACTCGCGAAACGCCGCGGCGTCTGCAGCACGAAAAGCGCCGCACCATTGGCATACGCGTGCCCGACCACCCAGTTCCGCAGATGCTGCTGGAGGAACTGGGTGAACCCCTGATGAGTTCGACTCTGATGTTGCCGGGTGACGATTTGCCCATTACCGATGGCGAGTCTGTTCGCGACCGTCTGGCCCATCAAGTCGATGTGATTATGGACGGGGGGCACTGCGGCATCGAGCCGACTACCGTGGTAGATCTTGCGGTATCTCCGGCCGTCGTCACGCGCGCGGGAAAAGGGGCTTTGGACCGACTGGGTCTTACATAATCAAGAACTTCGCGCCGCTTCGTTATAATCCAACCCTCCAATGAACACCACTACCCAAGCCAAGCGCGTGCTGTCCGGCATGCGCCCGACCGGACAACTTCATCTTGGGAACTATCACGGTGCACTGAAGAACTGGGTGGAACTGCAATACCAATACCAGTGTTTCTTTTTTGTCGCCGATTGGCATGCGTTGACGACAGGCTATGAGGACACGCGTGCGCTGCCCGAGCAGACTCACGAAATGGTGATCGACTGGCTCGCCGCCGGACTCGATCCTGGTGTGTCGACATTGTTTGTTCAGTCGCACGTGCCCGAACATGCGGAGTTGCACCTGCTGCTGTCGATGATCACGCCACTCGGTTGGCTGGAGCGTGTGCCGACCTATAAAGACCAACAGGAAGCTCTGAAAGAAAAGGATCTCGCGACCTACGGTTTTTTAGGCTACCCGCTGTTGCAGTCCGCCGACATACTCCTGTATCGCGCGTACGGCGTGCCTGTCGGCGAGGATCAGGTGGCGCACGTGGAAATCACGCGCGAAGTGGCTCGCCGTTTCAACCATCTGTACGGCCGCGAACCAGATTTTGAAACCAAAGTTGAGAAAGCCATCAAGGGCCTCGGCGGAAAAAACGCAACGCTGTATCGCCAATTGCGGCGCAAGTTCCAGGAGACCGGCGACACAGCCTCACTTGAGAAAGCGCGTGCGCTGGTGGAGAGTAATACCCGGCTCACGGTCGCAGATCGCGAACGGCTGTTAGGGTTTCTGGCTGGCGAGGGTGTGGCCATTCTGACAGAGCCGCAGGTTTTGCTGACCCGAACACCGAAGTTGCCGGGCCTGGACGGTCGTAAGATGTCCAAGTCCTATGGCAACACCATCGGGCTGCGCGAGGATCCGGACCTGGTTGCTAACAAATTGAAAACCATGCAGACAGATCCGGCCCGCGTACGACGAACCGACGCCGGTGATCCGGACAAATGCCCAGTATTTGATCTGCACAATGTGTATTCGGATGACAAGACCCGCGAATGGGCTGCCGCAGGTTGCCGCAGCGCAGGAATCGGTTGCCTCGAATGCAAGAAACCGCTGATTGACCGGGTGGTCGAAGACATCCAAACCATGCGCAAGCGAGCGCAGGAATTTGTCGACAATCCCGATGTAGTGCGTACCATATTGGCCGAGGGCAGCGAGAAGGCCCGTGAAGCGGCGCGCGAAACTTTGGATGACGTGCGGCGAGCGATGAACCTGCGTCACGCCTGAACGACTGCGGAGTCTGGAGCCCAATTGGCAAAACCTGATTTGAAATTGGTGGTCGACCGCAAGCCCCCGGCTGAGCCCGATCCCGGGACTCTGTCGCCTGAGCAGGTCGAAATGCCGTTTGCGCTAGTAAACGGGGAACCCGTGACCGCCATGCCACGGGATCTTTACATTCCGCCGCAGGCCATGGAGGTGTTCCTCGACGCCTTCGAAGGGCCGCTTGATCTGCTGCTCTACCTGATCAGGCGCCAGAATCTGAATGTACTCGATATTCCGATCGCGCCAATCACCAAGCAGTACATGGAGTACATCGAGTTAATGCAGGAGATGCAGCTGGAACTCGCGGGCGAGTACCTGCTGATGGCTGCGACGCTGGCGGAAATCAAGAGCCGGATGCTGTTGCCGAGATCCTCCGAAGCTTTGAATGGAGAGGAGGCGGACCCGCGCGCCGAACTCGTGCGCAGGTTGCAGGAATATGAGCGTTTTAAGCGTGCGGCGGAGAGTATCGATCGTATTCCCCGTCTGGAGCGCGACGTATTCCAGGCCGAGGCTGCGGCTGACTTGCCACGACCCACCGAGAGCCTGCCGCAGGTGCAGCTACAAGAAATGATTCTGGCATTCCGCGACGTGGTGTCGCGAGCGGCCATGTTCGCCCATCATCATGTACAGCGAGAACGCCTGTCGGTTCGAGAGCGCATGTCTGAGGTGTTGGCCAACGTTCAGAAAAACGCCTTCGTGGAGTTCCAGCGGTTATTCAAGGTCGAAGAAGGCCGTATGGGTGTCACGGTCACCTTCGTGGCGCTGCTGGAGCTGCTGCGAGAAGGTATGATTGAACTTGTGCAAACCGAGGCTTTCGGGCCCCTGCATGTGCGTGCGGCCGGGCCCCAACATGGGTTGCGCCTGGTCAGTGAAAATCCACAACTACAACCGACATCAGTAGCGGACGAATGAACGATTCCGACAACAAACCCGATATCGAAATGATTTTGGAGGCGGCACTGTTTGCCGCAGGCAAACCTCTGAGTCTTGGCGAACTCGCCCAGATGTTTGATGCGGCGGCACGGCCCAGTGCCGCAGATTTGCGCGCAGCGCTCAAGCAGCTTGCGGCCCACTACACGGCCCGAGCGATTGAACTGTGCGAAACGGCGTCGGGGTTTCGCATGCAGGTGCGAGCGCAACATGCGGCGGCTGTTTCGCGGCTGTGGCCGGAACGGCCGCAACGTTATTCCCGGGCGCTGCTGGAGACGCTGGCGCTGATCGCTTACAGGCAGCCGATCACGCGCGCTGAAATTGAAGGTGTGCGTGGTGTCGCGGTGAACCCCAACATTATCAAGACGCTGATCGATCGTGCCTGGATCCGCGTGGTCGGGCATCGCGATGTGCCAGGACACCCGGAGTTGTTAGGTACAACGCGCGATTTTCTGGATCATTTCGGTTTGAAGAGTGTCGATGAACTGCCGCCACTGGCCGAAATTCGCGCCATGACCGATATCAATCCGCAGCTCGATCTGCCGGGAACTGCAGAACCGACGCCGACCGGCGACGACCCGGTTGAGAGCGCCGATTACAACGTCGGCGCTTCTTCGGAGGCGCGCGCGCTGGAAGAGGAATTGGCAGACGACGCGAGCGGCGATGAAGACCCGGAGCAGCAGGCGCATGCTGAAGCCGCCCATGGATTAGTCGCAGCGGGACCGGAGCACGACCGTTAGAAGCAGTCCTCGGGACGGTACAAGTTCGACCGCGCCCAAGCGACGGCAGGGCCCGCGGCCGTCGCGACCTCCACTCAGCGATGCATTGCTAGTCACCGAACGAATCCAAAAGATGCTGGCACGAGCGGGCGTTGGATCGCGCCGCCAAGTTGAAGCCTGGATCACTGCGGGTCGCCTGCAGGTTAACGGCCAGCCGGCCATGCTCGGCAGCAAAATTTCGGTCCAGGACAAGGTCCTGCTGGATGGCCGCCCCGTGCGACTGCGTGCCGCCGAGGAAATCGCGATGCTCTACCTGTGCAATCGCTCGCCGGGTGATCCTCTGCGTCCGGGCGAGGACGCCGATGAGCGCGAGTCGCTGCTCACCAAGCTGCCACGGCGCGCAGGCAAACGATTCTTGCTGATCAGTCCGATGCCACGCATCGACGGTGGTCTGGAGTTTGCGACCGCCGATGGCGAACTCGCGAATCGCTTGCAACGTGTTGTGCGTGGAGTGGAGATCGAGTTTTCGGCGCGCATTCGCGGTGGTCTGGATGATCAGCAGGTTGCGGCGGTGCTGCGCGGCGAACGTGATTCCGGCAAGTCATTGCGGGTTACTATTTGCGAACCGACGGACGAAGATGCGGTCGAGGTCGGCAATCGCTGGTATCGGCTGGTTACGTTAGGTGCCAGTGGCAGTGATCTGCGAGAAGTGCTGGAGCGTTGCGGAGCGGTAGTCAGTCGCATTCTGCGCATCCGCATGGGCGGCATCGAATTACCGCGCGACTTGCCGCGCGGCGCGCATCGCCCTATGCCGGCCGAACTCGCCGAGCGAAAATTACTGCGCGTCGAGACTGAGGCCGGTGTAGCCACGGGCGACACCGGACAGTAGCCACAAGTAAGGACCTGTTAGCGTGGCTGGCTCAGGCAGGCTTGCCAGGTCCTCAGACGGAAATGCCTGCCGCCGCATGGCTGTTCGCGCCTTGCCCGGATTGATGGTGTTGACGCGAATTGGCGTGTTGGACATTTCATCTGCCAGCGATTGCGCCAATCCTTCGATCGCGAATTTGGCCGCGGCATATCCTGACCAATAGGCTTTTCCGCGGCGGCCGACGCTGCTGCTGGTGAAAATAATACTCGCGTCTGCAGCCTGCGCGAGCGCCGGCTGCAGAACCTGAGTAAGCGCGAATGCGGCAGTCACGTTGACGTGCATTACCTGGTAGAACGTCGGCACATCGTAATGTGCGAGCGGCGCAATGACACCTAACAGGCCAGCGCAATGTACCAGCCCGTCGAGCTGACCGTAACGCTGCAGTACTGCCTGCGCGAGTTCGTCATACTGATTGGCCATGGCTTTTTCCAGGTCGAGAGGTGCGATACTCGGCTCCTTGCCGGACGCGTTGACGATTTCAGTAAAGGTTGCCTCGAGCCGTTTGACGCTGCGGCCACACAAAATCAGTTGTGCGCCTGCGGCTGCACAGGCCAGTGCGACAGCCTTGCCGATGCCGCTGCCAGCGCCGGTCACTAGGACGGTACGATTTTTCAGGGAGTCCGGCTGCGCGATGAAACGTCGCGCGGCGGCTGACAACTCCGGATTCATTGGCGGGTGGCTCATGCAAAATCAGTCCTGGGTGTCTAGCCGGCCAGTGATTACAGGATCGCGGGCCATTTTTTCGATGAGTTCGGGCGCTTCAAGCGCGGTATCGGCGGTCACGCCGAGTTCGGAAAATTTGCGTGCCTGCGGCAGGACCATGCGTTCCAGAGAACCAACGGCGCTATTGTAGGCATCGACGGCGGCATTGAGACCGCGTCCAACCTTGCCAAGATTGCCGGTGAACGTAGTTAGCCGGCGGTGCAATTCCTGACCTAACGAGTGGATAACGGCTGCGTGTTCAGCTACCTGTTGCTGGCGCCAGCCGTGTGCGACAACCTTTAACAATGCGATCAATGAAGTCGGTGTTGCGATAATCACGTTGCGCCGCAAGGCCTCATCCAGCAGATCGGGTTGCTGAGTCAAAGCTGCCGATAGAAATTGATCCCCAGGCAGAAACAAAACCACGAAATCGGGGCTGCGTTCGAACTGCTGCCAATAGGCCTTGGACGCCAACTCGCGAACCCGCGCGCCGACTTGCTGACTGTGCCGCCGCAGAGCGTTGTCCCGCTGTTCGTCGCTGGCTGCATCAACGGCATCCAGATAGGCATCCAAGGGTGTCTTGGCGTCGATCACGAGGTCGCGAGATTGCGGCATGTGCACAATCATGTCGGGGCGCAGCGTGCCGTGTTCATTACTCTGGTGGGCTTGCTCGGTGAAATCGCAATGTTCCGCAAGACCTGCCAGCTCAACTAGTCGGCGCAATGTCATTTCGCCCCAGCGTCCCCGCACCTCTGGTCGACGCAAAGCAGTGACCAGGTTGCGTGTTTCCCGGGACAAGGACTGTTGGCCCATCGTGAGCGATTCGACCTGCGTTCGCAGGCCTGCGTACGCATCACGGCGTTCCTTTTCGAGAGCCGCGATCTGTGTTTCGGACTTCAACAGCGCTGCCTGCAAAGGCGCAAGCAGGGTGGCTATGGCCGTTTCACGTTCTTTGAGCTGGTTGGTTGCTTCGTTCTGGTCGCGCGACAATGATTCACGCGCCATGGTCAGAAAGAGCTCGCTGTTGCCTCGCAGAGTTTCGCCGGCGAGATGTTCGAACGAGGCCCGCAGTTGTTGTTCGCTGCGTGCTAACAGTCCCAGTTGTTCACCCTGCCGCTCGGCCTCGCCCAAGAGCCGTGCTTCAGCGCCTTGCAAGGCTGCACGCAGGTCCTCGATCCGGCGACTCGCTTGCAACCTGCCGATCAAGTATCCAAGTAGAGTTAGCAACGCGCTGATCAGCAGGCCGACGATGAGGAGCAACCAGGTGTTCATGCGGGTCTGGCAAGCTGCGCGAGATAATTGACGCTGGTGTCACGGTTGAGGCTGGCCAGACCGGTTACAGGGTCGTAGCCCAAACCCGCCATGTCCTTGAGGATCAGACCGCAATGGCGGCCCCAAGCTGCGATCTCAGAGGGTTTGATGAAGCGCTCAAACGTGTGGGTGCCGCGCGGCAACAGACCCAATACATATTCCGCTGCAACGATCGCGCCGGCAAAAGCGCGGCTGCTGCGGTTGATGGTGGAGATAAAGATAGACCCGCCCGGTTTGACCAGTGCAGCGAACGTCGCGATCACCGCACCGGGTTGCGGCACATGCTCCAGCATTTCCATGCAAGTGAGCACATCGAACGAGCCGGGTTCGGAAACAGCTAGCTGGGCTGCATCGGCGCAGCGATAGTCGATTGCGAGCTGGGATTCGAGCGCGTGCAAACGCGCGACTTCGATCATTCCTGGTGCCAGATCAACCGCCGTCACTGCAGCGCCTGCCTTGGCAAGCGCTTCGGCTAACAAACCACCGCCACATCCCACATCCAGCAGCCGCGCACCGGGCAGCGCGACGCGCCCAGCAACGAAGGCCGTGCGTACCGGGTTGAGAGCGTGCAGGGGCTTGAAATCGCCGTTCGGATCCCAGAATTGGTAGGCAAGTTTGTCGAATTTGCCGATTTCTGCCTGATCTTGCTGTTGATCCGCGTTCATACATTGCCGCTATTCGGTTGGCTCAGGCGCGAGGATTTCGCCAGTTCCAGGTGGACGTTAAAAATGAGGTCCAAAGTTAGCATTTTTGAATCAGTAATTGCGCTTCATGGCAGGCGCCAGCGTGGTAAAATTCCAGCTTCATTTTAGCGTCGAATCCACCCCTCAAGAATGACTGAATTCGCCCGCGAAGTACTGACCGTCAACCTCGAAGACGAGATGCGGCAGTCCTACCTAGACTATGCCATGAGTGTGATCGTCGGACGTGCCTTACCGGACGTTCGCGATGGCCTCAAGCCCGTGCATCGACGCGTCCTGTTCGCGATGCGCGAGCTGGGCAATGAATATAACAAGGCCTACAAAAAGTCTGCGCGTGTGGTTGGCGACGTCATCGGCAAGTACCACCCGCACGGCGACACCGCGGTGTATGACGCCATCGTGCGTATGGCGCAGCCATTTTCCATGCGCTATTTGCTGGTCGACGGGCAGGGTAATTTCGGTTCAGTGGATGGCGATGCGCCAGCCGCCATGCGATATACCGAAGTGCGCATGTCGAAAATCGCTGGCGAATTGCTGGCAGATCTCGACAAGGAAACGGTCGATTTCATCCCGAATTATGACGAGTCGCTGACCGAGCCGACGGTTCTGCCTTCCAAGATCCCCAACCTTCTGGTCAATGGATCATCGGGCATTGCGGTTGGCATGGCGACCAATATTCCGCCGCACAACCTGACTGAAATCATCAATGCCTGTCTGGCAGTGCTGGATCAGCCAGACGTCGGTTTGGCGGCGTTGATGCAACTTGTTCCCGGCCCGGACTTTCCAACCGCCGGCATCATTAATGGGGCGACCGAGATCGCCCAGGCGTACAAGACCGGCCGAGGCAGGCTGTCGATTCGCGCGCGTTGCACGATTGAAGACAACGCCAAGGGTGATCGACAGACGATCATCATCACGGAGCTGCCATATCAAGTAAACAAGGCACGCCTGCTGGAGCGAATCGCCGACTTGGTACGCGATAAGCAGATCGAGGGCATCGCTTCCGATGGTCTGCGCGATGAGTCTGACAAGGATGGCATGCGGGTCGTCATCGAGGTGCGTCGCGGCGAGAACGCCGAGGTGCTCCTCAATAAACTGTATGCGTTGACGCCCATGGAAACTGTGTTCGGTATGAACATGGTGGCGCTCATCGATGGTCAGCCGCGACTGCTCGGGCTCAAGGAGATGCTGGAGGCATTCCTGCGGCATCGACGCGAGGTGGTCACTCGCCGCACAATTTTTGATCTTCGAAAGGCGCGCGAGCGTGCGCATATTCTCGAGGGCCTGGCAATTGCGTTGGCCAATATCGACGAGGTGATCGCCTTGATTAAGGCATCGCCGGCCGCACCAGAGGCCAAGATTGCGCTGATGGGCCGCAGTTGGCCCGCAGGCGCGGTGCCAGACATGGTGCAGCGCGCAGGTGAAATCGTGACGCGGCCCGATGGTCTGCCTGCCGAGTTCGGTCTGCAAAACGACGGTGGCGGTTATCGGCTCTCGGATGCCCAGGCGCAAGCCATTCTGGACATGCGGCTGCAACGCCTGACAGGGCTGGAACAGGACAAGATACTGACCGAGTTCCGCGAGTTGTTAGCCGAAATTGTGGATCTGACAGATATTCTGGCGCGCCCCGAGCGACTTACATTGGTCGTGCGCGACGAGCTTCTGCAAGTGCGCGAAGCTTATGGCGACAAGCGGCGTACGGAAATCAGCCTCGAGCACATTAATCTCGCGACCGAGGATCTGATCGAACCGCAGGACGTGGTGGTGACGATTTCTCATTCCGGCTATGCGAAGTCCCAGCCGCTGACCGAGTACCAGGTGCAGCGGCGCGGTGGTCGCGGCAAAGCGGCGACCTCTGTCAAGGACGAGGATTTTATCGACAAGCTGTTCATTGCGCACACGCATGATTGGCTGCTGTGTTTTTCCAATCGCGGCAAAGTTTATTGGTTGCGTGTTTTTGAGTTACCGCAGGCAGGGCGCAACGCGCGCGGCAAACCTCTGGTGAATTTGATGCCGCTCGAGGACGGTGAAAAGATCACCGCAGTGTTGCCGATCAAGCAGTACGACGATCAACACTTCGTGTTCATGGCGACGCGTCACGGCATTGTCAAGAAAACGCCTTTGTCGGCGTACTCGCGGCCGCGACCTTCTGGGATCATCGCCGTCGACCTGCGCGATGGCGATCAGCTGATCGGCGTGGCGTTGACCGATGGCAATCGCGACATTCTGCTGTGCGCAAGCAATGGCAAAGCCATTCGCTTTAATGAATCTGAAGTGCGAGCAATGGGTCGCGATGCGACCGGTGTCCGAGGCATCCGACTCGGTGAAGACACGGCCGCCGAAACTGCGGTTCCGAGCGGCGCGATGTTGATTTCATTGGTTGTTGTGGGCACCGGCCTTATCCTGACTGCCTCGGAGAATGGCTACGGCAAACTGACACCGCTGGATGATTTTCCAGTGCAAGGTCGTGGTGGTCAGGGCGTGATCGCTTTGCAGACTACAGAGCGCAATGGCGCATTGGTTGCTGCGCTGCAAGTCGAGTTGGTCCAGGAACTGATGTTGATCAGTTCTGCGGGCACCTTGGTGCGCACGCCGGTAGCAGATATTTCGATTGTGGGCCGAAACACGCAGGGTGTGCGCCTTATCCGACTGGATGAAGGTGAGCGCCTCGCGGGTGTCGAAAGCCTCGATGCGCTGGTTGCAGAAAATGAGTTGCCGGTCAGCGAGGCCGGACCGACCAACGAGCTAACAGAGGACAAGTAATTCGATGATTTTTTCAGAGAGGTCACGTGCGCGTATTTAATTTTGCGGCCGGGCCGGCGACACTGCCGCTGGCGGTGTTGCAGCAGGCGAGTCAGGAAATGACCGACTGGCAGGGTTGCGGGATGTCGGTGATGGAAGTCAGTCACCGCAGCAAGGCGTTCGTTGCCGTGGCGGAAAAAGCCGAGTCCGATCTGCGCGAATTGCTCGCCGTACCGAGCAACTACAAAGTCCTGTTTCTCCAAGGCGGCGCCACTGGGCAGTTCGCCGCCATACCGCTCAACCTGACTGCGCCCGGTGCCGCGGTTGACTACGTGAACACGGGTCAATGGTCTGCAAAAGGCATTTCTGAAGCGAAAAAATACTGTCAGGTAAGAGTCACTGGCGATCAGAGCGCGACTAATTACACCACCGTGCCGGCAGCTGCAGAAATTGTGCCGCAGACCGGAGCCGCCTACCTGCACTACACACCTAACGAGACCATCGGCGGCGTTGAATTTCCTTATGTACCGGACACCGGTGCCGTGCCGCTGGTGGCCGACATGTCGTCCACCATCCTGTCGCGGCCGATCGACATTAGGAAGTTCGGCCTGATCTACGCAGGCGCCCAAAAGAACATCGGTCCATCTGGGATTGTTGTGGTCATCGTGCGCGACGATCTGATCGGCAAAGCCCGTCAGGAAACACCTTCGATCTGGAATTACGCGTCGATGGCCAAAGACGGGTCGATGCTCAATACGCCGCCGACTTTCGGACTCTATTTTGCGGGTCTGGTGTTCGCATGGCTAAAAAACCAGGGCGGCCTGGCTGCCATCGCGGCACGCAATGAGCGCAAGGCGAAAAAATTGTATGCGGCGATCGACGGCTCCGGTTGGTACAAGAATCCGGTGGCTGTAAATTGTCGCTCTTGGATGAATGTGCCATTCACGCTGCCCGATGCCAATCTCGACAAAGTGTTTGTCAGCGAAGCTAACAAATCGGGGTTGGTCAATCTTGAGGGCCACCGCTCCGTTGGCGGCATGCGGGCCAGTATCTATAACGCGATGCCGGAAGAGGGCGTCGATGCGCTGATCGCATTCATGCAGGAATTTCGGCATCGTCATGGTTGAATCAATTACACGTTTTAAGATTCAGACTCTGAACAACATCTCGGTCCGCGGTCTCGAGCGCCTGCCGCGTGAGCGCTATGAAATCGCTGCCGAACTTGCCAGTCCGGACGCAGTTCTGGTGCGCTCCGCCGATATGCATAAGTTGAGCCTGCCGGATTCGATTATGGCAGTGGGCCGCGCCGGCGCCGGCGTCAACAACGTGCCAGTCGCTGAACTCTCAAAGCGTGGTGTGCCAGTGTTCAACGCGCCTGGCGCCAATGCCAACGCAGTCAAAGAACTGGTGATTGCCGGTATGTTGATCGGTGCGCGCAATATCTGCCAGGCATGGGCATTCGCGCGCGGCCTTAGCGGTGATGACAAGTCCCTGGACGAGCAGACCGAGAAAGGCAAGAAGAATTTTGTCGGTTTCGAATTGCCGGGCCGGACGTTAGGCGTCATTGGCCTGGGAGCAATCGGAGTCGAAGTGGCAAATTCGGCCGAGAAGCTCGGAATGAAGGTGCTTGGCTATGATCCACAGATCACGGTGCAGCGCGCCTGGCAGTTGTCGTCAAATGTTGAGCAGGCATTGTCGCTCGATGATCTTTTTGCGCGCAGCGACGTTATTACTGTGCACGTACCCTTGGTCGACGCGACGCGTGGCCTGGTCAACGAAACGCGTCTCAAGTTGCTGCGCAAAGGTGGCGTGGTCCTCAATTTCTCGCGCGCACCTATTGTCGATGATGCGGCAATGATCGCAGCGTTGGACGGCGGCCGCTTGCATGCCTACGTGTGCGATTTCCCAAAAAATTCCCTCAAAGATCATCCCAAAGTAATTACCTTGCCGCACCTCGGTGCATCGACCAATGAAGCCGAAGACAATTGTGCGGTCATGGTCGCAGATACGCTGGTCGACTACCTCGAGAATGGCAATATCCGCAACAGCGTCAATTTTCCAGAGGCCGTGCTGCCACGGGCGCCAGGAACCACGCGGCTCGCGATAGCCAATAGCAACGTGCCTAACATGGTGGGGCAAATTTCAACCTGCCTGGCAGCCGAGGGGCTCAATATCGCCGAATTGCTTAACAAGTCGCGGGGCGGACTTGCCTACACCCTGATCGATTCGGAGGGCGGGGTTTCGGCCGAATTGTTAGCCAAAGTGCGGTCGATCGATGGCGTGCTTGCGGCCCGGATCGTGCCTGGACGCGCGGACCGGAACTGACCCGGCAACCTATGGCAGTGCGACGAAAAAAATCGGCAAAAAATATCAAGCCAGTAGCGACCCAGGCGCTGCAGGATTTTCGATCGCGTATTGATTCGGTGGATGAACAGTTGCATCGCCTGATTAATGAGCGGGCGGCGCTTGCGCGGGCCGCCGGACAGGCCAAGCTAAAGGACAGCACAGGGGTTGATTTCTATCGGCCTGAACGCGAAGCCGAAGTGCTGCGACTAGCCCTGGCGCGAAACAAAGCGGCGCCATCCGGATTACGCGATGAGGAAATTCTGCGCCTGTTCCGCGAAATCATGTCGGCCTGTTTGGCGCAGGAAGAGCCGCTCAAAGTTGCATTCCTTGGACCTGAAGGTACTTTCACGCAAACAGCCGTACTCAAGCATTTCGGGCATTCAGTGCGCGCCTTGCCATTGCCTGCAATCGACGAGGTTTTTCATGAAGTTGAAGCCGGTCATGCGGATTTCGGCGTGGTGCCGATCGAGAATTCGACGGAAGGCACGGTCAACAATACGCTGGACAGGTTTCTGACATCGCCGCTCAAAATCTGTGGCGAAGTAGAGTTGCGCATCCACCAGTTCCTGATGGGCAAAATGTCAGGACTCGCGGGCATCAAGCGCGTTGTGTCACACCCCCAGTCGTTGGCGCAGTGCCGCGGATGGTTGCATGAGCACCTGCAGGGTATCGAGCAAATTCCGGCGGCAAGCAACGCTGAGGCGGCGCGCCGAGCACGCGATGAAGCAGGTACCGCGGCAATCGCCGGGGATACGGCTGCCGAAGTGTATAGCCTCAAACTTCTGGCCAATGAGATCGAGGATCGCCCAGACAACACCACGCGTTTTTTGGTCATTGGCAACAAACTGTTTTCCAACAGTGGTGCAGATCGCACGACTCTTCTGGTATCCGCGACGCGCACCGACGCGCCGGGTGCGCTGCAACGATTGCTGGCACCACTTGCGCGGGCTGGTATCAGCATGACGCGGATCGAGTCACGGCCGTCGCGCAAGCGCAAATGGGACTATGTCTTCTACATTGATCTGGAAGGGCATGTCGAGGAGAAGAATGTTGCTCGCGCCCTGTCGCAGCTGCGCAAACATGCTTCGTTGTGCCGCGTGTTAGGTTCGTATCCCCGCGCCATTGCCTGAGATCATGGTGGATCCTGCCAGACTGCGGGCTACTGATGCCGTTTGGCAACTGGCACCGTATCAGCCAGGCAAGCCTATCGGCGAATTGCAGCGCGAGCTGGGTCTGTCAGACATTATCAAACTCGCGTCGAATGAGAATCCCTGCGGACCGGGTCCGGCCGCACTGTCAGCGATGGCTGCAGTAGCTAACGACTGTTGGCTCTATCCGGACGGCAGTGGTTTTGAGCTCAAGTCCACGCTCGCGGCCGCGCTGGGCGTTAGCCCTGCGCAGATCACGCTCGGCAACGGCTCCAATGACTTGCTGGTGATGCTGGCGGAAGTGTTCCTGGAAAAAGGCTGTTCGGCAGTTGTTTCGCAGTACGCTTTTGCGGTGTACCCAACCGCCGTGGCCGCAACTGGCGCGCAACTGCGCTGCGCGCCGGCATTGTCTCGCGACCATCCGACCATGCCGCTCGGACATGACCTCGCTGCGATGGCCACGCTCATCGACAGCACTACACGGCTGGTATTTATTGCCAACCCTAACAATCCGACCGGTACACTTTTGCGACGAAACGCGTTGCACCAGTTCCTCGCGACCCTGCCGAGTGATTGTGTCGCGGTGCTGGACGAAGCCTATTTTGAATATGCTCGTGACAGCGATGGCAGCGATGGCAGCGATGGCAGCGATGGCGTCGCTTGGCTCGCTGAGTTTGCGAATCTTGTTGTGGTGCGTACATTCTCCAAGGCGTTTGGGTTGGCGGGATTGCGCGTGGGCTACGCGGTCAGCTCTGTAGCCGTGGCGGATTTGCTGAATCGCGTGCGGCAGCCGTTCAATGTCTCGAATCTCGGATTGGCGGCCGCGGTCGCCGCTTTTGGCGATCAAGAGCATCTGGCCGAATCAGTGGCTGTGGTCAAGGCGGGCCATGCGCAGTTGAGAACTGGCTTTGAGGATTTGGGTCTGGCCATCATTCCCAGCGCTGCTAATTTTTTCCTGGTCGAGTTCGGTCGATTTGCGGCGGCGGTTTTTCAGGGTTTGCTGCGTGAAGGTGTGATTGTCCGGCCAGTCGGGAACTACGGTCTCGACGGGTTCCTGCGAATCACCATCGGCACCACGTCGCAAAATGCGCGGTTGCTGGCGGCGTTGGCAAAGGTTCTGGGGCCATTGCGCGCATGACAGAGTCATCCGCCGCACTGGATTGGGATGTGCAACCTGGCGAGCGGTTGTTCGGTGAAATTCAGGTGCCCGGTGACAAGTCCATTTCACACCGGGCCTTGATGTTAGGCGGGTGCGCGGAAGGGCTGACAGAAGTACGCGATTTCTTGACTGGAGAGGACTGCCTGGCAACACTTGCGGCATTGCGCGCGATGGGTGTGCAGATCGCTGGGCCGGATGCGGGTTGTGTGCGCATACATGGAGCTGGCGCTGATGCCTGGCGAAGGCCTGCTGCGCCGCTCGACATGGGCAATTCCGGCACAGCACTTAGACTGATGATGGGTCTGCTCGCCTCGCGTGATTTTGACAGCGTATTGATCGGCGACGCCTCGCTGATGAAGCGTCCTATGGAAAGGGTGGCGGCGCCTTTGCGGCGCATGGGAGCGCGCATCGATACGCTGGATGGCAGGCCGCCGGTTCGCATCCATGGCGGATCTGCCTTGCGGGCGATTGACTTTGACATGCCGGTAGCCAGCGCGCAGGTCAAGTCGGCGGTGTTGTTAGCGGCCATGTTTGCGGATGGTCGTACGCGGGTGCGCGAGCCCGCGCCGACGCGCGATCATACGGAACGCATGTTATCCGCGTTTGGTGTCGAAGTGATTCGACAGGGTGACTCGATCGCTTTGCAAGGCGGGCAGAGCTTGCGGGCCACCCAAATAACGGTGCCAGGTGATTTCTCGTCAGCAGCTTTTTTTCTGGTTGCGGGCAGTATTGCGGCACAAGGCGAGCTTGCTATTCGTAACGTCGGAATGAATCCGACGCGCACCGGTCTGCTCGATATTCTTCTGCAGATGGGCGCGGATATCCGAATTCGCAATCGACGCGACGTTGGCGGCGAGCCGGTTGCGGATCTGGTGGTTCGCCCAGCTAAATTGCGCGGCATTCAGGTGCCTCGCAACCTTGTGCCTTTGGCTATTGATGAGCTGCCCGTTTTCTTTGTGGCAGCTGCCTGCGCGGACGGCGCATCGACACTTCGAGGTGCCGAAGAATTGCGCGTCAAGGAGAGTGATCGCCTCGCTGTCATGTCGGACGGGCTGTCCGCCCTCAAAGTGCCGCATGAGTTGTTAGCCGACGGCATGTGGCTCGCCGGGCGACCGGGCGGAGCGGCGGGGGCAAAAGTATTCAGCGGTGGCCAAATCGATAGTCACGCCGATCACCGCATAGCGATGTCTTTTGCAGTAGCCAGTTTTGCATCGGCTGCTGCCATCCGGATTCGCGATGTCGCCAATGTCAGCACGTCGTTTCCCGGCTTCGCACAACTCGCGCGGGACGTTGGGTTCGTTCTGTGAGTCTGAACTCGGTTCCGGTTGTCACTATCGACGGTCCGTCTGGATCCGGCAAAGGGACTATCAGCCGGGAGGTTGCCAGGCAGCTGGGATGGCACCTGCTGGACAGCGGCGCGCTTTACCGCCTGGTTGCCTTGGCCGGGTTGCGTCGGGGCCTGCAGACAGACGACAGTTCAGGCCATGCTCAGATCGCTCGTGTCATGGACGTTCACTTCGGTACCACAGCGATGGGCGAGGAGAGAATCCTGTTGTCCGGCGAGGACGTCTCGGCAGAGGTTCGCAGCGAAACGGCAGGCCAGGGGGCGTCCCGGGTGGCCGCCTGGCCCGCGGTCCGCAATGCGCTATTGGATCGGCAAAGGCGGTTTGCCGAGGCTCCCGGCCTCATCGCCGATGGGCGAGACATGGGTACGGTCATATTTCCGCACGCCAAACTCAAGATTTACCTCACGGCCAGCGCTGCCGAAAGGGCGTCACGCCGTTATAAGCAGTTGAAAGACAAGGGTTTCGCTGCTAGTCTTCCCGCCCTTTCGCGGGAGATCGCGGAGCGTGACCAGCGTGATAGTTCACGCGAAGTCGCGCCGCTGCGGCCGGCTGACGATGCGATAGAGCTCGATTCGACGGGCCTTGGCATTGAAGCAGTCATCGCGAGAGTCTTGGCTCTTGGGCGTGAACGCCAGTTATGGCGTTAGCCTGCTGACCGAGGGAAATCAGTGGTTTCGGCCAGGACGGCCGGGACTTGTTGCAACCCGCCACTGGCCGACACGATGTTGGCTGGCAGCCTTAACCAAAATACCGGCTTTTAAGCCGTTTTCGTAACCAACCCACTATGACTGAATCATTTGCCCAGCTCTTTGAACAGAGCCTTGCCAATCAACGTATTCGCCCTGGAATGATCCTCGAAGGCCTCGTCGTCGAGGTCACTGCAGACATTGTCGTCGTCAATGTCGGCCTCAAATCTGAAGCAGTAATTCCCCTTGAGCAGTTCAAGAACGAACGCGGCGAAGTCGAAGTAAAGGCGGGCGATCGCGTCGAAGTGGCCCTCGACGCAGTGGAGGACGGTACTGGCGAAACGCGCCTGTCGCGTGAAAAAGCCAAACGTGCCCGCACCTGGACCCGCCTCGAAGGCGCGTTCACCAATTCGGAAATCGTCATGGGCACGATCACAGGCCGCGTCAAAGGCGGATTTACAGTCGAGATCGACCATGTGCGCGCCTTTTTGCCGGGATCCTTGGTAGATGTCCGCCCAGTGCGCGACACCGCCTACCTCGAAGGCAAGTCGCTTGAATTCAAAGTCATCAAGCTTGATCAGAAACGCAACAACGTCGTGGTCTCGCGGCGCGCAGTTGTCGAGCAGGAATTCTCCGCCGAACGCAGTGCGCTGATGGACAACCTCGCCGAAGGCTCGGTGGTGCGCGGCTCCGTCAAGAATCTCACCGACTACGGTGCATTTGTCGATCTCGGTGGCATCGATGGCCTGCTGCACATCACGGACATGGCTTGGAAACGCGTCAAGCATCCGTCGGAAGTTGTTAAGGTCGGCGACGAAGTCGAAGTGCGCATTCTCAAGTTCGACCGCGAACGTTCGCGTGTCAGCCTGGGACTCAAGCAGCTGGGCGCGGATCCCTGGGAAAACATCGCCCGGCGCTATCCGCCTAACACACGGGTCTTTGGCAAAGTCACAAACATCGCTGATTACGGCGCGTTTGTCGAAATCGAAGACGGTGTCGAAGGCCTGGTGCATGTCTCGGAAATGGACTGGACTAACAAAAACGTCAACCCTGCCAAGGTCGTGCACTCGGCGCAGGAAGTAGAAGTCATGGTGCTGGATGTTGACGAAGAACGTCGTCGCATTAGCCTCGGCCTCAAGCAATGCGTGCCGAATCCCTGGAAGGAGTTCTCGGAGAACTTCAACCGCGGTGACAAGGTAAGCGGGCAGATCAAGTCAATTACCGACTTTGGTCTTTTCATCGGACTGTCGGGCAATATCGACGGCCTGGTGCACATGTCGGATATCTCCTGGGATGTGCCCGGCGAAGAGGCTGTCCGTAGCTACCAGAAGGGTCAGCAGGTCGATGCCATGGTGCTGTCGATCGATCCGGAGCGCGAACGTATCTCCCTTGGCGTCAAGCAGCTGGCCAAGGATCCGTTCTCGAGCTATGTAGCCGACAACCCCAAGGGCAGCATCGTGCGCGGTGTTGTGCGTGAAGTGGACGCCCGTGGTGCGATCATCGATCTCGGCAACGGCATCGAAGGCCAGTTGCGCGCCTCGGAACTAGGCCGCGATCGCGTTGAAGATGCGCGCACCATCCTTAAGGTAGGCGATGAAATCGATGCCAAATTCGTCGGCGTCGATCGTAAGAGCCGCTCAATTTCGCTGTCGGTCAAGGCACGTGAAGTCCATGAAGAAGCAGAGGCAGTGCATAACTACCGAACGGAACAGGGCGGGGGCAGTGGTGGCACCAGTCTGGGTGACCTGCTGAAAGCCCAAATCGGCGGAACGGGTGGCGGCGAGCGCGACCCGGATTAACGTCCAGTCATTCACCAGGGAAAATCCGGGGTCGGCATGACCAAGTCGGAATTGATCGAGCTGATTGCAGCCAAGCAAAAGCATTTGCCGGCCAAAGACGTCGAACTGGCGTTGAAGCAAATGCTGGAAATCATGAGCGATGCGCTGGCCGCGGGCGAGCGCATCGAGATCCGTGGTTTTGGCAGTTTCTCGCTGCATTTCCGGCCGCCGCGACAGGGCCGCAATCCCAAGACCGGGGAACCGGTCGCGCTCGCTGGTAAGTACGTGCCGCACTTCAAGCCTGGCAAAGATTTACGCGAGCGAGTGACGGCCGGGATTGCCCACCCGATCCGCGACTAGGGATCGATGCATCAGCATGGACGATTCCACGCTGATTTGGCTGTTGCCCGCCCTGGTCACTGGCATCGGCGGCTGGTGGTTGGGCCGTAGAGCACGCCAACATCGACCGCAAGGGTCCCGTGACTATCAACTGGGACTCGATCATCTTTTGCACGGGCGTCTCGATGCGGCAATCAAAGTATTGGACGGCGTCGCGAGCCGCGAAGACGACACCTTGGAACTGCAGTTTGCACTCGGCAGCCTGTTTCGCAAACGCGGCGAGGTTGACCGCGCGACCGGGCTTCATGAGCAACTGCAACGGCATGCGGTCGAATCGGTACGACAGCGCGCGCAATTTGAGTTAGCACTCGACTTTGTTGCGGCTGGTTTGTTAGATCGCGCGGAACAGAGTCTGCTGTTGCTGGCGGCAGCAGGCCGGTACCAGTCAAGCGCGCAGCTGCAACTGCTGCGGCTCTACGAAATCCAATCTGATTGGCTCGGCGCTTTGCGGCAGCATCAACAATTGCCGGCGGCGTTGATGACCGACCGCGCGCCTATCGCTGCTCACTACCTGTGCGAACTTGCAGATCAGGCGTTGCTGACCGGCGAGCTAGGTCGTGCGCGGGATTTGCTCGAGGAAGCATCACGTTATGATGCCGCCAGTCCGAGAATTGCCTTTGTTAGGGCGCGTATTGCTGAAAAGGATGGGTCGATGGTGGAGGCCCGCGGATTGTTCGCCAGGGCCATCGAGCTCAGACCCGCGTTGGGTGCCGCCGCCAGTGATCTGCGGGCAACGTTTTCGTGCCAGGAGTGTGGCTTTGAGTCGCGCGCCTGGCTGTGGCGCTGTCCGCGTTGCTACAGCTGGGATCGATTCGCAAATCGAGTCTGACAGCGCAATTTCAATTCACCGGTGCGGCGCTTTAGCACGCTAAGTTTCCGCGGGCGGCTAGTCCGGCCGTCATTGCAAGGAAGCTTCAGTCATGTCTCGTTTGTTAGTATTTCTACTATTGCTGTTCGTGTCACTGTCGGCCCAAGCAGATCAGATCAATATCAATTCCGCGGACGCCGCGGCGCTGGCTCGCGAACTCAAGGGCATCGGACCTGCCAAGGCCGAGGCCATTGTCCAGTACCGCAAGGATCACGGGCCTTTTCGTTCCGTCGATGAGCTGGCACTGGTGAAAGGCATCGGTCCCAAAGCCCTGGAAAAAAACCGAGCGTTGATTCGAATCGACGCACCACGCAAGGCTCCGTCTGCTGCGTCTGGCCCCGCCACAGTCAAACCGCCTGCCATTCGCACAACGCGGTAGTTGAGCTTCGATCCGGCCCCCCATTTCTTGGGGGGGGTGTGCGAATGCATCCGGCCGGCCCGTCCCGTGAGGGGCGGGTCAGCCTGTGGAGCGGAGATTCTGTGTCCGACTTGGCACCACTACGCCTGGTACCCGTCTAAACTTGCGGGCAGCTTTGCCTGGAGGTTTGAATGCGTAGTTTGATCCGCACCGCTGTGTTTCCGGTCGCTGGACGCGGCACCCGGTTTTTGCCCGCGACCAAAGCGAGCCCCAAGGAAATGCTGCCCATTGTCGACAAGCCCCTGATCCAGTATGCGGTCGAGGAAGCGCTGGCCGCGGGCGCGCGACGCCTGGTATTTATCACCGGCTCGTCCAAGCGCGCGATTGAAGATCATTTCGACAGCGATGCGGAATTAGAGCGCCTGTTGCTCTCACAGGGAAAATCCGATCTCGCGCAACAAATAAAAAGCGTGTTACCGAGTTATGCCACCTGTATTTACATCCGTCAGTCTGCGCCGTTAGGGCTGGGGCATGCAGTGCTGTGCGCTTTGCCTGCGGTCGGCGATGAGCCGTTTATGGTGCACCTTGCGGACGACCTGATCACGGCTGATGTTCCCTGTCTGAAGCAAATGGCTCAGGTGTTCGCGCGCCGCGGCTGCAGCGTGTTAGGAGTCGAAGATGTTCCCGCTGGAGACACTGACAAATACGGCATCGTGGCAACTGATAACCCAAAAGCGCAACTGAGCAAAGTGCGGCGAATAGTCGAAAAGCCGAAACCCGCTTTGGCTCCATCGACGTTGGCAGTGGTCGGGCGCTATGTGCTGACCCCCGGTATTTTCGAGCGTCTCGCGACCATCGGCAAAGGCGCCGGCGGCGAAATTCAACTGACGGATGGCATCGCTGATCTGATGCGCGAAGAGTCGGTGCTCGCCTATCGGTTCGAAGGAAAACGCTACGATTGCGGCAACAAACTCGGCTACTTGCAGGCCACGGTGGAACATGCGCTCGCCGATCCGTCGCTCGGGCGTGATTTCGGCGCCTATTTGGATGCGCTGGCACGGAGCAGAGCAAGTGCCAGCAATTCCGCCACGCGCACCGCGCAGCGCAAGCGCGCCACTGCCAAGAAATAACCTGGCGAGCAGCCACGCTGCGGACGGATTTCATCGCCGCTGCTTGTTAGCCGACTAACCAGCCTTGCGCAGTGTCAGATTAATGCGGACCTCGCCAGTCAGGTCGTGAGTTCCCGCTGCGACAGGTTTCACGCCGTGAAATCGCAGTCGGCTCGCGCCGCCCCAGACTAGAACATCGCCATGTAGCAGCGGCAGCTGCAGTGCGCGTTCGTTGCGGGTCAGGCCGCCGAACAAAAACGTGGCAGGCAGCCCAAGAGAAATAGACACGATGGGCGCGCTGAAATCGCGCTCGTTCTTGTCCTGATGCAGACTCATACGGGCGCCAGATTGATAGCGATTAATCAAGCACGCATCCGGCACAAAATCCTCAAATCTACAGAGTCGCGACGCTGCCTGTGCGCATTGCAAAATGGTTTCCGGAAGTGCTGGCCAGGCTATGCCCGTCAATGGATCAGTCTTTGAGTATTGGTATCCGCGTCGATCCGAAATCCAGCCCAGCGCACCGCAATTGCTCATGTCTACAGACATGGATTGTCCACCCGGCGTCAGCATACGTCGCCAGGGCGCCGACAGCGTGACCTCGGTCAACGCCGCCCATAGAGCCGCCGCCCGATTGGTAGCGAAGCCACGCAGATGCCAGGCTCCCGACGCAAATTCTTCCGGGGTGCCATCGGGCAGGTCAAACAAGGGCAGGTGCATGGTGCTCGCAATGTACCTTATCGTCAGGTTGCGATCAGTCCCAGGGGAGCAGTGCGTTAAACTTCTACCCCTATGCCAGTATCCGACAGCCATGAGGAAATCCGTGCCGGAGTTCGTGCGCTCTGCGCCGAATTCCCTGACGAGTATTTTCGCAAGATCGATGCGGCCCGTGGCTATCCGGCGGAATTTGTCGATGCCTTGACTAAGGCAGGCTGGTTGGCTGCGCTGATCCCGCAAGAATATGGAGGTTCTGGGCTCAGTCTGGCAGAGGCCTCCGTCATCATGGAGGAGATCAACCGCTCAGGCGGAAATTCTGGCGCCTGTCATGGGCAGATGTACGTCATGAACGTGTTGGTGCGCCATGGCAGCGAGAGTCAACGTCGCGAGTTTCTTCCCAAAATCGCCAGCGGCGAATTGCGCATGCAGTCGATGGCGGTGACCGAGCCGAGTACCGGTACCGACACCACGAAACTTAAAACACTGGCGGTTCGCAAAGGCGATCGCTATGTGATCAACGGTCAGAAGGTCTGGATTTCCCGCGTACGGCACTCGGAGTTGCTGGTGCTGCTCGCCAGAACCACGCCGCTCGCCGAGGTCAAAAAGAAATCCGAAGGGCTGTCCGTGTTTCTGGTGGACTTGCGAACCGCCATTGGTAATGGTTTAACGTTGCGCTCCATTCCTAACATGGTTAATCACGAGACGAATGAGCTGTTCTTCGACAATCTCGAGATTCCGGCCGACAACCTGATCGGCGAGGAAGGAAAGGGCTTCAAGTACATTCTCGATGGGTTGAACGCGGAACGTGTGCTGATCGCGGCGGAGTGCATCGGTGACGCATATTGGTTTGTGAGCCGAGCCGCAAAGTATGCGACCGAACGCCGGGTATTCGACCGGCCTATCGGTCAGAATCAGGGTGTGCAGTTTCCAATCGCTGAGGCCTATATTGAGACCGAAGCGGCTAATCTGATGCGATTTCGGGCCTGCGAACTGTACGACCAATTAAAGCCCTGCGGCGCCGAAGCTAACATGGCGAAGCTGTTGGCAGCGAAGGCCTCCTGGGAAGCGGCAAACATGTGTATCCAAACGCACGGCGGATTTGGCTTTGCGGCCGAATATGACATCGAACGCAAGTTTCGCGAAACCAGGCTCTACCAAGTGGCGCCAATTTCCACCAATTTGATACTTTCCCATATTGCCGAGCATGCGCTTGGTCTGCCGCGTTCGTTCTGATGACGGTTGACGAAACTGCAGTCATTGCCATTGCGCGCGCTGCGGCTGTAGCCATTCTTGAGGTTTACCAGAGCGCCACTTTGGTTGCGGAGACCAAGACCGACCAGTCGCCGCTGACTGAAGCGGACTTGCGTGCGCACCACCTCATTGTCGCGAGGCTCGCGACTCTGACGCCAGACTGGCCGGTATTGTCGGAGGAGGCCAGCGACTTGCCATTTGCGACCCGCAGTCGCTGGTCGCGTTACTGGCTGATTGATCCGCTCGATGGCACGCGCGAATTTTTGTCACGGAATGGCGAATTCACGGTCAACATTGCGCTGATCGAAGGTGGGCGACCTGTGTTAGGTGTGGTGCATGTGCCTGTGAGCGGTATCACATACTGGGGCGGTGCGGGTCGTGGAGCGTGGCGTGTTTCGCAGGATGAGCCGGCGCGCAATATTCAGGTGCGCGCGCAGCTGGGAGAGATCATTCGCGTGGCCGGCAGCCGCTCACATCGGGGCGATTCTCTGGATCTTTTTCTGAGCAGGGTCGGTCGGAACGAACTTGTGTCGATGGGCAGTTCACTGAAATTTTGTTTGATCGCTGAAGGTGCTGCGGACGTCTATCCGCGTTTGGGGCCAACATCGGAATGGGACACAGCGGCGGCTCAGGCCGTCGTTGAAGGTGCTGGCGGAGCGGTGTTGACGCTGGACGGCGACCCCTTGCGCTACAACACCAAGGCCGAGTACCTGAACCCGTCTTTTGTCGCTTTTGGCAGCCGGCGACGCGATTGGCTGGCGCTGCTGCGCTAGAGCACCTCGGACGCCAGCAATTCCATGTTGCTGACGGTTTCCTCGTAAGTCGATGAGATTCCCATGCACAGCGTGGTGATCGGCGAGTTGCGCCAGCGCTTCAAGTTGTCGCGAATATGTTCCCGTGGGCCGACCAGCGCGAGTGCGTCGGCCAGTTCATCGGGTACAGCGGCGACAGATTCCATCTGTTTCCCCGCTAGCCACAGGTCCTGCACCTGTTGCGCGGCTTCTGCATAGCCGCTGCGTTCCACCATGCGTTTGTGAAAATTCTCTTCCTTCGAACCCATGCCGCCGACATAGAGCGCCAGATACTTTTTGATGGGTATCAATGCTTTGGCCAGATTGTCGCTCTGGCTAACACTGACGCTACCGACAATCTCAAATCCCGGTTTCATCAACTTCATCTGTTCGGCAAACAGGTCAAAGCGCTCGGGTGGCATCAGGATGGGCAACCAACCGTCGAATAGCGTCGCGGCAAGCTCCACATTTTTGGGGCCCTCCGCACCTAACAGGATTGGAATATGCGGCCGCAACGGATGTGTGATGGTGGTCAGTGCCTTGCCCTGGCCGGTGCTACCAGGTCCCATGTAGGGCAGTTGGTATTGATTGCCGCTGAACGTCAGCGGTGCTTCGCGCGCGAGGATGGCGCGAAAGATGCTGAGCCACTCGCGTGTCCGCTCAAGCGGTTTCTTGAACGGTTGGCCATACCAGCCCTCAACCACTTGCGGGCCACTGACACCGACACCGAGGCACAGCCGACCATTGGAAATATGATCCAGTGTCATGGCGGCCATCGCCGCGGCTGCCGGCGTGCGCGCAGAAACCTGCATAATCGCGGTGCCCAGTCGGATCTTCTTGGTATGCACGGCGATGGCTGCCAGCGGCACAAAGACATCCGACCCGTAGGCTTCAGCAGTGGTAACGATATCGAAGCCGAGCGCTTCCGCGCGCTGCGCAAGTTCAATGAAACGGTCGATGGGTTTAGAGCCCCAATAGCCAAGCTGTAATCCGAGTTTCATCGCGCGTCTCCGTCGAGTCCGTGTAGGTACTTGTTATTATGACCAAGTCGTGTGCGCAGCGCGTGGATTCATCGGGGAGAACGCCGTGAGAGTTCGAGATCGCCGCAGAATGATTTGGGAATGGTTATTTTGACGACTGTCGCGAGACCGCTGATCGCAGTCAGTCGTCGTTGGCCAGAGGAGGTCGAGGCGGCTTTGGCCAAGCGTTATCAGCTGCGGCTCAATAGTAACGATGAACCATGGACTGAAGAGCAGTGGCGCCAGGCACTGCGCGACTCGGATGCCGTTTGCCCGACCGTCACCGATCGATTGTCTGGCTCTTTACTGTCTGCCGCTGGACCAAGGCTCCGCGTGATCGGCAATTATGGCGTCGGCTTTGAGCATATCGACGTCGTCGCTGCCAAAGCACGTGGACTGGTCGTGACCAATACACCGGAAGTGCTGACCGAGGCGACGGCAGATCTGACCATGGCACTGTTGTTGGGTATTGCGCGCCGGACGGTCGAGGGTGATGCGCATTTGCGCAGCGCACAATGGACTGGTTGGCGGCCGACCCACTTGTTAGGTGCCAAGGTCAGTGGGCAGGTGCTGGGTTTGATCGGCTACGGACGCATAGCCAGGGCGGTGGCACGGCGCGCACATAGCGGATTTGGGATGAAGGTCCATGTATTCAGCCCGCGACGCCCCGCCATGGCCGAGGATATTCCGATTCGTTGGTACGGAACACTGGAGGAATTACTAGCGAGTGCTGATTTCGTCTCTCTGCATTGTCCCGCGCGACCTGAGACGCGGCATCTAATCGACGCAGCTAGAATGCGTCTGATGAAGCCTGGGGCATTTTTGATCAATACGGCTCGCGGCAATATTGTGGATGAATTAGCATTGGTGGCGGCACTGCGCTCAGGAGTAATCGCGGGTGCCGGCCTCGATGTATACGAACGTGAGCCTGCGATCACCGCAGGTCTGTGTGCGTTGCCTAACACTTTGCTGTTGCCGCATCTGGGCAGTGCGACCCTTGACACTCGTATCGCAATGGGAATGCGCGTGCTCGCCAATCTGGATGCGTTTTTTGCTGGGCAGGATCCGCCCGACCGGATCGCATGAATCCTCGAGAGGTGATTAGCGGACTATGGCGGGTCGCGCTGGAGGCCACGCGGGGCGATCGTCTGCTGGACATGCATGCAAACATCGCAGACGGCTACTGGACCTGTAATGCTGCGAATATCTCGCGGTCCGTGAAGTTACCTGCACAGGGCGGACGGATTTTCGTGGTTGGCGCGGGCAAGGCAGCAGCTGCGCTCGCGCGGGGTCTGGAGAACTCCCTGGGTGAGCGCATCCACGATGGCATCGTCATCGTCAAGCAAGGTCATTCCGTCCCGTTGCGACGCATTCGGGTTTTCGAAGCGGCGCATCCGGTGCCCGACGCGGCTGGTGAACTGGCTACAGGTCAGGTTTTGGAATTGCTGGATGGGCTAACAAACAAAGATCTTCTGTTTGTGTTGCTGACCGGCGGGGCATCGGCGTTGCTGGTCGCGCCAGTTCCTGGCATCACGCTCGCTGGCAAAGCAGCAGTGCATGCGTCTTTGGTGCGGTCGGGTGCCAGCATTCAGGAGATCAACGTAGTTCGCAAGCATCTCTCGCTCGTCAAGGGTGGTCAGCTTGTGCGCCACGCTGGTGGCGCAGCCGTAGTGACTTTGCTGATCTCCGACGTGCTGGGGGATGACCCGGCCACAATTGCGTCTGGTCCCACGGTCGCGGATCCGAGCACTTTCCAGGACGCGCTCGCAATCCTGGAACGCCATAAATTGTCGACGGAGTTGCCGCCGCAAGCGCTCAGTTATCTACGACGGGGCGTTGCGGGCGCCGAGCCTGAGACCCCCAAGTCTTTGTCAGGCATGCATCAGACCCCGTGGGTGCTGGCCAGCAACCGGCTTGCGCTGGCGACGTTGCATGCCGCGGGGCGCGCGCAGGGCTTCGAAGTCCATGTTCTGCAAGAGGCGCTAAAGGGCGATACGCACCAAGCTGCCCGGGATTTCGCGGTGCGATTTCGCGACCGGGTGGTTCGTCGTAATGGCGCAGCGCCTTTGATGGTATTGGCGGGTGGCGAAACCACGATCAAAGTTCGCGGCGCCGGTTCAGGTGGCCGTTGTCAGGAATTTGCACTAGTTGCTGCGCAATGTATGGCCGATCAGCCGCGCTTCACGATATTGGCTGCGGGGACGGACGGATCCGACGGTCCGACTGATGCGGCAGGGGCATTCGTCGATGAAACCACGCTGACGCGTGCTACTGCGTTAGGGTTGGATCCCGAAGTCTTCCTCGCCGACAATAATTGTTACGAGTTTTTTCGCTACCTAGGGGACCTGTTCACCACCGGGCCCACAGGCACTAACGTCATGGACCTCGTAGTGGCTGTCAGTCCACCGGAAAGCTAACGCCCTGAGCCAGCGGCAGGCCGCGACCATAGTTGATGGTGTTGGTTGCGCGGCGCATGTAGGCTTTCCAGGAGTCCGAACCTGCTTCGCGACCGCCGCCGGTTTCTTTTTCGCCGCCAAAAGCACCGCCGATTTCGGCACCTGAGGTGCCGATATTGACATTGGCAATGCCACAATCAGAACCTGCGACCGACAGGAAGCGTTCTGCTTCGCGCATATCGAGCGTGAAGATAGCGGACGCCAAACCCGCAGCCACAGCATTGTTCATCGCAATGGCCGTCTCCAGATCGTCATACTTCATAATGTACAGAATGGGTGCGAAGGTTTCGCGCAGCACCGGTCCTGCTTGTGTGGGCATTTCCGCCAGTGCGGGTCGCACGTAAAAACCCCTGGCAGATTCGCTCGCGTATAAGCGCTCGCCGCCCGTCGTCTTGCCGCCGAGCTGCCGCACTTCCTGCAGGGCCGCTTGCATATTTTTAAACGCGTTTTCATCGAGGAGCGGCCCTACCAAAGTACCGGCATCCAGTGGGTTGCCGACGACCACTGATTCCACCACGCGCTTTAGTTGCGGTACCCAGCTGTCGTAAATACTGGTGTGAACGAATAGGCGCCGCAATGAAGTGCAACGCTGTCCTGCGGTTCCCATGGCCGCAAATGCGACCGCGCGTAACGCCTGCTTGAGATCGGCCGACGGCGCCACGATCGCCGCATTGTTGCCACCGAGTTCAAGCAGACTGCGCGCAAATCGTCGCGCCAACACTGGGCCGATTTGCCGACCCATGTGAGTCGAACCCGTGGCGGAGACCAGCGGCACGCGCGAGTCGGATACCAGGGCTTCGCCAACCTCGCGTCCACCGATCAGAAGTTGTTGCAACCCCGCAGGGGCATCAGCGCCGAACTGAGTGGCTGCTCGTTGGAACAGTGCCTGCAATGCTAACGAAACTAGCGGAGATTTTTCCGATGGCTTCCAGGCGAGCGCGTTGCCGCAGACCAGCGCCAAGGATGCATTCCAGGAATACACGCCAACCGGAAAATTGAACGCAGTGATCACGCCGACAACCCCGAGCGGATGCCAGGTTTCCATCATCCGATGTTCGCCGCGTTCGGAAGCGATCGTCAGGCCATACAATTGCCGCGACAGTCCCACGGCGAAGTCGAAGACATCGATCATCTCCTGCACTTCGCCGACGCCTTCCGAGAGGATCTTTCCGGCTTCGATGGACACCAGCCGCCCGAGCTGCGATTTCATACTCCGGACTTCATCATTCATCAGTCTTAGCAATTCGCCACGACGCGGGGCGGGCAGGGTACGCCACTGCATAAAGGCCGCCTGTGCCTGCGCGATCGCATCGCTGACCTGGGCCGCCGAATGAGGCCGCAGACGGCAGATCACTTCGCCGTTGATAGGCGAACGTCCGATCAGGACATCGCTGCCGTCATAGCCGATGGTGCCCGGTGCCACGCCGAACTGTGCCAACAGGCTGCCTGCTTCGGCTGCAAGGCCAGATGAAGGGATGCTCGTGCCCATGGAAACCCCGCAGTTGTCGCCAGAAAGGCCGCGGATTATCTGCGCTTCTTACCTAGGCGGCAAATCAGGACCCTGCAGCCAACCAGCGTCTTTGGAATCCGACACGAAAGCGCCGGCAACATCGCTGCGGCCGGCGCCAGGGTCAGCGTGTACTGCTGGTGGGAATCAGCCGTGAAACTGCTGTAGTTCAGTTGAGCCGGTTAAGGCTGTGGTCGATGACTGTCCTCCCATAATGGCCTGGGTGACCTCATCAAAGTAGCCGGCACCGACTTCGCGCTGATGGCGGGTGGCAGTGTAGCCGTCTTTTTCAGCTCCAAATTCCGCTTCCTGCAGTTTGACGTAGGCTGTCATCTGCGAGTCGCGGTAGCCGCGTGCCAACTGGAACATGGAGTAATTCAGTGCGTGGAAACCGGCCAGTGTGATGAACTGGAACTTGTAGCCCATGGCTCCCAGCTCGCGCTGGAATTTCGCGATGGTCAGATCGTCTAGCTTCTTTTTCCAGTTAAACGATGGCGAGCAGTTGTAGGCTAACATCTTGCCTGGAAATTTCTTGTGCATGGCTTCGGCAAACTGCTTGGCCTCGCCGAGGTCGGGGTGACCCGTTTCACACCACACCAAGTCAGCGTACGGCGCATAGGAAAGTCCGCGCGAAATCGCCTGCTCGAGACTGGCTTTGACGTGGAAGAAACCTTCTGGTGTACGCTCGCCTTTCTTGATGAACTCACGATCGCGTTCATCGACGTCCGCTGTCAGCAGGTTGGCGGACTCGGCATCGGTTCGAGCGACCAGAATGGTCGGCACATTGCAGACGTCGGCGGCCAGACGCGCAGCCACCAGTTTGTTGATGGCTTCCTGCGTCGGCACTAATACCTTGCCGCCCATATGGCCGCACTTCTTGGCGGAAGACAGCTGATCTTCAAAGTGAACGCCCGCGGCGCCGGCATCGATCATTTGCTTCATGAGTTCAAACGCGTTCAGCACGCCACCAAATCCGGCTTCCGCGTCGGCCACAATAGGCTTCAGCCAGTCGATGCTGCTATTGCCTTCGGCATGATGCAATTCGTCGGCACGGCGCAGCGTGTTGTTAATTCGGCGCACCACGGCGGGCACGGAGTCCGCAGGATACAAAGACTGATCGGGATACATCTGGCCCGACAAATTAGCGTCACCGGCGACCTGCCAGCCCGACAGATAGATCGCGTCGAGCCCTGCTTTAACCTGTTGCATGGCCTGATTGCCGGTCAAAGCGCCTAACGCATTGACGAAGGGCTTGTCATTCATGTAACGCCAGAGTTTCTCAGACGTGATGCGCGCGATGGAATAGTCGATCGGAATCGAACCGCGCAGACGAACGACGTCCGCGGCGCTGTAGCCGCGGGTGACACCCGCCCAGCGGGCGTCGGACTTCCAGCGTTTGGCGAGTTCATCGACGTTAGGCATTTGATAGGGCGTAGTCATGTCGGTTTCCTCAGTCAGTCAAGATGTTCGTAGGCAGGTAAAGTCAGGAACTCATCGAAATAGTCGCTTTGCGCCATCAGCGAGAAAAGTCGCGCTGCGGTCGGAAAGACACCGGTGGAGGCGCGAGTGAGGCCTATCTCGCGGTGGATTCGCGCCAATTCTTCGGTCAGAAGTCTTTCGAAACGGTCGGTCGTAATGACTTGCCCGTCTTGCGTCTTGCAGCCGTGATGAATCCACTGCCAGATCTGCGCGCGGCTAATTTCCGCAGTTGCGGCGTCCTCCATCAGGTCATAGAGCGGCACGCAGCCATTGCCGCGCAACCAGGCCTCAAGATATTGAACACCGACTCGGATATTGTGACGCAGACCGTCTTCCGTGATTTGACCCGTCGGCACGCGTAACAGGTCGTCCGCAGTGATCTGTACGTTAGACAGTGGGCGGTCTACTTGATTGGGGCCTGGCATGACCGAATCAAACGCCGAGCGTGCGATATCTGCCAGTCCGGGATGGGCAATCCAAGTGCCATCATGGCCGGCGTTAGCTTCGCGCTGCTTGTCAGCAGCTACCTTTTTCATAGCCGCTTCGTTGGCAGCAAGATCGTTGCGAATCGGAATTTGCGCGGCCATGCCACCCATGGCGTGGGCGCCACGTCGATGGCAGGTGCGAATCAGCAGGGTCACATAGGATTTCAGGAAATGGCTTTCCATGGTCACGGAAACCCGATCCGGCATGACGAACGCCGGATTCAAGCGGAATTTCTTGATGAAACTGAAAATGTAGTCCCAGCGACCGCAATTGAGGCCGACAATATGCTCGCGCAGTTCGTACAGAATCTCGTCCATCTCAAATGCAGCCAAGATGGTTTCGATCAGCACCGTTGCTTTGATCGTACCTTGCGCGATTCCCAGTGCTTCCTGCGCAGCCTTGAAAACGTCATTCCACAGACGCGCTTCGAGATGATTTTCCATCTTCGGGAGATAGAAATAGGGCCCGCTGCCGTTACGGCGCAACTGCACGTGGTTGTTAGTCAGAAATACAGCGAAATCGAACAGCGAACCCGAGACCGGCTGGCCGTCGACCAGCACGTGTTTTTCCGACAGATGCCAGCCGCGCGGTCGGACAATCAGCGTCGCCAGCTTGGTGCCGAGGCGATATTGCTTGCCAGATGCTGGGTCCGTGTACGCAATGGTCCGCTCCACGGCATCGCGCAGATTGATTTGGCCTGCGACGATGTTGGACCAGGTCGGCGAGTTTGAATCCTCGAAGTCCGCCATAAAGCACTGTACGGGCGTGTTGAGCGCATTGATGATCATCTTGCGATCGACGGGACCGGTGATTTCGACGCGGCGATCCTGCAGGTCAGCCGGCACCGACGCAATGCGCCAGTCGCTGTTGCGGATCACGGCTGTTTCCGGCAGGAAGTCCGGGCGGGCGCCCGCGTCAATTTCGGCCTGGCGAGTGGTGCGAAGCTGCAAAAGCGCCTGGCGTCGCGGCTCGAACTCGCGATGCAGTTTCATGACCAATTCCAGCGCCTGAGGCGTCAGGACGGTCTCTTGAGCGGGTATTAATAGGCCGCTCAGCTTTACGGCCTGCGACGTGTTCTGTGACTGAATGGCGTTGGCGACAGCGTTCATGGGATGAATTTACCGATCCCGCGCGAACTTTTTGACTATAGAAATTTTACAGTGTAAATTTCACAACAAATTCACTCAGTAATTTTTACAAGGTTAACTTAACAGGACATGGAAACGATCCGCCGCAAGACCCATCTACTGGGCGCAAAGCTCAAACAGCTGCGCAAGCGCAATCGGATGACGCTCGACGAAGTGTCGTCACGCTGTGTCGCCGAAGACACGGAGATCGCGCCGTCTGTGTCTTATCTCAGCATGATCGAAAGCGGTAAACGCGTGCCTTCTGAAGAACTGCTGCAGCTGCTCGCCAAGGTGTTTCAGCGGGAAGTAAGTTGGTTCATGGATGAGACAACAGCATTGGATGAGACGCCGGTCGCATCACGAGGTGGCGGCCAGCCGCGCCTGCCACTGGAGCCTGCGTTTCTTTTCTCGCGCGATCTGCTGCAGGCTGCAATTCCCGAGTTGTTGCAACAGACCGGAACAACTGGGCGCCAGTTCGCACATCTGCTCATCCGCTCGCATCAGGAAATATCGCGCAACGACTTTCCTGAGTTGGAACGCGCCGCCGAACGGGTTGGCAAACGCCGTTTTCCGCTCGGTGTTGCCGATATGCTGGATCTCTGCAAGCAGCTCAATCTGGAAATACGCTGGTTCGATCGGCGTCCGCTGTTAGCACGAGATAAAGAACGTGAAGTGCGTAGTATGGTGCGTTCTTTCTATGAACCGCCTGGCATTCTCTATATCAACAAGGCATTGCAGGCCGACCCAGCCCGGTTGAAGTTCGATCTTGCAGCCCACATTGGTCACAAGGTGTTGCATGGGGGCGACGGCCTTAAGTCAGCCCATGCCAGCGGTGGCGAGATGGGCGGCAGTCCGGAGGAAAGCAACAGCGGCGACTCGGTCATGAGTTCCAACGACGTGCTGCATGCCTGGCGTGATTTCGAGTGTTCTTTTTTTGCCGGTTCACTGTTAGCACCGAAAGTGCCGTTCCGGCGTTTTCTGGCGCAGCAACAGTATCGAATTGAAGAAGCCTGCAAACGACTCGAGTTGACGCCAGCGGTCGTGATGCGTCGAATGACCAAAGTGTCACCCTATCCATACTGGCATTTTTTCGATGCGTATCCACCGGGATATTTGCGTGCTGTCTATCGTGGCAATGGCATTCCGTTGCCATGGGGGAATATGGCGCAGGTCTCTGATCCTTGTCCGCAATGGGCAGTGTTCCGAATGATCGACGATCAAAGCGCCAAGTCCAGCGGACAGATTTCTTTGCTGCGCGATGGCGATCGTTCACTGCTCTATTGCTGTTACTCGATTCGCACGACCGACATGGCCGGCAATCCACATGTGTTGTCGGTGGGAGTCGATCTGTTGCCGGCACTGGATGCAAACCAGGAAGACTCGGGGGCGATACTCGATGCGGTGTTCGACGAGTGTCGACGCCGCAAGCGTGACGCGCGAGTTCCGGGTCCTGCAGCAGCGGCTATTGCCCGTGTTGCGTCAGTACTCAATATCGCCTGGCTGAGCGAAGCGCTGGCAGCGCCCGCGCGAATCATTTGCCCGCGTAGTTCGCGTTGCCCGCGAACCGACCGTTGCGAAGGCGCGCACCTTTCCAAAGCGCGCGCTATCACCGATATCCGGGCTGAGATTCTCGAGGGCTTGGGTAAACGCGGCTGAAGCGGGGCCTGGTCATGTTCATGCCCGCAGCCCGGGTGACCGCCGGTGCAGTATTGCCTAAAGATGTCTGACCAGGCCGGTCAAAGAGAAATCTCTGGGTTTGGCCGGTGCGGCCGCGGTACCGAGATAGATAAACCCGACTATGTGATCGGTCGCGAGAAAGCCCAGGGCTGTTTTGACATCGCGCTGATAGGACGGTGCGCCGGTCTTCCACAAAGACCCAAATCCCAGCGACCACGCCGCCAGAAGCATGTTTTCAACCGCGGCCCCAACCGCTATGATTTGTTCGATCTCTGGCACTTTGTGTCCTGGCGTGACGTGAGCGGTGACGGCGACAATGACCGGCGCGCGATGCGCCTTGGCGCGTTCCGCGGCAATCATCTCGGTTGTGGCATCAGCGTGTGTGTGCAACAACTGCGCTTGCAGAGCGTTTGCGAGGATTTCTCGACTGGTACCCTGCATGACTGCGAATCGCCACGGCGACAATCGGCCATGATCAGGTGCATGCGCCGCGGCCACAAGAATTTGTTCCAGTTGTACGCTGTTAGGTCCTGGTTCGGACAGGCGGCCAGGCGAGCGACGGTTGAGAATTGCGGCAATGACGTCCATTAAATTTCCTGCAGGCCAGAATTGGCGACCAGCTTATGACACTGCGTGTGCATTTAGAACAGCCGCCGTTGAACGTCAGTCTTGCACAACATCCGCGTCATTGGGCCGCCGCCCGCCGCGATCGGCCGGCGGCAATCTTTGCAGGTTCGGGACGCGTGGTCACATACGGCGAGATGTCGGCGCGATCCAATCGTTGCGCGCGGCGCTCCAAGGGCGTTGGGCAGACATTGCCCGGCACCGGCATAGACAAGCCAAATGCGATGTTCCAAGTCTGCCAACAGCGCTAGGGCAAGGGTCCAGATACAGTCTATTTCTCCGTGGGTCCGCGCATCGAGTATTACGGCAATCCGGAAAAAACTCTTGCTGCCTATGATGAGCATGGACGCAGTACGCTCGGCGACATTGGCTATCTCGACGCCGAAGGTTGCCTCTAACTGACTGATCGCAAACATTCGATTTTCGATCACAATTGCCGCGGCACGATACCGGCAAAAATCTATACGCGCTTGCTGAAAGAGGAGTATTTGTCCCGGCTCTGAATGTCTGTTAGTCGGTTGAGAGCTCAGTGCGATCGCGATACTGTGTCAGTGCTTCAGGATTGGCCAAGGCTTCGACATTCTTGACCTGGCGCCCGTGCACGACGTCGCGAACCGCCAATTCAACGATCTTGCCGCTCTTGGTCCGTGGAATGTCTGTCACCGCGACGATTTTGGCAGGCACGTGCCGAGGAGTTGCGTTAGCCCTAATCGCAGCGCGAATTTTATCCTGCAACGCTGGGTCGAGTGTCACGCCGTCCCGCAGGCGCACGAAAAGCACAACACGGACGTCGCCACGCCAGTCCTGAGCAATGGCGATTGATTCGACGATTTCAGCTAGTTTTTCAACCTGCCGGTAAATCTCCGCAGTGCCGATGCGTACGCCGCCTGGATTGAGGACGGCATCCGAGCGACCATAAATGATCAGGCCGCCATGCGAGGTGATTTCGCTGAAATCGCCATGGCACCACACATTGGGAAAGCGCTCGAAATAGGCGTTGTAATAGCGCTCCCCAGTCGTGTCGTTCCAGAATCCCACTGGCATTGCTGGGAACGGCTGGGTGCACACGAGCTCGCCTTTGGTTTCCCGCACAGGCTTGGCGTCGTCGTCAAAAACATCGACCGCCATGCCCAAACCGCGACATTGGATTTCGCCGCGGTAGACGGGCAGATCCGGACTGCCGATGACAAAACACGAACATATGTCGGTCCCGCCTGACATGGAGATCAGATGAAGATCGGGCTTGATGTCGCGGTACACGTAATCAAAACTTTCGGGCACCAGAGGACTGCCCGTGGAACACAAAACACGCATATTCGTAAGATCAAATTCCTTGCGCGGCGTTAGACCATTCTTGGCAATAGCGTCAATGAATTTGGCAGAGGTGCCCAGATGCGTCATCTGTTCCGCCTGGGCAAATTCGAAAATGATACGGCCTTCATCCAGCAGAGGAGAGCCGTCATACATCAGCGCTGTAGCTCCGGAAGCTAACACTGAAACCAGGATGTTCCACATCGTCCAGCCGCAAGTCGTGAAATAGAAGTAACGGTCCCCGGGTTTGACATCGCAATGAAGCTGATGCTCCTTGAGGTGCTGCAGAAGAACGCCGCCCGCGCCGTGCACGATGCCTTTGGGGACGCCCGTCGTGCCAGACGAATAGAGCACAAAGACAGGATGGTCAAACGGCAGGCGCTCGAACTTGATGTCGGTGGTTGTCGAGAAATCGCGCCGGAAGTCGTCCCAGCTAACACCTTTTTCGACTCCTGATACATCCGGGGTTGCATCGCTGTAGGGTACGACGATGCACTTGTCGATGCTGGGGAGCTGTCGCGCGATGTCGCTGATTTTCGTCAGGCAGTCAATTCGCTTGCGGTTGTACCAATAGCCTTCAGCGGCAAACAACAACTTGGGTTTAGTCTGGCCGAAACGATCAAGAACTCCCTGTATGCCGAAATCGGGCGATGTGGACGTGAACACAGCGCCGATGCTCACCGCCGCCAGCATGATGACCAGCGTTTCGGGCATGTTAGGCATCGAGGCCGCGACGCAGTCGCCGCTCTGCAGGCCAGCTGCCCGCATGGCAGCGGCAACCACCGCAACCTGTCGGCGCAGTTCCGCGCGACTCAGCCGCCGCTTGACCTGATCCTCGCCCCAGAATGAGACCGCCGTACTGCCGGGGTCGAAGTCTGTACGCAGCAGGTTTTCGGCGAGATTGATGCTTGCATCGGGATACCAACGCGCGCCGGGCATCTTCTGTAAATCCACCACGGTGCGTGCGCCACGCTCGCCGATGACGCTGCAAAAATCCCAAATGGAGTTCCAGAATTTTTCAGGCTCCGCCACGGACCATTGCCACAATGCTGCGTAGTCCGGCAGCGCCTGTCCTGCGAGGCGTTCCGCGTAACGCGCGTAGCGGTACATGGTGCTGGCCTTAATACGATCCTGGGATGGCGACCAGATTGGTTGAGTGTCAGTCGAATGGTTCATGGCTTTTAATAAGCTAGCAAATTAAATAGCTGTTCTAGTACACATACGTATATTATGATACGCATTACAATTCATTTCTTGGAATTCGAATGCTCAAGGGCAAAGTTGTGATCGTCACCGGTGGAGGCTTGGGGGTGGGCGCTGAAATCTGCAAGTTGGCAGCGTCCTATGGTGCCAAAGTCGTCGTCAATGATGCAGGCGTTTCCTCGGCCGGCGACGGCCGGGATCCGACTGTTGCCAACAAACTGGTCGATGAAATTCGCGCGACTGGCGCTGAAGCGGTGGCCAGCGTTCGCAATGTGGCCGACTGGGATGATGCCCATGGAATTATCCAGGATTCCATCGATGCGTTCGGGCGGGTGGATGCCGTCATCAATAATGCGGGTATTTTGCGGGACGCGATGTTCCACAAGATGACGCGCGAAGAGTTTGATACGGTCGATAACGTAAATCTGCGCGGCGTTTTTTATGTTTCGCGCGCAGCCGCGCCGCATTTCAAGGCGCAGCAAAGCGGCTGTTATGTCCATATAACTTCGACCAGTGGCCTCATTGGTAATTTTGGGCAAGCCAACTATGGCGCCGCGAAAATGGGCGTCGCAGGTCTGTCCAAGTGCATCGCACTCGATATGCAGAAGTTTGGAGTGACGTCTAACGGCATTGCACCTTTTGCCTGGACGCGCATGGTTGCCACCATTCCGGCCACTCCGGAAAACGCATAGCGACTTGCAGCCGACGCAGAAGAAAACTAACGGCCAGAATTTTGGCGTGCGCAACAATGAAATTTTTCTTTTCAGTCAACCGCGTCCGATCCGTACCGCGCACACGTCTGACGGTTGGACTCCCGAGACCGTGGTTGAGCGGGTGCTAACAGCATTTGAGCCCAGTTACTACCGACTGGAAAGATCCAACGAAGTTTTCAGCTGGGATCCGGTCTGAAAGTTACCAACCGGCAATATCCCGCCGCAGGATGCCGACATGAATCTCAACGCCCTGGTCAGCCACAAGTTTCCGACCCAGAAAGTGGGTTATACCAACAAGGATACGATGCTCTATGCACTGACTGTCGGGGCGGGCGCCGATCCACTCAATGCTAATGACCTGAAACTGGTATATGAAAAACAGCTGATGGCACTGCCGACTATGTCCGCGGTCATTGCCTATCCTGGTCTGTGGATTACAGAGCCCGCATTCGAGGTCAATTACGTCAAGCTGCTGCATGGCGAGCAGAATGTGATCATTCACACACCACTGCCAGCTCACGCAGAAGTCATCGGCGAGTACCGCGCCACAGCGGTTATCGACAAAGGTGCGGACAAGGGCGCGTTGGTGTATTTCCAGAAAGACATCAGCGATGCCCAGACCAAAGAAATTTACTGCAACGTGCTGACCACGCTTTTCCTGCGTGGCGATGGAGGTTGCGGTAATTTCGCTACGCCGCCGCCGCCGCTGCCGTCGGAAGCCGTCGAAGGCACTCCGTTCACCGATCAGTATCAGACGACGCTCAACGCGGCTCTGCTGTATCGCCTGAATGGCGACATGAATCCGCTGCACGCAGATCCTGCGGTCGCTGGCAGAGCGGGTTTCGACCGACCAATATTGCATGGACTCTGCACTTACGGCGTCGTTGGCTATTTACTGACTCGTTCAGTCTGCGGCCACGATCCGGCGCGAATCCGCTCGCTCGGCGTGCGTTTCAGCTCCCCGGTGTATCCCGGCGAAACCATTCGAATCGACGGTACGCGAACCCGGGACGGGGCGCATTTCCGCGCCACGGCCGTTGAGCGCAACCAAGTTGTGATGACCAACGGTTACGCGCGCATCGACTGATACTGCGGCGGCTTGCGAGGCGGCACTGGTAGTGCGGTCCGTCGGAGCGCGTTGCCATATCTTGCATGCTTGGCCCTGACAATTGAAGGCGATGAGTCGCAGGTCGGGATCATGTATCGTCGTTGACCGGACACGCTGTTTTTCAGGAGCAGGAACATGGCAGGACTGTATTTCGAAGAATTTCATGTTGGACAGGAATTCGAGCACGTCCTGCGGCGAACATTGACCGAGACAGATAATCTTTTGTTCTCGGCGATGACGCACAATCCAGCGGCGTTGCATCTTGACGAGGAGTACTGCAAGGCCAATTCCGAATTCAAGACTAGGATCATGAACAGTTCCTTCACGTTAGGATTGATGGTCGGAATATCTGTTGGTGACACGACTCTCGGTACTACCGTTGGCAATTTGGGCTGGGACGAGGTTCGTTTTCCCAAGCCGCTGTATCCGGGTGACACCGTTCACGTGGAAAGCGAAGTGCTGGAGTGCCGCGAGAGCAAGTCGCGCCCGCAAAACGGCATCATCATTTTTGCGCATCGCATGTTCAATCAGAAGAATGAGCTTGTGGCTCACTGTAAACGCTCAGCTCTCATGCTGCGAAAGCCAGTCAAATGAGCGCTCGTTCACTGTTGTTTGTTCCTGGTGACTCCGAGAAGAAGCTCGCCAAAAGCGAGGGTGTTGGCGCAGACATTCTCATTCTCGACTTGGAAGATGCGGTTGCACCTGCGCAGAAGCCGGCTGCACGTGCATTGGTACGCGAATACTTGCGTGCTCGCCCGCAACGCAGCGGTTCGCAGATATGGGTGCGAGTCAATCCGCTCGATACCGCTGAGTGCCTGACCGACCTGGCGGCTGTGGCGGCCGCGCGGCCGGACGGCATTGTGCAACCCAAGACGCGCTGCGCGACCGATGTCGTGCGCTTCGGGCATTATCTGGACGCTCTGGAAGCAGCTAACGGAATTGCCGCAGGTTCGATCAAAATTCTTCCGATTGCCACTGAAACACCCGAAGCAATGTTCACGCTCGGTGGCTATGCCAGCGTCGGACCGCGTCTGTATGGCGTTACCTGGGGTGCGGAAGACCTCAGTTTGGCCGTAGGCGCTCTATCCAACAAAGATGCCAGTGGCGCATGGGCGTTTCCCTATCAGGTAGCGCGCGCCTTTTGCATTTTTGCCGCGAAAGCTGCTCATGTTGCAGCTATCGACACGCTGTTCGCGGACTTTCGTGATCCTGCGGGACTGCGCAATGCCTGCGCCGACGCATGTCGCGATGGCTTCGTCGGCAAAATCGCCATCCATCCGGATCAGGTTGCGATCATCAATGAGTGCTTTGTGCCGAGTGCCGAAGAATTGGCCCACGCGCAACGCATTGTAAAGTTGTTTGCCGACAACCCAGGCGTTGCGGCATTGCAGCTTGATGGCAAGATGCTGGATATTCCTCACCTGCGCCAGGCCGAGAAGACGCTGGCGCGCGCCAGAGTCAACATCTGCGCATGAGCGACCCGCCGGGCCCGGTTGCCTGAGAATCCGATGCAACAAACTTTTCCGCCGCAAACCAAACCGTCGAATGCCCGTATCGTTACTTCGGCAGAAGTGAATGGGTCAATCCAGTGGTGCCAGTAGAGGTCGATTTGGTCCGGTTACATCCAGCGCAGCGATTCTTCTACAAGCGAGAAAAATAGCATTGCGAAACGATCCAACGGCGCTGGAAATTACTTTTCTTCAGACTCAGTCGCTGAATCGTTACCACTGGATCCGCCTGGCACGGCGTCCATGGAAATCAGCGTCTGCTTCATCCTGTGAAGAACATTCTCGGCCTTGGCGATTTCGGTTTTGCCGATGTTATCCATGATGCGCGCATTAACGTCGATTGCTATTTTCTGGATCTCTGCCAGCAAGCGCTTGCCCTTGGGCGTCATCAATACGCGCTTTGCGCGTCGATCCACTAGATCCGGTTGTCGCTTCACAATGCCCGCAGCCTCAAGCCGATCAATCAGGCCGCCTAACGTCACCTTGCCGACGTCCATGATTTTGGCAAGTTCCGTTTGCATGATGCCTGGCTCCGCGTGTCGCGACAGATTGGCCAGCACCCACCACTGCGAGCGCGTCACACCGATGGGCCGCAATGCCTTGTCGACAACCGTGCGGCGCAATCTCGATACATCGTGAATGAGAAACCCGATTCTGGAAAGTTGGTCTTTTTTGGCCACAGCTAACAACCTCTGGTCGAATACTTAAAGTACGGAAGCGAACAGTATTATCGCATTTCTCTATTGTAAAAAATCGTAATTGTATGAAAGCTGCCATATGTCGTTCGCTTGATAACCAACATACTCAACGCATGGATTTCGACTCACCGCCAACTATTCAGGCTCTCGCGCAGCGTGTTGATCATGGTGCTGTAGCGCATAATATGCTGACACTATAACACTCAGATAGTGCGAACGATATCTCGCGACTGCAGCGCTGTGTGCAATTCAAGCAGGAATTTTTTCAGCAATTGGTCCAGGGGCGGCGTTATCAGTGTTGTCAGATCTACGCGCCTCGGCGTTGTCGCCGGTATGATCCAGGTGCGGGGCCAACCTTGGCAAGGCCACTATGGCAAAGTGGACTCAGGAAATGGCTATTTACGGCGTCATTGGCGGTGGTACCGAAGAAATCGCCAATAACATTATCAGCGAGCGTTTGTTAGGTTTGCCATTGGAGGCGGGGGTGATATGAATAGACGCGATATGGTTCTCAGTGCAGCCACCGTTCTGGGTGCCGGCCCAGCGTTTGGCAGCGATAACGGCCGCGTAACCGCCGCTCCAGACCGCGTCATGACGCATGTACGCATGCGCGCGCATCCTGACGGCCGGCCTTGCTACACCTGGTACCGGGGCAGTTTTTATGCGCAGCGCGCCGGTGAACGGACGTTGGCACTCCTGCATGTCGATGGCGCCGGCACATCGCGCACTCAGAGAGAGGCCGACGGCAGCTGGAGTTATCGATTGAAGGAGGCAGGATGGTTTTGCGATCTCGACTCGCATCAGGTCTTGAATGAATGGCGCAACCCGTTCATCGACAAACTTGTCAGGCCAGGGCATTACAACTCGAAACTGCAATTGCATTTCGCGGCCGATGGAACCGTAACGCCGGCTACAGCTACCTTGCCCCCGGGTCTCGAATGGCAGGGATCGCTGAGCGTCCCAGTCGTCGTGGGCAACGATGTCTGGTCCGCTGAAGAGTTGTTGGTTCGAATCCCTGGCCCGCCCGGTGGTAGCCCGCGGGTTCAGACGTCGCTGGCGACCTTGCACGCAAATGCGCGCGATCTGCAGAAACCGCTCAACGCCTGGGTGCCAGCTACACTGGCGTACCAAACACTGGGCAGTTGGTTGCCCTGGATGGAGATGGGCGACGCGAAGGGCGTCATTTCCTGGAGACTGGCGGGACGCAAGTGTGCCACTTTGGCGGAATTGCCGGTGCCGCTGCGGGAGCGGATCCAGCGCGAACACCCTGAGGTGTTCGAATAAAAGCCGTCGGATACACGTCGCTGCGGTCGCTAGTCCGATTAGTTGGCGGCGTAAATCAGATGCCGTTGGGTGAATTCCGTCAGACCTTCCTGTCCGAGTTCAAGTCCCATGCCTGACTGTTTCGCGCCGCCCATCGGAATCATCGGCGTGATATTCATGTGCGAGTTCACCCAGACCACGCCGGATTTGATTTTCATGGCGATTTCCGCCGCGCGTTTGGTGTCTTTACCCCAGACCGTCGCGCCGAGACCGTAATCCGTGTCGTTAGCGCGATTGATCGCATCATCTATGTCTTTGTAGCGCAACAGTGGCAGGATAGGTCCGAACTGCTCTTCACGCACGATGCGCGCATTGTCAGCGACATCGCGCACGATGGTCGGTCGCACGAAAAATCCAGGCCCGGCTACTTTACCGCCCGCGATGATTTTGCCTTCGCGCCCCGCGTCTTCGATCAGACCCTGGACGCGCTTGTATGGTTTCGCATTCTGAATGGGGCCGAACTGTGAGTCCGGTTTCATGCCGGCGCCGACGATGGCGACGTCGGCAAGTGCGGCTAACTCCTCTCAAATCGCGTCATACTTTGAATCAGGCAGGTAGGCGCGCTTGATGACTAGGCAAACCTTGCCGGTGTTGATGCCACCACTTTGTCGGCAAGATTCAACGATGCCATGGCATGCATCATGTAGACGGAACCTTCAACTTCGCCATGCGCATGCGCCAGCGGCTTGCCCTGTTCGGAGGTGATCAGCTGGGCGATCTCAGCGGCATTGGCCATGATGTCGTTGGCGCAGGCCGTCAGTTTTTCGCGCCGCTGTAGCAACGTCAGCGCACTCCAGGCTGGAAACGCTGCCTTGGCAGTGGCTACCGCAGCATTGAGGACTAGAATGTCCGCGCGCGGGCATTCAGCGACCACCTTGTCAGTGGCGGGATTAATCACGGACAGCATTTGTTTGCTGCTAACGGGTTGTCATGTGCGAGAAAGCAACCTCGAACCGGTGACTGCGGGTGTTATGGATGTCGCCACTTGGTCATATGTGGTAAGGTAGTATACGGTATACTACCGGACGGAACTCTGAAAGGACGGTCATGAATACTGCCGTGAATCTGGATGTGAACCTGGGTGCGCTGCCGTCGCTTGGCGACGGTCTGCTGTTGAAACTCAATGCCCTACGTGAACAAGCACCAATTTTCTGGAGCGAACAAACACGTTGCTGGATTATCACGGGTCATGATGAGATCGTCGAAGGATTCAGCGGCTCAAGAGACCGTGAATTTCGTCAAGAATCGCAAGGCCTTTGGCAAGACGATCTGGGATTTTCAGAATACGCAATTCAAGCTCGCGGAAATCAAGACTGAGCTCGCTGTAGGCCGCGCTTTTCTCGACGATATCATTCGCGACTATCTGCGAGTCGGAAAACTGGATGACACACGGTGCGCCATGGCGAAGATGTGGTTGCCGGAAATGGAAGGCCGCATCATCGACCAGTGCGTGCAATTGCACGGCGGCGCCGGTTATATGGATGAATACCCTGTTTCGCGGCTATACACGGCCGCACGGTTGCACCGCATTTTCGCGGGCAGCGCGGAAATCATGAGGCTGATGATAAGCCGCACGATCTGACTAACGCGACCTAGAATGCATTGATCCCGGTGAGCTCGCGGCCAATGGTCAGCTGGTGAATGGTTTCCGTACCTTCGTAGGTGATCACGCTTTCAAGGTTGAGGCCGTGACGGATCGGCACGTATTCGGCGCTGATACCTGCACCACCTAACATGTCGCGGGCATCGCGTGCCACTTCGATGGCGGCGCGACAGTTGTGCCATTTGGCCATTGACACCTGTGCCGGCGTCATTTTGCCGGCTTCCTTCAGACGGCCTAGTTGCAGAGACAGCAGTTGCGAGGTCGTGATCTTGCGCGACATTTCCGCGAGCCGTATCTGAATGGCCTGGTTTGCAGCCAGCGGCCGATTGAAAAGTACGCGCGATTGCGTGTAATCGATCAGCTGCGCGAGGCATGCCTGCGCAGCGCCGATAACTCCCCATGTAATGCCAAAGCGGGCCTGGGTCAGGCAGGACAATGGCGCTTTGATGCCGGCGACGCTGCCCGGCAGCATGTTTTCATCTGGAATCACCACATCTTCGAAAAAGAGTGCGCCGGTCACGGAGGCGCGCAGACTGAATTTGTTTTCGATCTCTGGCGTTGCGAAGCCCTTGGCGCCACGCTCGACAATGAAACCACGAATGCCTTCGTCGGTGCGCGCCCAGACCACCGCAAGATCCGCGATTGGCGCGTTAGTGATCCACATTTTGGAGCCGTTCAGCAGCCAGTCGTTGCCGCGGCGTTTGGCATGGGTTTTCATGTTAGCTGGATCGGATCCACCATGGGGCTCCGTGAGTCCGAAGCAACCGATCAGCTCGCCCTTGGCCATCCGCGGCAGATATTTTTGTTTCTGCGCTTCGCTGCCATAGGTGTGTATGGGGTACATGCAAAGCGAGCTCTGGACGGACACGAAGCTGCGCACACCGGAATCGCCACGTTCGAGTTCCTGGCAGATGAGTCCGTAGGCAATGGCGTTCATGCCTGCACACCCATAACCAGTGAGCGAGGAACCCAGAAGACCCAGCTGTGCGAGTTCTGGCACTAGTTCCTTGGGAAACGTGTGCTTCTCAAAATGCTGGCGGATGATCGGTAAAACCCGGTCATCGACGAGGCGACCGACAGCATCCTGTACCATGCGCTCATCATCGCTGAGCTGCGCACGTACATCGAATAGATCCAGGGTATTCAACTGGGATTGAGGCACAAGTGACTCCAGGCTACGGACCAGAAACTTCAGGTACGCATTATGACTGAGTTGATCGGCGCTTCCACTTCGATGTCACTGCGGTCTACGAACCGGTTGCCCTCAATCTTCATCTCCCATGGCGCGCCCACATTTGCACTCGAGCCTGGCATCGCAGGGCCGAAGCTGGGTGCGTTAGGTCGCTCGCTGCCGAAACCGGCGGCTGTGCTGGTAATTTCCGCCCACTGGGCAACACCGACAGTGAGAGTCTCGGTCGCACCGCGGCCGCCTACGATTCACGATTTCTCAGGTTTCCCGCAGGCATTGTATGACATCCAGTATCCGGCACCCGGCCACCAGGAACTCGCGCATCGGACCATAAGCATGTTGCGTGCAGCGGGTTGGGTTGCAGACCCGGATCCGATACGTGGCCTGGACCACGGTGCCTGGGTGCCATTGCTGTACGTGTATCCAAACGCTGACGTGCCTGTATTCCAGGTGTCCATGCCAACCCGATTCGATGGCGAAGCTGCCTGGATGTTAGGACAGGCACTCAGGCGGCTATCTTCTGAACACAATGTACTGATCGTAGGCTCGGGCAGCCTGACCCACAATCTTGGCGAGGCCGTCATGGGGTCTTTCGACGCGCCGCCTTACGTGGGCGAGTTCGTCGCATGGGTCCGTGGCGCCGCAACCAGTGGCGATCATTCGCGTTTGCGAAAGGCATTGGCGCTTGCGCCGCATGCGGCTCGGGCACATCCCACAGCGGAACATTTCTGGCCGTTGCTGGTAGCTGCCGGAGCGGCGGTGGATCAAGCGCCAGTCGCTGTCATCGAGGGCGGCATAGAGCATGCCGTGATCGCTATGGAAAGCTATGTCTTCGGCGACTTTTGATGGCCGGTGTGGTGCGGTACGCCAGCCAGGTCGCAGAAAAAGTGAAACACCGTCATGGTGTCGCGACCCGCAGGACCTGCCTCCGCAGCACGCATGCCAATTTTGGATACCTGCTCGGCCATCGGTGTTTCGGCGTTAAGTCGTTTGGCCTCGGCAAGAAAGTATTTCACATCCTTGACGCCAATTTCGACAGCACCGGTACCCTCGAACTTGCCAGGTAGAATGTAGGCGGGGAAAATCTTCTGGCTGTGAAAGTTGCTGCCGCTGCCTTGATTGATGATATCGATGCCGGCTTTCATGGCCACCGCGGTTGCTTCCATCGTCGCGTAAAATGCCGCATAGCTAACTGCGTTAGCAATCACTTTGCCGACTTGACTCATACTGGATTTTTCGCCCGCCGGCGACCCCGTTAGGTCCCAGTGCCACCGCCTTGCAGATTTCTGCGGTCGGACGGCAGGCGAAAACCACCTCGGCGCGATTCGCGACGTCGCGCACTGAGCTGGCGGCCGTGGCACCCATGGCACATGCTCGCTCGAGCATGGCCGTGTTAGTGTCGAAGGCGATTACGCGGATACTCTTGGCAAGAATACGCTTGACGATGGGCGCGCCCATGGTTCCAACGCCGATAAAACCAACGCTTTCCATCATTGACACCGGTTCGATATGTGTGACGAACTACTCTAAACCATTCTTGGTTTGGCCATCCGTTCTGCAACGTTTGAACCGGCGAACGCACGATTTTGTGCTGATCGGTATCATAGTGACCATGCGAACGACCCTTAGCCATCTGCTCGACACCCGAGCCGTTTTGTTGACCGACGGCGCCACCGGTACCAATTACTTCCTCGCAGGCTTGAGCTCAGGCGAGCCGCCGGAGTTCTGGTCGATCGAAAAACCCGACAAAGTGACTGACCTTCATCAACGCTTTGTTGATGCGGGTGCAGACATCATCCTGACCAACACGTTTGGCTGTAATCAGCAGCGTTTAAAGCTGCATAACGCCGAATCGCGTGTTCATGAGCTTGCCAAGGCAGCAGCTATGCTCGCGCGGCAGGTTGCCGACGCGGCTCCGAGGCCAGTGGTGGTCGCAGGCGCCGTGGGCCCGACGGGGGAGTTGTTCGAACCGATGGGCGCGCTGACCCACGATGTCGCGGTGGCTTCGTTCATTGAAGAAATGCAGGGTCTGCTCGATGGCGGCGCCGATGTGGCCTGGATTGAAACCATGTCATCGACTGAGGAAGTCAACGCCGCAGCCGCAGCGGCGATAGCCGTCGGGCTGCCCTATGTGGTGACCTGTTCGTTCGATACAGCCGGGCGAACCATGATGGGATTGTTGCCAGGTGCGCTCGCGGATAGTCTTGCGGCGCAGCCGGTTGCGCCGCTTGCTTGCGGTGCGAACTGTGGTGTCGGAGCGCCAGACATTCTGGTAAGCCTGCTACAGATGCAAGGTTCACCCTTTGCCTTGGTCGGCAAGAGCAATTGTGGCATCCCGCAATTCAAGGGCACACAAATCGTCTACTCCGGAACCCCGGACTTGATGGCCCGCTATACGCAGCTTGCGATCGATGCGGGAGCGCGCATCGTGGGTGGTTGTTGTGGCACGACACCGGAGCACCTGGCGGCCATGCGTGTGGCTATCGACCGGTACACGCCCGGCGAGCGTCCGACTATGGCCAAGATCGTCAGCGAGATTGGTCCATTGACCAACTCCGCGCCGCAAACCGTGATCGAGCGCCGGCCGCGGCGCCCGCGCGGCTGATTCTGACTTCCTAACAGAACGGCGGCGCAATGGTTGGCATTGCGCCGCCGTGGTACCCACTGGGAGCTTGGCTTAGTTGCCGCGAACCTGTGCGTCGTGCTTCTGGCGATAGATCCTGGCGCTCATGCGACTGGCCTCGGCCTGCAGTCGGAGGCGTTCGGCGCGGCTGACATCGCCATCGGCTTTCGCGCGGGCTTCATGAAAACGCAGGCGGGCTTCACCGGCGACCAGGCGGCGCGTCTCGGGTCGTGTTAGCTCGCCACTGCGGACGCCCTGATGGATGCGGGCCGCCTGATTGTGCTCGCGCCGGTCGAGGCCCGGAGTGCGCGTGCCCGCGGATGCGAACGTGGCGCCAAGTGCGGTAATAACCAGGCCGGACACGGCCAAAATCGCGGATCGCTTGAACATGAGACTCTCCAGCTTCGTTAGTGCCGCGGTATTGCGGGTCTTGAGCCATACAACGAAGTTAGCAGCCGCAGGTTGACAGGATCCAGTGCGGTCCTTTGTCAAACGTGTGTCAAACGTCGATGCGTTCGGCACCGTTGTATACGTTAAATCCGCTGGCGCGCAGAAAACCCACCAAAGTGATACCCAATGATTGCGCCAGTTCCACCGCCAGACTCGACGGCGCGCCTATGGCTGCGACCAGCTCTATGCCAGCCATGGCTGCTTTCTGCAGCAGTTCGAAACTGGCGCGACCGCTGAGCAACAGCATGCTGTTTGCGGGCCGTTGCTGGCCAAGTCGAAATTCGGCACCCAGGAGCTTGTCGGTGGCATTGTGACGGCCAACATCCTCGTAAACGGCTAACAGAGTGCCGGTGGGGGAAATCAGTCCGGCGGCATGCAGGCCGCCCGTGGTTGAGAATACTGACTGACGGGCCTGCAGCGCTGCAGGCAGCTGCCGCAGCACAGCGGCAGACGTCCGCAGCTTGCGGCTAACGCCGTTCTTCGGAACCAGTTTGGCGACCGCATCGATCGAGGATTTTCCACAAACACCGCAGGAGGAGGTGGTGTAGAAACTGCGCTGCAGCGCGGGGCGCGGATCGACCGTGCCGGCGGCCAGTTGCACCGCGACGATTTGCCCGGTATTGCCGCAGGGACCGATCTGCGCAATGTCAGCCATCGAATGGATGAGTCCTTCACCGAATAGAAAACCTAGTGCCAGTTCTTCATCATGGCCCGGCGTGCGCATGGTGACGGTGACCGGTGTGCCTGGCAGTGCTTCGGTGCTGGTACGGATGCGGATTTCCAGGGGTTCTTCCACGGCAACCGTGTCGAGCGCGGTAGTGCTGGACTGTGCGTCGACGCGTTCGACTTGGGCAGGCACTTGGGCTGGCTTAATTTCTGGCATGGCGCCCGGCCGCTAGGCTAACGAAGCTCATCCGATATTGGAATCCGGGAACGAGGCTTTGCGGCGCGTCATGAAATCGATCAGTGCCTCGTCGACCGCCGGGTCCAGCGGCGGCGCGACGTATTCGGCGAGCTGTTTTTTCCACTGCGCATTGGCGCGCTGCTGGATGTCCTTGGCGCCTTCTGCGTCCCATTGCTCAAAGCTGTTGTTGTCCGCTAAAGGCGAGCGATAGAACGCGTTCTCGAAATTGGCCTGTGTGTGCGCGCAACCGAGAAAATGTTTACCTGGACCCACTTCGCGGATCGCAGACAGCGCCTGGCCGTTTTCGGACAGGTCAACGCCTTCCAGCATGGTATGCATCATGCCGGCTTGGTCGACATCGATCATGAATTTTTCGTAACCCATGGCGAGTCCGCCTTCCAACCAGCCTGCCGTATGGAGCACGAAATTGACGCCCGCCAGGCAGGTCGGCAGCAAGGTGTTAGATGATTCGGTGGCGGCCTGAGCATCCGCAATCTTCGACGCGCACAAGGACCCGCCAGAGCGAAAAGGTACGCCCAATCGGCGCGCCAGGGCCGCCATTACATAGAGCACCAGTGCTGGTTCTGGCGTGCCAAAACTCGGCGCACCCGATTGCATCGACAGCGACGAGGCGAAACTGCCCATCACGACTGGAGCGCCTGGATTCACCAGTTGCGCGATAGTCATGCCCGACAGCGCTTCTGCCAGCGTCTGCGCCACGGTTCCCGCAATGGTCACTGGCGACATTGCCCCGGCGAGAATGAAAGGCGTGACGATTGTCGCTTGATTGTGCCGCGCGTAAACCTTCAACGCACCTAACATCGTGGCGTCCCAGGTCAGCGGTGAATTCGCATTGATCAGACTGATGGTCGTGGTTTTGGGGCGGCCCGTCAGCGGGTCGAGGTAATCACTGCCAAACAGAATCTTCGACATCTCGACGGTATCCTGAGCGCGCTCCGGGGCCGTGACAGAACCCATGAACGGTTTGTCGCTGTGTTTGATATGACTGTAAACCATGTCGAAGTGGCGCTTGTTGACCGGCAGGTCCACCGGTTCGCAAATCGTGCCGCCCGAGTGGTGCAGCGCGTTAGCCATGTAGGTCAGTTTGACGAAATTGTGAAAGTCTTCGATGGTGCCGTAGCGACGGCCTTCATCGAGATTGCGCACGAAGGGCGAGCCATACGCAGGCGCGAACACAGTGTTCTTACCGCCGATGACGACGTTACGCGCAGGGTTGCGTGCGTGTTGAACGAACTCGCGTGGCGCCGAGCGTTGCACGATCTGGCGGCACATGCCGCGCGGAAAGCGCACCCGCTCGCCGTCCACATCAGCACCTGCTGAGCGACACAATGCGATGCTTTCTGGGTCATCGCGCACGTCGATGCCGATTTCTTCCAGGATCGTATCGGCGTTGTGCTCCAGCAGCTCAAGGCCTTCGGCACCTAGTACCTCGTACTCGGGAATCTTGCGCACGATATAGGCGACCGACGCGGCGGCGCGCGCGGTTCGCGCGGCGCGCTTGGCGTCGCGGCCGCTGGGTCGTCTGGCACCTGAAGTTGCGGCTGATTCCTCGCTCATCGCTCTGACCTCTGAATAGCTGCTGGCTCAAAACCCAGTATGGTCGGGTAGGGAGCTAACGCATGCCTGTCTGCGGCATTGACTTGTCCAGGCGCGTCATCCGCTGCGACTGCGATCTAATGCCGTGAGGATTTCCGCCGCTCCACAGAAGCCCAGGAACCTGCCATTGTCGGTGATCAGCACGGGCCGATGCGTGGCGTTTGCCAGTGTGATGATGGTCTGCAAAGAAGTCTGGCAGGGCACAGCGCCGATAGAGTCAGCGAGGGCGGCACGGTCGGTGATTTCAGGGCCCTGCATCTTAAGTCTGAGGTCGCCGTCATTTGCGCTAACAAGCTGGCCGGTTTCATCAGTTTCAACCCGTATCCTGCGCTGCTCATCGACCCAGAAACTGCGGCCATCACTTTGGCAGCGGGCTGTCGGGCGCATGACCAACTCACCCGTCAGCATTGTTAGCAGATTCATGTGCTGTACGAAAGCAGCGACATAGTCGTTTGCCGGGCGCATCACAATATCGCGCGGTTGACCGGTCTGCACAATGCGGCCGCCTTCGAGAATTGAAATCTGGTTGCCAATGCGCAGAGCCTCGTCGAGATCGTGCGTGACAAACAGAATGGTCTTACGGACTTTAGACTGCAGCGTCAGCAATTCATCCTGCAGACGCGCGCGAATCAACGGATCCAGGGCTGAGAAAGGTTCGTCCATCAACAGGATGTCGGCATCGGTGGCAAATGCTCGTGCGAGTCCGACACGTTGCTGCATGCCGCCGGACAGTTCGCCTACCGAGCGATCTGCCCATTGCGTGAGTCCGACCAGTTCGAGTTTTTCATCGACGCGTTGAGTGCGCTCAGCCAGCGCATCGCCACGCAGCTCCAGGCCAAATCCCACGTTGTCGCGCACGCTGCGCCAGGGCAATAATCCGAACTGTTGGAAAACCATGGCAATACGTTGCCGTCGTACACGGCGCAGCTCTGCAGCTGAGCAATTGGCAACGTCGACAGTCGCCGCTCCATCTAACAAAAGGACCTCGCCACCTGTAACGCGATTGAGGCCGTTGGCAGCGCGCAGCAGCGTCGACTTTCCGGAACCTGATAGACCCATCAATACGGCGATTTCGCCGCTGACGACGCTGAGACTTGCGTCTATCACGCCAGCGACCACGCCAAAATTCTGGGTGACATCGGCGCGGCTTTGACCGTCGTGTAACGCCTTGCGGGCAACGCCGATATTTTTCTGCGCCGCTGCGTTTTGCGCGAACAGGATATCGACGTTCTTGAATTGCAGTGCCAGGCTCATCAGCGGTCTTCTGCCGGCCGCGTCATGCGATCGATAACAATCGCCAGCAAGACGATGGCGATCCCGGCCTCGAAGCCCATGCCGATTTGCACCGTATTGAGCGCTCGCACCACCGGCACGCCAAGCCCGCCTGCGCCTACCAGTGCTGCGATGACTACCATCGACAGACTGAGCATGATGCATTGGGTAATGCCCGCGAGAATGCTTTTTCTGGCACTTGGCAATTCAACCTTCCAGAGCAGCTGCCAGGGCGTGGCGCCGAACGCTTCGCCTGCTTCACGCAGCGCAATTGGCACACTCGAAATGCCTAGCTGCGTCAAGCGGATCGGAGCAGGTAGCGCAAATATCACGGTGGATATTAGTCCTGGCACAACTCCTAGTCCGAAAAGCACCAACGTGGGGATTAGATACACAAAAGTAGGCAGGGTCTGCATCAGGTCCAGCACGGGTCGCAAGCCTGAGTAAAAGCGCGGATGGTGTGCTGCGGCGATGCCGATAGGGATGCCAATCAATGTGCTAACAACTGTGGCGATGGCCACCAGCGACAGCGTCTCCAGTGTGGCATCCCAGTAGCCCTGATTCATGATGAAAAGCAGCGCTGCGGCGACAAAAATGCTCAGCGGCCAGGAGCGCCGTAACACAAAAGCGAGTGCGCTAAGAGCGACCAGCAACACCAGGGAAGGGATGGCTAGCAGTGTGCGGGTAAGGACGTCGACTGCACCGCCTACCAGGATCGATACGCTATCGAAAAAGCCGCGTCCGTGCGTCTTGATGAATTCAATGCCACTGGCGATTCTGTCACCTACTGGCAATTTGTAACCAGTGACCCAGCCCTCAAAGCCCTGGTTTGAAGCGATCGGCGCGGTCTCAACCAGCGTAGAGGCGAACGGGCGACCATCACGCAGGTTGACGCCCTTGAGCCAGGTCTGCGCTTTGTCAGGATGTTTCTTTAGCCAGGCCGCAGCGGCCTGCTGAGGCGTTTCCTTGCGATCAAGGATGCCTGTCATGATCTCGCTTTCGTCGACAGTGGTAAATCGAAGATTGCGCAACAGCTGCGCGATGTTAGGGCATTGCGTAAGGTAGCCGGCACGCACATTGGTATAAACCGCCGCGCCGCCGAAATTCGGGCCGAAGCTGTCATCGCCGCCGCTGAGGTAGTTCATTTTGAAGCGCGTGTTCATCGGGTGCGGGTCCCAGCCGAGAAACACGATGTGACGCTTGGCCTGGATAGCCCTTTCGACTTCCGCGAGCATGCCTTGCTCGCTCGACTCGATCAGCTGAAAATTCTTCAGACCAAATTTGCCGCCTTTGATGATTTCGAGCACCAGACGATTGCCGTCATTGCCGGGTTCTATACCGTAGATCCGCCCGTTCAGAACTGCCGCAAATTTTTGGATATCTGCGAAATCCTTCAGACCAGCCTCGTGAGTGTATGCGGGTACGGCGAGCGTGTAGCGAGCGCCATCCAGATTTTTCCCGACCACGTCGATCGATTTGTCGGCATCGAAAGGGGCGCGATCTGCGGTCTGCGCCGGCATCCAGTTGCCGAGGAATACGTCGAGGTCCTGGTTGCGCATCGAGGCAAAGGTGACGGGCACGGAAAGAATCGTGATTCGCGACTGGTAGCCGATTTGCTGCAACAACTCGGCCAAAACGGCGGTGGTAGCGGTGACATCGGTCCAACCGACGTCCGCCATTCGCACCGGGCTGCAGCTGGGCGGGTCGGCGTTATCGGCAGCATTCGCGCTGTCCGTTAGCGCAAGCGTCGCGATAAAGGCAATCAATATTGCAGTAGCGCGCCTAATCATCTGCTTTCTCTCTCAATGTCACGCATTGCTTCATCACGGCCATTCACTATCGATCATAGCGGTATTGACGAGTGCCGCGTTGGGCGTTAAGGATGCTAAGGATCACGGCTATTGATCGGTCAGTCATTTATTGCCGATATTGTATTTAAGGTAACCTCGTAAGTATTTGGAATATAAATATTATTTGCTTTTTACTGGCATTCTTTTACGATAGTTTTCGTTAGTTTTTTGATTGCCGGACCGAGCTTTTGACCTCTGGAGATGTCGATTTTGAACAAGCGCTCAACAGCCGTTCGTGGTCAGCCAATCGCGAGCAGCGATCGCGGACCGCGGGAGCACCTGGTTGCTACCACACTCGATTGCCTCGCCGAACTGGGCTTCTCAGGCACCACGCTGGCGGAGATTGCGGATCGAGCCGGTTTGTCGTCCGGGCTGGTCGCACATCATTTCGGCGACAAGGAAGGTCTGCTCGAAGCGGCGTTCCGTGCGCTTGCACGGCGCGTTTACGCTGAAACTCGAAGCCAATTGCAGTGCGCCAGCACACCGCGTCAACGTGTCCAGGCGATCATTGATTCCAATCTGGCGCCGGTCGAGTTCGAGCCGCACACCGCCAGAGCCTGGCTGGCATTCTGGGCCCAGGTGCCGCACTTGGCCGTGCTGCAACGGGTGCAGTCGGCTGTGCAGCGCCGCATGCTGTCCAATCTGCGCAGCGCACTGCGTAGCCTGTTAGGACCTAACGAGGCAGTCTCGCTTGCGGCGATGATTGCCGCGATGATCGATGGCGTCTGGCTGCGTGCAGCGCTGTCGAACTGGCACGAAGCAGACAGCTCTGGCTCCCGCGCGCTGCTGACTGAATTTGTCGATAGTCAGCTGCGTCTGGCCGCAGCGCCGAACGTGCATCCCGCCGCCGCACGCAAGCGGCGCCCGTCAAAACTGCAGACATTCAATCCGGCGACCGGCGAGTTGCTGGCGACTCTGAATGTCGCCGGACCTGAAGAAATTGACGCCGCCGTGGCTAAAGCGGCTGCCGCGCAGCAAGTCTGGTGCGCTATGACTGGCACTGAGCGCGGCAGAGTGCTGCGTCGTGCCGCGGACATTCTGCGCTCGCAGAATGATGAACTTGCGCGACTCGAGTCGCAGGATACCGGCAAACCAATACAGGAAACGCAGGTTGTCGACGTGATCTCGGGCGCGGACAGCTTGGAATACTTCGGCAGCCTTGCCGCCAGTATCGCTGGCGAACACCTCGATCTGGGGCCGAGCGCGTTTGGTTATACGCGCCGCGAACCACTGGGTGTGGTCGCGGGCATCGGCGCCTGGAACTACCCGTTGCAGATTTGCTGTTGGAAAACAGCGCCGGCGCTGGCCTGTGGCAATGCGATGATCTTCAAGCCCGCCGAGCTAACGCCGTTGACGGCAGAACATCTTGGCAACGCCTTGCAGCGGGCTGGAGCGCCGGATGGCATTTTCCAGGTGGTGCAAGGCTATGCCGAAACCGGGCAGTTGCTATCGCGCCATCCGGGTATCCGCAAAATCTCGGTGACGGGAGCTGTCTCCACTGGCTGTGCCGTGATGCGTGACTCCGCCAATACGCTCAAGCAGCTGACTCTGGAGCTGGGTGGGAAATCACCGATCGTTATTTTTGCGGATGCCAATCTGGACAACGCTGTATCCGGCGCTCTGTTAGGCAATTTCTATTCCGCGGGCGAGGTTTGCTCCAATGGCACGAGAGTTTTTGTCGAGCGGAGGATACTGGACAAGTTTGTCGAAAAACTGGTCGCGCGGACACGCGCGCTGCGCATTGGCGATCCTTTGGATCCACAAACCCAGGTTGGCACGCTGATTTCCAAAGACCACATGGACAAAGTTCTCGGCTACATCAAGTTGGGCGAGGCCGGCGGCGCACGTCTGCTAACGGGTGGTCGCCGCCGCATGGAAGGCCCGCTTGCAAAAGGGTTTTTCATCGAACCCGCAATTTTTGATCGGTGCGAAGACAACATGCGAATCGTGCGCGAGGAAATCTTCGGCCCAGTGATGTGTGTATTGGCGTTCGATAGCGAGGCGGAAGTCGTGCGCCGCGCTAACGCCACGGAATTCGGTCTTTCTGCGGGAGTGTTTACCTCTGATCTGACACGAGCACATCGTGTGATCGCGCAGCTCGAGGCAGGCACCTGTTGGATCAATCATTACAACATCACGCCTATCGAACTGCCGTTCGGCGGCGTGAAGATGTCGGGTCTGGGGCGCGAGAACGGCCGCGCTGCCATTGAGCACTATACGCAATTGAAAAGCGTTTACGTCGCCATGCAGGACGTGCAGTCGCCTTACTGAGACGGAGCGCAGATCGATGAGTGACGAACAGTTTGACTACGTCATTGTGGGTGCCGGCTCCGCAGGATGCGTGCTGGCCAATCGCCTGACAGCTGATGGTAGGCATAGTGTACTGGTGCTCGAGTACGGCGGCTCTGATCGTTCAATTTTCGTGCAGATGCCGACCGCTCTGTCGATTCCGATGAACATGCCGCGCTACAACTGGGGTTATCACACCCAGCCAGAACCGGGTCTCGGCGGTCGCCGGCTGCACACGCCGCGCGGCAAGGTGTTAGGAGGTTCGTCGTCGATCAATGGTCTGGTTTACATCCGCGGCAACCCTCACGATTTTGATCGCTGGCAGGCCGAGGGTGCCGCAGGTTGGTCGTATTCGCAGGTGCTGCCGTACTTCCGCCGCGCGGAGACACGCTTCGATGGGGGTGATGACTACCGTGGCGACAGCGGGCCTCTGCAAACACGTTACGGAATGCTAACAAACCCATTGCACGCTGCCTGGCTGGCCGCTGGACAGCAGGCTGGCTATGCATATACAAAAGACAATAACGGCTATCAGCAGGAAGGCGTCGGTCGTTTCGACATGACGGTCGGTCAGGGCCGTCGCTCCAGCGCCGCGAATGCCTATCTGCGCCCGGCGATGCAGCGGCCGAATCTCACCGTGCGGACCCATGCGTTTGCGACGCGAGTAGTTTTCGAGGGTAAGCGGGCGGTGGGCGTGGAATACGAGCGCAGCGGCAAGCGGCAAATTGCCAAAGCCAGGTGCGCAGTTATCGTCTGCACGGGTCCTATCAATTCGCCGCAGCTGCTAAAGCTCTCTGGTATTGGACCTGCCGACGAATTGCGTCAGCACGGCATACCCGTGGTGCATGCGCTGCCGGGTGTCGGGGAGAATCTGCAAGACCATTTGGAATTCTATTTTCAGATGGCCTGTCGAGAGCCCGTGAGTTTGTATTCGGCACTGAGCCTCTGGCGTCGCGCGCTGATTGGCATCCGCTGGATACTTCGCAAGGACGGGCTGGGTGCGACCAACCACTTCGAAACGGGTGGCTTTATTCGCAGCCGCGCCGGGATCGAATATCCGGATATTCAGTACCATTTTCTGCCGCTGGCGATGAGCTATGACGGTTCATCGTTAGCCAGCGAGCATGGATTTCAGGCCCATGTTGGCCCGATGCGCAGCAAAAGCCGCGGTTGGGTGCGACTTCGGTCCCGCGATCCCCGCAATCCGCCGGATATAGTTTTCAACTACATGGCGCATCCGGATGACCAAAGTGAAATGCGCGCCTGTGTACGCCTGACGCGCGAAATATTCGCACAACCTGCATTTGAGCGATTTCGTGGACGGGAGATCCAGCCTGGTGCCGAGATTACCAGCGACGCGGCGATCGATGCGTTCGTGCGCGCGAAAGTCGAGAGTGCCTACCATCCCTGCGGGAGTTGCAAAATGGGAGCCAAGGATGATCCCACTGCGGTGCTTGACCCGCAGCTGCGGGTGTTAGGTGTCGAGGCACTAAGGGTGGTGGATTCCTCGATTATGCCCAGCGTCACCACCGGCAATCTCAACGCGCCCACCATCATGCTGGCGGAGAAGGCGGCCGATCATATCCTTGACCGGCCGCTGTTGGAATCGTCCGGCGCCCCGTACTACACCGCCACCAACTGGCAGACCGCGCAGCGCTAAGTAGCTAGCGTCGGCTAGCGACCGGCGCCAAAGCGGTAGGTCGCCGTCAGCCCGATCGTCCGCGGCTTGGCGTAGACGCCGGCCACAACGCCTGAGAACAGCGAGCTATCAAAAGCGTAGACGCGATATTCTTGGTTGAGCAGATTGTCCACAAATATTGCGGCTTGCCAATTGCCGGAGTCTGATCCATAGCCGATGCGCAGGTTGGTAACAATATACGCGGCTTCGCGCTCAACCGGTGCGCAGAGCACTGTAAAGCAGAACTTGTCGGAATATTGCACATCTGCCTGCAGCGAAGCCTTGCCGGCGGAACCTAACGGAAATTCGTAACGCACCAGTCCATTCGCCGAAAATCTTGGCGCCTGCGGCAGTTCATGATCTTCGATTGTTGCGAGATCCGGCAGTGGGACATCTTTGACCGTCGAATCGAGATAGGATGCGCCCAGCTGCAGTGTCAGGCCGGGCATAGGCCGGGCGTTGAGTTCGGCCTCCAGACCAAATTCTTTGGCATCCAGGTTGATGACCGTTTGTACGGGGCCAAACTGCGCAAAGGCCTGATAGTCATCGTATTGGTAGTAGAACACGTTGGCGTTGAACGTCAGCTTGTTGCTCAGGGTGGACTTGAAGCCGAGTTCCGCCGAGTTTAAGACTTCTGGCTTGAAGGGAATGCCTTCCAGGAACGCTTGCTCATTGGGACTGAAGGGAGTTCCGGTTGAGAAAGTGAATCCGCCACTCTTGCTGCCGCGATTATAGCTCAAGAACCACAGCAGGTCGTCGTTAGGTCGGTAGTCCAACTCCAGGCGCGCGGTCACATCATCGAAAGAGCGGCGCGCGTCAGATGGCCGGATGGTGCTTCCCAAGGGCGAAATCTGGTTGCGATTGAAAACGATGGTCACGGGTGGCGTGAGGCCAGGCACCTCGGGTGCGCTGCCAAAATAGGCGCCTTCGCGCTGATCGTTCCAATAGCGCAATCCGGTGATCAATTTGAACTGGTCCGACATTTGCCATTCGTTCTGCGCGAACGCAGCCCAGGAGTCAGTGCTTTGCGAGAATGCGACGTCCGGGTCGTAGCCGTAAAACGGATCTGCAAATTTTCCCGTGTACGCGCCACTGACTTTCATGGCGAACACACCAGCTACGAATTCGTTGGCGCCGAACGAGGCGGCAAGGCGGATTTCTTCAGATACTTGGTTCAAGCGGCTGCCCTGAAAGAAAAACACGCCTTCATCTGGCGATGAGTCGCCGCCTTCTATATAGAATTTCTCCGAATGCTGGTAATCGGTAATTGACAACAAAGTGAAATTGTCGAAATCGAACTGCGCGTGCACCGTTGCGCCGAAAATTTCGCGATCGACATAAGACTCCTGAGTTTCCGCAGTCTTCCACGGATCGCCGCCGCGGCTCGGACTGATGGCGTCGTTGCGATAACCGGTGCCCGACTGTCCCGGGCCCGTGCCCCAAAATGCACAGGATTGTGTGGGCAGCGTGAATTCACCCTGAAATTGCGCGTTTGGGCAGGCTGCTTCGTGCGAATAGAGTCCCGCCTGTGTTTCCTTGTCGGCTTTCATGTAGCGCACCCGGAACTTTATGTCCGCGGAGTCGTTAGGTTGCCAGGCGAACGCGCCCCGCATAGCGTAGTGATCGGTGCCGCCGCGGTCGGGTACGCCGTCGATAACCGATCGCATATAGCCATCAGCTCGATTGCTGAGTACTGCGAAGCGTCCCTGCAGCCGCTCGGTGATCGGGCCGCCTAACGCGGCTTCGACAATAACCTGGCCAAAGCGACCAATGGTGGCTTTGGCATAACCATCTACCTCTTTGCTGGGCTGATTGGAAATAAACTGAATCGCTCCGCCGGTGGCGTTGCGACCGAACAAAGTGCCCTGGGGGCCACGCAATGCCTCAACACGCGCGAGATCGAAGATTGGAAAGCTGGCGAGATTGATCGAGCTCGAATAGCTGTCGTCCTGATAGACCGCGACCGGCGGTTCCTGTTGATCGCCGTAGTCGTTCTGTGACACGCCGCGGATGTTGAACACGACCTGCGCGCTGGAGTATGCATTCATCTTGAGGCTGGGCACAGCTCGCACGATGTCTGTTGCGGTCTGGATGTTGAGTTCGTCGAGCTTGGCACCACTGAGTGCCGTCACCGAAATGCCAACATCCTGGATATTCTGCTCGCGCCGCTGCGCTGTGACCGTGATTTCTTCGATGGCCTCCGCTGCATCAGCCGCGGCAGGCTGTTGCGCAACGGCTATGGGTTGGCAGCAAAGAACGAGTGCCGCTCCGAAGAGCGCACTCAAAGTACTGTGGCCGTGTCTCATGGTCATCTCCCTCGTAGATTGTGCGGCGCTGAAAGCCTGGCAGATCAGCCGCTTTCTGCCGCTATGTTTATCAAGGCCGTCAAATATTCAGCGTAAGAACGCCAGACATCAACATGGAATACCGCTGGTGCCTTGCGCCAGAGAATGATTTCGGTCTTGGCGAACACCGTGCGTGTGACCATCGATACCGGAAACGCCGCGAGATCGAGATCCAACGGGCAGGCAGCATTCAGTACCGCTGGCGCTTGCGGGCCTGCAAGTTCAAATGCGACTTGGCGGTGGCTAACGTCCACCAGCGAATGCGGCAGAGTCCCCAGTGCGGCGCTGAGCGCCGACTCAAAACGGGATTGATCGGCCAGGGGGCCTAACAGCATCTGCTCATCTGGCCCCAACCACAGGGCAGACCATGTCGATCCGGTGACGGCGCGGCAGGCGGTCGCCGACGGTACTGCGCCAATAACGGAGCCCGCGGCCTGCATGACCGAGATGTCACCGCGCAGCACGAAATACCCGGCCGGTGCCAGCGTCTTGACGGCGGCGCCAATGCCGGTCAGAGCAACTGTGCGTCGTTCGGCGGCCCTAGACATTGAGGCGCGCTCCGTCGGTGTCGTAGAAAACGGGATGGGTCACTTCAGCCTCGATGTCGCCGCCCGGCATCGGGATATACACCGTCTGGCCGCGGCGAGCGCGGCCGCCCTTGATCATGCCCAATGCAATCGAGCGGCCGAGCGTCGAGCTCCAGTAGGACGAGGTCACATGCCCGATCAACTGCATCGGAGGTGTTTGGTTCGGTCGCTCAGCGATTTGAGCGCCTTCTTCGATCACAGTGGCCGGGTTGCTGGTTAGCAGCCCCACAAATTGCGGCCTGTCCGGAGTTTTCATGGACGCGCGCTCAAGCGCACGTTTGCCCACATAGTCGAGTTTCTTTTTGCCGATCGCCCAGCCCAAGCCTGCATCGAGCGGAGTTACGGTCCCATCGGTGTCCTGGCCGATGATGATGTAGCCTTTTTCAGCACGCATTACGTGCATCGCCTCGGTGCCATAGGGCACGATGCCATGCGCTTTGCCGGCGGCGTAAACCGCTTCCCACACAGCATGTCCGTAATCAGAGGGCACGTTGATTTCGAATCCGAGTTCGCCCGTAAAGCTAACACGGAAGAGGCGCGTGGCTACACCGCAGATGTGGCCGGTGGCGACGCCCAAGTGTGGTAAGTTCGCAGCGCTGAGATCGATGCCTTCGACCAGATCTTCCAGCACGCGCCGCGCGTTAGGGCCCTGTACAGCGATAACCGACCATTGTTCTGTCGTCGAAGTCAGCCAGACCTTCAGGTCCGGCCATTCGGTCTGCAGGTAGTCCTCCATCATGCCGAAAACACGCGGCGCACCACTGGTCGTCGTGGTGACATGGAAGCGCTCCGTTGCCATGCGACCGATGACGCCATCGTCATACACGAAGCCATCATCGCGCAGCAGAATACCGTACCTTGAACGACCTGGCGCCAGCGTGGTCCAGTCATTGACATAGAGACGATTGAGGAATTCCGCCGCGTCGGGCCCGACCACTTCGATCTTGCCGAGAGTCGAAGCATCGAACATGCCGCAGCTGCTACGCACCGCAAGACACTCACGGTTGACTGCTTCGTGCATGGTCTCGCCAGCTTGCGGAAAATAGCGGGCGCGCTTCCACAGACCGACATCTTCGAATACTGCGTCTTGAGCCTGCGCCCAGGCGTGCGCTGGCGTCTTGCGCACCGGGTCGAAAAGATCACCGCGCGAGTAGCCCGCCATGCTGCCGAAGGTCAAGGGCGTGTAAGGCATTCGGAACGTGGTCAGGCCCACATGGGCGATCGGCGTCGACAATTGCTTCGATACCACCGCCAGCGCGTTGATGTTAGAGGTCTTGCCCTGGTCGGTCGCCATGCCCGTGGTGGTATAGCGTTTGATGTGCTCGATTGAACGGAAACCCTCGCGGGTTGCCAGCGACAGGTCATTGCTGGTGACATCGTTCTGCCAGTCGACAAAGGCCTTGCCAATCAGGCTGTCGTGTTGCGGCAACAGACCAGCATAGCTGCCACCGCAGGGTGCAGCATCACGGACCCGCCAACTTGGTACGGGCACCGTGCGGCCCCCAGCGGCCAATGCGGCGGCAATTCCCGCCTCGGCGCCTTCCGTTAGGACATCGTTGATTGAATAGCTGCCGCGGCAGGCGCCCGCCGAGCGCTCACGTTCGGCCGACTGGGCTGGCACGAACGCCAGCAGCGCGTCGTTCCATGCCAATTTGCCGCGCGACTGCGAGAAAAGGTGCACAGTGGGCGTGAAACCGCCCGACATCAAAAGCGCATCGCAGGCAAGATGTTCTCGTTCGGCAATTCTGCCGTTAGAATCCTGGTGACCGATTTCAACCTGATTGATGCGCTTCGCGCCGCGCGTGCCAAGTGCCGTCGCATTCGTAATGATGCGCACGTTAGCAGCCGCGATCAGTGCGCGGGCAGCGTCTGGAACCGCGGAGCGCACATCACAGATTGCGCCGATAGCTACTTTCGCCGCCAACAAATCTCTGGCGACGCCATAGGCTTGGTCGTTAGCGGTCAGCAGGACCACTCGCTTGCCGGGGATGACGCCATACCGCCTGAGATAGGTACCGGCGGCCGCGGCAAGCAGAATACCGGGACGGTCATTGTCCGGAAACACGAGCGGCCGCTCGAGAGCGCCGGTTGCGAGTACGACCTCGCGAGCACGCACCTGCCAGAGCCGTTCCCGCGGCGCGCCAGCACGCGGCGCGGTTTCGTGGTCCGTCAAGCGCTCCGACAGACCTAACAGGTTGTGCGGAAAATAGCCAAACGCCGTGGTCCGTCGGAGCAAGGTGACCCGCGGGTTCTGTCGCAGCTGGTCAATCGAGGTGCTCAACCATTGCGTAGCGGACTGCGCATCGATCGTCAGCGTCGCATCGTCACGCAAGCTGCCCCCGAACTCGGGCTGCTCATCGCATAGAATGACGCGCACGCCGCTGCTGGCCGCGCTGAGAGCCGCGGCAATACCAGCGGGTCCCGAGCCAACAACCAACACCTCGCAATGTGCAAAACGCTGTGCATAACAATCTGGATCAGGCTCGCTGGGCGCGACGCCAAGTCCCGCGGCGCGGCGTATTGCGGGTTCATAAAGGCTGTGCCAGGCGCGCGGCGGCCACATGAAAGTCTTGTAGTAGAAGCCGGCTGGAATGAATCTCGACACGGCGTTGTTGACTGCCCCAACATCGAATTCGAGACTCGGCCAGCGATTCTGGCTGCGCGCTTGCAGGCCGTCGTAGAGTTCGACCTGCGTCGCGGGAAGATTTGGCGTGTAACGCGCGGCGTCCCGCCATACCGTCACCAGGGCGTTAGGTTCGTCACTGCCCGCGCTCAATACTCCTCGTGGGCGGTGATACTTGAACGAACGGCCCATCAGGTGCACGCCGTTGGCTAACAGAGCAGAGGCAAGGGTGTCGCCCGGATGGCCGGTGTAGGCTTTATCATCGAAGGTGAAGCGCAAAGTGCGGGACCGGTCAATCTGACCGCCAGCGGAGGTGCGATACGCGCTCATGGCCGCGGCATACCTGACTTGTAAGTGGCAATAAATTGGTCAGTTGTGGTGTCGCGCAGCGCGTTGAAATAGCGCGCGCAGCCGCGCACATGGCGCCAGCGCTCGGCATGCACACCCTTGATGTTGCTTCGCTCATAGAGATACGCGGCCCACTCTGCGTCTGACTGAGTGGCGGGATCCCGAGCGCGCAGCAGATGCGCCTGGCCGGCATGCGCAAATTCAAGTTCCGGTCGGTCGCCGCAGTAGGGGCAATGGATAATCAGCATAATTGCTCTAGTGCGCTACTGCGGCAGCGGCAGCCTCGTCAATCAGCAGGCCATCGCGGAATCTCTCGATATTGAACGGCGCGTTGATCGCGTGCGGAGTGTCGTTAGCAATCGTATGCGCGAACAAATGTCCGGACCCGGGTGTCGCCTTGAATCCACCTGTGCCCCAGCCGCAATTTACAAACAGGCCCGGTATCGCGGTCTTGGCCAGGATCGGCGAGCGGTCGGGCGTGACATCGACAATTCCACCCCAATTGCGCAGCATGCGCATGCGTCGGAACATCGGAAACAGCTCGCATATCGCATCCAGTGTATGCATGTTGATATGCAGTGCGCCGCGCTGCGTATAGGAAGTATAGGCATCCGTGCCCGCACCAATCACCAGTTCGCCTTTATCAGACTGGCTGATATAAGCGTGAATGGCATTGGACATGACTACACAGGGAAACACCGGTTTGACAGGCTCTGAAACCAGGGCCTGCAAAGGGAAACTCTCCAGTGGCAACTGCAGCCCCACCATGCCCATGACCACGCTGGTATGCCCCGCGGCAACCACGCCGATCTTCTTGGCCTCGATGCGGCCACGCGAGGTCTCGACGCCGCTGACCGCACCGTTCGCGTCACGATGGATGGCGGTGACTTCGCAATTCTCGACAATGTCCACGCCTAACGAGTCGGCAGCACGCGCGTAGCCCCATGCGACGGCATCGTGGCGCGCGGTGCCACCGCGACGCTGCAAGGCACCGCCCAGTACCGGATAGCGGATGTTAGATCCTATATTCACGGGGGGACAGAATTCTTTGATTTGCTGTGGCGTCAGCCACTCGTTGTCGACACCGTTGCAGCGATTGGCATGAATATGTCGCTGCGCTACCTGAGCATCGTGCACGTTGTGCGCCAACATGAGTACGCCGCGCGGCGAATACATCACGTTGTAGTTCAGGTCCTCTGAGAGCGTCTCCCAGATTTTGAGCGCGTGATCGTAAAGCGCCGAACTTTCAGCATAGAGGTAGTTCGATCTGATGATGGTGGTGTTGCGACCCGTGTTGCCGCCGCCAACCCAGCCTTTTTCCAGCACCGCGATGTTGCGCAGGCCATGCAGCTTCGCGAGGTAGTAGGCCGTTGCAAGGCCATGACCGCCGCCGCCGACAATCAGCGCGTCATAGGTTTTTTTCGGCTCGGCGCGACGCCACTGCGGGCCCCAGTTTTGCTGGCGCGCAAATCCGGCGCGCAACAGGGACCATGCGGAAAAGCGACTTTTATTCACAAGCACACTCTAGTCTAGTCGCTCACGCACGGAGATCGTTGTTTTCCGGATCGTACGGCGAGTCAACCAGCACCGTGGCATTCTTGCGTTCACCCAGGATTTCGATTTGCAGTTGCGTACCAACCGCAGAGAACTCCGGTTTCACGTAACCGATTGCCAGGCTCTTGCGCAGCGTATGGCCGAAATAGCCGGCGGTGGCGCGACCAATTATATTGCCACTCGCATCGAACAGCGGCTCGTTGCCGAGCGGGTCGGCGTCCTTGACAGCATGAATCTCGAGCGTCACAAATCGGTTAGGTATGCCGCGCGCGAGTTGCGCCTCGAGCGCCGCCTTGCCAATGAAAGCGGGCTTCGTCATGCGAACAAAGCGATCCAGGCTGGTTTCAAACGGTGTGTAGTCGCGTGTCATGTCGCTGCCCCACATACGATAGGATTTTTCCAAGCGTAGCGATTCCATCGCACGCATGCCTACCATGCCGATGCCGAGGTCCTTGCCCGCTGCAAACAGGGAATCAAAAATGTGGTGGGCATATACCATCGGGAAATGCAGTTCCCAGCCTAACGAGCCTACAAAATTTACGCGCAGTGTGTAGACATCGACCGCGAGGCCCACTTCCAGCACTTTGCCGGTCAGCCAGGGAAACGACGCATTGTCTAACGGCGCATCGGTCAGGCGGCTCATGAGCTCACGCGACTTGGGGCCGGCAATGACAAAGCAGCCACGCGCCTGCGTCAGGTTCTCAATCTGCGCGGAACCATCCGCCGGCAGCTTCTTCATAAGGTAGTCGTGGTCATAGCGCTCGGCGGAGCCGGCGCTGACGACGTAAAAACGCCGCTCATCCAGTTTGGTGATCGTGAATTCGGAGCGGATGCCGCCTTTGGGAGTCAGTGCATGACAAAGCGCTATACGACCGATTTTTGTGGGCACCTTGTTAGCCACGAGATTGTCGAGCCAGGCCTCGGCCCCGGGACCTGTCACCATGTGCTTGGTGAAGGGCGTCAGGTCGATGACTCCCACTTTTTCGCGCATCAGTTTGCATTCATTGCCGACGTGCTCGAAGTAATTGCTGCGCCTGAAGCTCCAGACATCCTTGCGTTCGACACCCGGCGGCGCAAACCAATTGGCGCGCTCCCAACCGAATCGCTGACCCCAGACTGCGCCCATACGATCAATTTTGTCGTACACAGGACTTGTCTTGGCCGGACGAGCATCGGCGCGCTCTTCGTCCGGGAAGTGGATCGTGAAAACGTTGCGATAGGTTTCTTCGTTTTTCGCAACCACATAGCGCTTGCTGGTGTAATCGCCGAATCGACGCGGGTCGGTGGCCAGCATGTCGATGCCGGGTTCGCCTTCAACCAGCCATTCAGCCAGCTGCCAGCCTGCGCCACCCGCCGCAGTGATGCCGAAGCTGTGGCCCTCGTTGAGCCACAGATTGCGTACGCCCCAGGCGGGGCCGATCAAAGGGCTACCGTCGGGTGTGTATGAAATGGGCCCATTCACGATGTCCTTGATACCGCAATTGGCGAGCGCCGGCACGCGCCGCATAGCAGCCTCGACATGGGGAAGCAGACGATCAAGATCGCCGTCAAACAGGCTCTTGCCGAACCACTCCGGAACACCATCGGCGAAACGCGCCGGGGCTCCAGCTTCGTACGGACCGAGAATCCAGCCCAAGCGTTCTTCGCGGAGGTAATAGGACTGATCCGATTCGCGCAACACAGCGAGTTCGCTGCCCCCCTGTTTTCGATACGCCTTCAACTCCTCGGATTCGTCGTAGACGATGTACTGGTGTTCGACCGGAATCGCGGGCACATTCAATCCGAACAACCGACCTGTCTGACGCGCGTAATTGCCAGTCGCGCAGACCACGTGTTCCGCGACGATATCGCCTTTGTTAGTTTTCAGTCGCCATTCGCCCGAAGCGGTGCGTTCGACGCCGATAACCTCGGTCTGCTCATAAATTTCTGCGCCGCCCGCGCGCGCGCCCTTGCGCAGCGCCATGGTGAGATCAGCGGGCGCAATATGCCCATCGTCCGGGTGATACAGCGCGCCGATGATCTTGGCTTCGCTTTGGCCGCTACCGAGGTTGACGAGTGGCCAGAGCTGCTTGACCTCATCCGCCGAAATTACCTGAAACGGCACGCCGATCGTGTTAGCCGTGCCGCAATACTTCAGATACTCGTCCATGCGCTCGCGCGAAGTGGCGAGGCGCAGATTTCCAGTGACGTGAAAGCTAACGTCTTGACCGGTTTCCTTTGGCAAGCGTTTGTAAAGGTCCACCGAGTATTTGTGCAGCTGGCCGACGGTATAGCTCATGTTGAAAAGCGGCAGCAGACCGGCGGCATGCCAGGTCGAGCCGGCGGTCAGTTCGGACCGTTCCAGGAGCACGGCATCCCGAACGCCTTTCTTGGCTAAGTGGTAGAGCGTGCTGACGCCAACTGCTCCGCCCCCAATGACTACGACGCGCGCATGTGTCTTCATCTTCGAAGTGTAGCCACCAGCGCGGCTGAGACAGCTCCAATTGCGACAGTCGCTGGCGCGTTTACGCCATATACTGCGTCCCACGACCGGGCGCGTTGCCTGACAGCGACAGGCTTGGTTCCAAACCTCGACAGGGACCCGAGTAATACGCGCTCATCGATGATTACGCTCCGGAAAACTCGTTTTGCCTTCCTGACTCTGCAGGATTACTCGTTTATTGCTCTGGCCAATGCGGTCGAGCCTTTACGCATGGCCAATTCGCTCAGCGGGCAGGTTGCCTACGAATGGGTCACGGTCAGTCTGGACGGCCAATCGGTGGCGGCGAGCAACGGCTGGCAACTGACGCCTACTGTGGCACTGGCCGACATGGGTCGAGTGGATGTGCTGTTTGTGTGTGGTGGCATCAATGTGCAAAAAGCGGTCTCGCCGCGATTGCTGTCGGCGCTGCGCCGTCAGGCTGGCAAGCAGGTTGCCTTGGGCGCGCTCTGCACCGGCGGCTATGCACTGGCACACGCGGGTTTGTTAGATCGTTACAAGGCGACCATCCACTGGGAAAATCTGTCGGCATTGCGCGAGGAGTTTCCGCACGTGCAGCTGAGTGATCAATTATTCACCATCGACCGAGACCGCTACACCTGTTCGGGCGGCATTGCTCCGCTCGATCTGATGCTGAATCTGATTCGCGTCAAACTAGGCGCACGCATTGCCGAGCTGATCTCCGAACAGTTCATTGTCGAGCGAATGCGCGACGATCGCGACAAGCAATATGTGCCGCTACGCGCGCAACTCGGCGTGCCGCACACGCGGCTGATGAAGATTGCTCAGCTAATGGAGGACAATATCGAGCGCCCGTTAGCTCTGGCGGAGATTGCGCGGCAGGCCAACTTGTCCCGCCGTCAGATCGAAAGGCTGTTCAAGCGACATTTGGACAGCGTCCCCAAACGTTACTACCTGACTGTGCGCCTGCGGCGGGCGCGTGAGCTGCTGTTGCATACGGCAATGCGCATTGATGAGATCACCACGGCTTGCGGTTTTCAGTCGCCGCCGCATTTTTCGAAATGCTACCGACGTCAGTTCGGGTATCCACCCAGTGTGGAGCGGCGCAATCGGCCGAACGAGGGTGGGCTGGGCGTCGCGGCCAGCGCTGTCAGCGATTCCTAAGACGCAGCGATTCCCAACTTGCATCGGCCGTCCAGCCCCCATCGACCGGCAGACAGACGCCATTGATGAAACCGCTCGCGCCAGAGTCGGCGAGAAAAGCAATCGCGGCCGCCACGTCGTCCGGCCGCGCAAAACGCCCCAGCGGCACTCGATTCGTGATGTCCAGGTCAGCGTAGCTGCCAAGTCCCTGGTCGGCGGTATCCATCTCGGTCTTGATCCATCCCGGGCAGACGGCATTCACGCGTACGCCTCGGCCGCCCCATTCGGCCGCCAGCGTGCGTGTCAGGCCTACCAGCCCGTGCTTGGAGGCGTTGTAGGCGGCGCGGTGACTGATACCTGCAATTCCCGCGATTGATGCGACATTGACAATCGCGCCATGGCCTTCGCGCAACATCAGGCCGCCCAGATATTTGCAAAGCAGGAAAGGTCCGAGCAGATTGACGTTCATGACGCGCTGCCATTGATCGAGTGTAGTTTGCTCCGCCGGCACAATCAGGCTAACGCCGGCATTGTTGACCAGGACCTCAGGTACGCCGAAATCACGCGCAACTTTTTGCGTCAACTCAAGGACGAATTGCTCCGAGGAGATGTCGCCTTGTATCGCAAGCACGCGCGCGCCTGTGGCACGCAATTGCAGCGCAGCGTCATCCAGAGCCTGGACATCTGTCATGACGACGTCGTAGCCGACTTGCGCCAATTTTCGGCTCGTGGCGAGCCCCAGACCTTGCGCAGCGCCGGTAACCACAGCAATCTTCACAGAAGGTTCCCTGTAGATTCGCCGCTAGCGTCAGGTGCGCATCCGCAAACCCTGCGGATCGATGGCTGCAGTCGTGAGCCTGACAGCCGCGCGTTTTTCGCCAATCAATTCGACCGCGAAGTCCTTGGTTTCCGCGGCGACTTCGCGCTCCACATAACCCATGGCAATGGACTGCTTGGCTGTATGACCATAGCCACCCGATGTCACCCAGCCGACCACGCGATCGCGATGCCAGATGGGTTCGTCGCCGATCGCGTCGGCGTCGCGCGCATCGATTGCGAGTGTAATCAGGCGTCTAACGCCGCCTTGTGTTTTTTCCTGTGCCGCGGCGTCGCGGCCGATAAAGGCCGGTTTTGTTAGATCGACAAAGCGGTCGAGTCCTGCCTCAAATGCGCCGTAAATTGGCCGATACTCCCGCGCCCAGGTGCCAAAACTCTTTTCCAGCCTCAGGCTGCCGAGCGCGCGCCCGCCGAAGTTCTTGAGATCGTACTTGCGGCCCGCCTGCGCCAGAACTTCCTGCAGAGCACGTTGATACTCCGGAGCGACCCAGACTTCGTAACCGAGCTCGCCTGTGAATGACACGCGACCGACCAACGCTGGGATCATGCCGACATCGATCTGACGGAAAGACATGAACGGGAAGGCCGCAGTACTCAGGTCCATGTCAACCACCGACTGCAACAGTGCCCGCGACTGCGGACCGGCGACTGAAAGACCCAAATACTCGAGCGCGGCGGCGCGAACGCTAACGCCGCTCGGCGGCGCATGCCGTTCAAACCAGCGCTGGTAGAAACGCTCTGCCGCGTAAGTGCCAACCAACACAAAACGCTCTTCGGTGAGACGACTGACAGTGAAATCGCCAATCAGCCGACCGCGCTCGTTGAGCATCGGGGTCAAAGTCATACGACCGACCTTCGGCACTTTGTTAGCCATGATGGTATCGAGCCATTGCGCGGCGCCGAGGCCGATGACGTCGAACTTCCCGTAGTTGGAAATTTCCAGTAACCCGACGGATTCACGCACGGCGCGGCACTCGGCGGCTACATGCTGGTGCGCATTGGAACGGCGGAAAGTGATGTCCTCACGTGCCTCGGTGCCTTTGGGCGCGAACCACAGTGGATGCTCAAGTCCGCAGTACTCGCCGAACACGGCGTTGTCGTTCTGCAGTTTTTCGTAGATCGGTGTGGTTTTTAGTGGCCGGGCTGCGCCCAGTTCCTCGTTAGGAAAGCGAATGCGGAAGCGGCGCGAATAGTTCTCGCGGACTTTTGCGTTGGTGTAGGCGCGAGTCGCCCAGCCGCCGTAACGTGCGATATCCATCGCCCAGACATCGGCGCCTGGATCGCCCTCGACCATCCAGTTCGCCAATGTCAGTCCGACGCCGCCACCTTGGCTGAAGCCAGCCATGACGCCGCACGCAACCCAGAAATTGCGCATGCCCGGTACCGGCCCCACCAGAGGATTGCCGTCCGGCGCAAACGTGAAAGGCCCATTGACGATTTTCTTGATGCCCGCCGTACCGATGCGCGGAAAATGCTGGAAGCCAACTTCCAGGCTCGGAGCAATTCGATCGAGATCGTTGGGCAGCAGGTCCTGGCCAAAATCCCAGGGCGTGGTGTGTGGCGACCAGGGGACGCCGGCACGTTCGTAGGTTCCCATCAACATGCCGCCGCGTTCCTGGCGCATATAGATTTCACCTTCGAAATCTATGATATGTAGTTGTTCTTTCTGACCTTTTAGCTCCGGCAAATCTTCGGTGATCAAATATTGATGTTCCATCGCGAGGATCGGTAGTTCCAGACCAACCATCCGGCCGACTTCACGCGCCCATAAACCCCCGGCATTGACCACGTGCTCGGCGTGCACATTGCCCTGGTTGGTGATCACATCCCAGCTACCGTCGGCGCGTTGTTTGAGGTCGGTAACGCGAGTCTGTCGCACGATTTCAGCACCACCGATCTGGGCAGATTTCGCATAGGCATGAGTCACGCCGTACGGGTCAACATGGCCCTCGATCGGATCGTAGATCGCGCCGGCGAAATGGGCCGTATCCATCAGCGGGTAAATTTTTTTCGCTTCGGCCGCTGACAGCAGTTCAAGGTCCATGCCCAGATAGCGACCGCGTGCGATGGTCATTTTGAGCCAATCCATGCGCTCTGGCGTGCCGGCTAACATAAGGCCACCGGTAATATGCATGCCGCAGGACTGGCCGGAGATTTTTTCTATCTCCTCATACAGTTTGATGGTGTATTGCTGCAGTTTCGCGACGTTTGGGTCGCCATTGACCGTATGCATGCCACCCGCCGCATGCCAGGTAGAGCCCGAGGTGAGCTCGGCGCGTTCGAGCAGCAGTACATCGCGCCAGCCCGCTTTGGTCAGATGGTAAAGAACGCTGACGCCGACGACGCCACCGCCGATAACCGCGACTTGAACGTGTTTTCTCATGATTGCTTCCGAAAGAGTCTGTTAGCTGACAGGTGGCGCGCCACCCTCGGCGGTGCGCCGTGCCACAAAGGCGTCGAGCGATTCCATGATTGCCGGGTCGCGCTGCGGCGCTACATAGCGCTCGAGCGACTGCTGCCACAACGTGGCGGCGCGATCGGTGGCGGTCTTTGAGCCTGTTTCGACCCATTGGCCATAGTTTTGCCAATCGGAGACCAGTGGTGCGTAAAAGGCTGAGCGATAGCGTGCCATGGTGTGTGCGCAGCCAAAAAAATGGCCACCGGCGCCAACTTCGGCGATCGCATCCTTGGCGATGTCGTCCGCTGTCGCGCCAACCGGCTGCAGGGTCTCAGCGAACATCTGCAACATCTCCAGATCTAGCATGAATTTCTCGTAGGACGTCGTCAGTCCGCCTTCCAACCAGCCCGCCGCATGCAAAATGAAGTTGCAGCCGCCTAACATTGCACCCCACAGACTCATTTGCGACTCGTAGGCCGACTGTGCGTCCGGCGCATTGGAAGCTGTGGCGTTTGATGACCGCCAGGGCAGACCGATGTGGCGCGCCAATTGCCCCGCACCGAATGCGGCCTTGGTGTATTCGGGGGTGCCGAACGCCGGCGATCCCGATTTCATATCGACGTTGGATGTGAAACTGCCATACACGACAGGGGCGCCGGGCCGTACGATTTGCGCTAGTGTCAGACCGGCAAGCGCTTCGGCGTGCGCGAGCGTCAGTGCACCGGCAATCGTGACCGGTGCCATCGCACCGGCCAGGGTGAAGGGCGTAATGATCAGCACTTGGCCCGCCGCCGCATAGTCCAAGATGCCGTTAGCCATCGGGATGTCGAGCTGAAGCGGTGAGTTGGTGTTGATGATGGTCGCGGTATAGGGTCGCGAGATGAATTGCTCGCGCGTCAAACCGTAACCGATACGCAGCATCTCGAAATTGTCGGCGTTCTGGCCCGGGCCGCGTGCATAAACCAGCGGAATCTTGTCCGTCAGGTTCAGCATTGCGCGCGTTGTTTCCAAGTGCCGGATTTGCACTGGGATGTCCTGCGGTTCCACGCAACCGCCTAACACATGGAGCACTTCATGGTTCTGGCAGAGTTTCAACAGGTTGCAGAAATCCTCGAACGTGCCAGGGCGTTTGCCGCGCGCCACGTCCATGATGTTCGGCGGCCCGGAGGTTGGCGCGAACACCACATGCTTGCCAGAAACCGGCATATCGCGCTCGGCTGTCCGGCCATGCAAGGTGATTTGTTTGGGCGCCGCCGCTATCGACTGCGTCACCAGGCCACGGTCCATGGTCACGATCAAAGTGGATTCATCCACCGTGGCGCCGCCGCGCCGGTAGGTCTCCCGAGCTTCCGGCAGCAGCACGCGCATGCCCTGCGTTTCGAGAATCTCCATCGCTGCCAAATGAATGGCCGCGACCTGGTCGTCCGAAAATATCTTCAGCGGTTCAAAAGGATTGGTCAGGTGCCGATAGCTGCGCGACCGATCGAACATCTGGACGGCTGACGGTCCACCCGAGCCACCGCGGCGCCCCGGCCTGCGTCCGGCGGTTTCATTCATTGGATATCGCAATGCGCATGCGCTTTTCGTTAGGTTGAGGCTTGCGGCCCAGCAATTCGATGAGCCAGGTGCGGAAAAATGCGATCGAAGGGTCGCTGAGTGATTCAGGGTCAGTAACCAGATAGTACCCAAAGCCGTCGTCCAGAGAATTCTCAAACGGCTGGACCAGCTTCTTTTGTTCGAGGTGGTCTTGAAACAGTTTGAGATCCACCAGCGCCAGGCCTTCGCCACTAAGTGCGTATTGCACAGCCATCAGTTCAGTGTCGAAAATCAGGCCGCGTTCGATATTCAACTGACCTAGATTGGTCTGGCGTTTGAACTGCGACCAGAAGTGGTGGCGGGGCATATCGTCGATTCGCATGTGGATAAGCTCGTTGTCGCGAATGAATTCTGCCAGGCCTTTGCCAGCATGGCGAATCGCGACCGACGGATGACAAACAATGCCAAGGCGCACCGGCCACAACAGGTCGCTAACATGCGAGGTCACCGTCGGCTTGGAATACGTGACCGCAACGTCTACGTCCGATTGTGGCGGGCCGACGGAGTAGGGGCTCACCAGGTTGATTTCAATCTCGCGATTGTTGGCGCGGAAGTTGCGCAGAATCGGCGCCGCCAGCTGCACCGCAAACGTCGCCGGAAACTGCACGTTCAAGGTGCGCAAGGTTGGCGCCTCGACATGGCGAATTTCGTCCAGAGAGTATTCGATGCGATCGAAGGCGCGAGACACTGTCGGCAGTAGATGCTGGCCGGCGCTGGTCAGAATGAGCGTATGCGGCCGGCGTTCAAACAGTTGCGTGCCCAGCAAGTTTTCCAGTGCGATCACATGGCGCGACAAAGCGCTTTGCGAGCTGGCCAGCGCATTCGCGGCAGCCGTGAAACTGCCATAGCGGGCAACCGCCTCAAAGGCGCGCAACGCATTGAGGGGCAACCAACGGCGATCGATCAGTACTCGGCTCATAAAATTCCTCGCCATCCTGAGGCCTGTGGACCTGCAGCTGCAAATGCCTTTTTACGATATACCCATGAGGCAAAACGAAACAAAGCTTTCCGGTCTACGTATTTTTTTTGCTTGTTCGGGGTGCGGGTATGTCGATAGCCTGCAACTCTACGATATTGCAGACAATGGGATAGCGCACGTGGCAGCCACTCGAATTGGATTTATCGGACTCGGCAATGTGGGCGGGAAGCTGGCGGGCAATCTTCTGCGCCACGGGGTAGACCTGACGGTCCGTGACCTGAACGCCGATCTTGAGTCGGAGTTCGTCGCTAAAGGTGCGAAGCGGGGCGCTTCGCCGCAAGCCATAGCCCAAGCGGTCGACATCGTGATCACCTGTCTGCCGTCGCCGGCTGCATCTGCGGCCGTCATGGAGCAGGCCGACGGCATCCTTGCGGGGCTGACCCCTGGAAAGATCTGGGTGGAAATGAGCACCACCGACGCGGCTGAAATTATTCGCCTGGCCGCCAAGGTCGAAGCCCTGGGCGCGACTGCGATGGAATGCCCAGTTTCAGGCGGGTGCCACCGGGCTGATACCGGCAACATCGCCATCTTCGCGGGTGGCAAGCGCGCCGCTTTCGAACGGATATTGCCAACGCTGACGATTCTCGGGCGCAAAATTCTGCATACCGGCGAATTGGGAACAGCATCGAAGCTCAAGGTTTTGACGAACTACCTGTGCACCGTGCACCTGGTCGCGTTGGCCGAGGCACTTACCACCGCCAAGGTTGCTGGACTGGACCTCAACATGGTCTACGACGGTGTCCGGATATCCTCCGGCAATTCCTTTGTTCACGAAACAGAGTCGCAGGTCATCCTCAATGGCAGCCGCGACATCAGTTTCACGATGGACCTGGTTATCAAGGATGTCGGGCTTTTCGACAAAATGGCCAAAGACCTCAAGGTCCCGCTGGAACTGTCGCCGTTGGTGCTCGATATCTTCAAAGACGGCGAGCGTCGCTATGGTTCACGCGAATTGTCGCCTAACATCATTCGTCGTCTAGAAGACGCCTGCCAGGTACGCGTGTTAGGCGAGGGGTTCCCGGCGGAAATGCGCGACGACGAACCCGAGGGTCGCGGTTATGAAGTGGTGCCGCGGGGCCGGGGTATTCCGCCGGTCAGCTGAAGTTTGTGTCAGTCGGCTTTGGCACTGGCGACCAGCCAGTCAATAAATGCTTTGACTCGTGGATTGTCGCGCACATCCTGGCGGCAGATGATCCCCCAGCTGCCAGGACAAACTACGCTGTGGCTCACAGGCATCACCAGCCGACCCGCCGCTAGATGATCGGTTGCAAACGGACCATTGATCAGCACCACACCCTTGCCTTCGAGGGCAATCTCCAGCGCGACCGCGGCCGTATCGACCACGATGGCGGGATCGATATTGAATTCCAGTTTGGCCGATTCGCACCATAGATCCCAGTGGTGCGATTCGCTGTAAATGGAAACCAAAGGTAATGTCAGTACATCCGCAGGTGTCGGCACAGGACCCAGTCTCTTGGCGAGTTCAGGGCTGCAGACAGCTTGTAATTTATAGTCAAACAACGGCAACCAGTGATATTCGGGGCCCGGTGGGTTTTCGTAGTAAACAAGCCCGACGTCAGCAATGGTGTCGTCGAACGCCCAATCGTACGCATAGGTCGTTAGCAAAATCTTGACGTCCGGGCGCAGCGCCACGAAATCCGGCAGGCGGCGCGCCAACCAGCGGATGGAGGCGGTCACATAGGTCTGTACGCGCAGCGGCGCATTAGCGCGCGTGCGTCGCAGTGTCTCGGCGCCGTCGATCAGGATCTCCAGCGCATTGCGCACGTATTTGTACAGCAGCCGGCCTTCCGCGGTGGGCGCCAGCGAGCGGCCTTCGCGGGAAAAAAGCTCGATACCCAGGTCGCGTTCCAGCACCTGGATCTGATAGCTGACCGCCGGATGTGTCAGGCACAGCTCATCCGCCGCTTCGCGCACGCTTTCGCGTCGGGTAGCCGCTTCAAATCCTTTGAGCGCGTTCAGCGGCGGCAACTTGCGCAGGTCTATTTTGGTGGCCAACTAGTTCACTTATCCGGTTTCGCCAGGGTAACAGCGGGGATCATAACAGGGGCCTGTACAAAGACTCCGGGCAGCTGGATATTGTCAGAATGCGACAGCCAGCATGATTGCCGAGGGACTCACAACGAAGGCTAACGGTCGATTCGGTAAGAAGCATCGACGTAGCGAAAAAAGGCATTTGGCTCCGGCGCTTACGTCGTTCCCGAAAGCTTGTTTATAGGGCTTCCAGCAGCTTCCGTCGACTGTCGCGTTGTGACAAGCTAGTGTCGTTAGCGCGACAATGCTTGCAGCACTCGCGCCTTACCATAAAGGCCTTGGCATACAAGGTTGTATCCCGGCGGGTCGAGTAGGAGCCATAGTTTATGGGTGATGATCAGGTAGACAATTTTGATCTCAACAGCCTCAGCGACCAGGACCTGACCGAACAAGTCCACGACGACTTGTATAACGGCATGCGCGAAGAGGTGGTGCAAGCCACCAATATTTTTCTCGCTCGCGGTTGGGGGCCGGACAAAGTGCTCGGTGAAGCCCTGGTTGAAGGCATGCGCATTGTCGGCATCGATTTTCGCGATGGCATCCTGTTCGTTCCGGAGGTGTTGTTGGCTGCCAACGCTATGAAGGCGGGCATGGAAATCTTGCGGCCACTGTTAGCAGAGACCGGTGCCGAACCGATCGGTAAGGTCGTCATTGGTACCGTCAAGGGCGATATCCATGACATCGGCAAGAATCTGGTCTCGATGATGCTGGAAGGCGCGGGTTTCGAGGTCATCAACCTCGGCATCAACAATCCGGTGGAAAAGTATCTGGCCGCTCTCGAAGAACATCAGCCGGATATTCTCGGTATGTCTGCCTTGCTGACAACAACCATGCCATACATGAAAGTCGTCATCGATACGCTCAAGCAGAAGGGTCTGCGCGACAAATACATTGTCTTGGTGGGCGGTGCTCCGCTCAACGAAGAGTTCTCTAAGGCCATCGGTGCAGACGCCTATTGCCGCGACGCCGCCATTGCGGTCGAGACCGCCAAGTCGATGATAGCGGCACGCCGCGCCGCTGCGCGCTGACGCGCATGGCGCCGGCCCGCGAATCGATTGCGGTCATTGCTTGCGGTGCCTTGGCGCGTGAGATTGTGGCCCTCAAGCGGCTGAATGGCTGGTCGACGTTGGCGGTCGAGTGCTTGCCACCCGAACTGCACAATCGTCCGGAACGTATTCCTGCGGCGGTGCAGGCTGCGATCCGTTCGGCACGCGAGCACTACGCGAAGATTTTCGTGGCTTATGCTGATTGCGGCACCGGCGGCTTGTTAGACGCGGTGTTAGAGGCCGAAGGCGTCGAACGCATTCCGGGTGCGCACTGTTATGAATTTTTTGCCACTGCGCCGTCGTTCAAGGAATTGAGCGAGGCCGAACCAGGCACTTTCTACCTGACGGACTTCCTGGTGCGGCATTTCGATCGCTTGGTGATTGTGGGGCTGGGGCTCGATCGCCACCCGCAACTAATGCCTGAGTACTTTCGCAACTACCGTCGCCTCGTCTATTTGGTGCAAGTGCCCGATGCTGAGTTGAGCGCGGCGGCCCGTGATGCTGCCGCGCGCCTGGGTCTGACCTTTGAAGAACGGCTGACTGGCTACGGCACGCTGGAATCTTCTTTGCAAAAAGTGGCAACAGTACCGCTGAGTGCGATCGGCGGTCGCGGCAAGGAGCACAACACGTGGCGTCATTAATCGTCATATCCTGGCGAGACATCCCATCGCAGGTAGTCGCCAAGCGCGGTCGTGAGACCGGCAAAGTGCAGTTGTCCATGCGATTTCAGGAAGCGATTGATCGCGCGGCAATGCGAGCCGGAAAGGGCAGTTCGGATGCCTATATCGCCGACTGGAAACGCAGTGCACCACAGCCCTGCGGGGAAGATCTGCAGGCGGAAGCGGCCGCCGCCGCTGCGGCGCTGGAGGCGCGTTATTCGGACGCAGACCTTGAGCGCATGATTCGCGCCAAGGGCAATGATGAGCCAAAGGTCGCAGCGGACGGCGACCCGGCGGGCGGCTGATGTACGCAGTCCGCCGCTGGTCAGTGCGTCATGCAAAAGGCCTGTCGCAGTTCTATGCGTTATTCGAATCTTTGTTAGTGCGCATGGCGCCGATGTGGCGCGCAGTAGGCTACCAGCGCGTCGAGAGGCCGGTTGCCTTCATTGAGCGACGTGTCAAGGGCCTGATGTTCGACTGCAAGATGTGTGGCCGTTGCGTGCTGAGTTCCACCGGCATGTCCTGCCCGATGAACTGCCCCAAACAACTGCGCAATGGTCCCTGCGGCGGCGTGCGCGCCGACGGCTGCTGCGAAGTGAAACCCGAGATGCGTTGCGTCTGGGTTGAAGCCTTCCAGGGCGCCGCGCGTATTCCGGGCGGACTCGCCGCGATTGCCGTGGTGCAGGCACCAGTGGATCGTCGGCTCGAAGGGTCTTCGGCCTGGTTGCGGGTTGCTCGAGAAAAGTCGGAGGCGGCGCGTGCAGTTTGATGACGAACCGGTCCCTGGCTATCCGCTGCCTATCCGCCCCGGGCACACTTCTCCTGGCCGTTTCGAGCGCGTGCTGCGTTCGGGCGCATTCGCGGTCACCGCGGAGCTAACACCACCGGACTCCGCCGATCCGGAAGATGTCTATCGACGCGCGCGCGTGTTCGAGGGTTATGTCGACGCCATCAATGCGACCGATGGCAGTGGTGCGAATTGCCACATGTCGAGCATGGCGGTGTGCGCGCTGCTGACCCGCATTGGTCACGCTCCGGTGATGCAGATTTCCTGTCGTGACCGCAATCGTATCGCGGTGCAGGGCGATATTCTCGGCGGTGCAGCCATGGGCGTTTGCAACATTCTCTGTCTGACGGGTGATGGCGTGCAGGCAGGTGATCACCCACAAGCGAAACCGGTGTTTGATCTCGATTCAACCTCATTGCTCGCCATAGCCGGGGCGATGCGCGACAACCATCAATTCCAAAGCGGCCGCAAGATTACCTACTCGCCGCGCGTGTTGTTAGGCGCCGCGGAAAATCCCTGCGGCCCGCCGGTAGAGCAGCGCGCCCTGCGCTTGGCGAAGAAAGTAGCCGCGGGGGCACAGTTTATTCAGACGCAATATTGTTACGATCTGCAGCGTCTTCGAGAATGGCTGCTCGCCGTCGAAGACCTGGGACTGTTAGATAAAGTATTCATTCTGATCGGCGTCGGTCCGATTCGTTCTGCCAAGGCGGCGGAGTGGATGCGAACGCATGTTCCGGGAATGTTCGTGCCGGACGCGGTGATTGCCCGCCTTGCCGGCGCACAGGACCAGGCGCGCGAAGGCCGCAACTTTTGCGTCGATCTCATTCAGGAAATCCGCACGATCAAAGGCATTCATGGCGTGCATGTGATGGCCTATCGCCAGGAAGAGGCTGTCGCCGAAGTCATCGAGCGATCCGGCGTCCTTGCCGGACGCCAGCCATGGCGGCCGGAATCCAGTGCCCGCAGTTTGTTAGACAGGAAAGCAGTATGACCGACACCATCATCAGTTCGGCAACCCGGGAAGTTGTCATCGGCTTCAACCGGCCATTCGTCATCATCGGCGAACGCATCAATCCAACCGGGCGAAAGATTCTCGCAGCTGAAATGTCGGCGGGCGATTTTTCACGCGTCTCCTCCGATGCGCTGGCGCAGGTGGCAGCAGGCGCGCATATGTTGGATGTCAACGCTGGCATCCCGCTGGTGGATGAGCCGGCAATTCTGGCCAAAGCTGTGCAGCTGGTGCAGTCGATCACTGACGTGCCGCTGTCAATCGACTCTTCCATTGTGGCCGCGTTAGCCGCTGGCCTTGCAGTCTACAAAGGCAAGGCGCTGGTCAATTCGGTCACCGGGGAAGAGGAACGCCTCGAATCGGTGCTGCCGTTGGTCAAGAAATACGGTGCCGCGGTGGTGGCCATATCCAATGACGAAACCGGAATCTCTGAAGACCCGGACGTGCGCTTCGAGGTGGCAAAGAAGATTGTGCACCGTGCCATGGACTACGGCATTTCGCCCAGCGACGTTGTGGTCGATCCGCTGGTGATGCCGATTGGAGCTATCAATCAGGCGGGTGTGCAGGTCATGCGATTGGTGCGTCGTCTCAAAGACGAACTCAAAGTCAACACCACCTGCGGCGCATCGAATGTCAGCTTTGGCCTGCCAGGCCGCGATGGCATCAATAGCGCCTTCCTGACGATGGCAATCGCCTCTGGCCTAACATCTGCCATTACAAACCCGTTACACGGCGATATCGTGCGTGCCTGCATGGGCGCGGATGTCATGATGGGCCACGACCCAGATTGCACGCGTTGGATTCGTAAATTCCGCGACGCTGCGCCGCCCGCAACTGGCGCGCCAGGCGAAGTGCGCGGCCGTCGCGAGGGTGGCATGCGGCGTCGGACTGGAAAGGCCGAGTAAGCTAACAAACATGAGTCCCGGCGATCCGTTAGTTGTCTTTACACCCTCGGGCAAACGGGGCCGTTTCCCGATTGGTACGCCTTTGCTGGCGGCGGCGCGATCACTGGGTGTTGATCTGGATTCTGTGTGTGGCGGGCGGGCGCTTTGTGGCCGTTGTCAGGTGTTGGTCGCCGAAGGCGAGTTTGCCAAGCATGGCGTGCGCTCCAGTGCCGCCAGCCTGTCGCCGATATCGGAGCCCGAGCGGCGTTACGGCACCAAGCATGAGTTGGCCGAAGGGCGGCGTCTTTCCTGTCAGGCGAAAGTGGATGGCGATGTCGTGGTGGACGTCCCGTCCTCCAGTCAAGTGCACCGGCAGGTGATCCGCAAAGCTGCTGAAGCGCGCGACATAGAGCTTTACCCGATCATCCGCCTGCATTTTGTCGAAGTGCAGGAGCCGGACATGCACGATCCGGCCGGGGATTTGCGCCGGTTGGAAGACGCGTTGCGGCGTGAATGGCAGCTATCGTCTTTGCAATGCGACATCACAATTTTACAGAAACTGCAGACGGTGCTAAGGGCGGGTGATTGGTCGGTCACCGTAGCTGTACATGACAATTCACGCATCGTTGCCATTTGGCCGGGTTTGCATGAAGCCGTATATGGCCTGGCAGTCGATGTCGGCTCGACAACCATCGCCGCCCATCTGTGCAACCTGACAAATGGTGAAGTCGTGGCCTCCAGCGGCGTGATGAATCCACAAATCCGCTTTGGTGAGGACCTGATGAGCCGCGTGTCATACGCGATGATGAACCCAGGTGGCGCGGTACAGATGACAGATGCGGTTCGTGCCGCGCTCAGTACTCTCGCCGCGGATGTGGCCCGCTCAGCGGGGGTCAGCAGCGACTCGATCCTGGAAGCAACGATCGTCGGTAACCCGATCATGCACCACCTGATGTTAGGGATCGATCCGGTGGAGTTGGGCGGCGCGCCGTTTGCGCTCGCGATCGATCGTGCGGTGACGGTGACCGCAGCCGAGATCGGCATTGAATTGCACCCAAACGCGCGTATCTATTTTTTGCCGTGCATCGCAGGCCATGTCGGCGCAGATACTGCGGGCGTCATTCTGGCGGAGCGGCCGGATCAGACCGACAAGATGACGTTGTTAGTGGACGTCGGCACCAATGCGGAGATCGTTCTGGGCAACCGGCAGCGACTGGTGGCGTGTTCGAGTCCGACTGGACCCGCATTCGAAGGGGCGCAGATCAGCTGCGGTCAGCGAGCGGCACCCGGCGCTATCGAGCGCGTGCGCATTGATCGTGCGACGCTGCAACCGCGTTTCAAAGTGATCGGGTCTGACCTGTGGTCTGACGAACCCGGCTTTGAAGCGGTCATCAAGAATACCGGTGTCACTGGCATCTGCGGTTCCGGGATCATCGAAATCATTGCCGAGCTCTATTTGGCTGGCGTTATCTCGCAGGATGGCGTGGTCGATGGTGCGCTGGCAGCTAACAGCACGCGTGTGGTCGCCCACGGCCGCACGTTCGCCTATGTGTTGTACGAAGGCGAGCAGGTGCTGCGCATCACACAAAATGATGTGCGAGCGATTCAGCTCGCGAAGGCGGCGCTGTATGCCGGGATACGCCTGCTGATGGATAAGCTCGGCATTGACTCGGTGGATCGAATTCGCTTGGCGGGCGCATTTGGCAGCCATATCGATGTTAAGTACGCGACAGTGCTAGGTATGATTCCTGACTGCGATCTTGCCGAAGTGACCTCGGCGGGCAATGCCGCCGGTACGGGAGCACGCATCGCCTTGTTGGACTCGCGCGCGCGCGCAACCATCGAGCAGTTGGTCAGCCAGGTGGAGAAAATAGAGACAGCCCTTGAACCGCAGTTTCAGGAGCATTTTGTGGCGGCCATGGCAATTCCGCACAAGACCGCGGACTATACCCATTTGCGTAGGGTCGTCGATTTGCCGGCGCGCAAGCAATTGGCGTCGCCAGGGGCCAGCCGCAGTCGCACTGGCCGGCGTTAGGTGCGTGCACAGGAGCCCGAGATCATGAGCGACGCGCCAATTGGCGGTGTACCCGCTATACCTGGCTTTGCACTGCAAGGTTTACGGCTGTGTTAGCGTTTTTGAAGCCGGCTGCACATGTCCCGCCACTGGGTGCGGAGCATGTCGATGCCGAGTATCGGCGTCTGCGGCGCCAGGTCTTCATCGGAATTTTCGTTGGCTACGCCGCATACTATCTGGTGCGCAAGAATTTCGCGTTAGCGATGCCCGACATCTTGCGCGATTATCCGCAGTACTCCAAAGCCGAACTGGGTACCGCCATGACCGGTTTGTCTGTTGCCTACGGGTTTTCAAAGTTTCTGATGGGTAGCGTGTCGGATCGCAGCAACCCACGATATTTTTTACCGCTCGGTTTGCTGCTGTCATGCGGGATCCTTTTTTTGTTCGGTTTTGTCAAAGAGATCTATCTTTCGTTGACGCTAGTCATCGTGCTGCAAACACTTAACGGTTGGTTCGGTGGCATGGGCTGGGCGCCCTGCGGCAAGACCATGGTGCACTGGTTCAGCACGCGTGAGCGTGGTCGTGCCGTGTCGCTCTGGAACGTCTCGCACAATATTGGCGGCGCGCTGGTGGCAACTATCGCGCTCGCGGGTGTCGCGCTTTTCCATGACTGGGGCGCTAAGTTTTATTTCAATGCCATGGTGGCCGCGGCCGCCGCAATACTAGCCTGGCTACTGATGCGCGACACGCCTCAGAGTTGCGGACTGCCGCCGATCGAACAGTACAAGAACGACTATCCGCCTAGCTACAGCGCTGACCACGAACGCACTTACAGTTTTCGTGAGATCTTTTTGGAACATGTGCTCAACAATCGTCTGCTGTGGATGATTGCGATTGCGAATGCCTTCGTCTACTTTGTGAGGTACGGTGTCGTGGACTGGGTTCCGACCTATCTGCAGACCGCGAAGAATTTCTCGTTTCAACAATCAAGTATCGCGTGGGCGCTGTTTGAGTGGGCCGCAGTGCCGGGTACAATTTTGTGCGGCTGGCTGTCCGACAAAGTATTCCGCTCGCGGCGCGCTCCGGCGACAATTCTCTTCATGATACCTACACTGTTAGGTCTTATCGTTTATGGATTGAATCGCAATGGTCCCTTATGGATTGATATCGCGGCGCTCATTACTATTGGGTTCTTTATATACGGACCGGTGATGTTGATTGGCTTGCAGGCCCTCGACATGGTACCAAAGAAAGCGGCCGGAACAGCGGCCGGATTTACCGGTTTTTTCGGCTATGTATTTGGCTCCGCTTTGGCGGGCACGGGCGTCGGTTGGCTCGCGGACAACTGGGGTTGGGGCGCCGTGATTGTCTCCATGTGCATCTGCTCGGTGCTGGCCATGGCTTTCGCGGCGCTTACCTTGGGGCATCGGGCGGAAAGTCGCGCGGCCCTTTAAATGTTGCCAGGGAATGCTTATGAAATACGGCTGGGTACTGATTCTGATGGCTAACATCGCACAAGCGTCTGGAATCGTCGTCATCGCGCACCGCGGCGCTTCGGGATATCTGCCCGAACACACCCTCGAGGCCAAGGCGTTGGCAATAGGCATGAACTCGGACTTCGTTGAACAAGACGTTGTATTGACTAAGGACGATGTGCCCATCGTCACTCACGACCTGGCTTTGGGTGACGTAACCAACATCGCCGCGCGATTCCCCGGTCGAGCTCGCGTCGATGGTCATTACTACGCCATCGATTTCACGATCGCGGAACTCAAGACGCTGAGTCGTCGCGAGCGCGTAAAAGAAGACGGCAGTCGGGTGTTTCCCAAGCGCTATGCAAATGACGGTGTGCCATTTGCGATTGTCACGCTGGCGGAAGAATTGGATTTCGTCCGTGGCATCAATCAGAGCACTGGCAAAAATGTTGGCGTCTATACCGAGATCAAGGCCCCAGCCTGGCATCGGGAGCAGGGCAAAGACATCTCGCGAATCGTGCTAGATGTCCTGGCGCGTTCGGGCTACAGCAAACGCAGCGATCACATGTTTCTGCAGTGCTTTGATGCGCTGGAGTTGCAACGCATCCGTGGCGAGTTGCGCAGTGACCTCAAACTAGTTCAGCTGATTGGTGAAAACTCCTGGAAAGAGTCGACCACCGATTATGACGCGATGATGTCGGCGGCCGGAATGGCTGCGGTAGCTCGTTACGCGGACGGCATTGGTCCGGAGATTTCGCAATTGGTCGTATGGCCGGCGCCCGGGGCCGCAGCAAAGCTCAAGCCATTGGGAAAACTCGCCAAGGCCAATGGGCTGCTCTTGCATCCCTACACGTTGCGGGTCGACAGTTTGCCTGCCAATGCGCCGGATGTCGGCGCTGTGCTCGATGTGCTTGTCAAGCGGATTAGTATCGACGGCATCTTCAGCGACTTCCCCGATGTCGTGGATCGGTATCGGGCGCGCAAATCGCGTTAGGCACCGATTGCGCTAACAATTATTTACCACCTTGCAAAAATTTTATGATCCAGCCCATTCTTAGTTCGCAGATCACCGGCCAGATAGTCTTTGGTCGCATGTTATGCTCGATTCAGGCCCGTGCCTGCCAGCAGGGACATTGCCATAGTCGCGTGGATTTCTATCAGGAGAGCCTCTTATGAATGCGGATCCCACCAGGGCCGGCGCTGCGGCAGACTCTACAGTGGTAGGTCACTTCATCAATGGGAAAATTGTGACACCGCAAGGCGCGGCGCGCGCACCGGTGTTCAATCCGTCGTTAGGCAAGCCAGTGCGCGAGGTTGCGCTGGCGACCTTCGCGGATGTGGACGCTGCGGTTCGTAGCGCCAAGATCGCGCAGATCGCCTGGGCAAAAACGCCAGCGCTGCAGCGCGCGCGCGTGATGTTTCGTTTCAAAGAACTGCTCGGCCAAAATGTGCGGGCGATCGCCTGCGCGATCTCTGAAGAGCATGGCAAGACTGTGGCGGACGCAGAGGGTGAGGTTAGTCGCGGGCTCGAAGTTGTCGAGTTTGCCTGCGGCGCGCCGCAATTGCTGAAGGGTGAATTCAGTGAGAGTGTCGGTACGGGTGTCGACAGTTATGGCATTCGTCAGCCGTTAGGGGTAGTGGCAGGCGTTACGCCGTTCAATTTTCCGGCGATGGTGCCGATGTGGATGTTTCCGATCGCGCTGGTTTGCGGCAATGCCTTCATTTTGAAACCGTCGGAAAGAGATCCATCGGCCTCGCTGCTGTTCGCTGACCTGTTGTTGCGCGCGGGACTTCCCGCGGGCCTATTCAATGTCGTACAGGGTGACAAGGTCGCCGTGGATGCCATCCTGCAGCACCCGGATATTGCGGCGGTCAGTTTTGTCGGCTCCACGCCTATCGCGCGTTACATCCAATCTCGAGCCATCGAACACGGCAAGCGGGTACAGGCGTTAGGTGGGGCGAAGAACCATGCGGTGGTGATGCCCGATGCGGATTTGGACGCCGCCACTGAGGCTCTTGTGGGTGCGGGCTATGGCTCGGCCGGCGAGCGTTGCATGGCGATTTCTGTCGTTGTAGCGGTGGGAGACGACACCGCCAATGGCTTGGTCGAACGCCTGGCAGGTCGCATCAGAACACTGAAAGTGGGCGCGCCCGACGCGCCCGGCGTTGATATGGGCCCGCTGGTCACAGACGCGGCGCGTACGCGTGTTCTTGGTTACATTGAATCGGGATTGCAGGAAGGTGCGGCGCTGGTGGTCGACGGCCGAGGCGTTCGGGTACCTGAGCGGGCCAACGGATTCTATGTCGGACCGACGCTGTTTGATCGCGTTCGAGCGGACATGAAGATCTATCGCGAAGAGATTTTCGGCCCGGTTTTGTCGGTTGTTAGAGTACCCGACTACAAGGCCGCAGTGACGTTGCTGAACCAGCATCAATTTGCCAATGGCGCTGCGCTGTTCACGCAAAGCGGCGCGATCGCGCGCGCGTTTGCGCGCGAAGTCGACATTGGCATGGTTGGTATCAACGTGCCGATCCCGGTGCCAATGGCGTTTCACAGTTTCGGCGGCTGGCGCGATTCGATGTTTGGTGACCACCATATGCACGGCGCCGAAGGCGTGCGTTTTTATTCGCGGCTCAAGACCGTGACCGAACGCTGGCCGGATCCCGCGACTGTGCGGGCCGATTTTTCCATCCCCACCATGAAATAGTCTGGTAGCCAGGAAGTCCATGCTTAGTAATATTGAAATCGCGCAAAAGGCCGTACTTAAGCCGATCGTTGGCTTGGCCAAGGACCGGCTCGGCATTGCCGAGGAACATCTTGAACCCTATGGCCGAACCAAGGCCAAGATTTCGTTAGCCTACCTGGAGTCGCTGCGCGATCGGCCCGACGGCAAGCTGGTTCTGGTGACGGCGATTTCGCCAACCCCGGCTGGCGAAGGCAAGACCACCACTACAGTCGGACTTGGCGACGCGCTCAACCGGATCGGCAAGAAGGCAATGATCTGCCTGCGCGAACCGGCGTTAGGGCCTGTGTTCGGCATGAAAGGCGGTGCGGCCGGTGGCGGCTATTCGCAGGTGGTGCCGATGGCCGACATCAATCTGCATTTCACCGGTGATTTTGCTGCGATAGCTCTGGCCAACAATTTATTGTCTGCGCTGATAGACAACCACATTCATCACGGCAACGAGCTGGGATTCGATGTGCGGCGCATTACCTGGCGACGGGTGGTGGATGTCAACGATCGTTCGCTGCGTGACATTGCCATCGGTTTGGGCGGCACACCTAACGGATTTCCGCGGCAGGATGGTTTTGATATCGTCGTTGCGTCAGAGATCATGGCGATTTTCTGCCTCGCGACGGGCCTCGCGGATCTCAAGGAGCGAATTGGCAAGATTGTGGTTGGCTACAACACTGCGCAGAAGCCGATTCTGGCGCGCGATCTGAAAGCCCATGGCGCTTTGACCGTACTGCTGAAGGATGCGTTGGCGCCCAATCTGGTGCAAACGCTGGAAAACAATCCGGCCATGATTCACGGTGGGCCATTTGCGAATATCGCGCACGGTTGCAATTCGGTGATCGCGACTCGCGCGGCGTTGAAGCTGGCCGACTACGTGGTAACCGAAGCAGGATTCGGTGCGGATCTTGGCGCCGAGAAGTTTATCGATATTAAGTGCCGCAAATCCGGCCTTAAACCTTCTGCGGCAGTGATCGTGGCCACAGTTCGTGCGCTCAAGTATCACGGCGGAATTGAAGTAGCCGACCTCGGTCGTGAAAATCTGGCTGCGCTGCGCAAGGGCATCAGCAATCTTGAGCGCCACATTGACAACGTACGTGATCGCTTCGGTCTGCCGTGCGTGATTTCGATCAACCATCGTTCAGAGGACACCGAGGCCGAAATCCAGGAGCTGCACCAACGCGCCGCTCATAAGGGCGTCAAAGTCATCACTGCAAAGCATTACGCAGAAGGTAGCGCGGGTGCGATCGAAGTCGCGCGTGAGGTCGTGCGTTTGTGCGATCAGCCGAATTATTTCAAGTTTCTGTATGACGATTCGATGCCGTTGTGGGACAAGATGAAGACAGTCGCGACGTCGATCTATGGCGCCTCCGACATCACAGCCGACGCGAAAGTGCGCGGCGCCATTCGCTCCCTCCAGGACGCAGGCTATGCGCACTATCCGGTCTGCGTGGCGAAAACACAGTATTCATTTTCCACAGATCCCAAATTGCGCGGCGCTCCCTCAGGCCATGTGGTCAATATTCGTGAGGTGCGACTGGCTGCGGGCGCTGAGTTCATTGTCATGATTTGCGGCGACATCATGACAATGCCCGGGCTACCTAAAGTGCCCGCATCCTGCGCCATCGATCTAGACGAGCACGGCAACATTGTTGGAATGTTCTGAGAATGACTGAGTCCATGCCACACCCCGCACTTGATGCACGACAATTGCAGGTCGTGCGGTCGGCATTGGCCGATATCGGGCGGCGGCCGGGTCCATTGCTGGAAGTGTTGCATGTCATTCAAGGTCAATTGGGTTTTGTGCCGCCTGCCGCTGTGCCAGTCATCGCCGAAGAGCTGAATCTGTCGCGGGCCGAGGTGCACGGCGTCATTACTTTCTACCACTACTTTCGGCAACAACCGCCGGGACGACACGTGGTGCAGTTGTGCCGCGCGGAAGCCTGTCAGGCTATGGGCGCTAACAAACTCGTCCAGCACGCAAAACGTCGACTTGGTGTTGACTTTCACGGCACGACCGCCGATGGCAAGGTCACTCTGGAAGCGGTTTACTGCCTTGGCAACTGCGCGCGCGCACCTGCGGCGATGATCGATGGTGAGCTGCAGGGCTGCGTCACCGCGCAGAAATTTGATGTCATGATAGATTCGCTGAGTATGGATTCGTTGAGTAGAGTCTGATGACCATCCGCTTGTATCTTCCCTGTGACTCGAGCGCCCGCTCCATGGGGGCTGACCGCGTTGCACGCGCCATTGAACAGGCGGCGGCGAGCGGCAAGCTCGATATCCAGTTGATTCGCAACGGCTCGCGGGGCCTGCTTTGGCTTGAGCCGCTGTTAGAGATCGAAACGGCGCAGGGTCGCATCGGCTATGGGCCGGTTAGTGTCAACGATGTCGACAGCTTGCTAACGGACGACGTTCTTGGGGGCGGAGCACATCCTCTCGGTATCGGTCTGGTGGAACAGCATCCGTTCCTTGCATCACAACAACGTCTGACGTTCGCGCGCGTCGGCGTCATAGAGCCGGTCTCGCTGGACGATTACCAGCTGCACGACGGATATGCGGGACTCAGGCGGGCATTGACAATGTCGCCGGTGGATATCGTACAAGCCGTCACAGACTCCGGGCTTAGGGGCCGCGGTGGCGCCGCGTTTCCGACCGGCATCAAATGGAAAACGGTCCTCGATCAGCCAGCGACGCCAAAGTTCATAGCCTGTAATGCGGATGAAGGCGACTCAGGAACTTTTGCCGATCGGATGCTGATGGAAGGAGATCCGTTCTCGCTGATCGAAGGCATGACCATTGCAGGCGCGGCGGTAGGTGCTACGCAGGGTTATATCTACGTACGCATCGAATACCCGGATGCCATTAACACGCTGCGTGAGGCCATCCGCCTGGCGCGTGGCGCGGGGTTTCTCGGACCTAACGTGCTGGGTTCCGGCAAAACCTTTGAGCTTGAAGTCCGTTCGGGCGCCGGTGCGTATATCTGCGGCGAAGAGACGTCGATGCTCGAAAGCATGGAGGGCAAACGAGGCGAGGTCAGGGTGCGGCCGCCTTTGCCGGCGATCGAAGGTCTGTTCGGCAAACCAACCGTCGTCAACAATGTGATTTCGTTGGCCAGTGTGCCGGTCATTTTGGCCAAGGGCGCCGCCCACTACCGCGACTTCGGCCTGGGGCGTTCCCGGGGCACCTTGCCGTTTCAGCTTGCAGGCAATATTCGCCAGGGCGGTTTGGTTGAACGCGCCTTTGGGCTCAGTTTGCGAGAGTTGCTCTATACCTATGGCGGTGGCTCTGCCAGTGGCAAGCCAATTCGAGCGGTGCAGGTGGGAGGGCCGTTAGGCGCTTTTTTCCCCGAAGCGCTGTTTGACACGGTTGTCGATTACGAAGCCTTTGCCAGTGTGGGTGGCATGCTCGGACACGGCGGCATCGTGGTGTTTGATGACACAGTTGATATGGCGCAAATGGCGCGTTACGCGATGGAGTTCTGCGCGATTGAATCCTGCGGCAAATGCACTCCCTGCCGCATTGGCTCGACCCGCGGTACAGAAGTCATTGATCGCATTGTGCGCAATGAAAACCGCGTACAGAATCTCTCACTGTTACAGGATTTGTGCGAAACCATGCTGCAGGGCTCCCTGTGCGGCCTTGGTGGGATGACGCCCATTCCTGTGCAAACTGCGCTCAAGCATTTTCCCGAAGACTTTCAGCGGCCGAGGCCCTAGACCATGTACACCATTGATTATCGCGATGCCGGCACGCCGGTCAGTGTTAGCAAGAAATCGGTCCAGTTGGAAATCGACGGTCAGGCCGTGCATGTTCCGGAAGGTACCTCCATCATGCGCGCGGCGGCCGACGCTGGCGTCAGCGTGCCGAAGCTGTGCGCGACCGATACTCTAAAAGCATTCGGTTCCTGCCGTCTGTGCCTGGTGGAAATTGAAGGCCGCAAGGGTTATCCGGCGTCCTGTACAACGCAGGTGGCCGAAGGCATGAAAATCCGCACGCAGAGCGCTAAGCTGAGTGAGCTGCGCCGCGGGGTTATGGAGCTTTATATCTCGGACCATCCGCTCGACTGCGTGACCTGTCCCGCTAACGGTCACTGCGAATTGCAGAACATGGCTGAGGTCTGTGGTGTTACCGATACGCGCTACGGTCTTGCTGGCGAGCAGCACAGCGGCATCGCCAAAGATCAGACCAATCCGTATTTCAGTTTCGACCCTAACATGTGCATCGCCTGTTCGCGCTGTATCCGCGCCTGTGATGAAACGCAGGGTACGCTGGCGTTGACTATGTCCGGTCGCGGCTTCGAGTCGCAGGTATCTGCCAGCCAGAACGAGGATTTCATTGACTCCGAATGCGTCTCCTGCGGCGCTTGCGTCGAAGCCTGCCCAACGGCTGCGCTCACGGAAAAGTCTTTGGAGCAACACGGCCAACCGACACGGTCGGTCGTGACAACCTGTGCATATTGCGGCGTGGGCTGCTCCTTCAAAGCAGAAATCAAGGACGGTGCACAAGGTGCAGAAGTGGTGCGCATGGCGCCGAATCGTGATGGCCATGCCAACCACGGTCATGCCTGTGTCAAAGGCCGATTCGCGTTTGGCTACGCCACGCATCCAGATCGTGTCAAAAGCCCGATGATCCGTAAACGCATCAGCGATCCGTGGCGGGAAGTGTCCTGGGATGAGGCCTTCAGTTACGCGGCGCAGGAATTCAAGCGTATACAGTCGAAGTATGGCAAGTATTCAGTCGGCGGAATAACTTCCTCACGTTGCACCAACGAGGAAACCTTCCTGGTGCAGAAATTGGTACGTGCGGCATTTGCTAACAACAACGTCGACACCTGCGCGCGTGTCTGTCACTCGCCTACTGGCTATGGTCTGAAACACACATTGGGTGAGTCCGCGGGCACGCAGGAATTTGACTCGGTCATGCAGGCCGATGTGATCATGGTGATCGGTGCTAACCCGACCGAAGGACACCCAGTGTTTGCCTCGCAGATGAAGCGACGACTGCGCCAGGGCGCCAAGCTCATCATTCTGGACCCGCGCGCTATCGGCCTTGTCAGGGCGCCACACATCGAAGCGGATTTTCATCTGCAGTTGCGTCCTGGTACTAATGTCGCGCTCATCAACGCACTCGCACACGTTATCGTCAGCGAGGGTTTGACGCGCGATGCCTATATTTCCGAGCGTTGCGAAACGGCCTCCTATGCCAAATGGAAAAACTTCATCGCCGCTGCCGTCAATTCACCGGAAGCGACCGAAGTCGCCACCGGCGTGCCGGCGACGCTGGTGCGCGCGGCTGCACGCCTGTTCGCGAAAGCTAACAACGGGGCTATTTACTACGGCCTGGGTGTGACCGAGCATAGCCAGGGCAGCACGATGGTCATGGGGATCGCCAACCTTGCCATGGCCACCGGCAACTTAGGGCGTGCCGGCGTCGGCGTGAGCCCGCTGCGTGGCCAGAACAATGTGCAGGGCGCCTGCGACATGGGCTCGTTTCCGCACGAGTTCAGCGGTTATCGTCATGTGTCCGACACCGCGGTGCGGAATTTATTCGAATCCGCCTGGCAGGTGCCGCTTGAAGCGGAACCGGGTCTGCGTATTCCTAACATGTTCGACGCAGCGCTGGATGGCAGTTTCCGTGGCATGTATATCCAGGGCGAAGATCTGGCGCAATCGGACCCTAACACGCATCACGTCGTGGCAGCCCTCACGGCGCTGGAGTGTCTGGTGGTGCAAGATCTTTTCCTCAACGAAACTGCGAAGTACGCGCATGTATTCCTGCCGGGCTCCTCGTTCCTGGAAAAGAACGGCACTTTCACCAATGCGGAACGACGCATCTCGCGGGTTCGCAAGGCGATCGAGCCATTGGCCGGCCTGGAGGACTGGGAAGTGACGATGAAACTTTCGCAGGCGCTTGGCTATGAGATGAACTACCGGCATCCGTCTGAGATCATGGATGAGATTGCCCGGTTGACGCCGACCTTTACGGGCGTCAGCTATGAAAAACTCGACCGACTTGGCAGCATTCAATGGCCTTGCAATGCGGCCGCGCCCGATGGCACTCCGACCATGCATGTCGATCAGTTTGTGCGCGGCAAGGGCAGATTCTATGTCACCGAGTATGTGCCAACTGACGAACGTACCTCGAGCCGCTATCCGCTGATTCTGACCACGGGACGCGTACTATCGCAATACAACGTGGGCGCGCAGACCCGGCGCACGGAAAACAATCGCTGGCATGATGAAGACCGCCTCGAATTGCATCCGGACGATGCAGAGTCGCGCGGTATTCGCGACGGTGACTGGGTTGGAATCTCAAGCCGGGCCGGCGAAACGGTGATGCGTGCGACGCTGACAGATCGCGTTCAGTCGGGTGTGGTCTACACGACTTTCCACTTTCCAGAGTCCGGCGCAAACGTCGTTACCACAGACAACTCCGATTGGGCTACCAACTGCCCCGAATACAAAGTGACCGCAGTGCAGGTCGCAAAAGTCAGCCAACCTGAGTCTTGGCGTGCTCGTTCCATGGCGGCGCGTCACCAGCCGCGGGTGACGGAGACGCAGTAATGCAAATCGAACGGCTGGTGAAAATGGCCAACGAGATCGCGCAGTTTTTTGCGTCCGAGTCGACGGCGGCAGAGGCGCCGCAGAACGTGGCCAGTCACCTGACGAAGTACTGGGATCCGCGCATGCGGCGCGAAATTGTGAATCACGGACGGCAAGGTGGCGTAGGTCTGTCGGATATTGCGCGTCACGCGGTCGGCCTGTTAGTTCTGCCCGTCGACACGGCAGAGCTTCCCTAGATCTTCAAGACGATTTTTCCGACGTGCTGTTTAGCGAGAAATGCCTGCTGAGCCGCGACCATATCGTGGAGCGGGTAGACGCTGGCTATCGCGGGCTTTATCTCACCGCGCTCGATGTAGCCGATCAGATCTTTGAAAACAGCTGGGCCGGGCAGCGTGCAACCTAACAGACTCAGGTCCTTGAGATAAAGTACTCGCAGGTCCAGCTGCACCATCGGACCGGCAATTGCGCCGGCCACGGCATAGCGGCCATGACGGCGCAGAACTCTCAGTAGCGATGCAAACTGTGCTCCGCCAACGCAGTCGATAGCCACATCGATTGCCTCGTTGTTCAATTCCGCGACGAGGTCGGCGTCTCGTGCAATGACCCGATCAGCGCCCAGCGCCAGCAACGCGGCGGCTTTGCCATTGCCTGCCAGCGCGTACACGCGAGCACCACGGCGACGTGCGAGTTGAATCGCAGCCGTGCCTACGCCACCGCTGGCGCCCGTCACCAGGACAGCTTCGCCTGACACGACACTGGCGCGGGCTAACATGTTCTCGGCCGCAAGGCATGAGCATGGGAAAGCAGCCAGTTCGATATCGGTCAGTGTGCTGTGAATTGGCAGCGCGTTAGACGCTGGCAACGCCACATACTCCGCGAAGCAGCCGTCACGGTCGGTCCCCAGGTAGTTGACACCGATGACAGGGTTCAGCAGCACGCGCGCACCCGCCAGCTTGGTGTCGACTCCAGGTCCGACTGCGGCGATTTCCCCGCAGCCGTCGGCGCCTTGAATACGTGGAAATGCAATCGGTTCACCATCCCAGCCTGCATCCTCGGCACGAGCCCCCGGTTGTTTTGCTGTGCCGTCGGTGCCTTGCGTGACCGAGCTCGAGTACCAGCCCGAACGCAGGTTGATGTCGGTATTATTGATCGCGGCGGCGTGAATTCGCACCAGTACTTCGCCCGCCGCCGGCTGCGGTACCGGAAGATTGTCGACGTGCTTGAGCCGCTCGAATCCGCCGTGGCCGGTGAGCAGCACGGCCCGCATGTAACTCGGTGGTGTGTGAGTCAGCGCCATTGCTCGAGCTGATAGCCTTCCGCGGGAATCGAATAGTAGTCGCCGCGATCGGCGCAGAAGATGTGGCCTTCGATCGTTAGGCCGGTCGGCCCATCCAAAGAGCCGGCGGCGATCGAAATACTGTCACGGCCATCGGCCTGCCAGAACAGCGTCGAGCCGCAGGTTGAGCAGAAGCCGCGCTGCGCGCGATCGGAGGCGCGATACCAGCGCAGTGAGTCTTTGCGCAGCAGTCGGAAGTCCGCCAGTTGCGCATTCGTCGCTGCCAGGTAGTGACCTGTCTGTTTGCGGCATTGCGTGCAATGGCAGGCGACAATGTTGCGCAGCGGACCATGAACTTCAAAGGCACAGGCGCCGCACAGGCAGGAACCCCGGAATTGCTGCACGTTCATAATGAATTGCTCCCTTTGTTGGCTCTAAACCCTTTGGCTCGTTCGCGTTGTGGTGCAAACAGCTGTGCCAGTTGTTCAATCATGGCAGTGCCCAGTTCTTCGGCAGTGGCAATCGTCAAGGCGCGCTGGTAGTAGTCGGTGACATTGTGACCGATGCCGATTGCCACCAGCTCGATCGGCGAGCGACGCTCAATCCATTTGACGACATTGCGCAGATGCTGGTCGAGGTAGCTGCCGGGATTCGCAGATAGAGTCGCCTCATCGAGTGGCACGCCGTCGGAAATCACCATCAGAATGCGGCGTTGCTCATGGCAGGCGATGAGTCGTTCGTGCGCCCACAGCAGGGCCTCGCCGTCGATGTTGTCTTTCAGCAGGTCTTCACGCAGCAGCAGCCCGAGATTACGGCGCGTGCGTCGCCATGAAGTGTCGGCCGACTTGTAAATAATGTAACGCACATCGCTGAGGCGACCCGGATTGGGGCGCGCGCCAGCGGCGATCCAATCCTCGCGCGAGCGCCCGCCATTCCAGTCGCGAGTCGTGAATCCCAGGATTTCGACCCGGACACCGCAGCGTTCCAGCGTGCGCGCCAACACATCGGCACACAAAGCAGTCAGCAGGACAGGGCGGCCGCGCATCGAGCCCGAGTTGTCGAGCAACAGACTCACCACCGTGTCTTTGAAATCGGTCTCCTGCTCCTGCTTGAAAGACAATGGCAGCAGCGGATCAGTTCGCACGCGCGCCAGCCGCGCCGCATCCAACACACCTTCCTCGAGATCAAACTGCCAGCGGCGACTCTGCTGGGTCAGCAGCAAACGCTCCAGCCGTCGCGCCAGGCGAGCCACGATACCGGGCAGCGCGCGCGCCTCATGGTCGAGCGTCGCGCGCAAGCCCGTTAGCTCGGCATCGTCGCTGAGCTTTTCGGCGGTGACGATCTCATCGTGCGCGCGCGAAAATACCCGGTAATGCCGATTCGGGTGGTCGGCATCGTCATATAGTGCCGCGCGCCCCAATCGGTCGCCCGCTTCGTCTTTCGCTGCCGCGCGTTCGGTGTCTGTATCGCCTGCTGGCAGCTCCGTGAGCGGCACTTGGGGTGCGATCTGCGGCTCATCCTGCTCGGCGACACCTTGCACATCCTTGATCCGCAAGGCCTCGTGTGAGGCCTGATGGTCAAATGCCTTGGGACGCGTAACTGTCGTGACGGCTGGCCTGGCGGCGGCGCCGCGAGACGCAGGTGCAATTTCATAGGCAAGATCGAGGGCCTGCAAAAGTTGATGCTGAAGTTGGCCATAGGCTGCCTGGTCGGAAGTCGCTGCGGCCATATCTGTCAGGAGGTGTTGCAGCTTGCCTTCGAGGAACGGACGCCAGCGCGCCATCAGTGGCTCAGCTTCGTTAGGTGGAGCATGGCCCGTGAATTTCTCATAGGCCAGCAGAACCAATGCCTGGGTCATGCCCGCAGAGGTCTCGGCGGAACCCCGTAACACGCCGCTGCGTTCCAGATCGTGACGCATTGCGGCCCACACGTTATCGGCGACGCCCTCCAAAACGCGCGCTCCGCGCGCCTGACAGCGCACGTCTTCAAGCGCGTCGAATAGACTTCGCGCCCGATATCCCACCGGGCGATAACGCGCGTCAACGCTGGCGTCGTGGTATGCGCGCCGCAATGCCAGTCTGTCTGCCTGGCCGCGTGCCAGTGCCACCGATGACGCGGTCAGCGGCACCTGCGGAGGCGGCAACAGCAGGCGATTGCCATCGAGCCGCGGTCCCTGTGGGCCGAAAACAACGTGCAGTTGGGCTTCACCTGCCAGGGCACGTGTCGACTGCGCCAGCACGCGCTCGAACAGCTTCTGTTGGCCAGGCTTGCGCTCCGGCGCCGTTATCACTACAGCACCTTGAGACGCGAAATTGCGTCAGGCAGATCGGTGCCGAACGCCCGTTGATAAAACTCGGCAACTGCCGGCCGTTCCAGTTCGTCGCAGCGATTCAGGAAGCTAACGCGGAACGCGAGTCCGAGATCGCGAAAAATCAGGGCATTCTCCGCCCAGGTGATGACGGTGCGTGGACTCATCACGGTGGAGATATCACCATTCATGAAAGCGTTGCGGGTCATGTCAGCGACCCGCACCATCGCCATGATCTTGCGCTGCCCCTCGGCATCCGCGTAGCCGCGTACCTTGCCGGACACGATGGCTGCCTCAGCATCGTGATCCAGGTAGTTGAGTGTTGCCACGATCGACCAGCGATCCATCTGACCTTGATTGATCTGCTGCGTGCCATGGTAGAGCCCGGTGGCGTCGCCGAGTCCGATGGTGTTACTGGTGGCGAAAAGACGAAAAAAAGGATGTGGTGTTATGACGCGATTCTGATCCAGAAGTGTTAGCTTGCCGCTCGCTTCGAGCACGCGTTGGATGACAAACATCACGTCCGCGCGTCCGGCGTCGTACTCATCAAAAACCAATGCGACGGGTCGCTGGATTGCCCATGGCAACAGGCCTTCACGGAACTCGGTGATCTGCTGGCCGTCCTTGAGCACAATGGCATCGCGGCCGATGAGATCGATGCGGCTCACGTGACCGTCCAGGTTGATACGCACCAACGGCCAGTGGAGGCGGGCAGCAATTTGCTCGATATGTGTGGACTTGCCGGTGCCGTGATAGCCCTGAACCATGACCCGCCGGTTATAGGCAAAGCCCGCCAGTATGGCCAGCGAAGTGTCGGGGTCGAATCGGTATCCGGGATCGACCTCTGGCACATATTCGGTGCGCGCCTTGAACGCCGGGACGCGCATATCGAGGGGTACGCCAAAGTCACGCGCCGACATCTCTGTGTCGGGGAGCAGATTCAGCAGCGGATCGGCATCAGGCATGGCGGCTATTCGTCATAAATCGGGCGCAGATTGACCCTGCGGCATGATATGCCCAACCCATCGATCGCTTCGATCTCTGCGGCTGGTTTTGCCCTACATAAAGTCTTGCCGACTGGTAGATAATCTTTGCTGGGGTCCGGGGATCGCCTGTGCGAGGCTAACCATGGCCCAATCGTTGGAGAACTTGCAGTGACCGATAGTACCCCCATAACGCGACGGCCCTCGGGTCGCGATGCACGTCGCGCGCAGCGCTCAGGCCCACTGCCGGATCATCTGAAGCCCGTTCGACCGGGCATGCCAAGCGGCAGGTTCCAGCCGCTGACCCAAGATGGCATAGACCAGATTCATCGCACGGCATTGCGCTTGCTTTCCGAGGTGGGTCTGGCGGACGCAACCGACACAGGCATCGAGGCGATGATGCAGGCCGGTTGCACGATGACTGATACCGGGCGGCTGTTGTTTCCGCGTTCCTTGGTCGAGGACACGCTGGCCAAGGCGGCGCGCAATTTCGTGCTGCACGGCCAGGAGTCCAAGCACGACATGGAGCCCTGGGGTAAGCGCGCGTATTTCGGTACGGCCGGTGCTGCCGTCCACGTGGTCGATGCGCAGGGTGTTTATCGCGAGTCAACGATTCAGGACTTGTACGACATCGGTCGTATTGTCGATGTGATGGAACACATCCACTTTTTTCAACGCGCTGTTGTGCCGCGCGATATCCCCGATCCGTACGAGATGGACTTCAACACTTGTTACGCGGCCGTATCCAGCACCACCAAACATGTGGGTAGCAGCTGGGTGCAGCCCGAGCATGTAGCAGCCTCGCTCGAAATGTTGCACGCCATCGCCGGTGGCGAAGACAAATGGCGCGCACGCCCCTTTGTTAGCCAATCGAACTGCTTCGTTGTACCGCCGATGAAATTTGCGGCCGATGCCTGCCGTTGTCTGGAAGTCGCAGTGCGCGGCGGCATGCCGGTGTTGCTGTTGTCAGCCGGGCAGGCGGGTGCCACCGCACCGGCGGCGTTGGCCGGCGCGTTAGCTCAGGAAGTGGCAGAAGTCCTGGCCGGACTTGTGTACGTCAATGCACTCAAGCCCGGTCATCCGGCCATCTTCGGCACCTGGTGCTTTGTATCCGACCTGCGCACTGGTGCGATGTCGGGAGGCAGCCCCGAGCAGGCTTTGCTGTCTGCTGCGGCGGGACAGATGGCCAATTTCTATGACCTGACAGGAGGTACCGCCTCTGGCATGACCGACTCCAAAGTGGCTGACGCCCAGTCGGCGGGCGAAAAAGCTCTGAATCATGCGCTGGTCGGCAATTCCGGTGCCAACCTGATTTACGAATCGGCGGGCATGCACGCCAGCTTGTTAGGCTATTCGCTCGAGAGCCTGCTCATCGACAACGACATCATCGGCGCAACACAACGCACCATCAAGGGAATCGAAGTCAGTGAAGAACGATTGTCTTTCGAGACCATCAAGGAAGTTTGTTTGAACGGGCCTGGGCATTTCCTTGGCAGCCCGCAGACGCTCGAATTGATGCAGACCGAGTATCTCTATCCTGCGATTGGCGATCGCCGCAGTCCTAACGAATGGACGGAACAGGGCTCGACGAATGTGTTGCAACGCGCGGCGATCAAGGTTCAGGAGATTCTGGGCTCGCATTTTCCAGCGCATGTGTCGGACGCAGTCGACGCTGAAATCCGTCGACGGTTTCCGGTGAAGCTCGCGCGCGCTGGCATGTTGCCGGCGGCAGACCTGGGCGCAGCCCGCGGCCCCAAGCGGGTTATCGCCTAGTCAGCCATGTCGTTGCCCAGTCATGCAAACGTCGTCATCGTTGGCGGTGGAGTCGCCGGCTGTTCAATTGCCTACCACTTGACCAAAATCGGTATCACCGATGTGGTGCTGCTCGAGCGCAAACAGCTCACCTGCGGGACCACCTGGCATGCGGCCGGCTTGGTCGGGCAGTTGCGCGCGACGCGAAATCTAACGGAACTGGCGAAGTACACGGCCGATCTCTATCGCTCACTGGAAGCGGAGACCGGCCAAGCCACCGGATTCAAGCAAAACGGCTCAATCAGCGTCGCGAAAACGCAGGCGCGCTTCGAGGAGCTGAAGCGCGGCGCCTCGATGGGCAAGACCTTTGGTCTCGAAATTGATTTGCTGACCACCGGCGAAATCAAAGAACGCTGGCCTCTGTTAGAGGTGGGTGATCTGCTCGGCGGCATTTTCATTCGCAAGGATGGCCAGACCAACCCGATCGACACGACCCAGGCGTTCGCGCGCGGCGCAAAGATGCGCGGCGCTCGCATTTTCGAAAACACGCCGGTGGTCAGCATTCGGATTGAGAAGGGCCGTGCGGTGGGCGTAGAGACCGAGTCCGGGTATATCAGCGCCGACACGGTGGTGTTATGCGCCGGTATGTGGTCGCATGCACTGGGCCGCGCCGCCGGTGTATCTGTGCCTTTGCATGCTGCGGAACATTTCTACATAGTCACCGAGCCGATCGCAAAACTGCCAGGCAATCTGCCGGTGCTGCGAGTCTACGACGAGTGCGCATACTACAAGGAAGATGCCGGCAAGTTGTTAGTCGGTTGCTTCGAACCGATCGCTAAACCCTGGGGCATGAACGGTATTCCGGAGAGTTTTTGCTTCGATTCTCTGCCCGAAGATTACGATCACTTCGAGCCAATTCTCGCCGCCGCTACCCGCCGTGTGCCAGCGCTTGCCGAAACAGGTATTCAGCTTTTCTTCAACGGCCCCGAGAGTTTCACACCGGATGATCGCTACTACATCGGCGAAGCGCCAGAAGTGCGCGATCTGTTTGTGGCCACCGGTTTTAATTCGGTCGGCATCGCTGCCAGTGGTGGCGCTGGCAAAGTTGTGGCCCAGTGGATTGTGGACCGACGTCCGCCGATGGATCTCGCGGACGTTGATATCCGCCGTGCCATGCCGTTCCAATCCAATCGCCGCTACCTGCACGATCGTACGGTCGAAACGCTCGGCTTGCTCTATGCAATGCATTGGCCGTACTACCAATATGAAACCGCGCGCGGCGCGCGCCGCAGCGTCTTGCATGATCGCCTGATCGCCGCAGGAGCCTGCATGGGCGAGACCGCAGGATGGGAGCGACCAAACTGGTTCGGCGCACCGGGTTCGACGCCGCGTTACGAATATTCCTACGGTCGCCAGAACTGGTTCGAAGCCTGCCGCAGCGAGTGTCTGGCGGTGCGTGACGCGGTAGCGTTATTCGATCAGGCCAGTTTTGCGAAATTTCTGGTGCAGGGTCGCGATGCCTGCGCGATTCTCAATCGCCTGTCGACCAACAACATGGACGTCGCAGCAGGGCGAATCGTCTATACGCAGTGGCTCAACGCCAAGGGCGGCATCGAGGCGGACTTGACGATTACGCGCCTTGCCGAAACGCAGTATCTGTTGGTGACCTCGGCCGTCTGCCAAACACGCGACCTGAGTTGGCTGATGCGACACATTGAATCGAGCGGTGACGTGCATTGCTCGGTCACTGACATCACATCCGGGCTCTCGATGTTAGGTGTCATGGGTCCGCGCAGCCGCGAGCTGCTGCAGGCAGTGTCCGGCGCGGATCTTTCCAACGCAGCGCATCCATTTGGTCAGTCGCGTGAGATGGAAATTGGTTACGCGAAATTGCGCGCGAGCCGCATTACCTACGTTGGCGAACTGGGTTGGGAGCTCTACGTTCCCACAGAGCATCTCCACGATGTGTACGAGCGCATTATCGAGGCGGGCAGTGCCTGCGGCTTGCGGCATGCGGGTTATCACGCCATGGCTTCCTGCCGGGTAGAAAAAGGCTATCGTCACTGGAGCCATGACATCGCCGACGAAGATACGCCGCTGGAGGCGGGTCTTGGATTCACGGTTGCCTGGGACAAACCGGGCGGCTTCATCGGCCGCGAAGCGCTGCTCGCACAAAAAACACGTGGTGTACTCACAAAACGCCTGGTGCAAGTCATGCTTGAAGACCATTCCGTTTCGGCACCGATGCTCTATCACGAAGAGCCAATTGTTAACGACGGAATCATAGTTGGGTCCACGCGCTCCGGTGCCTGGGGCCATCGGCTCAACCGGTCGATCGGCATGGGCTATGTGAGTTGTGAAGCCGGGGTCACACCGGCTTGGTTGGAGTCCGGCCGGTGGCAGATCGAGGTTGCTGGCGAGCGATATGCTGCGCGGGTGCAATTGCAGCCTTGGTACGATCCGAAGAGCGAACGCATCAAATCTTAATGTCAGGGGTCGAATGAAGACGCACGCACAGGTGGTGATCATTGGTGGCGGCGCTGTCGGTTGCAGTGCGCTTTATCACCTGACACAACTCGGTGTAACCGATGCGGTTCTGCTGGAGCGTGACGAGCTAACAGCGGGTTCGACGTGGCACGCTGCCGGCAACTGTCCAAATTTTTCAACGTCGTGGAATTTGATCAAGCTGCAGCGCCACAGCACTCGTCTGTACTCGGAATTGGCCAAGCGCGTTGGCTACGATATCAATTACCACATCACGGGCAGCATTCGTCTCGCGCATACGCAGGACCGTGTCGATGAGTTTCGCCATGTCGTCTCGCAGGCACGCGCGCAGGGCATCGAATTCGAGATGATGACGCCAGCGCAGATCCGCGAGCGTCATCCCTTCATCGGCACCGACGATATTCTGGCTGGTCTTTACGATCCTTACGACGGTGACATCGATCCTGCGCAGCTCACGCAGGCACTCGCCAAAGGTGCCCGTGACGCCGGCGCGCAGATCTATCGTCAGACTCGTGTGACCGCCATCGATCGCACCGCATCGGGCGAGTGGCGCATTTCCACGACCAAAGGCGTGATCACTGCGCAGAAGGTCATCAACGCCGCTGGTTATCGCGGTGGCGAAGTGGCAGCGATGGTCGGCGAGTATTTGCCGATCGTGACGCTGTCACATCAGTATCTCGTCACGGAAGACATTCCCGAGCTGGTTGCGCGTGGCGCTGAGCGGCTGCCGTTGGTCCGTGATCCCGACGTTAGCTATTACCTGCGTCAGGAACGCCAGGGTCTGATCCTGGGTCCTTATGAGTGGCAAGCAACTGCGCACTGGCTCAACGGCATCCCAGACGAGTTTGCACATCAGCTGTTTGACGATGACACCGCGCGTATCGAGACATACATCGAAGCGGCGTGTGCGCGCGTGCCCATCCTGGGTTCGGTCGGTATCAAGACCATCATAAATGGTCCGATCCCCTATGCGCCGGATGGCAACCCGCTCATCGGCCCCGCACCAGGGCTACCCGGCTTTTTTCATTGCTGTGCGTTTACTTTCGGCATTGCCCAGGCGGGCGGTGCCGGCAAAACGATTGCAGAGTGGGTCGCTAACGGCCAGCCCGAATGGGATATGTGGCCGCTCGACTCGCGCCGTTACATGGAATGCCATAATCACAAGTTCACGCTGGCCAAAGCCATCGAGACCTATCAACAAGAGTATGGCGTTGGTTATCCGGCGGAAGAACGACCTGCGGGCCGACCGGCCAAAGCCTCGCCCGCGAACTCACGACTGCGCGACAAAGGCGCCAAATTCGGCGCACGCGGTGGCTGGGAGCGTGCGGTGTATTTCCCGTTAGCCGGCGATCCGACTGACAAACCTGAACTGTCGTTTCGTCGCCCGCGATGGCATTGCGCCATCGCGCGAGAATGCGAGGCGGTGCAGCAGCGAGTCGCGGTTCTCGATCTGCCTGGATTTACCAAGTTTGAGGTCTCCGGCCCGGGCGCCAGCGACTGGCTCAATCACATGGTCGCGGGCACGGTGCCCAAGGTAGGCCGCACCGCGCTCAACTATTTCTGCGCACCTAACGGCGGCATCGTCACGGAGATGACCATTACCGCGCTGCAACCGGAGCGTTACTGGCTGATCAGCGCCGCGGCCGGCGAGCGCCATGACGAACATTGGTTGCGTGAGCATCTGCCATCCACAGGACCCGCCGTCCACATCGACAACCAGTCGACGCGCTTTGGCACCTTGATTCTGGTCGGGCCCAAGTCGCGCGAGGTGCTGTCCCTGCTGACCCGTGCCGACCTATCCAATGAGGCCTTTCCCTGGCTGTCGGTGCGTCATATCGATATCGGCTACACAAAAGCGATCGCGCTGCGCGTCAACTATGTCGGCGAGTTGGGCTGGGAGCTGCACCTGCCGATGGAGCACCTGCTGTCGGTCTATGATCTGCTGTGGGAAGCAGGGCAGCAGTTCGGAATTCATGATTACGGTCTCTATGCGATGGACAGCCTGCGCCTGGAGAAGTGCTATCGAGCCTGGAAAGGCGACCTAACAACTGAATACACGCCATTCATGGCCTCGTTAGATCGATTCGTCAAACTGGATAAGCCAGGTGGCTTCATTGGCCAGGAGGCGTTGCGCCGCGAGGCCCTCGCGGGGCCAAAAGAGCGCTTTGTGCCACTGCTGGTCGACGCAGATGATGCGGACGCCGCAGCAGTGTCCATCGTTTACCACGGCAATGAAGTAGCCGGGCTCGTGACCTCGGGCGGCTACGGCTACCGATTGCAGCAGAGTATTGCGCTCGCCTACGTGCGCACGGATCTCGCGATCGCCGGAACCGTTCTGGGTGTCGACATCCTCGGAACGCGTCGCAAGGCGGTGGTGGCGACGGAGCCGTTGTACGATCCACAAAACCTGCGTTTGCGGGCATGATTGCGGACCCAAAGTTTTAGGGGGAATGCGGTGAAAAAGTATCGTTCTTGGCTTGGTTTTGCCAGCGCAATGGTAGGTGGCGTATTGAGCTTGGCGGTTGGCGCGGCAACGCTGAGCACACCGTTGCCGGTGGCGAAGCCGGAGTCCGTTGGCATGTCATCGCAACGTCTGTCTAACATGGGCGAGTTTTTCCGCCGTGAAACCGAGCGCAATGCGGCAGCGGGCTACGTCATGATGGTGGCCCGCCACGGCAAGCTGGTCTATTCCGCCGCTGTGGGTATGCGCGATCGCGAAAACAAATTGCCAATGACCCTGGACACGCGCTTTCGCATCTTCAGCATGACCAAACCCATTACCGCGGTTGCGACGCTGATGCTCTATGAAGAAGGGCGCTTCCAGCTTGATGATCCGGTATCCAAATTCATACCGGCTTTCGCCGATTCCAAGGTGTACACCGGCGTCGAACCTTCGGGGAATGTGTTGACGGAGGCGCTCAAGAAGCCGATCACCATTCGCCATTTACTGACTCATACGGCTGGCTTGGGTTACGGCCCGGGCTACGACCGAACCACGCCGTTAGCCAAGACCTGGGCTGGCATGAGCCTTTCCGGCACCGACTCCAGCGCTGACAAGATGAAGAAGCTGGCGAGCCTGCCACTTTACTCCCAGCCGGGTGCCGAGTGGCGTTACAGCTATGCCAACGACGTTCTGGGTTACCTGATTGAAGTCGTATCTGGAATGCCGTTTGATCAGTTTCTGAAAACCCGCTTGTTTGATCCGCTTGGAATGGCGCACACCGGTTTCTTTATGCCTGAGTCGGATGTGCAATGGCTCGCCGGCGCCTACAAACATATGGCAGACGGCGGGCTCGAGCGAGCTGATGGTGGGCCGCAGTTTGCACCGACCAAACCGCCTGCGTTTGCGTCTGGCGGCGGTGGCCTTGTGTCGACGGCGGCGGACTACCTGAGGTTTGCGCAGATGTTGGCGAATATGGGCAGCTTAGAAGGTAAGCAATATCTCTCGCCTCTGACCGTAGAACTGATGACCAGCAATCAAGTTGCGGAAGATGCCCAGGCAAAGGCGTACGGTGAGATGTGGCGATGTCTTGGATACGGTCTCGGCGTGTCACCCATCATCGACTACCGTTCTGCGCCGCAGGCCAATCGCAATGGTGATTACACCTGGCCCGGCGCCTTGGACACCCATTGGATGGTCAGTCCAAGTACCGGAATTGTGGCCGTGGTGCTGGCGCAGAATATTCGCGGTCCTGACGGCAAAACACCGCGCACCTATCAAGACATGCACAACCAGGTTTACCAGGCAGTTGCAGACCTCAGCCGCTGATGTGAAATTTGTGGCTAAAAAAGCACAGAAGTGCGCGTTATCGCAAAAATCGATAGGATAAATCGCATAAAAAAGGGCTGATGAAAGCAACAAATTGATTTGCTTGTTCAGTGACTTGTTGTAACGTTAATCTCGGATGTCTGGATTCTTGCCCTGGCCAACTGCGGGCATTTTCCAGTGCTTGCACTAACTCAGTTTTTAAGGGGTGTGAATAGTGAATCGAAAAATTTCGTCAGCCGTGGCTGCGATTATCGCGTCGCAGGCACAGAGTGGCTTTGCGCAAGACAGCAATGCCCCTGAAGCAGGTGGACTTGAAGAAGTCATTGTTTCGGCGCAGCGCCGCAACGAAAGCATCCAAGATGTGCCAATCACCATTCAAGCGCTCACTGGCGAAACGCTGTCCGACCTGAAAGTTTCGACCATCGACGATTTCCTGAAGTATCTGCCGAACGTACAGACCGGCGGTCTCGGCCCAAGCCAGGGCAACCTGTCGATTCGCGGCCTCAGCGTTGGCGGCGCCATCCTGCAGGGTGGCGGATCCGTGGGTCAGTGGCCGACAGTGGGTCTCTTTCTGGATGACCAGGGCACCGCGATGCCGGGTCGTAACCTTGACGTTTACGCGGCCGATCTGCAGCGCATCGAAGTGCTGGAAGGCCCGCAGGGAACTCTGTTCGGTGCCGGCGCGCAGGCAGGTGCATTGCGTTACATCACGAACAAGCCCAATCACGAATCTACTGAGTCTTACTTCAAGGCGGGATTCGGCACGACCGCTTTTGGCGCGAATAGCAGCAGCCTTCAGGGCATGCTCAATCTGCCTTTGTCCGACAAGCTCGCAATGCGCGCTGTTATCTATAACGATAGCCGCGGCGGCTATATCGACAACGTGCCGTCGACTTTCACGCGGCGTAGCACAGACGCGGCGTTCCAGTTACGAACTAACGGCGTCGTACCAGTAGATTCTGTATCGATCGACAACTTCAGGGTTGCTCGTAAAGACATCAACGACGTCACTTACAAGGGTGCGCGACTAGGCCTGTCCTACAACGTCAACGACGACTGGAACGTGCTGGTGACGCAGAGCTACCAGGATTTGAACTCTGGCGGTGTGTTCTACGAAATGCCTTTCGGAACCGATTGTCCGACACCGAGCAACCCGGCCACGTGCTCGCGTGGCGGCCCCACGGGCACTACCGTACAAGGCGTGCCGTTGGGCAAGTATCAGGTCAACTTGTTCAACGACACGAATACCCGGGACAAATTCTCGAACACCGCGCTTACTGTCACTGGCAAAATCGGCCAACTTGGTTTTGTTTACTCGGGCGGCTACCTGGTGCGCGACAATTCGATCGTCGGCGATTACACCAACTATGCGCGCGGCGTCTTCGGTGCGTACTACCAGTGCACGGGTTTTGCGGGCGCGTCGGTCAACAAATGCTACTCGCCCTCGTCGGTCTGGACTGACGTCATCGAGAACACCAACCAGAGCCATGAAATCCGTCTGAGCACGCCATCCGACTGGAAGATCACGGGCGTCGGCGGCATTTTTTGGGAAAAGCGCAACGTCAACGACGATACCGAGTGGCTGTACAAGTCTGTGCCTGAGTGCACTATCGGTGGTCCCGGCAGCTGCTTCC